>NZ_POTC01000029.1 GCF_002906255.1 Novacetimonas maltaceti | reverse complement strand
GCGAGAGACAACTCCCAATCTGCTCAAAACGCAGACTGGACGCCATCGCAAAAACCGTCAATCAAATCGCCAAAACCCAGAAATTACCGGCCAAGCACATCAATCAAGGGTTCTTCGATCCCTCCAGCTTGCCGTTCCAGCCTTCCAGTGGCAGCCAGACTTCCGTGCGTATCTGTGAATCATGCGAAGGGCGCAGCGTAAGGGCCACACGGCAGAAGGCAGGGGTGGGGGACTGTACCGCATGGCCGGCAAGGTTCATGCCGGGGGCCGACATGATGCGTGACAACTGGTCCTGCGGCGGCTGCCAGCGCCCCGCCGGCACGGTTTCAACGGTCGTGAAGGTGGCATCCGGCAGGGCCCGACGGGCAAGGTCGCGGCAGTCCGCGGCATGGGCAGCCGTGACACTGGCAAGCGCAAGCGGCATCGCGAGGGCCATGCCGATCGCCAGCCGGGATGTCTGGCGCGGCAGGCCACGCACTGATGTGGAGGTGGGCTTGGAATGGGGCATGGCGGGTTCCCGATGGGTCGTTGCTGGTCCGATGTCATGCTCGTGCCCCGGTGGCGGGCCCGACCCGACAGCGGGCGCCATTGTGGGGCGAAAACCCGGCGGGGGGAAAGCCCTTGATCGTGCGGCGCGGGCAATGCAGTGTGCATGCAACATATGGAACTCCGGTCAGGCAGGACAGGGCAGGGGATTGATGCACAAGATTTTTCTGGCGGCAGGTGGGACGTTCCTGGTCATGGCGTCCGCAATGGCGGCCGAGGTACCGGGCCAGAAGGCACCGCCTGCCGCCATCGCCGCGACAGGGGACGTCGCCGCCCGGCGCACGGATATGGTTGTCGCTGCCGCGCGGTCTTTCCTCGGCACATTCGATGCTGGCAGCCGTGCGAAGGTGCAGTTTCCTTTCGTAACACAAAAGACGGCCACCCTTGCCCGTTTCCGCCGCAGCGCCCCCGACCAGCCGGTGCAGCCTGTCACCGGGGCACAGGCCAGCGCACCTGCACCGCGGGGACCGGGCATGGGGCCGCCGGGAGGATTCGTAGGCGAACGCTACGGCAATTCGGTCTGGTCCAATTTTCCCGTCAGTGACGTGCCGCGACCAGGAGTGCAGATGGGTCAACTGACCCCGCCCCAGCAGGCGGCGGCGCTGCGGCTGCTCCAGACGGTGCTGAGTCCGGGGGGCTACCGGAAAGTGCTTGAGATCATGGGCGCGGATCAGGCGCTTGCCGACAGCGGTACGCCCTTTGCTTCGGGCAAGGCGGTCTATACCATCGCGATCTTTGGCAGGCCGATGCCGGACAGCCCGTGGATGATACAGTTCGGCGGCCATCATCTGGGGCTGAACATCGTGATTGATGGCGCTCATGGTGTCATGACCCCCACCCTGACCGGCGCGCAGCCCGCGATTTACCAGGCGGACGGAAAGACGGTGCGGGTGCTGGCAGGGGAAAATGATCGTGCCTTCGCGCTGCTGGACGCGCTTGATGCGAAACAGAAACGTCAGGCCATCCTGTCCTACAGGGTGGCGGACCTTGTGCTCGGCCCCGGCCACGATGGCGAAATGCTCATCCCCGAAGGCCTGAAGGCAAGCGCCATGACCGCTGCGCAGAAAGAACTGCTGATGGCTGTGATCGGGGAATGGGCCGGCATCGTCGATGATGCCTATGCCGCGCCACGCCTGCAGGAAATCCGCAATGGCCTCGACAGCACATGGTTCGCATGGAGCGGCCCTGTCACCCACGCACCGGGACGTAACGGGTCATCCTATTACCGGATCCAGGGGCCAAGGCTGCTTATCGAGTTCTCGCCACAGGGGGTAGGGGACGATCCCACCATGCATGTCCATACCGTCTACCGTGATCCGACCAACAGCTATGGCAACCGATATACCCGGCCATGAGGGCCATCATGCGGGTGGCGGTGCCCGTGATGGCCGCGATGCTATTGCTGTCGGTTACGGGGATGGCGCAGGCGCACCGGCTGGATGAATACCTGCAGGCGACGATGATCGGCATAACCCGCCAGCGTGTTGCCGTCACCCTGCGCCTGACACCGGGACGGGGCGTCGCCCCCGCCGTCATCCACCAGATCGACAGTAACGGGGACGGTACCGTGTCGCCCGATGAACAGCATGCCTATGCCACGCGCATGGCACGTGGGCTGGAGATCTCCCTCAACGGGCATGCCCTTTCCCTCAGGCAGGGGGAGGCCGTTTTCCCATCCATCGCGGCCATGCAGGCAGGCAGCGGCGTGATCGTGCTGCAGTATGAAGCCACCGTCGCCCTGAAGCCCGGCCTGTATCATCTGGCGTATGTGAACCATGCGTCCGGACCTGACGTGGTCTACCTGGTCAATACCCTCATGCCTGATGATCCGGCCATCCATCCACGACAGCAGCACCGTTCCGTTGACCAGTCATCTTATGGGCTGGAGTTCAGCGTAACCCCACAGGGCGGAACGTAAGGAGTTTTCGAAAAAGATCGCTGTGTGATGCGAATTCATGAAAACATCACACAATTTCGCTGGCAAGCTCACATAATGAAGCCGCGGCTCCTGTCGTGACAGCGACCGTGGCTCCGGCGCCCGCCAGAACATGTCCTGCCATGAAAGATTGAAACAGGTTATATTCCAGTCAGAACAGGATGTTTTCATGATTTTTATAAAACGCAGGCAGGTTCTGGCGGGACTGGGAGGCGGGATGCTGCTTTCGGCGCGGATCAGGGCCCTGCGCGCGGCAACGCCTGCCAACCTCGATAAAAAACCGAAATTCGATACGTCACCTTTCCAACTGGGCGTTGCGTCGGGGGACCCGTCGCCGGATGGTTTCGTCATCTGGACACGGCTGGTCCCCGCGCCATTGGCGCTTGACGCGGGCATGGCCGATAACCGCCCCATGCTGGTGGACTGGCAGGTCGGGGCGGATGAAACCCTGTCGCATGTCGTATGCGCCGGACAGGCGCTGGCGCATCCGGAACTGGGGCATTCGGTCCATGTGGAGGTTTCGGGCCTGAAACCGGACCGGCCTTACTGGTACCGGTTTCGTATTGCCGGGTATGACAGCACGATCGGGCGCAGTCACACATTTCCCCTGCCGGGCGCGTCACCTGTGCGCGCACGCTTCGCCGCGGCGGGCTGCCAGCATTATGAACAGGGATATTATACCGCGTGGCGCAGGATTTCCGAAGAACCGATAGATTTCGTTTTCCATTATGGTGACTATATTTATGAAGGCGAAGGAAGAAAGGAAGGCATCCACCAGGAACATGGCAGGCCGTTTCGGGTATTGCGCAGCCATGTCGGGCCTGAATGTTATTCCCTTGATGAATATCGCCGCCGTTACGCACAGTACAAGGCCGATGCGGACCTGCAGGCCGCCCATGCCGCCGTGCCATGGATTGTCACGCCCGATGACCATGAAGTCGATAACAACTGGGCCGGTGACACCGATCAGGACGGGACGCCTGCGGACATATTCCGCCTGAGGCGGGCGTCCGCCATGCAGGCCTATTACGAGCATATGCCACTACGCCTGGGTTCGCTGCCGGATGGCAGTCACATGCAGATCTATCGCAGCCTGCGTTATGGCGACCTGATGAACATATTCCTCCTTGATACACGCCAGTATCGCAGCGACCAGGTTTACGGGGACAGGATGACAGGGCAGGGGCCGGATGTCTGGTCGCCTGAACGGACGATGATGGGCCCGGAACAGGAACGCTGGCTGTTCAATGGCCTGGCCCATTCGGATACAAGGTGGAACCTGCTGGCGCATCAGGTCATGATGATGAACCTTGCCTTTCGCAAGTCCGACCATGGCCCTGTGCTTTACAGCATGGACCAGTGGTCGGGCTATATGTACAGTCGCAGGCGCCTGCTGCAGTTCATTGAACGGAACTGCCCGGGCAACGTGGTGAACGTGACGGGCGACGCGCATCGGCATTTTGCGGGGAACCTTGCATATGACCCGGGAAATGCCAGACCTGTGTCGGTCGAATTCCTTGCGACATCCATCACGTCCGGCGCGGATGGGGGCGGGGATGATGACCATTTCAGCCGCTCGGTCCGGCGTGAAAACCCACAGTTGCTGGCGACGACGGACCAGCGCGGTTATGTGCTGTGCGATGTGGGGCGCGACGTCTGGCATGCTGACCTGAAGGTGCTCGACAGGGTCATGGAACGTGATGGCAGGCTGTCGACCTATGCCAGCTTTGCCGTGGCGCGTGGACACCCGGGATTGCAGAAAGCCTGATATGTACCGTTATGTTTCAGAAATGAGGTATATCTGGACGTAACGTGGGGCATGCCATGTTTGACCTGCGTCACTGTATCGGGACATGCACCATTCCACAGTGAGGGCACCAGATGATCTGGCCATGCTTTCAGGAGGAATATCGTGATTACGCGTCCGACAATCATCGCAGTGCCGCAACGCCCTTCCAGCAGCCGTGACGGGCGGGTGGCAGATCCGTTCGCGGTGCTGCAGCGGCAGGTCGGCAGGCTGATTGAAGATTACCGCGCGCCGGACACGTTTGGTTCCGGCAGGCTGGGCGCGACAGACATTACCGAGGATACGTCGGGATACCATATCTATATCGAGGTGCCGGGCTGTTCGGAAAAGGATATTGGCCTGAGCACGACAAATGGTGTCCTGACAATCTCGGGCGAGAAGAAAAGCCCGGTTGCCGGTACCGAACAGAAGCAGCATGTCGCAGGCCGCAGTTTCGGTGCGTTCGAGGAACATTTCAACCTGCCCGAAGATGTCAATCCCGATGCCATCGTCGCCAGCATCAAGAATGGTGTCCTGCAGATTTCCCTGCCGCGCCGTGAACCGGTAAAGCCGTCAGAGCGCAGGATCGAGATCAAGGCGGGTTAATACCCGAAAAAATATGCCAGTCGGACGGGATGGGCATCATGCCCGGCCGTCCGGCCCATGCGCATTGTGTTTTCCCTGAAAACAGGTGCAGTCCCTTTCCCGTGCGGGAGACGGAACAAGGCCAGGGGTCACGATGCTGCTTCTGAACCAGAACAAATTTTATCCTGATGGCCGCCCCCGGCCCTATGCCGGGAACACGATCATCTGCCACCTGCCGCAACAGGGCGTGCAGAGTTCATTTTTCAATGCCATGCTGGATATGTACCGTGACAGTCTGGCACAGGACTTTTGTGCAAAACTGGCGCTGCTTCCGCCGTCAAGCTATCACATGACCGTACTGGACGGTCTGAACGATGGACGGCGCGCGCAACCGTCGTGGCCCCGTGCCCTTGCACGCACGACACCAATGCCGTCATGCGACGAGTGGGTCAGGAACAGGCTTGAAACCTTTGATTACGGGTTGGCCCTGCCCATCCGCATGCGGCCGTCCAGGCCGGACCCGTCATGTGACGGGCAGGTCCCCCATATCAGGCTGGAACCGGCCGATCCCGCGCAGGGGCGGGTGCTGGCGGGACTGCGCCACGCACTTGCGACCCATATGGGGATGAAGGATCCCCTGGCCGACCAGTATGTGTTCCATACGACCCTTGCCTATCAGGTCCGTGGCTTTTCGCAGCGCGAGGCGGTGGAATTCACGCGCTTCGTGCTGCACTGGCAGGATGTCATGAGGCGCACGGTGCCCGAAATCCTGCTCGGCGCTCCGGAACTGTGCTTTTTCAGTGATATGTATGCCTATCACCGCCAGTTTTTCATCAGATGATTCCGTAAACCCTGCCCTGCGGGACGAGGGGACGGACGGATGTTGCCCGCAGGGTATGCACACGATACCATTCCACCCAACATAGGCGTTACCGGGTTCAGGGCAGGGCGAAAGACATGGAATGGGGTTGGGTTGGTGCGGCGACGACCCTTGGGTGCCAGTTACTGTTCATCGGACGGGTACTGCTAAGGCCGCATCGCGAACCTGCCTCACGCGTGGCATGGGTCGCCATTATCGGGTCGCTGCCGGTCCTCGGGATGATCGCCTATCTCCTGCTGGGTGAAACGCATCTTGACGGACGCATCGTCCAGCGTATCCACAAGGCCATCCGGGACCTGCCCGTTCCGGGCAAGAAGAATGACGCCCTGATCGACGCCGAACATGATTTCGGCCTGCCGCCGCGTCTGGCGCCCCTGTTCCGGGTCGGGCAGTCGATCAGTGGCTATCCGCCAATTGGCAGCAACCGCGCAGCGCTCATGCACGATTCCGATGCCGCGATCACGGCGATGGTCGCGGACATCGATGCCGCACGCGAACATGTCCATATCAGCTTTTACATCTGGCTGTCGGACAATAACGGCATGAAGGTCATCAATGCGCTCAAGCGCGCGGCGGCGCGGGGTGTCGTCTGCCGTGTGATGGCCGATGACCTCGGGTCGCGGCGACTGATCCACAGCCACCACTGGGCAGAGATGCAGGCGGCGGGCGTACTGGTCGTGCGTGCATTGCCGATCGGCAATCTCCTGCAACGTCCGTTCCGCGGGCGTTTCGACATGCGCAACCATCGCAAGATTGTCGTGATTGACAACCGTATCACCTATTGCGGCAGCCAGAACTGCGCCGACCCGCAATTCCGGGTAAAGGCGCGCTTCGCACCATGGGTGGACCTTGTCGCGCGTTTCGAAGGGCCGGTCGTGTTGCAGAACCAGCACCTGTTCGCAACGGACTGGATTGCCCATACGGACGAGGACCTGACACCGCTGCTGGCGTCCGCCACCGTGCCAACGGGGGAGGGGTTCGTTGCACAGGTGATCGGCACCAGTGCCGCGGTGCGGTACGCGGCGATGCCGGAGGTCTTCGTTTCGCTCATGAATGCCGCGGCACGGGAACTGATGGTCACCACGCCCTATTACGTGCCGGACGAACCCATACAGGCCGCGCTGTGTGCCGCCGCGCGACGCGGCGTCAAAACGGTCCTGACCCTGCCACGGCGCAATGACTCATGGATCGTTGCCGGTGCCAGCCGCAGTTATTACCGCGAACTGCTGGAGGCCGGGGTGATGGTGTACGAATACCCGCATGGCCTGCTGCATACCAAGGCGCTGACGGTGGATGGCCACATGACCATGATCGGGTCGGCAAATCTGGACCGGCGCAGTTTCGACCTGAATTTTGAAAACAATATCCTGCTGGTGGATCCTGATTTCACGGCCGCCGTCCATGAAAGGCAACAGAGTTATACGACTGCATCCACGCGCGTGACGCTTGATGACGTCATACGCTGGCCGGTTCACCGGGTGCTGTGGAACAATGTGCTGGCGATGGTCGGGCCGGTGCTCTGAACGGTCATGTCATCCGGGGGCACCTGTGTCGATCATGGATCATGATGGTCGCTGCTGGCCTCTCCCGCTGAAAGACCATCGCCGGCACCGTTCATGCCCCCGCCACCCCCCTCAGCCTTTTCCTTTTTCCCATCTTCCTTTCCCCGGTTGCCCGATGCCGGGATGCGGGTCGGGCCCTGCATCGGGATGGCGAGATCCGACGGGATCGGGGCAAGGTCAAGCGCCCTGCGGATGAAATCGCGCAGTGAGATGACCAGCGCATGCGTGTGCACGCGTTGCCCGGCCACCAGTTCCTGGGCGGCCTGCCCGGCGAGGCGGACCTGTTCCTCGGTGCCGAGCAGGATGATGTCCGACAGCGCGGCCTCCACGGCATCGCGGATACGACGTGTCCGTTCCGATGCGCCGTCCGGCTCTGTTCCCGTATCGGCCATCACCCGCAACTCCCGCCGATGTCGCGGATCGACCACCAGGTCACCGGTGAAGGAACCACCCAGCGTCCGGTAGGCTGCGATCAGGGTGCGCAGCCGCTCGTTGATCTGGCGGTTCATGCGCTCGCGACGCTGCTGGATGACCACCATCATCAGCAGCCTGATCCCCACGCCGATGAGCGTAATCAGCGACAGCCCGATCAGGGTGACAAGAAGGCTGTGCCATGAACTGAAATCGAGCGTATGCACCAATGTCTCCTTCCGCGCGGATGCCCGGCGCGCCGGTCGTTACCCGCCGCCCATGGCCGGGGTATCCGCGCGGGCCGGACGTGTTACTGCGGGGTTGGTGTGCATTGCGGCGTCACGGGCCTGCCCGCCATGACCGCCTGTGTAAACGCAGCAGAATCCGGCAGGGATGCATTGACCGTCTGGCTATGGTCCAGCCCCCTGTAGAGATGGGCCTGCACGGTTGTTCCCGCGGCGCATGCGGCCTTGACCAGCCCGAACTGCAATGGCGGGGGGACATCGTGGTCAAGCTCACCGGTACCGATGAAGAGCGGCTGGGCCAGTTTCAGGGTCGGATATGCCATTGCGGCCAGCGCAGGGGCCAGCGTTTTTGCAAAATTCGGTGCGAGCGAGTTCCCGAAATTCAGGCCCGCGGCCTTCACCGTGTCGGTCAGTTCCGACACGCACAGATCGCCTGCCGCCTGATAGGCAGGCAGGGCCTTTGCCGAGAAGGCATCTTCCGGCCTGAAAGCCGGATCATAACCGGCCAGCCCCTGTGCAAGATAGAGCGTATAGACCATCAGCGGATCATATGTCGCGCCCTGCTGCCGGGTGGCGGAGGCTGTCATCAGCTGTTTCAGGAGTTCCGGCGTGATATACGGAACGCCGGTTGCAACCGTGCCACGGATGTCGATGTCAGGTGCATAGGCGGGCGCGAACGCGGCGGATGCAAATGCCGCCCCGCCCCCCTGTGACTGCCCGACAATCATGACCCTGTTACGCAGTTCCGGGACCGAGGAAAGTGCGGCCCGCACCCCGTCAAGCAGGCTGTAGGCCTCCACCCGCGTATCGAGATAGGCATGCACGCCGGGGGTGCCCAGCCCCTGATAATCGGTTCCGACCACGGCAAAGCCGCGCTGCATCCATGCGGACAGATACCGCCTGTTGCGATCGGTCCACGGATTGGCGGACGGGGCGCAGTGATCCGCCACCCCGACGGTCCCGTGCGCCCATGCGACGATCGGCCATCCCCCCTTGGGCGCCTTGCCCGGCGGGAGGATGATTTCCGCCGTCACGGGGACCAGCCCACTGCCGGTGATGCCGTTGGTGGAAAGATATGTGATGCGCAGGGCACGCCCGGCATGCGGCAGGCTGAAGGCTTCGGGCAGGGTTTCGGATGCCGTGAGCGTTCCGGGCCTGCCGCTTTGCGCGGCGGGGGCAGCCGCATGGCCGTGGGAGGGGAGGGCGGCAAGACACAGGCCCGCCAGAAGGCAGGCCATGGTGCGGGCAGGGCGGGGAAAACGCACGCGGAATCCTTTCCGGAAGGCAGCCTGCTTTTTGCTTGACCATCATGCAGGCTTGAACTTAACAGTGTTAAGAATGACCATCGGGAAAAGCGGATGTCAAGGTCACATGACAGCATGGTACTCGCCCCGTCGCCTTCCGGGGCCACGCGGGGCCGCGCTGCCGGAAAGGCGGCCTACCATCATGGCGACCTGCGCGTGGCGCTGCTGCGCGCGGCGCGCGACATTCTGGAGGAGCAGGGCATTGCCGCGCTGGGACTGCGCGCGATCACGCGCCGCGCGGGCGTGTCTTCGGCGGCGGCGGCACCGCATTTCGGAAACCTGACGGGACTGCTCAGCGCGCTTGCAACCACAGGGTATGAGGAACTGGCCGCCACCCTTGCACCGGCCATGGACAGGGGGGCGCATGCGACCGGGATGGCGTATGTGCATTTCGCCATCCTCAACCCCGGCCTGTTTACCCTCATGTTCCGCAGCGACGCCATTGATCGCGGCATGCCCGCGCTGGCACAGGCGTCAGGCCGGACTTCGGACATGCTGACGCAGGTCATCGGGGGGCTGGGCGAACCCCACGCATCACGCACCCGCGCCGGGACACGCGCCGCGCTGTGGGGGCGGGTGCATGGCCTTGCCGTGCTGGCGGTTGACGGGTTCCTTGAGATGCTGCTTGCCCGTGACGGGGCCGGGATGACGCTGGAGGAACTGGTCGAAGACGCCCTGCGCTGACAGGGTCATGCCCGGTGAAACGCCATGCAGCCCTGATGGCGGGCGGCATGTCCCTGCCTCGTCGCTATGCCGCAGCCGTACTGGCGTGGCAGGGCACGAAGAACAGGCGCAGGGAACGGACCCCCTGCGCACCATGGACCAGTACCCCTTCGATGTCCGCCGTGGCGGACGGCCCGCTGTGCAGCACGGCGTAATGGCCCGACCGCCATTCCGGCCGCTGGTAGGCGCGGTGGAGGTTGCTGACGACCTGCGCGGGGTCCAGCAGCACGACAAGGTGCTGGGGCAGGTATCCCAGCGTGTTGACCAGCAGGTCCGTTTCCGTCAGGCATAGCGAACCGGTTTCCGCCACGCCAAAGGAGGCACGGACCACCCCCACATCGACATCCGCCAGCGATGCGGGCGGGGTGTCGGCGGTGAGGGTGCGGTTACCCGGTATTTCCGGCACGCGTGAACACACGACCCGCGCGGTGGAGACGAACTGTCGTGCGACCGCGACCGGGTCGGCCGTCCCGCAGTCCGGCAGCGTGCCCCCCATCTGCACGAACGACCTTGCAAACATGGCCTGCAGGTCCGTCCCGGCAGGCGGGTCAAAGAACGGGATTTCCGGCAGGGCGCGCTCAGCTGCGGGCCGGTGCGCGCGGACGCGGGCCAGGATGTCGTCACGGCTGCTCATTGCGGCGTTCCTTCTGGTGTCGTGCGGTTCGTGGCATACCATTCATGGAAGGTCTGGCGTGGCGGCGTGGGCACGTCACGCCCATGTCCCCACGTGTTGAACCTGTTATAGACCATGAAACGCGGCAGGTGCCGCAGGGCGCTGTCCGCCGTGGCGATTGCGGCGCGGTACAGGGCGGGATGCGACAGCAGTTGTCCGGCCTCACGCATCATCGCCTTTTTCATCAGCGGCAGTTCGTGGGTTTCCGACAGGACCCTGCGCCAGTCCGCGATCTGTTCGTGGATATTGATCCTGACCGGGCAGACATTGGTGCAACTGCCGTTAAGCGTGGAGGAAAAGGGCAGGCTGCTGTAGCGGTGGCGGTTGAAGGTGGGGTCGATGATCAGCCCGATCGGCCCGGCATAGGTCGCCCCGTAGCTGAGCCCGCCGCTGCGGCGGAAGACGGGGCAGGTATTCATGCACGCGCCACAGCGGATGCATTTGAGCGATGTCCAGAACTTCTCCATCCCCAGCCGTTCGGAACGTCCGTTATCCACCAGCACCACATGCAGTTCGCCCCCGCGTCGCGGCCCCCGGAAGTGGGAGGTATACTGGGTGATGGGCGACCCCAGCGCACTGCGTGACAGCAGGCGCACGAAGACCGGCAGGTCCTCCAGCCTGGGGATGACCTTCTCGATCCCGATTGATGCGATCTGCAACGGGGGCGTATTGGCGGACAGGTCGGCATTGCCCTCGTTCGTGCAGACGACGAAGGTGCCGGTTTCCGCGACAACGAAGTTCGCCCCCGTCAGCCCTGCCTGCGCCTGCAGGATGAGGGGACGTGTCTTTTCACGCTGCTGTTCGGTCAGGTAATGGACGTCATCGTCGTTCGGGTCCGTGCCCAGCGTGCGGGCGAAGACATCCGCCACGTCAGAGCGCAGCTTATGCACGGCGGGCACGACCACATGGCTGGGGGCCTCCTGGTCAAGCTGCTGTATCCGCTCGCCCAGGTCGGTTTCGACCACGTCCACGCCGGAACGGGCCATGAAATCGCGGAACCCGCATTCCTCCGTCAGCATCGACTTGCTTTTGATCAGGCGCGTGACACCATGGTCCTGCAGCAGCGAGAGGATGATGGCGTTATGTTCATCCGCATCCTTCGCCCAGTGGACATGGATGCCGTTGGCACGTGCGTTGGTCTCGAACTGTTCCAGATAGGTGTCGAGATGCGTCAGCGCATGTTCCTTGATCCCGGACGCCAGCCTGCGCAGGTCCTCCCATTCCTCGATCCCGTGCATCTGCCGGTCGCGCTTCTGGCGCAGGTCCCACAGGCGGGCATCATGCATGCGCTCATGCTCGGGCGCGGCAATGAAGCGTTCGGCGGCTTCGGCCTGGTTGATCGGATGGTCGCCGTGGATCACCGCACCGCGCGGCTGGGCTTCGCGCGTGTGCGAACGCAGCGCGATGGAAGCGCCTTCCGCATGGTCGAGGCGACCGGCCGGGGTGGCGGGGATGTCTTCCTTCGTACCGCTCATGCCCGTGCTCCGTTGAGGATCTGGGCAATGTGGATGAACTTCAGCGGCATCTCCAGCCTCTGTGCGCAGCCCTGCTGGTGCATCATGCACGAACTGTCGGCGGAGACGACATAGTCCGCACCGGCCCTGCTGTGGTCATGAACCTTGTCATATCCCATCTTTTCCGACACTCCCTTTTCAAATACGGAAAATGTGCCGCCAAAGCCGCAGCATTCATCGGGGCGGCTGATATGCACGAACTCAAGGCCGCGAACCCTGGAGAGAAGATCGGCAGGTTTTGAAAATGCCTTCTCGCGCAGTTCGCTCATGCTGGCGTGCTTCAGGCCCCGCAGGGCGTTGCAGTTGTTATGCAGGCTGACCCTGTGCGGGAATTCCGCCCACGGGAAGGCATCGACCTTCAGGATGTCATGCAGGAATTCGACCAGTTCATAGGTGCGTGCGCGCACCTGCCGGACATCGTCGGTCTGCGCCACCGCGTCCATGTCACAGCGGACATGGTGCACGCAGCTGCCCGATGGGGCAACGATGTAGTCATAGCCGCTGAAGTTGCGGACAAACAGTTCCTCCGTCGCGGCTGATTCCTCATGGCAGCCGGTATTGGTCATGGGCTGTCCGCAACAGGTCTGGGCGCGGGGATATTCGACCTCCAGACCGAAGCGTTCGAGAAGTTCAAGTGTGGCAATGCCGACTTCCGGATGGAAGGCGTCGATGTAACAGGGCACGAACAGGCCAATGCGCATGATGGGATACTCCGGCATCCATGGATGGGAAGGGGATGGCTTACGCCACGCTTTCGGCTTTCCAGTTCCGGCGCTTGGTCGTCTTGCCGATGCCGGGATTGAAACAGTTGCACGGGTCGAGCGCACGGTAATGCGCCTGCAGGGACGGCGGGGCGGCATAAAGGTGGCCGTAATTATGTTCCGCCGGATAACGCGCGCCACGTCGGTCAAGCAGCCCGAGCATCTCCGCCTCGATCGGGGGGCAGGGGTTTCCCTTGCGCACGATATAGTCCTGGTGCATCACATGGCACAGGAAATGCCCGTAATAGAGTTTGACGATCAGTTTGCGATCAAGGTCCGACGGCAGGGTTTCGGACCATTGCCGGTCATTGCGGCGCAGCGCCACGTCCAGGGCGACGATATCCTCCACCGTGCGGTGGTGGGTGCTGCGATAGCGGATGGCCGCCCCCGCCGCCGCAAAGCGGTGCAGGAAGGCCCTGGCCCCTTCGTCGGGCGTGCAGGCAAAGTAGTTCGTGCCGCTTTTTGCACAGAAACCGTCGAGGAAAGTGCGGGCTTCGGATGCAAGGTGCGCGCTGACCTTGAGCATGAGGTGGTGTTCGAAACGGTCGCGATATTCATACATGCGCCTGGGCAGGTGGCGTGGGAACAGGCGGCTCAGCGCCTGCAGCAGTCGGTCGCTCATGTTGCCCGGCAGGAAGGGGACACGCTCCGTCAGGCGGTCGATGCGGTTCTTCAGCGCGAACAGCATCGGCAGGCGGCGCGTGCCGATGGCGCGGATGATCAGGAACGTGTCCTTGCCATATTCTTCGGCGATGTCGAACGCATCGCGATGGATGTATTCCCCCGCAATCGGCAGTTCGGAAAATGATGTCAGGATATGGCGGCGGATGTCTTCGAGTTCGTCGGGATTGTTGGTGCCGATATAGAAGACCGACGGGTTGCGTTCCGCCGGGAAGGTATCAAGCCGTACCGCGAACAGCGCCATGCGCCCGGCACAGCCCGCGCCTTCGAACAGGCGTGCGGGGTCGGCGTTGTAGCGCGCGGGCGTATCCGCATCGACATCGCGTACATGGGTGGCGTAATTGTCGTCATGGCCCTTGCCCGCGTGCCAGTTGATTTTGCTTTCGGGGATCTGCCCGCGGTCCAGCGCGCCGAGTATCTCCTCCGGCCCCGAACCAAGCTCGACCCCAAGGTGATTGACAAGGTGCAGCGTGCCCTGCGCATCCGCCTGCGCAAAGACGGACATCTGTGTAAAGGCGGGACCACGCTGCACCAGCGCGCCGCCTGAATTGTTGCTGACGCCGCCAAACACCGCCGCCCCGATGCACGACGATCCGATGACCGAATGGGGTTCACGCCCCAGTGGCGCCAGCGTGCGTTCCAACTGGTCCAGCGTCGCACCGGGCAGGCAGATGACCTGCTTTCCCCCGCCAATGACGAAGATCTTTTTCATGCGCATGCCGCTGATGATGACGATATCGCGGTCGTAATCGTTCCCATCCGGGGTGGAACCGCCGGTAATCCCGGTATTGGCCGCCTGCATCAGCACGATCTTGTCCGCCTTGATGCAGGCCTGCACCACACGCCACTGCTCCAGCAGGGAGCCGGGATGCACGACGGCCAGCGCCTTGCCCAGCCCGAAGCGGAAGCCGCGCCGGAAGGGCAGGGTCCTGGACGGATCGGTCAGGACATGCTGCGCGCCCACGATCGCGCGCAGTTCGCTGACGAAAGGGGAATGATCGGCATCGTGCGCATGTTTGCGGTTGAAAAGGGATTTCAGGGCGGTGAGCATGACGGTTTTTCTTCCATGGCAGGGGGAATGGGGGAATTACAGGGTGCCGATGACCTTCAGCCCCACCAGTTCGGCATTCGGGATGTGGGAGGTTTCATCGGGGCGCATCATGTATTCGAACTCCGGCTGGACCAGGATGCCGGGATAGACCGGCACGCCGTAATAGGCCTCCAGCACGGCGGCATGGGTCTGTGGCCCGTTGACATGCGCGCCCAGCGGCATGCCCGCATCCATGCGCAGGCGCTGGCCCAGTTCGGTGCGTGGACTCATGCGGTAATAGGAATACATCACGCCGAAACGGTCGTGGGGACGGTGGGGAATGATGCCCAGCAGCGAGGAGCCGATATAGAATTCGTCAGATATGACCGAGACATCAGGCGTATTATGGATATATCCGCCAAGGACATAGCCACCGGCCATCTGGTTCGCGCCCCCCTTGCGGTACAGCATCTGGTCCGCTTCGAGGTAGAAGGTATCGCGTGCTTCCCCCGCATGGGTGCGTGCGGTGCCAACCGGGACGGAACCGATATTATCGCCATACCGCGTGGTATCGTGCGCGAAGCCCAGAACATAATGTCCCGCAAGTTTCCTGCGGCCGAAAAAGGGCTGCCATGTGAATTCCACCGGCAGCATCAGGCCGGTGCTTTTTTCGCCAGCCCATGCCCAGCCGCTGATATCCTCGTTCAGGGGGCTGACGCTGTAGGCCCCGACCTGCACGATCGTGTCGCGCGTGGGACGCAGGCGCACCCTGCCACCCCATGTCGCCTTGGGATAGACGCTGAACCCCGCATCAAGCTTGATGGCCACGGGGGCGGAGCAGGTCATCATGAAACTGCACAGCAGCGGTGAGGTGGCAAAGACATGCGTCAGCGCCATGCGGCCGAATGCAAGGTCAACCGTATTGCGCAGGAAGGATTTCTGCGCGTACATGTCCGTCAGGTGGGCGACCGAATGGCCCGACAGGCTGTACACTTCCATCAGGCTGATGTTGTAATCCCCCACGCGGTCGTGCGAGACCTCGCGTCCCACACGTTCCATGAGCAGCGTATGGATCGTCCATCCATCAAGACCGACCAGTTTCCCCAGGTCGAACTGCGTCTGTAATGTCAGTTCATGGACGTAATCCATGCCCCGCGAAATGCCGCCCCCGACATCGGCCATCGACTCCCCCTTGTAGGTGAACTGGAACGTCACGCCCCTGCGTTGCAGGCGGGCGCGGAAGTCGCTGATTTCAGGCAGGATATGGCCCGGTGCTTCCGACGATGCGTAATATCCCGCCGACAGGTCGCGCACCCGCAGTGCGTCCTCACGGTTGGTCAGGAGGATCGACAGCCCTTCGGTGCGGAAAATGGTGTTGAGGCGTGTTGAAACCGAGACATGTTTTGCCGCCGTACCGGCCGCAGGCGCAGCTTCCGCCCTGCTGTCCACGGGGGAGGGCAGTAAAGGCTGCTGTCCCGTCGGGGCAGGCGACAAAAGGGGCTCGTCAGCAAAAGATGGTGTCAGTAACGAAAAACACATACAGAATATAAATGATATGCTGATTGTGTATAATCCATATATACCATCAGTCGAGGCGCGCCCCCTTATTTCCATGGGGCAAAACATGAAGCGGTTTTTAAGATTGAATCTTGCGAGTCAGCAAAACACGAAAACGGTATTGACGCCTTCGTTACCTAGAGAGTTTCGAAATCTCAGTGATACGTATTCTGTTATTGCCCTGCGGACAAATACTTGAGAGCATGATGATAATTGTTAAGTTTTACCAGTGCCGCCTCATGCCCATGGCATGGCGCGACGCGGGTCGTTCATCGCGCATATGAAAGACATTCCAGCATGACCCATACCGTCGGGCGTTACCTCGGGACCCGCCTTGCCCAGATCGGCCTCAGGCATCATTTTGCCGTCGCGGGGGATTACAACCTTGTCCTGCTTGACCAGTTGCTGGAAACGCCGGACATGAAGCAGGTCTACTGCTGTAATGAGCTGAACTGCGGCTTCAGCGCGGAAGGCTATGCCCGCGCCAACGGGGCCGGTGCCGCCGTTGTCACCTTCAGCGTCGGCGCACTGTCCGCGCTCAATGCGATTGGCGGGGCCTATGCCGAAAACCTGCCGGTCATCCTGATTTCCGGCGCGCCGAATTCGAATGATATCGGCAGCGGCCATATCCTGCATCACACGATCGGCCTGCCTGAATACGGATACCAGCTTGAAATCGCAAAGCGCCTGACATGCGCTGCGGTTTCCATCACCAGTGCGGAGGAGGCGCCGGTCCTGATCGACCATGCCATCCGCACGGCGCTGCGTGAAAAGAAGCCTGCCTATATCGAAATCGCCTGCAATGTCTCGGCTGCCCCCTGTTCGGCGCCCGGGCCGGTCAGCGCGCTGCTGCGCGATGTCCCCAGTGACCCGGAGACACTGGAGGCGGCAGTCGCGGCATCGGTGGACTTCCTTGCGGCGCGCAAGAAGGTCTCGCTCCTGATTGGCAGCAAGCTGCGTGCGGCAGGGGCGGAGGAGGCGGCCCTGCAGCTTGGCCGGACCCTGTCGTGCGCCGTGGCGACCATGGCGGCGGCCAAGAGTTTCTATCCTGAAAATGACCCGCATTACATCGGCACCTATTGGGGCGATGCGAGTGGCGCGGGCGTGCGTGAGATCATGGACTGGTCAGACGGGATCGTGGCGCTGGCGCCGGTCTTCAACGACTATTCGACCGCCGGGTGGACTGCATGGCCCCGGGGGGAAAATGTCCTGCTGGCCGAACCGAATCATGTGCATGTCAACGGTTGCACGTTCGATGGCATTCACCTCAAGGATTACCTGGCTGCCCTGTCGCAGCGCCTGTCGGGTGAAATCACACGGCCCGACACGCTGAAGGAATTCCAGCGCGTGGTCCGTCCGTCCGCCCCCGTTGCGGCCGCCGCGCCGGGCGACAGGCTGGTCCGTGCGGAAATGGCGCGACAGATTGCGCAACTGATTACGCCACAGACCACCGTCCTGGCGGAAACGGGGGATTCCTGGTTCAACGCATTGCGCATGGCGCTGCCCGGCGGGGCGCGCGTGGAACTGGAAATGCAGTGGGGGCATATCGGCTGGTCGGTGCCCGCGACATTCGGGTATGCCGTTGGCGCACCGGAACGCCGGATCATCACCATGGTGGGGGACGGATCGTTCCAGTTGACGGCGCAGGAAGTGGCGCAGATGGTGCGGCTGAAGCTTCCTGTTATCATATTCCTTGTCAATAACAGGGGTTATACCATCGAGGTCGAAATCCATGACGGGCCGTATAACAACATCAAGAACTGGGATTATGCCGGCCTGATGTCCGCCTTCAATGCAGAGGACGGAAAGGGACTGGGCCTGCGTGCGACAACCGGGGGTGAACTGTCGGATGCGATTGCCAGGGCACTGAAGAATGAGGAAGGTCCCACACTGATCGAATGCCAGATCGAACGCGATGACTGCACCAGTGAACTGATCTCGTGGGGACGCCGTGTTGCGGCGGCCAATGCACGTCCGCCGCGCAAGGCTGACTGACGCCTTGTGATACCGGATAAAAAACACGGGTTTCCACGCGCCGCCTTTTCCCGAAAAGGCGGCGTTACTTTTTCAGATCTTCGCCAGTCATGCGTATCGTGAGCGTTCCTTACGGCGCCGTATGAGGCGTTGTGGTCCCGATATCCTCAAAGCGGATATTCTGCACTGGGTAATCCCGCCAGTCCCTGTAATCGAAATGCCACCATTCTTCGGGAAGCTGCGTAAAGCCTTCCCGTGCCATGGCCGCGCGCAGGATCTCGCGGTTTTCGCGCGCGTCTTTCGTCCCGCCGGTATAATCGGCATAGGCGCGCGGGGTCATTTCGTCATATCCACTGGGCATGGGAACGGGTTGGCCGGATTTCAGGTCATACAGCGTAAGGTCAACCGCGCATCCCCGGTTATGCATGGAACCGGATGCAGGGTCCGCCACGAACTGATGCCTGTCCGGCGGTGTTGCATCCCAGAACAGTTTTGTGACGTACCACGGACGATACGCATCATAAACCAGCAGGCCATAGCCCTGTGCATGCAGGGCTTTCTGCACGCGCACCAGCGCCTGTGCCGCCGGGCGTTCCATATAGGCGTGCGATGAGGAATAGACCGGATAGCCGATGAAATTCCGGTCCGTGGCATAACGTACGTCAAAATGGAAATCCGGTGACAGGCTGGCAAGATCGACAAGATCCGGCTTCCTTTCCCCTGCGGCGGGGGCAGGGGGCGTGGCCTTTTGTGCCTGTTCCAGCAGTTCGGGTATGGGTCTGGTGGGGGTGATGTGGAATATGGCGGGCGCGGGGGGCGACGCGGCATGTGCCGCGTGCAGGAGGAAATGGAACGATACCGTAACAAGGAGGGCGGATCGAAGCATCTGTCGGGATTTCCGGTGCAATTTCACAAAAGGGGACGCTGCGAAATTATTGGAATGTAGGAAAGAATTTCTGTCAAGCAGCCTCTCCCTGGCAGGCACGATCGCCGCCCGCTGCCATCATGGGCGCGGGACGCGGTGGTTGCGTTGCGGCGGTTCCCTTGTCACACTTTGTCCTTCATGTGCTGCCGTGGCGTCCCCGGTGGCGATCCCCCCATTTCCAGACGCTGGATTTTCTGATGAAGAAAAGAGAACTTGGCCGCACAGGCATCATGGTCAGTGAAATCTGCCTTGGCACAATGACGTTCGGGCAACAGAACACCGAGGCGCAGGGACATGCGCAACTGGACCTGGCGCTGGATCATGGCGTCAATTTCATTGATACGGCAGAACTGTATTCCATCCCCCCGCGTGCTGAAACCTATGGGGCGACGGAAACGATCATCGGCAGCTGGCTGCGCGCGCGCGGTGGCCGCGACCGGGTGATCCTCGCCAGCAAGGTCGTAGGGCGCAGCAACATGCCATGGTTCCGTCCCGGCGGCGAGGAAACCCGGCTGAGCCCCCGGCAGATCCGCTACGCGATAGAAGGGTCGCTGCGCCGGTTGGGGACCGATTATATCGACCTTTACCAGATGCACTGGCCCGATCGTCGTATCGGCCTGTTCGGAGAGGACGGGACGACCTTTGGCGCGAAAGTCGAAGCGGACGAGGTCCCGATTGCCGAAACGCTTGGCGTGCTTGGCGATCTGGTCAATGAGGGCAAGATCCGCCATGTCGGTGTCTCGAACGAGACCCCATGGGGTGTCTCGCAATATCTGGACTGCGCGAAAACCGGCGCGCCGCGTGTGGCGTCGATCCAGAACGCCTACAACCTGCTCAACCGTACCTTTGAAATGGGTCTGGCGGAAATCGCCATGCGCGAAAAGGTCGGCCTGCTGGCCTACTCACCACTGGCGCAGGGCTATCTGACCGGAAAATACCTTGATGGCGCGCGACCGGCGGGGGCACGCACGACGCTGTTCAATCGTGGGCAGCGTTATGAAAAACCCGGTGTCGATGTTGCGATCCGCGCCTATCTGGAACTTGCCCGCGCCGAAGGGATCGACCCGGTCCAGATGGCGATTGCCTTTGTCACGTCACGGCCTTTCGTGACATCCAATATCATTGGCGCCACCAGCATCGAACAGCTGACGACCATCATGGGATCGCTCAGGGTGGAGATCACCCCGGAGCTTGAGGCCAGGATCAACGCCATCCACCAGCTTCATTCCAACCCCGCGCCGTGATCCACGCCCCGCATGCAGGGCGAAGCCCGGTCAGTGGTTACTGCCGGGCTTCGTGGCTGCTGCCGGTCACGCCAGAAAGACAAGGGCCGTGGACAGGGCGAATGCGGTGGCAAGCAGGGCCGGGCCGAGGATATCCCAACGGCTCAGGCCCCCTGTTCGTGGGACAGTGCTGCGTGCAGCACGACGCAGATTCATGAACATTGAAACCTCCCTGACATGGGAAACGGATTTCAGGAATGTGAAAGATCCATGCTGCCTAGAGCAGCGTGAGCGCCACCCACAGGACCAGCGTAAGCACCACAATGCCGATCCCGAGGAAATCCATGGCATTGCGGCCGGAACGTACGTCCGGCCCGATCGGTTGGCGGTAGTGTGTTCCCATTCTCATGGCAACCTCCCTGCCGGAACGGACATCGTCCCGGCACCCTCGACATGGGCAGGGCCATGGCGTGAAAAAAGAGGGGAACGGGGGCCATGGCCATGCGGCGCGCATCACAAAACGGCGACTGCCTATTGCGGTGCCCGGTCCCTGCGGAACAGGGCCCATTCCTCCATCTCCGTTCCATTGGGCAGGTGGCAGATCCCGAGCGTTCCGTTCGCCGTGTTCCGCAGTTCCAGCCGCCCCCCGATCGCGACGCAGTGGGCGGACGCCGGGTTGGGCATGCCGATGGGCCGGTTATGGGACGTGTCCTGATCGGTCATGTGGGAAGGCTCCTTATGGGGTGCGCACCCGCCCGAAACCAGGGAGAGGAGCATGGCGGCCACAAGGCCCGGAGATGGTTTCATACGGTCCTGCCTGTCTGGAGTGGGGATGTCACGCATGCGCGGGAACCGTCAGGCACGCCATCGCATGTTCCTGCAGGACCTGGCAGGCCTGGGCGGCGTCACCGGCGGCAAACCCGACGAAGCGGGCACGGTAGAGGGTGCCGCCGGCGGCCGCAACGGGCATCACGACTGCGGCAGGGGACACCTGTCCGGCCCCGATGATCCGCCGCGTCGTCTCAAGGGCCTGGCGTGCCTCCATGTCCGTGGAAAAAGCCCCGATCTGTACGGCCCACTGACCCATGGGCGCAGGTGTGTAACTGACGGCATGAACCATGCGTCCCCCGGCGGAACCCGTGCCATCGGGCAGGGGGCCGCTGTCGGCAATCGCGACGGCGCCTGCGTTCATGGGGGGCGTATCATCATGTGGTGTGTCCCGGTCCATCAGGCAGGGCGCGGCAGGGTCATAGGCGGCGTCGGCATTACGCAGGCAGCCATCTGCCGTGCGTGACAGGGACTCCGCCGTCCTGATGGGGGAGGTGGGGGCAGGCGGAACATACGCCGCGTCCCGGTTCACCCCGTCCGCCTGCGCCAGCAGCGTGGGAGAGGGGACCGGAGCAGCGCCGATCCCGAGATTGGGCGTAATCGCCGCGACATACTGTACCGTCTCATCAGGCAGGGGCTCGCCATTGTTGCGCCACTCTTCCACCCTGCCGGGACCGGCATTATAGGCCGCCAGAAAGTCCGGGGCGCCAAAACGGTCATAAAGCTGCCGGATATAGGCCGAACCCGCCATGATGTTGTCATGCGGGTCGTACGGATCCCCCCCAAGCCCATACTGCGCCTGCATTTCGGCATAGGTTTCGGGCATCAACTGCATCAGTCCCATCGCGCCCGCGCTGGATGTCGTCAGCTGCCCATCCATATATTGCCTGCCGCCGGATTCCTGCTGCATGACGGCCCGGATCCATGTTTCGGGCACGGAATACTGCCGCGCCGCCTGCTGGATATACGGCCCCCATGGGTCATCCGCCGTTCCCGGTGCGCGATAGATGCGCTGCCCGTCGGCCAGGGATGGCCGCATCGTGGACGGGGTGGTGGTGCATGCCCCCAGTCCCAGCAGCAGCCCCAGAACCATTCCCGGTATCAGGTTGGCGGCCAGTCCCGTACGGTCAGTCAGCATTGGCGCATGTCTCGTCATCCTGTGGGACTGCATTGCCGACACGGCGCAGTCTGGCCCTTTCCTAATATCCGCGCTCCGCATGATAGAGAAGGGCAGGCGTTCCACCGTGCTCGATTTCGTGAATGACCTGCGCCAGATAGGCCGACTGCTCCGCGCGGGAGGCCTCGGATGCGGCGTGGGGGGTGATCGTAATGGCGGGATGCCCCCACAGCGCGGAATCCGGCGGCAGCGGTTCCTCGCGAAAGACATCCAGCACCGCGCCGGACAGGTGACCGCGCCCCAGCGCCGCAAGCAGGCCGTCCTCGCACACCTGTTCCCCCCGCCCGGCATTCACCAGCGCCGCGCCGGGTGGAAGTTGCGACAGCAGGTCCGCGTCAATCAGGTTGCGGGTCTGCGCGGTGTTGGGCAGGAGGGAGACAAGGATGTCCACTCCCGCAAGGAAATCCGCCAGTTCCGCCTGTCCGGCAAATGAGCGGATGTTGGCAAGGTCACGCCGGCGACGGGACCAGCCACGCACCTGAAAGCCGAAATCGCGCAGCCGTTGCGCCACCTGAGCCCCCAGATGTCCCATGCCCATGATCCCGACGGTGGTCGTGGCGGCCGTGCGCGTGACCAGCCTGCGATGGAAGACCCTGCGTTCCTGCTGCCATGCCCATGTCCGGGTTCCGCGCAGCAGCGAAAGGCACGCCCATGTCACGTATTCTTCCATCAGGGCGGCTGTTTCGCGTCCCCCCATGCGTACAAGCGGCACGTCATGCGGCCAGTGAGGGTCCGCCAGCAGGTGGTCCACACCGGCGCCGACACACAATATCGCCCGCAGGTTGGCAAAACGGGCGGCAAGCCCATGCTCCGGCTGCCAGACCAGCAGGTAATCCACATCACGGGGCGCGCGCAGCGCGTCTTCCCACCAGACGACCTCCAGATCCGGGGCATGGATGGCCAGTTCCCGCGCCCAACTGGGGAAATCAGCCCGCTCCCCTTCCGCGACTGCCAGTCTCACCATGTCGGCCACGGACCTCCCGTCAGGTGTGCGGGTTCCATCCGGGCGAACGGTCGTGGCGTGGCTGTCGCCGGTCCTGCCGCAGCGCGATGGCAAGGCGCGTCGTGTCCTGCTGGTGGAACGCAGCATCCCATCTCGAAATCTTCATGGAACGCACGCGACAGTGCAGGCTGTATGGATGGCAGAGGGAGGCAACCGGCCTTCCGGCATGAGGGATGCGTCATGTTACGGGCATATATGCGAAAACCCCACGGTGTCACAAGCATGCCCGCAGCCATGCCCGCCCGTCCAGTGCCGCAGGTTGTCATACCGGCGCAAACGTCATTTCAAGGAGAGCAGACATGACCACGACCAGATCCCTGCATTTTGTCACCCTTCTGGGCAGCCTGCGCAAGGCGTCGTTCAACGCGGCCGTGGCGCGCGCCCTGCCGGGGATCGCGCCGGAAGGGGTCTGCGTGACGCCGCTGGGTTCCATCGGTGATTTCCCCCATTATAGCCAGGATGTGCAGGAGGCAGGCTTTCCCGCCCCCGTAACCGCGATGGCGCAACAGATCGCAGGCGCGGATGCGGTGGTGATCGTGACGCCAGAATATAACTATTCCGTTCCCGGCGTCCTGAAAAACGCGATTGACTGGCTCTCCCGCGTGTCGCCGCAACCGCTGGCCGGAAAGCCGGTAGCGATCATCACCGCCTCGCCGGGCATGATCGGCGGGGCGAGGGCACAGTACCACCTGCGCCAGAGCCTCGTCTTCCTCGATGCCTATGTGCTCAACAGGCCCGAAGCAATGATCGGGCAGGTGGCGGGAAAGGTCGATGCCGCGACGCGGGAATTCCTTGGGCGCCAGTTGGCCGCGCTGGCGGCACTGGTGCGCAGGCTGGCCCCGCAGCCTCCTGCGGCCTGACGCCGGGATGCAACCCATGGCCTGCCGTGTGGCAGGCCATGGGACATATCATGAAATCGGTTCGCGCACTTCGCTAATCCCGCGTTTCCTCAGGATCGCCACGGCAAGGAGATAGACCCCAAGCCCCCCCAGCGACAGGAGTGCCCCGCCCATGCCAAGGGAGCCATACCCGTAGTGCCACGCCAGAAGCTGGCTGCCGAGCGAGGCCCCAAGCGCATTGGCGATGTTGAATGCCGAATGGTTGAGCGAGGCGGCCAGCGTCTGCGCATCGCCTGCGAAATCCATCAGTCGTGTCTGCAGGGCCGGGCCGAGCGCATTGACGAAGGCGGGGATGAGGAAGACATCCAGCATCAGGCCGACCGTATTGTGCAGCAGGACCGGAAAGACCACCATGGCGGCCACGCTGCCCGCCAGCGCCAGGATCGCCGCAAGGTCAAGGTTGCGGTCCACGATCCACGCGCCGACATTCGCGCCAGCCAGCATGCCCAGACCCCAGATGACCATGAACACCATGACCAGCCATTCAGGAACCTGCGTCACATCCTGCAGGACACTGGTCAGGTAGGTATAGATCGCAAACATTCCCCCGAACCCGATGGCCGCGGTCAGAAGCGTCAGCAGGACCTGCGCATTGTTCAGCGCCGTGACCTCGCGCAGGGGGGAGTTCGAACGGTTGGGCCGGTCGGCGGGAATGTAGCGCCAGACCCCGAGGAACACGACAAAGCCCAGTATGGCGATCATCAGGTAGGCCACCCGCCAGCCCATATGATCGGCGGCGAAGGTCGAGAATGGCGCGCCGATCAGCGTGGCGATGGCAATGCCCGACAGGATGCGCCCGACCGCCCATCCCCGGCGGGAGCGTTCAACCATGGACGCGGCAACCAGCGCGGAAATCCCGAACAGCGCGCCATGAGGCAGGCCGGTGATGAAGCGTGCGACCTCCACCAGTCCGGGGCTGGGCATGACGATGCTCAGGATATTGCCGAAACAGAAAAGCAGCAGCAAAAGCAAAAGCAGTTCCCGCCGCGACAGGCGTGCGCCCAGTATGGTGATGAGCGGTGCGCCCACCACCACGCCAAGCGCATAGGCGGTAATGGCATACCCGGCATCGGCGGGGGAAAGCCCAAGCGACGTCGCGAATTCCGGCAGCATTCCCATGATGGAAAACTCCCCGGTGCCAACGACGAACGTGCCGAACGTCAGCGTAAGGAGGGCCGCGGTTCTTCCGTGGGGAGGGGCGACAATCGCGCTGCTGCCCTGGGCGGGTGCGGTTTCAGGAGTCATGAGGGTTCTCTGGCAGGGGCCATCAGGCCGTTAGGGTGTTTGCCGCGATACGTGCGATGTCGATGTCATCCTGCGTGGCGGCGCCGGAGACACCGATCCCGCCCACAACCGTGCCATCCGCCGCCTTCAGCACCAGGCCCCCGCCAAAGCTGGTCAGGCCGCCATTGGTGTTCTCCAGCGTATAGGCACCTGCGTCCGGGTGGGCAACTTTCGCGAAATCCGCGCTGTCCATCTGGAACAGTGCCGCCGTGCGCGCCTTCTTGCTGCTGACATCTATGACGCCAAGTGGCGCGCCATCCATGCGCATGAAGGCCACGGGCCATGCGGCGGCATCGACGATGGAAATGCACACGCTGACACCACGCTTCTGCGCTTCGGCCAGTGCTGTATTCAGTATCAATGTGGCACAAGACAGTTTCATTGCGTCCATGACCGCTTTTGTGGATGAAAAGCGCACAATAATCACCATCATGGGCGAGGGAACATGCCGGAGATCAGAAAATCCGTTTATTCAGCATTGTTGAACCGCGATCCCTTCGGCGTGCCGCATCATCATCCAGGCCATGCGTGTCAGCCTGTGGCGGGGAAACTGCGCGGCAGATCCCGTCAGGCAGATGCTGGCCCGGACTTCGCCATTTTCGCGCCACGGGATGGCAACCCCGTTCAGCCCTGACTGGTAGGCCTCAAGGTCGAGCGCATAGCCCCGCGTCCTGACGGCATCGATCTGGGTCAGGATATCTTCCCCAAGCGCATTGGCGCGGGTGGCCAGCACGCGTTTTCCCAGTCCCGGCACGAAGGCAAGGAAGACCAGCCCCACGGCCGATCCCTCAAGCCTTTCGCGCCGGCGGATCCCTGACGTGACCATCGCCGGGTTCGCGACATCGACGATGTCAAGGTAGGTCGCCTCGTCCCCGCTGGGCACTGCAAGCCATGCCGTGGCGCCACTTTCGCGGGCGATGGCCTCCAGCATCGGCCTCAGCCGCGCGCGCAGGGTGTTGTCGTCGCCCGCAATGCGCGCAAGGTTCAGGATGCGCCCGCCAAGATGGTAACGCATGTCGCCTGCCCGCCGCTGCACATAGCCCAGCTGGTCCAGGGTCTGGAGGATGTTGTGTACCGTGGTCTTGCCGATCCCCGATATGCTCGCGATCCGCTGGAGCCTTGCCGCGCCGCCTTCCTGCGCAATGATCTCCAGGATGGCGGCCGAGCGTTCGATGGACTGGATCAGTCTTGGCGTGTTTCCCACGATATATCCCTTGCCATCCGGCGCAGATCGAGACGTGCCATACAGCGCAACATACGCGGATTCCACCGTCAGTTCCCGGCCCCGTCCATCCCCACAAATTTATGACAGGCACCATGGCGCCGATTACCCTAGGATGGGCGGACAGGCCAGATGGAAAAACGGAGTTTGCTTGCCCATGTTGCTCAATACGATTGAACTGGGTCCTGAAAATGGCGACCTGTCACGGCCGCCTGTCGTTTTCCTTCATGGCCTGTTCGGGCGTGGGCGCAATTTCGGGTTTTTCCAGCGCCGCATGGCGGCCACACGGCGGACGCTGGCGCTTGACCTGCGCAACCATGGCAAAAGCCCGCACGGCCCCATGGACTATCCCACCCTTGCCGCCGATGTGCGTGAGACACTGTCTGCCCATGATGCGCTGCCCGCCACGGTCGTTGGTCATTCGATGGGCGGGAAGGCGGCGATGATGCTGGCCCTGTCCTACCCCACGGACGTGCATTCCCTGCTGGTGGCCGATATCGCCCCGGCGCAGGGCGGCTTTGCACAGTCGGACCAGTTGGCCCGCAGGATGGCCGACCTGTCCCTGCCCGATTTTCTGGACCGGGCAGGGGCCGATGCGCTGCTGGCCCATGACATCGCGGAAAAACCGGTGCGTGACCTGATGATGATGAACCTTGACCTGGGGGAGCATCCGCACTGGAACATCGGCATTCATGAAATCGCACGCTCCATGCCCGCAATCGTCGGGTGGCCGGCACTGGCGGCGGGAATTCATTATGATGGCCCGACGCTGTTTATCGCGGGCGGGCGGTCACGCTATATCCAGCAGGCCAACCATCCCGTCATGCGGCAACTGTTTCCCCACTACCAACTGGACATCATACCCGATGCCGGGCACTGGGTGCATGCACAGGCCCCGGCGGAATTCCTGCACCTGATGCAGCAGTTTGTCGAAGCGGCATAAGAAAGATGGCCTGATGGGACATGTGTCGGTGAGATGTTATCGCACATGACGATAATTCCATGCTGATTGTCATGCCACGCAAGGGGGTGTCGGGCGCTGGCGTGACAGGCAGGGCCACCCGCTCATGCCATTGCATGGCCCGGCATCATGCCTTCCGTCCCGATTGGATGCAGGTCATTTTTACACTCAAGCTTTGCTGGAGGCATCGTTGGCACGGCCTGAAGGTCGATGCCCTTGGGGTGCCGACGGGCCGGACATTCTATCCCTGATGCGAATGTGGGGCAGGCAGGTCACGAAACATGGCCCGACCCGCTTGTCGGGGGGGGGAGTGCGCGGACCCCGCCATTTCCCAAGCGGGAAATTTCGCGCGAAACTGCCGGTGCACCAGCATAATGAAAAACGGCATCCCTGACCATATCCAAAATCAGGGGTAATATTTCAAAATATAGATTTCAAATCATGTCAGAATCCGGGCGTTCCTGAAGGCAACGAAGGGAAGCTCCCATGTAATTTTTATGCAAAATAAAGTAACAGCGGCTTGCGTGGGTCTCGATTTTATCCGGGGACATGATAGGTTTTTTGCACTTGCGGAATATCCCTTTCCGCAGTTCATCCCAGCAAGAGATCGCCATATCACATGAGAACTGACAGCCCCACGTCGGAATGTTCCGTAAATCCGCGACACAGGGTTTCCCAGTTCCCATTACCGCAGACCCTGTTTCATTCCATGACACGCAGGCTGGGTTTTCAGCTGCCTTCGGACTTTCACTAATGGGCGGCGGACCGTGGGATCCACATTCCCCATGGACGCAAGCGCCGGGCACGGATGGAACTGATCACGCGGCGGGGCGTGCTGTTCATACATGTGCCCAAAAATGCGGGCACATCTATTGCAACGGCGCTTTATGGCCGTCCCATGCTGCATGAAACGATGCATTTCTTTGCCACGACCGCGCCCGAAGCCCTGCGCCGCCTGCCCAGCGTTGCCATCATGCGTGATCCTGTCGCGCGTTTCGTCTCATCCTACTGTTACGCCAGGGCAGGGGGCGGACGTCACAGGCAGGTCGTGGACACGTTTCGCGAGCGCTACATGAACTTCCGTTCGGTGGACGATGCGCTCGACCATGTCGAGAACGCCGCTTCGGTCTATGAAATGGATCATATTTTCCGTCCGCAGTCATGGTATGTGAATGACCGCTCGGATCACCTTCTGGTGGATCATCTGGTTCCCATGCAGGCTGTCGGGAACCTGCACAGGATTCTGCCGGCCTTCCGCGACGTGCCGATCCGGCACCTGAATGAAAGTGCCCGCAAGGATATTGTCCTGACCGCACGCCAGACGGCGCGCATCCATGCGTTCTACCGGCAGGATGCCGTGCTTTATGCCCGCAGCCTCAAAGAGGCCGACAGGTTCCGATAGGGTCTTTCGCGACACGCCACTGAACCTCCTGCATGCGCGGTCCCGTCCGGCATGCCCGCACTGCGACGCCTTCGCGGCCCGGAAGGTGCCCCTTCCAACAGCGCGTGAAACCTCCCTTGACCCGTTGCCGTCCATAGCGACGGGACAGCATTGTCTTGCCCGGATGGGGTGGAATGGGGGCGTGTCCGCGTCCTGTCTCAGGAATGAGACAGTACGGCTTTTCAATTACAAACCTCTGTGAATAAATCATGACGCAGCATGGAATTTCTCCGGATTTTCATGCTGAAGAATGACGCACTTGGCCTGCGGGAAAGGGGATGTCCTGTCACCCGCACGGTGCATGTGAACTACAGAGAGAAACGCAGCATGCGAGAAACGAACGGGAGGTTATTGTCAATCATAACCTCAATCTTGCTGGCTTTGGTCGGACTGTTCCTGTTCTTCGGGGGGGCGCAACTGCTCTTCCTGGGCGGTTCATGGTTTTATGTCGCGGCAGGGGGCGTCATGCTGGCGGCCGCGCTTGGCGGCCTGTGGCGACCCAGGCTGGCCATCGCCCTTTATGCCGCCCTGCTGGTGGCGGCGACGCTGTGGTCGCTGATCGAGGTCGGGTTTGACATCTGGGGCCTTGAGGTCCGGCTGCTGACACTGGTTGGCATCGGCGTGTGGCTGATGCTGCCGCAGGTCTGGCGCAGCAGCGACAGCTGGCTTGCGGACAAGCGCGAGGTACTGGGCGGCGTGGCGGTCTCCTCGCTCGTGCTGCTCATCAGCTGCTTCATGTCCCATTCCATCAATGGCATCGTGCCGGCGGATCGCATGATGGCGCAGGGACAGCCCGACCCGGCGGCCGACGGTGTGCCCGATGGCGACTGGTCGGCCTATGGCCGTACTGTTGGCGGTGACCGTTATTCCCCACTGGCGCAGATCACGCCTGCCAACATCAGCAGGCTCAAGCGTGCCTGGTCGACACGCACCGGCGATGTGGAGCAGGAAGGCGAAGGCACGGTGGCCGGCCCCGACCAGGGGCATGAATTCAACCTTGAGGTCACGCCGATCAAGGTCGACAACACGCTTTACATGTGCACGCCCCACAGCTGGGTCGTGGCGCTGGATGCCGCGACGGGCAAGGTCAAGTGGAAATTCGATCCCCATCCGGCAGCAGCCGACCTGGCGAAGAATGTCTATCTTGCATGCCGTGGCGTGTCCTATTACCGCATTCCCGATGAAATCCAGACAAGCTGCCGCACGCGCATCTACTCCCCGGTGGCGGACGTGCGGATGGTGGCGCTGGATGCACAGACCGGCAAGCCGTGCGAGGATTTCGGCGATCATGGCTTCATTTCCATGCGCGAATATCTTGGCCACGTGCCCCATGGGTTCCACTTCATCACGTCACCCCCGTTGGTGGCGAAAAACCGCCTGATCACCGGCGGCTGGATTTTCGACAACCAGGCCAATTTCGAGCCTTCCGGCGCGATCCGCGGCTTTGACGCCACGACGGGCGAACTGGCATGGGCGTGGGATGCGGGCCATCAGCCCGAAACGTGGAAGCCCGGCCCCAACGACGTGCTGACGCCTGACACCCCCAACGCGTGGGGCGTCTATACGGCGGATACGAACCTCGGGCTGGTCTATATCCCCACCGGCAATGCACCGCCGGACAACTGGGGTGGCACGCGCCGTCCGTTCGATGACGCGACATCGTCTTCGACAATCGCGCTGGATATCGTGACGGGCGAACGTCGCTGGACCTACCAGACCGTGCATCATGACCTGTGGGACATGGACATCCCGTCCGGCCCGTCCATGGTTGACCTGCCCGGCCCGAACGGGGAGACGATCCCCGCCCTGGTGCAGAGCACGAAGCGTGGCGAGTTCTTTGTCCTTGACCGCCGCACGGGCGAGACCGTGCCCGGCTACCCTGTGGTCGAACGTCGCGTGCCGACGGCGGGCGCCGCGCCGGATGATCGCGTATCGCCCACGCAGCCCTTCCCGGCCGCGATGCCCACGCTGACGCCGCCTGACCTGAAGGAAAGCGACATGTGGGGGGCGACGCTGCTGGACCAGATGATCTGCCGCATCCAGTATCGCCAGTCGGCCTATGAAGGGCAGTTCACGCCGCCGCATGTGGGCAGGACGACCATTGTCTATCCCGCCTTCTATGGTGTCGTGGACTGGCATGGCATCACGATCGACCCGCAGCGCAAGATCATGCTGGCCAATGCCAGTTACCTGCCGTTCCGGATCCGTCTGGACAGGCGCCAGAAGCTCGAAGGTCCCGGCATCCTGCCGAAATGGAATGGAGAAGGGGAGGAGCCCGCCGCCAAGGGAGACGCGCTTTCGGTTTCGCCCGACTATGGCACGCCATATGTCGCCTTTACTTCCCCGTGGCTGAACCCGCTGCAGATCCCGTGCAAGGGACCGATCTGGGGCACGCTGAGCGCGATTGACCTTGTGACCAGGAAGATCGTCTGGCAGCACCCTGTCGGCACCACGCGTGATACGGGGCCGTTCCGCACGCACAACAACCTGCCGCTGCCCACCGGCATGTATAATATCGGTGGCAATATCGTGACCAGGGGCGGTGTGGTGTTCATGGGCGCCACGGCGGATGACTACCTGCGTGCCTTCGACCTTGCGACGGGCAGGGTCCTGTGGAGCGACCGCCTGCCGGCAGGCGGGCAGGCGACGCCGATGTCGTATGATGTCAATGGAAAGCAGTATGTCGTGATCGCCGCAGGCGGTCATGGCGGCCTGGGCACGCGAAGTGGTGATTACATCATCGCCTATACACTCGACGGTGCGCAGGATAACAATAAATAAATAACAATAACCTGCGCGGGTGCCGGGCATGATCCCGGCACCCGTGTTGCATCATGGAAACGTCCCCGTGTATCATACAGAAAGGTCGGCATGGCCCCGCGCCATGCTCCGTTACGCCCTCATGTCCGCTGTCATCTTCGCCGCACGGTCCGCACAGGCCGCCGATGTCACCCTTGGGATCATCGGCCCGCATGAATATGACCTGCCGGTTGATTTCAAGCCATTCAACGTGCTTGTGCAGTACGGTGACGGCAATGCGGCCGGCAGCTCCTATAACAGTGACGGGCAGCGGCACGCCAATGGCGGCAGCCATACATGGGCAGGCATGACGAAATATGTGCATTTCCGCAGTTTCGCCGCCATCCCGCATGTAGGCTTCGCATTCGAACTCATCCAGACGGAAAGCTACAGCCTCGCGAATGGCACCAGTTACGGCGGCCTTGGCCCCACCATCGTCGGACCCGCCGCCTGGTTCAAGCCCAACAGGCACAGCACATTTGGCATCCAGACCTTCATGCAGACCGCAGTGGGCACGCGCGATGCGACATCGCCCAATTACTGGTCGAACATTTCCAGTTTCATCTTTGACTATGAATGGAAACATTTCAGCTTTGACGGGGATGCCGGAACCGTCGCCGGGGCCGCGAAACACGAGAAGGGGCAGCACAGCTACAATCCCGGTGTCGTGTTCTACACCAACCTGCGTTTCAGCTGGAAAGCAACACGCCTGTTCGAACCGTTCCTTGCCCTTGACTGGCAGAACGTCAAGGGCACGTATGACAATACCGCCCGGCAGTATCTGGATGATTCAAACAGCCGTGAAATCACCCTTGGCGCCGGGGCGATGTTCAACATCTCGCAGCACCTGTCCTTTACCACCCGTTATTCCCATTCCGTGGACGGGCGCAATGTTCCCGAAAGCAACGCCTATTACGTGAAATTCGTCTATCTCTGGTAAATGAGGGCCATGCGTGGCCATCCGCCATTCCCATCATGGCGTGAACGTGGTTCGTCTTTTCCATATCCTGTGGCATTTCATGCGTGGTAAACCCGGCAGGTGCGATGACGTATCGCCAGCATGGAATGACAGTCATATCCCGGCAAGTTGATACAGGGTCGATGGAAAATATGAGACAGATGCCATCATGCGTATGAAAAGGGCACGACATTACATGGGCGGGAGAGGCCGTACGGGAAAAGCGCGCGGTTATGCCCGTACGCAGCGTACGCCCTGACGCACAGGCAGTGGACGACGATGAGCATGGCCGGTGAAAGGCGCGCACCCCCTGTCTTCCCAAGGCAGCCGCAGCGGATGTCGAGCACGACCGAGGTCGCCAAATCCTGGCAGCGCTGCGTCGCGTCCTACAATCTGGACCCATCGCAGGGCTGGAAGGCCGATGTCCTGTCAGGGGCGGAATTCCGCCATGTCACGGGCTGTTCCACCAACCTCCTGAAAACCGCCATACCTGAAATGCGCCGCCTGTTCGGCCTGATGCAGGGGCTGGGCCTGATGGTCCTGCTGGCGGACCGGGATGCCATCATACTGGCCCGGAACATTGATGACGCGCACCTGCCGGTCTGCCGCAGGCTGGAACTGCGTGAAGGCGCGATCTGGAACGAAAGCGCCGCCGGGACCAACGGGATCGGCACCGTCGCGCAGGACTGCACGCCCATCTTCCTGGGGGAAGGGGAGCACTGGCGGTTCTGTTTTTCCCGGTTGGCCAGCTATGCCGTTCCGGTTTTCGATGCGCAGGGACAGGTGGCGGGTGTGATCAACCTTGCGGCTTTCAACGGGAATACGACACGCCCAGTCGCCCCGCTGGTCCTTGATGCCCTGCAGCAGTCCGGCCGCCGGATCGAGGAGCAGTTGTTCAGGGACCGCCATCCGGGGCAAAGGATCCTGACACTGGGTGCTGCGCAAGGATGCTCCGCGCCACTTGTCTGCATCAATGACGACGGGGAGATCATGGGCGCGACCCATGCCGCGCGTTCCCTGACGGGATGGACCGACGATACGATCAGCACACATCCCAACCTGCTGACCAGGCTGGGCGCGGGGGAGGAACTCAGTTTCCAGAAGGCGGAGGAAAATGTCATCCGCTCCGCACTGGCGCTGTCCCACGGGAATGCCAGCGCGACGGCCCGCAGCCTCGGCATCAGCCGCGCCACGCTCTATCGCAAGATGAAAGCGCTGGGGGTCCGGTAACGCCCGCGTGCTTCCCCCTTTGCCGTTCCCGTCATTGGCGTATATCGTGGACCGTTCGGTAATCGACCATGATGGGTAGAAAAATGACATGGGTTCCTGACGCACACCGTTATGACCACGCCGGGTTCCGGCGTTGTGGCCGTTCAGGGCTGGACCTTCCGCCCATCTCCCTTGGGCTGTGGCAGAATTTCGGGGGCGTCGATGTGTTCGAAACGGGGCGTGCGGTCATCCGCCGCGCGTTTGACCGTGGCGTCACGCATTTCGACCTGGCGAACAATTACGGGCCACCCTATGGCTCCGCCGAGGAGAATTTCGGCAAGATCCTGAAAAAGGATTTCTCCGCCCACCGTGACGAGATGGTCATCTCTTCCAAGGCAGGATGGGACATGTGGCCCGGCCCGTACGGGGCGGGGGGATCGCGCAAATACCTTCTGGCCTCTCTGGATCAGAGCCTGCGCCGCATGGGCCTTGATTACGTGGACATCTTCTATTCCCACCGCCCGTCGCCCGACACCCCGCTGGAGGAGACGATGGGCGCGCTGGTGCAGATGGTGCGGCAGGGCAAGGCGCTGTATGTCGGCATTTCCTCCTATGGCCCGGAACGCACGCGGCAGGCGGCGGAAATCCTGAAGGCGGAAGGGGTGCCGCTGCTGATCCACCAGCCCTCCTATTCCCTGCTGAACCGCTGGGTGGAGGTTTCGCTGCTCGATACGCTGGCGGAACTTGGCGTGGGGTGCATCGCCTTTTCCCCGCTGGCGCAGGGCCTGCTGACGGACAAATATCTCCATGGCGTCCCCGAGCAGTCCCGCGCGACGAAAGGAACCTCCTTCAGTCCCGAAATGCTGGGGGAGGAAAACCTTGCCCATGTGCGGGCGCTCAATGAACTGGCGGCGCAACGCGGGCAGAGCCTTGCGCAGATGGCCATCGCGTGGGTCCTGCGTGACCCGCGGGTGACGTCCGCACTGATTGGCGCGCGCAATGTGGCGCAACTGGACAATTCGCTTGATGCGCTGGAGAACCTGCATTTCAGCGCGGACGAACTCAAACGGATCGACCAGTATGCACGCGACGGGAAGATCGACCTGTGGCGCAGTGTCAGTACCCTCTGACCTGCGGCCGGCCGGCGGCCTTCGCCCCTGTTCCATAATCACGCCAGCGCTGTAAAACGCTTCGGGGGCATCGGGCCCCGGCAGCCCCGTTCTTGTTCACCAAGGGAATCACGACTGCATGCTTTCAAACATACTGGCCGCGATGCTGCCGCTTGTCGTGGTGTTTTCCCTTGGTTACCGCGCGGGCTGGCACAAGGATTTCGATGGGGAGCAGGTTTCCACCCTCAACCGCATGGTCATGCTGTATGCCTTTCCGCTGAACCTGTTTGTCGGGATCACCCGGACGCCACGCGCGATCCTGGCACAGCAGGTGCCCCTTGCGGCCTGTGTCTTCGTGCTGATGTGCGGCAGTTTCATCGTGGCCTATTTCATGTCGCGCCATGTATTCAGGCGTGACGCGTCGAGTGCGACGCTGCAGGGGCTTGCGATCGGCGCGCCGTCCGTCCCCTTCATCGGTTCGGCCATGCTGCCGCCACTGATCGGGCACAGCAGCGCCACCGTCGCCATTTCCGCCGCTGTATTCGCCATGGTACTGGTGCAGACACCGCTGTGCTTCATGCTGCTTGCAAAAAATGCGAGTGCGGGGATCGCAGCCCCGCCGGGGATCCGCAGGCAGATCATTTCCTCGCTGGAGGAGCCGATCGTCTGGGCGCCGATCCTCGCGACGGTACTTGTGGTGATGGACCTGCATCTTCCCGAAACGCTGCTGGACTCGCTTGGCCTTTTTGGCAATGCGGCCACGGGTGTGGCGCTGTTTGCATCGGGGATCGTGCTGTTTGCACAACGCGTGTCCATCACGTTGCCGGTTCTCATGACCGTGGCTGCGCGCAATATTGTCGTGCCTGCGGTCTCGTGGGGGCTGCTGACGCTGCTTGGCATGTCACACGATACGATCAGCGCGGCTGTCCTTGCCCTGTCCATCCCGGTTGGCACCGTGATGGTCATCCTGGCCGTCCGCTTCAGGGTGGATGAGCGCGAAGCCGCCTCCACCCTGTTCCTCAGCGCGGTCCTGTCGGTCCTGACGATGACGTTCTTCATCGCCTGCACGCAATAAGGCCCGCACGGCAGGCAGATCAATCGTCCCCTACTGGTATCCCGCCGCCTGGAGCGCGAACAGTTCGGCATAGCGCCCGCCATGGGCCAGAAGCTGGTCATGCGTGCCGGATTCCAGCACCTGCCCATGTTCCAGCACCACGATGCGGTCCGCGGTCCGCACGGTGGAAAAGCGGTGGGAAATCACCAGCGCCGCCTTGCCATGGCGCAGGGCGCGCATGCGTTCGAAGACATCGGCCTCCGCCCGCGCATCAAGTGCGGAGGTCGGCTCATCAAGGATCAGCAGGTCGGCATCGCGCATATAGGCGCGTGAAATGGCGATCTTCTGCCATTCACCACCGGACAGGTCACGTCCTTTCGCCACCCGTTTGCCAAGGGGCTGGTCGTATCCAAGCGGCAGTTTTCCCACCACCCCGTCGGCCAAGCCTTCGCGCGCGGCAGCCACGATCCGTGCGGAATCCGCCAGCGCCCCGATGCGCCCGACGGCGATGTTTTCGCCCGCCGTCAGGCTGTAGCGGACGAAATCCTGGAAAATGACCCCGATATGGGCGCGCACGTCATCAAGGTCCATGTCGCGCAATGAGACGCCATCGACCGTGATCTCTCCTTCATCGGGTTCGTACAGGCGCGTCAGCAGCTTGACGATCGTCGTCTTGCCCGCGCCATTTTCCCCCACCAGCGCCACGGTTTCCCCTGCCGCGATGCTCAGGTCCAGATGGCGCAGCGCCCAGCGGTTCGTGCCCGGATACCGGAACCCGACATCGCGAAAGCGGATGGCATGGCGGATCGGCGAGGGGAAGGGACGGGTCACGACCGCAGAGGTGATGACCGGGCGAAGGTCAAGGAAGGCAAAGAAATCATCAAGATACTGCACCTGTCCCGCCGTCTGCGTGATGCCGAGCAGCAGGCTGGACAGCAGGCCGTGCAGCCGCAGGAACGAACCCGACAGGAACGTAAGGTCCCCGACCGAGAACTGCCCATTTACCGTATCATGCACGATCACGACATAGACACCGTAATAGGCCAGTGAGCCGATGGCGGCGAACAGGCTGCTCCAGCCAAAACGGCGCAGGGCAAGCCTGCGGTTCTGTTCAAGCACGGTGGCCGCCGCCGCGCGAAACCGCCCGACAAGGAAACCGCCCAGTCCGAACAGCTTGATTTCCTTGGCATGCTCGGCGCTGGACCCGATGCTGCGCAGATATTCCATTTCGCGTCGTTCCGCCGTTTTCGCCCGCATCAGGCGATAGGCCTCGGCATTGAAACGGGCTTCCCCCGCCGCGGCCGGCAGCAGGCCGACAATCAGGACCAGGACCATCCACGGGGCGAAGGCGATCACGCCCATGACCAGTGTAACCGCCGTCAGGGCCGTCTGGCCGATATTGAACAGTTGCACCAGCAGGTTGTTGCGGCCCGAGGCCTGCCGGCGCGCGCGTTCCAGCAGGTCCTGCAGTTCGCTGGATTCAAACTGTGCAAGGTCCAGTGTCGCCGCATGTTCCATCAGCGCGACGCTGACGGCATTGATATAGCGTTCGTTCAGCAGCCCATCGACAAGCGCCACTGTGCGCGATGTCAGGTCCGACAGGATGATCAGCCCGAATTCCACCCCCAGCCACTTCTGCAGGGAGCCGGACCCGGCAGGGGGGGACGCATGTCCGCTAAGGCTTATGACCCCGTCAACAATCAGCTTTGCAACATAAAGTGCCAGCGGCGGCTGGATCGCCTGCACCAGCCGCAGCGCCAGGCTGGCCAGCGTCAGGGCCGGGCTGCATTGCCACAACTGCCGGAACATGCGCGGAAGATGACCATACACCCCGAACCGTCGCGAAAGCCATCTGCGCCATGACGGAATTGCGTCGGACTGATGTGAGCGGGAGGCAGAATGATCGGGCAAGGCCGGTTTTCCATGAACGTGACAGGGAAGGGACGGCAGGTGCGGCCATCCGGGGCTGGGGTGGGC
>NZ_POTC01000028.1 GCF_002906255.1 Novacetimonas maltaceti | reverse complement strand
CGACCGGCAGGGGGGCCGGGGCGACGGCATGGGTCGCCGCAGGCGCCGCGCGCACGACACGGACACGGCTGTCCTTTTCCGCGATCTCGATTTCGGTCAGGCCAGTTTCGGTCAGAATTTCGGCCAATGCCCGAATGGCATCCGCATCCACGAGCAGTCGGCTCATTGATCGTCCTCGTCCAGAATCATGTCGGTCATCGCATGGAGCGCCAGCGCATAGCCTCGCACGCCAAGCCCGCAGATGACGCCGATGGCGGCGCGGGAGACGTAGGAGGTATGGCGGAACGCCTCACGGCGATGGATGTTGGAAATATGGACCTCGATCACCGGCAGATCGACCGCCAGCAGGGCGTCAAGGACCGCGATGGAGGTATGGGAATAGGCCGCCGGGTTGATGATGATGCCGCGTGCGCGGCCCCGGCATTCCTGAATCCATGAAACGAGTTCCCCTTCGCCGTTGGTCTGGCGGAAATCGATCGCCACGTCGAGCTGCTCCGCAGCCTGCACGCAGACCTGTTCGACATCGTCAAGGGTTGCGACGCCGTACACTTCCGGCTGCCGCAGTCCAAGCATGTTGAGGTTCGGGCCGTTGAGAACGGCAATCAGGGGACGCTCCATAATGACAGGCGCCGTAGCATGCCCGCCGCCGTGATCCAAGCCTGTTCTGCATTCCATGGCGAATCGGACGCCCCCGATGCCTGCCGGGGGGCAGGCCGGATGCGCCGGAAGGATACGCGGCAAACACTTTCCCTTATGTTAATGACATGAGGGATAGGAAATAATGCCTCAATAAATATAAAGATGACTTTTGAAGTCATAATATACGGCACAGGCGCGGACCTGAATCAGGCTGGTCGTATTCATTTATATTATGTAATAGTTCCGGCCATGATTGTCGGACCCTTACATATACAGCCACGGAAGCGGTGGCGGATGCCGGATTTTCCGGCATGGGTCCTGTCATGTCTGCTTGTGGCCTGCCTTGGTCTGGCGGGGGGCGCCCGTGATGCCCATGCCCGGCATGTGAAACATGGCGTGCATAATGTCGCGGCCCGGCAGGGCAGGGCCGCCCGGCACCATCATCACCATCCCCTGCGCCGCCTGCCGCCCTTGCCCCCGATGAAAACCGTCTCGTCCACATGGTCGCAGCACGGACTGGCAAGCTGGTACGGCACCCGCCGTGAAATCGGCCATCGCACGGCGTCGGGGGATGTGTTCGACCCCACGGCCATGACGGCGGCGCACCGGCAACTGCCGCTTGGCACACTTGTGCGGATTCGCGCGGCTTCCACCGGGCGGTCGGTCATTGTCAGGATCAATGACCGCGGTCCCTATCGCGGCAGGAGGATCATCGACCTGTCACCCGCTGCGGCGCGGATGCTTGGCCTGATGGACCGGGGGACGATGATGGTCGATATTACGGCGCTTCCCCCGGGGGGCGCCTCGCAGGGGTAGTCGCCTCGGTCCCCGTCGGGTGGTGGGACTTGCGCGCGATGGACCATCCTTCCATCTGCGGGCCGTTGTCGCGCAGGCACATCTGGATTTCCAGCCCGGCGTTCAGTTCCGCGCCCAGCAGCACGACATAGGCCGAGACGTAGAACCACATCATCGTCGCCACGAAGGCGCCAAGGGGTCCGTAGGTCGCGCCATAGCCCGCGATGTGGCTGACGTAATAGGAAAACCCGAACGAGGTCAGCAGCCACAGCAGGGTCGCCGCCACCGAGCCGGGCAGGATGCAGCGCCATGACGTGCTCTGCCGGTTGGGGCCGAATCGGTAAAGCAGCGAACATCCCGACAGCACGAACAGCAGCATCAGCGCAGGGCCGCCCATGTGCACCAGCAGTTCGACCGAACCCGGCGGCGGCGCGAGCGAGAGTTTCTGCGGCAGGTAATCCAGCAGGATCGGCAGCGCCACCATCAGCGCCAGCGTCAGGATGCCGCCAAAGATCGCACACAGCGTCATGATCATGCCCATGGCCTGGAAACGCAGGAAACTACGGGTTTCGGGCGTATTGTAGGCCACGTTCATGGCCAGCAGCAGCGAACGCGTCGCCGCCGAAGCCGACCACATGGCGATGGTGGTCGAGACGATCAGGTTCAGTGTCAGCGACGAATGCGACTGCGCCACAAGGATGTGGATCCGCTCGCCAATCAGGTCATAGGCCGCAGGCGGCAGCAGGTTGCGCAGGACGACCAGTTGCGGCTCCACCGTCTGGGGGTCGAACAGCAGCCCGTAGATGGAGATCATCGTGCTCATGGCCGGGAACAGTGACAGCGTGGCGTAGAACGCACATCCCGCGGCGGCCAGCGTGATCTGGTCGGACGCAATGTTGGTGGCCACCTGTTTCATGACGGGCAGGATGTGACGGTGCAGGGCGTCATTCATGTCCGTGGCATTCTTTGTGGCGCTTCCGGGCGTGGGCGGCGCGGGGGTGACGGAAGCCGCCACCTCGATCTGGTCTGGGGAAGAAGAGATCAATGCGTTGTCCAGGTTCTGGTCACTTGGGTCCCGGTGGGCGGGGCCGCTTGGCAACATGCTGCGTCCCGGCATCCCGTCCTGCCGGGGACGAAAAAAGAATCACGACAATATTTTGGTCGGTTTTGCCCACCTTAAACGAAAAAGGTCACGATGAGGCGAATTTTTCTATTGCGTTATGGGCGTATTGTCCTCATATGCGCTCCCTACGCAACAACGCACGTGCCACTGGCCCTCTGAGGTTACGCAACGACGTCAAGCGTTCTGGCAATCGGGGCCTGCTGCTTGGGCCCCTCACTGGTCGCTGGTCCGTTAGACCGTTTCGCAACATCTGTCCGTTTGTTCAGTAATCCTACTTGCATCCGGACGGCAGAACAGAAGGGATTTGGGTGCGATGACTCCCAAAATCGCCCGTTATCTGGCCGAGCAGTCCCCTGCGACGCCTTGCCTTGTCGTTGACGTCGATCGCGTCGAGGAGCGCTACAGCGCCCTGCGCGAGGCGCTGCCGCTTGCGCGTATCTATTACGCGGTCAAGGCGAATCCGGCTCCGGCCATCCTCGACCGGCTTGTCGGCCTTGGTTCTGCCTTCGATGCCGCCTCGTGGGAAGAAATCCAGATGTGCCTGCGCGCCGGTGCCGCGCCGCAGGACATCTCGTTCGGCAATACCGTCAAGAAGGTGTCGGCCATCGCCCGCGCGCATGAGGCGGGCATCGACATGTTCGCCTTCGACTGCGCCGAGGAACTGGAGAAGCTGGCGCGCCATGCCCCGGGCGCGCGGGTCTACTGCCGCCTGATCGTGGAGAACGAGGGCGCTGACTGGCCGCTGTCGCGCAAGTTCGGCACGACGCTGGACAATGCCCGCGACCTGATGCTGCGCGCGCGTGACATGGGGCTGGACCCGTATGGCCTGTCCTTCCATGTCGGCAGCCAGCAGACCGAAACCAATGCGTACGAAGCCGCGATCGCGCGGGTCGGCATGCTCTTTACCGACCTGAAGGCTGCGGGGCTTGAACTGCGCATGGTCAACCTTGGTGGCGGGTTCCCGATCCGTTACCGCGATGATGTGCCGGGCATCGACCGTTTCGCGCTGGCGATCAGCCACGCGATGACGGAGCATTTCGGCAATGACCTGCCGGAAATGATCGTGGAACCGGGCCGTTTCATCGTTGGTGACGCAGGCGTGGTGTCGTCCGAGGTCGTGCTGGTCAGCCGTCGCGGCATTGATGATGGCGTGCGCTGGGTCTACCTCGACATCGGTCGCTTCGGCGGTCTGGCGGAGACGGAGGGCGAGGCGATTCGCTATGGCATCCGCACCCCGCATGACGGCATGGCGACGGGACCTGTCGCGATTGCCGGCCCGACGTGCGACGGGGCGGACATCATGTATGAAAAGACGCCCTACAACCTGCCGCTGGACCTGGAATCCGGGGATCGGATCGAACTGCTCTCCACCGGGGCGTATGTCTCGACTTACTGCTCGACCGGGTTCAATGGCCTGGCGCCGCTGACCGAGCATTACATCTGAGTGGGAATTTCCGCCTAATACACTGAAAAGTAACAAAAGTTTTTGGGTGTCGCCTTTTTTTCAAAAGGCGGCGTCTTTTGAAGCTTTCTGGAAGGGACGGCGCGGGTATCCGTGGCCGTCCCTTTTTTATTTTGCGTGGCGCGATAGAACATCACCTGTCTGTCATCTTCCGCCGGGGGCGCGCCATGCGTAATTCATTCTCCTTCCTGCCCGCCTGCCTTGCCGCTGTCCTGCTGTGTGCCGGGCTGGCGCGACCGGCGTGGGCAAATCCGTCGCTGGTGCATGCAACGCCCGCCGCACGACAGAGCGTGGGGGCAGGGACGGTGACAATCCGGCTGGATTTCGATTCGGTCCTCGACCCGTTTCACACGCGACTCGTGCTGCTCGGCCCCAGCGGGGTGCCGCAGCTGCTTCTCGCCTCGCCCAAGGATGACGAGCAGCAGGCGATCTCGGTCGATGTGCCGCTGTCCACGCCGGGGGCCTATGTCCTGCAATGGCGCGCGGGCGGGAAGGGAAGCGGCGTCAGCCATGGCAGCGTGCCGTTTGATGTTGTCGCGGCCCCACAGAAGTGACGGTTTCAAAACGTCTGCGATCTTTGATGGGGGGCGAAGCCGTCATGTGCATGGAACATCCGGGCTCTGCCCGGACCCGGCAGGGAGCGCGCTCCCTGCACCCTGATCTGTTTATTAAGGTCTTGGTTTCCAAAGGGTAATACCCTTTGGTGGGGGTTCGGGGGCAAGGCCCCCGAGCATGCGCCGCCGCCAGTACATTAAACCCCGGCCCGTGCTACTCCACGGCCGCGCGCAGCCCGGCCCCTGCCGCCAGCGGGCACAGCGGAATCGCCGCAGCGAGGAACGCCGCGAGCAGTTCAAGGTCCGGCCCCCATGACAGTCCCGTCTGTGCCGCATCCAGCGCCGCCGCCCCGAAAATCAGCGCGGGCGTGGTCAGCGGCAGCACCAGCAGCGGCAGCAGCACGCCGCCACGCCGCGCACCCAGCACGACCGACGCCGCCATGCCCCCGATCAGTGAAAGGATGAGCGTGCCCAGCAGCAGCCCGATCAGCAGGATCGGCAGGCTGTCCGATGGCATGCCCAGCATGATCCCAAGGGGGGCCGCCGCCGCCAGCAAAGGCAGGCCGGTGGTCAGCCAGTGGGCCATCATTTTTGCCAGCGCGATCAGGGCCGGCGGCAGGCCGGTCATCATCAACTGGTCGAGCGACCCGTCCTCCAGTTCCGACCCGAACAGGCGGTCGAGCGGCAGGAGGGCGGCAAGCAGCGCGCAGACCCAGACGATTCCCGGCGCCATATGGCGCAGCAGTTCGGGCGAGGGGCCAAGTGCAAGCGGGAACAGCGCGCCCGCAAGGATGAAGAACAGCACGGAACCCAGCGTATCCGCCCCATGGCGCAGGGCAAGGCGCAGGTCGCGTTCAAGGATGGCGAGGATCAGGGTGGGGGTCTGAAGCTTCAAAACAGGTCATCCTCGGGGAAATCCTCCATCGCCTGGGGGATGTCGGATTCGTTCAGTCCCGGCAGCGCCAGCGATTTTGCATCCGGCAGGGGTAGGGGAACGTGCGTGGTTGCGATCACGATTCCGCCAGCTTCGCGATGGGTGCGGAAAAGGGTTTCCAGCAGTCCCATCGTGTTGCTGTCGAGGCCGAGGCTCGGCTCATCGAGTAGCCAGAGCGGCGCACGCGCCAGCAGGACACGCGCAAGGGCGGCGCGACGTTTCTGCCCGGCCGACAGCATGCGCGCGGGCAGGTCCGCAAGTCCGGAAATATTGAGTGCTGACATGCAGGAATCCGGATCGCCCCCACCGGCGCGCGCCGCCAGCGTCAGGTTTTCACGCAGCGTCAGGCCGGGTTTGAGCGCATCCTGGTGGCCCAGGTACGCCACCCGTTCGGCATGGCGCGAACGGTCCGCCAGCGCATCGACGCCTGACCACAGCACATGGCCGCCTTCCGGTTTGCGCAGCCCGGCCAGCACACGCAGCAATGTGGACTTTCCAGCCCCGTTCGGACCCGTCAGCAGCAGCGCGTCACCCGCGTCGAGTGAGAGGCCAACCTGGTCCAGGACAAGGCGTTCCCCGCGAAAAACCGAGATATTTTCCACTTTCAGCAGGGGCGTGTTCCTCGGGGCAAAGGCAGTGATGGCCGGGTCCTCCGCATGGTTGCGATCGGGTTGGGGCGGGGCGGGGCGAAACCCGATCCCGCGTTCTTGTTACCGGGGCCTGCTTGTGTCGGCCCCGCGTCCGGGTATGTTCTACCACCGTTGGGAGATCAAGCCGGTTATCCACTGAAAGGTCACGCCACGCCTGTCTGTTCACGTGGCGGGAGGGCTTCGGTGGATGGCCCAGGGCTGATGCCTCGGAGGAAACAAAGCCAATGAAGACGGTTGGGCACGACTCACTGAAAACGGGCCGCACACTCAAAGTGGACGGCAAGACCTACCATTATTTTTCCATCCCTGAAGCCGAGAAGACCATCGGCAGCGTCGCGCGGCTGCCGGTCAGCCTGAAGGTGCTGCTGGAAAACGTCCTGCGTTTCGAGGACGGGCATTCCTATACGGTTGACGACGCCAAGGCGATCGCCGGCTGGCTGCCCAAGGGCAGTTCCACCAAGGAAGTGCCGTTCAAGCCCGCGCGCATCCTGATGCAGGACTTCACCGGCGTTCCCGCCGTGGTCGACCTTGCGGCGATGCGCGACGGCATCCTCAAGCTCAAGGGTGACCCGCAGAAGGTCAACCCGCTGGTGCCCGTCAACCTCGTGATCGATCACTCGGTCATGGTGGATGTCGCGGGTTCGCCCGAGGCGCTGCAGGACAACGTCACGATCGAGTTCGAACGTAACGGCGAACGTTACGCCTTCCTGCGCTGGGGCCAGGAAGCGTTCGAGAACTTCTCGGTCGTGCCGCCGGGCACGGGCATCTGCCACCAGGTGAACCTGGAATACATCGCGCAGGCGGTGTGGACGGCGAATGTCGGCGGCAAGGACTATGCCTACCCCGACACCCTGTTCGGTACCGACAGCCACACGACCATGGTCAACGGCATGGGCGTGCTGGGCTGGGGCGTTGGCGGGATCGAGGCCGAGGCCGCGATGCTGGGCCAGCCGATCGCCATGCTGATCCCCGATGTCATCGGGTTCAAGATGACCGGCAAGCTGCCTGAGGGCGTGACCGCCACCGACCTGGTGCTGACGGTGACGCAGATGCTGCGCAAGAAGGGCGTCGTCGGCAAGTTCGTCGAGTTCTTTGGCCCCGCCCTTGACCACCTGCCGGTGGCCGACCGCGCGACCATCGCCAACATGGCCCCGGAATACGGCGCGACCTGCGGCTTCTTCCCCGTCGATGACCTGACGCTGGATTACCTGCGCCAGACCGGCCGTGAGGAACACCGCATCAAGCTGACGGAAGAATACCTCAAGGCGCAGGGCATGTTCCGTCATCCCCATTCGGAACACCCCGTCTTCACCGACACGCTGGAACTCGACCTTGCGACCATCGTGCCGTCGATCGCGGGCCCGAAGCGTCCGCAGGACCGCGTCGTCCTCAAGGGCGCCGACAAGGCGTTCGAGACGGAACTGACCGGCAGCCTGGGCGTGCCCGAAGCCGACAAGAACAAGAAGGCGCCCGTCGCGGGCACCAACTACGAACTGGGTCACGGTGACATCGTGATCGCGGCGATCACGTCGTGCACCAACACCTCCAACCCGGCCGTGCTGATCGCGGCGGGCCTGGTGGCGAAGAAGGCGCGCGCGCTGGGCCTGAAGCCCAAGCCGTGGGTCAAGACGTCGCTGGCGCCGGGGTCGCAGGTCGTGACCGACTACCTGACGCGCGCGGGCCTGCAGGAAGAGCTGGACGCGATGGGCTTCAATACCGTCGGCTATGGCTGCACCACCTGTATCGGCAATTCCGGCCCGCTTGAGGACCACATTGTCGACGCCATCGAGAACAACAAGCTCGTGGCCGTGTCCGTCCTGTCGGGCAACCGCAACTTCGAGGGGCGCATCTCCCCGAACGTGCGCGCCAACTACCTCGCCAGCCCGCCGCTGGTGGTGGCCTACTCCCTGCTGGGCACCATCCGCGAGGACCTGACGACGGCGTCGCTGGGCACGTCCAAGGACGGCAAGCCGGTGTACCTGAAGGACATCTGGCCCACCAACCACGAGATCGCCGCCCTGATCGGTTCGGCCATCACGCGTGACGAGTTCATCCAGCGCTACAAGCACGTCAGCCAGGGCACCAAGGAGTGGCAGAACCTGAAGGTCGCGACGGGTTCGGAAACCTATGCGTGGGATCCGTCCTCCACCTATGTGCAGGACCCGCCGTACTTCCAGGACATCACGCCCGAGCCCAAGCCGCGTGGCGACATCATCGGCGCGCGCATCCTTGCGCTGCTGGGTGACAACATCACGACCGACCACATCTCGCCCGCCGGCGCGATCAAGGAAAGCTCCCCCGCGGGCAAGTATCTTGAAGCCCATGGCGTCGCGAAGAAGGACTTCAACTCCTACGGTTCGCGTCGTGGCAATGACCGCGTGATGGTGCGTGGCACGTTCGCCAACATCCGCATCAAGAACGAGATGGTTCCGGGCACCGAGGGTGGCTTCTCCAAGCATTATCCCGACGGCAAGGAAGGCGCCATCTACGACGTGGCGATGGAATACAAGAAGGAAGGCACGCCGCTGGTCGTCTTTGGCGGCAAGGAATACGGCATGGGTTCGTCGCGCGACTGGGCGGCGAAGGGCACCCTGCTACTGGGCGTGCGCGCGGTGATCGCTGAAAGCTTCGAGCGTATCCACCGTTCCAACCTGGTGGGCATGGGCGTGCTGCCGCTGCTGTTCAAGGACGGCACGACGCGCAAGACGCTGGGCCTGAAGGGCGATGAAATCATCGAGATCAAGGGGCTGGACAACATCACCCCGCGCATGACGATGACGATGACCATCACCCGCGCCGATGGTTCCAAGCAGGAAGTTCCCCTGCTGTGCCGTGTCGATACGCTGGACGAGGTCGAGTATTTCCGCAATGGCGGCATTCTCCAGACCGTTCTGCGTGGCATGACCAAGGCCGCCTGATCCACACAGGCGGGCTGGCGTTGCGCCAGCATCGGTAAGAAAGGCGGCGGCCCGTTTGACGGGCCGCCGTTTTTTTATGTCCCGATGGTGGCCGCCCACCCAGTCCGTGGCGAAAAACTGCCAAATCCGCCCGTTTATGCGGAACCTTGCAAGAAACACATGTCGGCGGTGCTTTTACGCTATATTGTGTATAAATACGGCATCGTTTAAAACTATATATGATATAATAACATGCTGCACGTACCGGGGCCTCATGGATCTGCTCTCTGCCTTGCACAGCTTCGTTCGCGTGGCTGCAACTGGCTCGTTCTCCGCCGTTTCACGTGAAACGGGGGCCAGCCAGCCCACGATTTCGCGTCATATCGCGTTGCTGGAGGCCCATTACGGCGCCACCCTGTTTGCACGTACGACCCGCAGCCTGATGATGACGGAGGACGGGCGCAGCCTGCTTCCCCATGCCTATGAGGTGCTGGAAATCCTGGAGACGGCGGAAACCGCGCTGGGCCGTCGCCGGGCGTCGGTTTCCGGGCTGGTCCGGCTGGGCGTCACGACGGCGTTTGGCCTGTATCTGACGGGCAAGCTGGGCAAGCTGCTGGAGGAACATCCCGACCTGTCGGTCGAACTGGTCATGCGTGACGGGTTCGGCGATCTGGTGGAGGAGGGACTCGACCTTGCCGTGCGGGTGGGCTCCATTGCCGAAGGGTCCCTGATTGCCCGGCGACTCGGTTCGGTGCGGCGTTATGTCGTGGCGTCCAGCGATTATCTGGCCCGGCGCGGCACGCCTGCGCATCCGCGCGACCTGCTGAACCACCCCTGCATCGCCTACAGCTATGGCGGGTCACGCCATGACTGGCATTTCGAATGCAAGGGGGAAGAGAATGTCGTTGCGGCCAGTGGCCCCTTCCGTGCCAACAGCAGCGAGGCGGTATTGCAGGCCGTACGCTCCGGTCTTGGCATTGGCATGCTGCCGTCCTTCCAGGTGGAGGAAGATATCGCCAGCGGGCGGTTGATCCACCTGTTCTCCGAATGGACGGTGCCGGAAATGCCGTTCTATGCGGTGCATACCGGTCCGCGCACCCTGCCGCTGCGGACCCGCACGGTGCTGGATTTCCTGATCGATATTTCCGACGTGCTGCGGCAGGGATAAGCCGGGCGGGTGATGCCTCAGGGCCCTGCCCTGAAACCCGCCAAAGGGCATGGCCCTTTGGAAACCACGACCTGCTGGACCATAACCCCAATCATCCAGAAGTTTTTGGTGATGCTTTTTTCCAAAAGCTTCAAGGAATGTCGCCCTTTCAGATCGGCAGGCGACACCCAAAAATTTCATATCCCAAAATAATTCATCACCCGCCGGGATCAGTCGAGCGAACTGCCGGGATTCTTGTCGGTCGGCGCTGCCGGGTCCTGCGCCGCGCGGGCCCGCTGCTCCTCACTGGACGCCATCATGTCGCTGTTGAACCCGTCATGCAGGATATGCGCCCAGGTTTCCATCCAGCTATTGCCCTTCTGCACGAAGCTGAGGGCAGCGGGATGCTGTGACAGCGTTTCCTTGACCCAGTCATCGGGACTTTGCAGGGAAGCCGTCTTGTCGGTGGCCACCGGGTTGAGGAAAATCGTCACCGTTTCCACGTTCACCGTATGGTCGGGCGAGGGGGAGGCAAGGGTCCAGCTGGCCTTGTAAAGGACATTCGGCAGGGTGAAGCCCAGTTCCTTCAGGCGGTTGGCAATGATGGCCGTGCGCGTGATGGAGGTGGGATAGACCGACGCCGTGAACCAGCATTCCACCCCCGGCGGTTTGGCAGGCATGACATGGGCCGCAAGGTTGCGGTCGTCATGGCAGCTGGAATCCATCGACAGCGCGGCACTTTCCGGCAGGGCCTGCGTGCTGGCCTCGGCCCCGATCAGGCCGGTGACAACATGGTCATGGACGCGGACAAGGACATTTTCCAGAATCTCGCCATGCGGGCCGGTGATGACATTCATGACCGGATGCCACACCCCCGCAGGCAGCGGGAGGATGCGCCCCGCGAAGGGGATCGCCTTGGTCAGGCGATCGGTAATCGGCATCATGGTCACGACGCCATCATCACCGCCACCGGCATTGTCGCTGGGGGGAGGGGCGTCGTTTATGCCCAGCGCGTGATGGATGCGCTGCGTGATGTTCTGTACGCCGGGCCACAGGCGCCCCAGATACGCAGGTGGAAAGACCAGCATCAGGATCGAAAAGATGAAAATGGAATACAGGCACAGACGCCATACCGGGGCACGATGCCAGAGACGGGAAAAAGCAGACATTCCGGGGTTTCATATCCTGATGCCGCATATCGGGGCGGCCGCAGGGCGACTGATGACGCCACGATCACGGGTGACCCCGACCCCATAAGGGGCCGGGTGCGGGTTACTTGATGATGCGTGCCTTCTGGGCCTCGCTGTCATTGGCGATTTCCGCGACGACGCCATCCTCGCTGGAGACGATACGTACCAGCTTCGCCCCCTGCTGCTGCGCGGTGATGAGCGAGTCGCTGATCATGTCCTCGATGGAGCGGGCAAGGTCACGCGCACTGGCGGCAGGCCCCATGCGGTCCTGGCGGCGCATGACCTGGAACAGCAGCGACGGGTCGATGCCCCCGGTTTCCACCTTCAGGCCATAGCTGTCGATCATCGCCTCGATCTCCAGCGCGGAGACGCGGGCGATGTCCAGCCCCTCAAGCGCACGGAAGACGAAGATCCGGTCCAGGCGGTTCAGCACTTCCGGCGCGAAGCCCGCCTGGCGCAGGGCCTCGACGGATTCGGCACGCATCTTGTCGGGTTCGTCGCTCAGCCGGTCGGCGATTTCCGAAAGTTCATCCGTCGCGATGTTGGAGGTCAGGATGAAGATCGACCGCACGGTGGAGATATGCTGCCCCGTGGAGGCCTCGGTCACATGGCCGTCGTTCCATGCCGTCAGGAATTTCTTGAAGACATCGGGGTGCGCCTTCTCGATTTCATCGAGCAGCACCACCGCGTCGGGCTTTTCCTTCAGCCCGCCGGTCAGCTTGCCGTAGGTGTCGGAGCCGACATAGCCCTTGGGCGAGCCGAACAGCTGCGTCGCGGCATGGGGCGAACTCATCTGCGTCATGTCGAAATTCAGCAGCGGCCGGTCAAGCTGGCGCGCCAGCTGCTTGGCCAGGTAGGTCTTGCCCGTGCCCGGCGGCCCGGCCAGCAGGAAGATGCCCACGGGCTTGCCACGGACATGCAGCGCCAGCCGGCGTCGCAGCTGGGCGGCGATGTCCTCGCACACCTGGTCCTGGCCGATGACGCGCGCGCGCAGGCTCGCGGCCAGTTCCTCGGCATCTATGATGGTTTCTTTCTGTTCGCGCGCCAGCATTTCCTCCAGCGCACTACGATTGGTCAGTCTGGCCAGTACGTCCATCATCCATCCCCGTCTGCGTCGGAGTCCCTTTCTGGCCAGTCTCTCTGCACGGTTTTCGAACCAGAGTCCGGCCAGCGTCAAAATAGCGCTACCCACGGCTGCGACCGGATAGGCCGGCGCACACCATTCCATGAAATGCCGTATGCTGGCGAGTGAAAGATGCAAGGCCGCAGCGGCCTGTATGCTGCCCAGGATCAGGAATATGACCATGATGACCGGCAGCATGCGTTCAAAAGCCGGATACAGCGCCTTCATTGAACGACGACCCCGATAACAAGTTGTCCATCCTTGTACAGCACCGGCAGCGACGTCGGTCCGGGGACGAAGATCGCCCCGGCATGCAGTCCGGCGGCACCCGGGTCGCTGACGGGACGGATCGTGACCTCGCCCGCGATGCGGATCGGCAGGACAACCGTGCGCGGCTGCCCCGTCAGGTGCACGATCTGCGTCAGGCCCATGGATTCCACGCTGACGACCGAATTGCCCGCGCCCATGTCATAGAGCGGCATTTCCGCCAGCACGATCTCATGGCGTTTGAGCGCCGCGAGGATCGCGTTCTTCTGGTTGATGTCGAATGACGTGAACTGCAGCATGTCGGTCGCGCGGTCCGGCGCGATCATGGGCATTTCACCCAGCAGGTCGGCATGCGCGCGGGTATGGTCCACCACCGCCCGCATCCCGCCGTTTGCGCCGTTGCCGCCCTGTCCCGCCAGTGCGGTGGGCGCGCCGGTGGCGCCGCCCGTGCCGTTGGCTGCATCCGATGCGCCGCCAAGGCTGTGGACGCCAAATCCCCCCGCCACGACAGCCGCCAGCAGTCCCGCCACCACCATGCGGCGGCTGCCGGTCTGGCGTTGTGGCTGGCGGGATGGTTCCGTCGGAGGGGCGGACATCGGCGTCATGTTATTATAATGATGGGGGCCGCAGGGGGAGGCAAGCGTTTAAGCTGCACACAGTGTTACCGATGGCTTAAAAAAGCGTTCACATATGCCTTTGCCCGCCCCACGGCGGCGGTGTGCAGTATATAGACCTTGCGGACCGGCTGATCATGGCCTAAGTATTGCGGCAATTCCTTCAATTTATGATTATTTGGGGGGTGGCCGCAGGGCCGCCTTTTTTGCATTGGACGCAGACCTGCCTTTCCTGACCGGCCTCGACGCCCGCATTGCCGACATGATCGGCCCTGCGCTGGTGGACATGGGGTTCGAGATCGTCCGCGTCGCGGTGCTGGGGCGGGAATCCCCGACCGTGCAGATCATGGCCGACCGTGCCGATGGCTCGCAGATCACCATCGAGGACTGCGAGCAGATCAGTCACGCGGTTGGCGCAATCCTCGACGTGGAGGATCCGCTGCCGGGGGAATGGACGCTGGAGGTCTCGTCCGCCGGGATCGACCGTCCCCTGACGCGCCCGAAGGACTGGGACCGTTATTCCGGCCACCTTGCGAAGGCGGAGATGAACATGCCCGTCGATGGCCGCAAGCGGTTTTCGGGCATCGTGCTGGGCGCGCGTGACGGGCATGGGTTGATGCGCCTTGACGACGGGGTCGAGGTGGCGTTGCCTTTCGAGGAAATGCGCAAGGCGCGGCTGGTGCTGACCGACGCCCTGATCGAGGCGAGTGCCCGCATGGCGCATCCCGATGGTGGTGCGCCACAGACTGATGAGGACCCGACGGCCGAGTCGCCGGACGGGATGTTGGAACAGACTCGCGGTCGGCGCGGCGGCAGGCCGTCGCGCAAGGCCCACTGAAAGACGCTCTGGAGACCCTGATGGATACGTCCGTTTCCCGTCCTGAACTGTTGCTGGTGGCGGATGCCGTCGCGCGTGAGAAGTCGATCGACCGCGAAGAAGTGCTCGAGGCGATGGAGCAGGCCATCCAGAAGGCCGGTCGCGCCAAGTACGGCCACGAAAAGGACATTCGCGCCACCATCGACCGCAAGACCGGTGATGTGCGCCTGTCGCGCTGGACCGAGGCGGTGGAGGAAGTGGAGAACGAGGAAACCCAGATCCCGCTTCACATCGCGCGCAAGTTCCGCCCCGAGATCCAGTTGGGCGAACACCTGATCGACCCGCTGCCGCCCATCGATTTCGGGCGCATCGCCGCCCAGACGGCCAAGCAGGTGATCGTCCAGCGGGTGCGCGAATATGAGCGCAAGCGCCAGTACAACGATTTCAAGGACCGTGTGGGCGAGATCGTCAACGGCACCGTCAAGCGGACCGAATACGGCAACCTGATGGTGGAGATCGGCAGTTCCGAGGCGCTGCTGCGCCGCGATGAACTGATCCCGCGCGAAAGCTTCCGCAACTCCGACCGCGTGCGCGCCTATATCTATGACGTGCGCGACGAGCCGCGCGGGCCGCAGATCTTCCTGTCGCGCACGCACCCGGCGTTCCTGGCGAAGCTGTTCGCGCAGGAAGTGCCCGAAATCTATGATGGCATCATCGAGATCAAGGCCGTCGCCCGTGATCCGGGTTCACGTGCCAAGATGGCGGTGATCTCCCGCGATGCCTCCATCGACCCTGTCGGCGCGTGCGTCGGCATGCGCGGGTCGCGCGTGCAGGCGGTGGTGCAGGAACTGCAGGGCGAGAAGATCGACATCATCCCGTGGAGCCCGCAGGCCGCGACCTTCGTGGTCAACGCGCTGGCGCCGGCGGAAGTCAGCAAGGTGGTGATGGACGAGGAGGCCGGCAGGGTCGAGGTCGTCGTCCCCGACGAGCAGCTGAGCCTTGCCATCGGCCGCCGTGGCCAGAACGTGCGCCTTGCCAGCCAGCTGACGCGCTGGGATATCGACATCCTGACGGAAGCCGAGGAATCGGAGCGCCGCCAGGAGGAATTCCGCCGCCGCAGCAACCAGTTTGTCGAGGCGCTGGACGTTGACGACGTGATCGCCGGCCTGCTGGTGACCGAAGGCTTCCATTCCATCGAGGAACTGGCCTTCGCCGATGCGGACGAACTGGCGGGAATCGAGGGTTTTGACGAGGACGTCGCCAGCGAACTGGTGCGCCGCGCCGAAGGCTTCCTCGCCCGCCGCGAAGAGGAAATGGACGAAAAGCGCCGTGCGCTTGGCGTATCGGACGATATCGCCAACCTTGGCGTCTTCACGGTGCAGATGCTCGTGACGCTGGGTGAGAAGGGCGTCAAGACGCTTGATGACCTCGCGGACCTGGCGGGTGACGAACTGGTCGATATCCTTGGCGCAGACGCCATTGATGAGGAAGCGGCCAACGAAATCATCATGGCCGCGCGCGCGCACTGGTTCGAGGATGACGAGTCGGGGGCGGATGAGACCCCTGAACAGCAGGAGAATTCCGACGTCTGAGGAATATCCCATAGAAGATCACGAGCTGCAGGAAGAGCGCGGACCGCTGCGACGTTGCGCGGTCACGCGTGAGCGCCTGCCACGTGAAACGATGGTCCGGTTTGTCATTTCACCCGACCGGATCGTGACCCCCGATCTTTCCGCGCGTCTGCCCGGACGGGGAATTTGGTTGAGCGCACGGCGGGATGTGCTAGAAACGGCACAGACACGTGGCGTGTTTGCACGTGCCGCGCGCGGACAGGTTGTCATTCCGCCTGATCTTGCCCATCTGGTAAAGGACGGGCTGGAACGCAGGATGATGGATGTCCTGGGACTTGCACGGCGGGCAGGACAGGTTGTCTGTGGCTTTGCCAAGGTGCGGGAATGGGTTGCGGGCGGTCGCGTCGCACTGGTTATCCAGGCGGCGGACGGGAGTCCGGACGAGAGGATGAGAGTTTTGTCCGGTGCACGGGATCTTCCGGTTGCGGTTGTTCCTACGGCATCGGCACTGGGTGCGGCATTCGGCCGTGACCATGTCGTTCATGCAGCGATGCTGCATGGCGAACTGGCGCGTCGTTTCCGTGTCGAGAATGAACGTTTTGCGGGACTGTCCGGCAGGATGGAACCGAATTCGGCGGATAAGTCCGTCGGACGGTGTGAACAGGCGGGTACATGAGCGAAGGCAACGATCAGGATCAGGGTAAGGGACGCTTGTCCCTGCGGCCGGCGGGCCGGAGGGAGGTCGGACGGACGGTCGATGCCGGTTCCGTCAGGCAGAGCTTCAGCCATGGTCGTTCAAAGGTGGTCCAGGTGGAGGTGCGCAAGAAGCGCGGCGCCGGGACTCCAGGCAGCGGATCCGGTCCGTCGGGTGGCCGTTCCGGTGGCCGCGCCGGTGCCGGGCGGGCGCTGACGGCGGCCGAACTGGCCACGCGCCAGCGCGTGCTCGAGGAGCAGCGCAAGGCCGCGATCCAGCGGGAGAAGGAACGGCGCGAACAGGAAAAGATCACGATCCTGTCCGCGGCCGAGGAAGCACGGCGCAAGGAAGAGGACGCCCGTCGCGAGGCCGAGGAAAGCGCACGCGCCAAGGCCGAGGCCGAAGCGCGCGAGCGTGAGGAAAAGCAGGCCCGCGCCGCAAGCACCCCGCAGTCCAAGGGCCCTGCCGCCGCACCGCCGGAACCCCCGGGTCCCGTCGTGTCGGCCACGCCGATCCCCGGCGAGGTGACGCTTGCACCGCCGATGGAACGCCTGCGCCCGCTGGCTGAACGCGCGATCATGCCGTCCAAGCCGATCACGCCGTCGCGGCCCGCGCCGTCGCGTGCCAATTCGGCCGCGGCACCCGCGGAAACGCTGCGCCTGCGCTCCGGCCGGGCCGACGGGGGCGAGGAAGAGCGTCGTCCCAGCCGTCGCCCCGGTGGCAATGTCGCGCCGGGACGCCGTCCTTCGGGCGGGTCGAAGAAGAATGACAGCCGCCGCTCGGGCCGCATTGACGTGCAGGCCGCGATCGAGGGTGATGACGACAAGACGCGTTCGCTCGCGTCGGTGCGTCGCCAGCGTGAGCGTGAGCGCCGCCAGGCGGAACTCGAGCGCCTGCGTTCGGACCAGGTCCGCGTGGTGCGTGACGTTGTCCTGCCCGAGACCATCACGGTGCAGGAACTGGCCAACCGCATGGCCGCCCGTCAGGGCGAGGTCATCAAGGCGCTGATGAAGATGGGCGTCATGGCGACCGTCACGCAGTCGCTCGATGCGGATACGGCTGAACTGATCGTGCAGGAATTCGGCCATCGTGTCCGCCGCGTCGCGGACAGTGACGTCGAACTCGGCATCGAAGGCATCGAGGACAAGCCCGAGGACCTGCGGCCGCGTCCGCCGGTTGTCACGGTCATGGGTCATGTCGATCACGGCAAGACCTCGCTTCTCGACGCGCTGCGCACGACCGATGTCGCCACTGGCGAAGCGGGCGGGATCACGCAGCATATCGGTGCGTATCAGGTCACGCTGGCATCGGGTGCGAAGATCACCTTCATCGACACCCCCGGCCATGAGGCCTTTACGGCCATGCGTGCCCGTGGCGCGTCGGTGACGGATGTCGTCGTGCTGGTCGTGGCGGCGGATGACGGCGTCATGCCGCAGACGATCGAGGCCATCAAGCACGCCAAGGCGGCGGATGCCCCGATCATCGTCGCGATCAACAAGTGCGACAAGCCGGGTGCGAACCCCGACCGTGTCCGTCAGGAACTGCTGTCGCACGAGATCGTCGTCGAAAGCATGGGTGGCGACACGCAGGATATCGAGGTCTCCGCCCTCAAGCGCACGGGCCTCGACAAGCTGGAAGAGGCGATCCTGCTGCAGGCCGAAATGCTCGACCTCAAGGCGAACCCGGATCGCATGGCCGAAGGTGCGGTCATCGAAAGCCGTCTGGATCGTGGGCGTGGCCCCGTGGCGACCGTCCTGGTCCAGAAGGGCACGCTGCGCCGTGGTGACATCGTGGTGGCTGGCGCCGAATGGGGCCGCGTGCGTGCGATGATCGACGACCGTAACCGTCAGGTGCAGGCCGCAGGCCCGTCCATGCCGGTCGAGGTGCTGGGCATCGCCGGGGTTCCCGGCGCGGGTGAGCAGTTCGTTGTCGTGGACAATGAAAACCGCGCCCGTGAGATTTCGGAGTTCCGTCAGCGCGTGATCAAGGAACGCACCGCAGCGGGCCAGACCGCCGCGCGTGGCACCCTTGACCAGATGCTGGCCCGGATTCAGGCCGGTGCGCAGAAGGAAGTCGCGGTCCTTATCAAGGCCGACGTGCAGGGATCTGCCGAAGCACTGCAGATCACGGTGCAGAAGCTTGAGCATGAGGAAGTCAAGATCCGCGTCCTCAATGCGGGTGTTGGCCAGATCACCGAAAGCGACGTGCAGCTTGCCAAGGCATCGGGCGCGGTCATCATCGCCTTCAACGTGCGTGCCACGGCCCAGGCCCGTGAACTGGCGCAGCGCGAGGGCGTGGATATCCGCTACTACTCGATCATCTATCAGGTGGCCGACGATGTGGAGCAGCTCGTGCGTGGCAAGATCGCGCCCAAGCACCGCGAGAAGTTCCTTGGTTATGCCGAGATCCGTCAGGTGTTCGACATTACCCGCGTGGGCAAGGTCGCCGGCTGTTACGTCACCGAAGGTGTGGTCAAGCGTGGCTGTGGCGTGCGCCTGCTGCGTGACAACGTCGTCATCCATGAGGGTGAGCTGAGCCAGCTCAAGCGCTTCAAGGACGATGTGAAGGAAGTGGCACGCGGTTACGAATGCGGCCTGTCCTTTGCGGGTTACAATGACCTGCGTGAAGGCGACGTGGTCGAGTGCTTTGAAATGGAACTGGTTCCGGCATGAGCCGCCATTCCTCACGGGACAAGGTAAGGACCACCGGGCCGGCAGGGAAACTTGCCGGTCATGGTGTTTCTGGCCCCTCGCAGCGACAGTTGCGCGTGGCTGAGGAAATCCGGCGCGTGCTGGCGGATATCTTCGCGCGTGTCGAATTCCGCGACCCGGAACTTGTCGATGCCCGCATTACCGTGACCGAAGTGCGGATTTCGCCCGACCTCAAGCATGCGACCGTCTTTGTCGCGCGCCTGGGGCGTAGCGATATCGAGGCGCTTCTGCCGGCGCTCAAGCGGGTTTCATCCTTCCTGCGTTCGCGCCTGTCGCACATGGTGCGCCTGCGTGGTGTGCCGGAACTGCATTTCCAGCCCGATACGGCACTGGATTATGCGATGCATGTGGATGACCTGTTGCGGGATCCGTCCGTGGCGCGCGATCTGGAAGACTGAGGGCGCGTTTTCAGGATCGTCCTTTGGGTGAAATGCCGCTCTCTGGTCTAGGGGGCGGCATTCTTTTTGAAGCTTTTTGAAAAAAGCTTCACCAAAAACTTCTTTAGGAATCAGGGTGCAGGGATCGCGATCCCTGCCGGGTCCGGGCAGCGCCCGGATGCTACTTTTTGCGATACCCCTTCATCGGGGAAAACCGGCAATGAAGCCCCACCAGCCTGCTCCATATCAATGAAGCAGGGCCGCAATCAGTTGCGGCGACCCATCAGCAGAAGCTGGGGATTGCGCTCCACATCGGTGGCAAAGCCGCGCAGGGCCGAGGCCGCAGCCGCAAGGTCACGCAGCGAGGAATCGAGGTTGGCGCGGTCCGCCGAACTCGGCGCGGTGATGTCATGCAACCCGGCAAGGGTCTGGCGCGCTTCGGTCACGGTATTGTTGGAATTGAGCAGCAGGTCATGCAGTTCCGCCCCGCGCGAATCCAGTTGCTGCGTGCCGCTGTTGGCCAGCCGGTCGATCGAGGCCAGCGTCACGTCAAGCCGCTTGTCGAGGTCGCGGATTGTGTCGGTCGCGGTATCGACGGTCACGCGGCTGCGGTCGGATGTTTCCTTGACGCTGGTCACCAGCGGGGGCAGGTCCTTGTCCAGCCGGTCGGCGAGGCTGCGGATGCTGACCAGCATTTCATCGGCGTTGGTCGCGATCGTCTTCAGTGGCAGCGTCGTCAGCGTATCGGTCAGCTTCTGCATTTCCGATTCGCGCACCGGGATTTCCGTCAGGTCCGACATGCCGGGATGCAGCTGTGGCGGCGTCGCGGGGTCGAACGACAGGTCGATTTCCTCCTGCCCGGTGACAAAGCTCTGCATATGCAGTTCCGCGCGCAGGCCGTGGCGGATCAGGTCCGGCAGGCCCTCGGCGGTCAGGCCCTGACTGTGTTCGGTGGATTTGGTGCGGTCCGCGCGCAACTGGATCGTGACGGGGATGTATGCCTTGTGGGAGGCGGGATCGAACTTGATGCCGATATTTTCCACCGTGCCGACCTGCACGCCTTCCAGCGTGACGGGAGCCCCGATTCCCAGCCCGTTGATGGCCCCGTCGAAGATCACGACGGCGTTGTTGGTGGCGGAAAACGGGTGGAATTTGCCGAACAGGACGACTGCCGCGACCCCCAGCAGCGCACCACCCAACACGAAAGCGCCGACCGTGGTCTGCCGTTCTGCCATGTGTTCAGGTCTCCCTACGACGCAATATTAAAGAGGTTTCAGTCCAATCCGCCTTACGCGACCGGTCATCAAGGATGACACCAGAATGCCCGTCGCGAAAGCGGGGCCGCCGGATGGCTGGCATGTTCCCGCCGGGGCGTTTTACCATACGCGGGCGCAACGGCCATCCCCATGGCGCAAGAATTAGGCCATTGCCCCGTCCCGGCGCGTCGTTTACACGCACGGGCCTTGGTTCTTTGGCAAAAGGTTCTTGTGCTGATGCGACGCAGGCGTGGACGCCCGATTGATGGCTGGCTGATTGTGGACAAGCCGTCAGGCATGACGTCAACGCAGGTTGTCGGCCGTGTCCGGTACCTGTTCGATGCGTGCAAGGCCGGGCATGGCGGCACGCTTGACCCGCTGGCGACGGGGCTTCTGCCGATCGCGTTCGGCGCGGCCACGAAAACCGTTCCCTATGTGATGGACGGGACCAAGCGCTATCACTTCACCCTGCGCATCGGCGAGGCACGCGATAGTGATGACGCCGATGGCACGGTGACCGAAACATCGGACGTGCGGCCGGACAATGCGGCGTTCGAGGCGGCGCTGGCGGCGTTTCGCGGGGACATCATGCAGGTGCCGCCGGTCTTCTCCGCGCTCAAGGTCGGGGGGAAGCGTTCCTATGACATGGCGCGGGAGGGACGCCCCCCCGAACTGCCGCCGCGCCCGGCACGCATCGACCGTTTCGAGCTGATCGCGCGTCCCGACGCGGACACCGCCATCTTCGAGGTGGAGTCCGGCAAGGGGGTGTACATGCGCTCGCTCGCACGCGATATCGCGCGGGCCTGCGGGACCGTGGGCCATGTCGCGGCGCTGCGGCGGCTGCAGGTGGGGCCTTTTGGGGAATCGGATGCGATTATGCTGGACAAAATCGTCGCCAGCGCCGACAACGCGCCTGCCTCGCCGGATCTGCTGCTTCCGGTCGCGACCGCGCTGGACGACATCCCGGCGCTGGCCGTGACTCCCGAAGAAGCAGACTCCCTGTCGCACGGGCAGGCGCTCAGCCTGCTTGACCTGATGGGCCGGATTCCGGATGCCGTCGATCCCCGCAGCGGGGTCGTGCGCGTGATGGACGGGGCGCGTGTCGTGGGCCTGTGCCGTCCTGCTGATGGATGGCTGCGGCCCGTGCGCATGCTGTAGACAGAACCTCTTTTTGAGATACACGGAGCAACCCGATGTCGATTACCCCGGAACGCCGTACGGCGCTTATTGATGAATACCAGACCGCAGCCAAGGACACCGGTTCGCCGGAAGTGCAGGTTGCGCTGCTGACGGAACGGATCGTCAACCTGACCGAACACCTGAAGACCCACGCGAAGGACTTCCATTCGCGTCGTGGCCTGCTGATGCTCGTCGGTCGCCGCCGTCGCCTGCTTGATTATGTCAAGCGCAAGAGCCAGACCCGCTACGAAACGCTGATCAAGCGTCTGGGCCTGCGTCGCTGATTTGCGGCATGGCGGGATCGCATTCATAATGCGCCCGCCGTGGGTCGCGCGGTGGTTGGACGGTAACGCCCTGTAACCCCGCGCGACCCCGCATTTCGTGGCATTCAATCGTGAATGCCGCAAACACGCTGCCGACATGACGGCGGAGACACCCGGACAGGGTCGCAGCGTTTCAGGCCACATGGTGTATTGGCGGTTGGCCCGTCATCACTCCATGCCGTCCGAGGCGCTGCCATCGACATCCCAATGTTCGGTCCGCTCTGCTCCGTTTGCGGTAGCCAACGGACAGGAACTGTCTGCATGTTTGATTACTTCCGCACTGAAATCGAGTGGGGTGGCCGCCCCCTCATCCTTGAGACGGGCAAGATCGCGCGTCAGGCCGATGGCGCGGTTGTCGCCACCTATGGCGATACGGTCGTGCTGTGCACCGCCGTCGGCGCCAAGAGCGTCAAGCCGGGGCAGGACTTCTTCCCGCTGACGGTCAACTACCAGGAAAAGGCCTATGCCGCGGGCAAGATCCCCGGTGGCTTCTTCAAGCGCGAGGGCCGTCCGTCCGAGGCCGAAGTCCTCAATTCCCGCCTGATCGACCGTCCGATCCGCCCGCTGTTCCCCGAGAACTTCCGCAACGAGGTGCAGGTCGTCGCCACGGTGCTGAGCCACGACATGGAAAACGATCCGGCGATCGTCGCCCTGATCGGCTGTTCGGCGGCGCTGACGCTGTCGGGCGTTCCGTTCTTCGGCCCGGTCGGCGCGTGCCGCGTGGGCTATATCGATGGCAAGTACGTCCTGAACCCGACCATCGGGCAGATGAAGGACAGCGAGCTTGACCTCGTCGTCGCCGGCACGGAAGAAGGCGTGCTGATGGTCGAATCCGAAGCCGTCGAACTGAGCGAGAAGGTCATGCTCGGCGCGGTGACGTTCGGGCACGAGGCGTTCCAGGAAGTGATCGACGCGATCATCGACCTGGCCGAACACGCGGCCAAGGCGCCGTGGGACCTGGTCGAGCCGACCGCCGAAGAGATCAAGCTGCGCAAGAAGATCGACAAGCTGGGCCGCAAGGCGATTGCCGAGGCGTACCAGGAGCGCGTCAAGCAGGCGCGTTACAAGAAGGTCGCCGCAGCCAAGGACGCGATCCTCGCCAAGCTCGACCCGGCCGAGGCCGAAGCGGCGAAGCCGATGCTCAAGGAGCTTGAGGCCAACGTCGTGCGCTCCGCCGTGCTGGAGACGGGGCATCGCATCGATGGCCGCGACCTCAAGACGATCCGCCCGATCGTCTCCGAAGTCGGCATCCTGCCGCGCGCGCACGGTTCCGCCCTGTTCACCCGTGGCGAGACGCAGGCGCTGGTCGTCGCCACGCTGGGCACCGGGCAGGATGAGCAGGTGATCGACGCGCTTGAAGGCGAATACCGCACCAACTTCATGCTGCACTACAACTTCCCGCCGTTCTCGGTCGGGGAATGCGGCCGCATGGGTTCGCCCGGCCGTCGTGAGATCGGCCATGGCAAGCTGGCGTGGCGCGCGGTGCATCCGCTGCTGCCGGGCAAGGACACCTTCCCGTACACGATGCGCGTTGTCTCCGAGATCACGGAAAGCAACGGCTCCTCCTCCATGGCCACGGTGTGCGGCACGTCGCTGGCGCTGATGGATGCGGGCGTCCCGCTGAAGCGTCCGGTCGCGGGCATCGCGATGGGCCTGATCAAGGAAGAGGAAGAGTTCGCGGTCCTGTCCGACATCCTTGGCGACGAGGATCACCTCGGCGACATGGACTTCAAGGTCGCGGGCACCGAAAAGGGCATCACCGCCCTGCAGATGGACATCAAGATCACGTCCATCACGCCCGAGATCATGGAAATCGCGCTGGACCAGGCGCGCGGCGGCCGCATGCACATCCTTGGCGAGATGGGCAAGGCGCTGACCGAAGGCCGTTCGGACGTGTCCGCGTCGGCGCCGAAGATCACGACGATTTCCGTGCCGAAGGAAAAGATCCGCGACGTGATCGGCCAGGGCGGCAAGGTCATCCGCGAGATCGTGGAATATTCGGGTGCGAAGATCGACATCAATGACGATGGCACGATCATGATCGCGGCGTCGTCGGACGAGCAGGCGGAAAAGGCGATCGAACGCATCCGCGGCATCGTGGCGGAGCCGGAAGTCGGCAAGATCTACAACGGCAAGGTGGTCAAGACGGCCGATTTCGGCGCGTTCGTGAACTTCCTTGGCCCGCGTGACGGGCTTGTCCATATCTCCGAACTGGCGCAGGGCCGCGTCGCCAAGACCACCGATGTCGTCAAGCAGGGCGATGAGGTGAAGGTGAAGGTCCTCGGGTTCGATGACCGTGGCAAGGTTAAGTTGTCCATGCGGGTTGTCGATCAGGAAACCGGTGCCGATATCGGTGATGCGGTTGGCGCGAAGGCCGGTCGCGGCGCGCGCTGAACACGGATCGCGGACACGACCGACATGAGGGGCCGGGCGCGGGGGAATGTCCCCCGTGCCCATGGCCCCGGCGACATGGCCGGTGTGGACCGGTTTTACAGATGACGATGGAATGACGATGAAGGCGATCAACACGATCCGGATGGGTGGGGTGGATATCCTGCCCCTGGTCGAGGGCGGAAAAGGGGTTTCGATCTCCACCGGGGCCTCGTCCGGGCATTGGGCCGCGGCGGGCGGCGCGGGAACGGTATCGATCGTGAATGCCGATTCGTACGATGCGGACGGGAACATCGTCCCCCAGACCTACCGGGGACGGACCCGTCTGGAAAAGCATGAGGAACTGATCGATTACGCCATCCGTGGCGGCATCGACCAGGTGCGCATCGCCCATGAGATCGCAGGCGGCAAGGGACGCATCCATGCCAACATCCTGTGGGAAATGGGTGGGGCGGAGCGTGTGATCCGCGGCGTGCTCGAAGGCACGAAGGGCCTGATCAACGGCCTGACATGCGGGGCGGGCATGCCCTACCGCCTGTCGGACATCGCCACCGAACATGGGGTGTACTACTACCCCATCGTGTCGTCGGCGCGCGCGTTCAATGCGCTGTGGCGCCGGTCGTACCACAAGAGTGGCGAGCTGCTTGGCGGCGTGGTGTACGAGGACCCGTGGCGCGCGGGGGGCCATAACGGCCTGTCGAACACGGAAAACCCCCTTGCCCCCGAAGATCCGCTGCCGCGCGTGCTGGCGCTGCGCAAGCAGATGCGCGCCTTTGGCCTTGATGACACCCCCATCATCATGGCGGGCGGCGTCTGGTGGCTGGAGGAATGGCAGGACTGGATCGACAATCCCGAACTCGGGCCGGTGGCGTTCCAGTTCGGCACGCGTCCGCTGCTGACCCGCGAAAGCCCGATTCCCGATGTGTGGAAACAGCGTCTCATGACGTTGAAGAAGGGCGATGTGTTCCTCAACCGCTTTTCGCCCACGGGTTTCTATTCCTCGGCGGTGAACAACGACTTCCTGCGTGAACTGCGCGCGCGTTCCGAACGCCAGATCGCCTTCTCCACCGAGGCGGTGGGCGAACATGCGACGTCCTTCAGCGTGGGGGCGCGTGGGCGCGTCGTCTATGTGACCCATCCCGATAGCGAACGCGCCGCCCTGTGGCAGCGCGAAGGCTATACCGAGGGGTTGCGCACGCCGGACAACACGCTGGTGTTCGTCACGCCGGAAAAGGCGCGCGAGATCCTGTCGGATCAGGCGGCGTGCATGGGGTGCCTGTCGGAATGCCGCTTCTCCAACTGGAGCCAGCGTGGGCCGTCCTACACCAACGGGCACAAGGCCGACCCGCGTTCCTACTGCATCCAGAAGACGTTGCAGACGGTGGCGCATGCCCATGGCCCCGATGCGGGGGATGTCATGGAACACAACCTGATGTTCGGTGGCACCAATGCGTGGCGGTTCGCGACCGATCCCTTCTATGCCAACGGGTTCGTGCCCACCGTGGCGCAGCTTGTCGAACGGATCATGACCGGGCGCTGATGCTGCCGCCTGCTGGCATGAATGGAACCGCACAAAACCCTGCCATGGCATCGTGGCAGGGTTTTTTGTGAAAGTCTCAGAAGTTGCCTTTTCTTCAAAAGGCGACGTCCCTTGAAGCTTTTTGAAAAAAGCTTCACCAAAAACTTCTATAATTTTAGCATTTTATGAGGTCTGCTGTTTCAGGCAGCCCCCAGGTCATGGTTTCCAAAGGGCAATGCCCTTTGGCGGGTTTCAGGGCAGCGCCCTGAGAACACCGCTTGCAAAAAAGAACGCCGCCTTTCCGGGAAAAGGCGGCGCCCAAAAACTTTTCTTATTTATCAATGCCTTGTTTTTAAAACCCTGTCCGCGACCCAGGGGTTTTTTATGCGATGACGCGCGGCCATCACGCGGGTTGCAGGCATCCATCGCGAAAAAGGTTAAAAGCGAGGCCACGGTGGCTGATGGCGTTCTTCTGTTCTTCCGTCATCTGCGCGAAGGTCAGCGTGCTGCCATCGGGGGCGAAGATCGGGTCATAGCCATGGCCATGTTCCCCGCGTGGTGGCCAGACGACCTGCCCGTCGATGCGGCCTTCGAACATTTCGGTCTCCCCGTCGGGCCATGCCAGGCACAGGACGGAGACGAACCATGCCTCCCGGTCCGGGTTGTCGCCCATCAGGTCATGGATGCGGCGCATGACGGCGGGGAAATCCTTGTTCGGCCCGGCCCAGCGGGCCGACAGGACGCCCGGGTCGCCGTTGAGCGCACTGACGCAGAACCCCGAATCATCGGCCAGCGCGGGCAGGCCTGCTGCCCGTGCCGCCGCCAGCGCCTTGATTTCGGCATTGCCTGAGAAGGTGGTGGCGGTTTCCTCCGGCTCCGGCAGGCCCAGTGTCCCGGCGGAAACGACCTTGATGCCATAACCCGACAGCAGGGAGGAGAACTCGGCCAGCTTCCCGGCATTGTGGCTGGCAAGGACAAGCGTATCACCGCGACGCAGGCGGCGTGTGGGGCCGCCGCTCATGCCGCCACCGCCTGCGCCACGGCGTCACGCTGGATTTCGAACAGGCGCGCCGTGCCGACCTGCGCCAGACGCATCAACTCGTTGAACTGCTCCTGGGAGAAGGGGGCCTGTTCCGCCGTCCCCTGGATTTCGACGATGCCGCCGGTTTCGGTCAGCACGAAATTGGCGTCCGCCGACGCATTGCTGTCTTCGGCGTAATCGAGGTCCAGCACCGCACCCGCCTGCGTCAGGCCACATGACACGGCGGCAACCTGCGCGGTGATCGGCAGGGCGGGGAGCACGTTCGCCCGCACCAGGCCATCCAGCGCGAGGCGCAGCGCCACCCATGCGCCGGTGATGGCGGCGCAGCGCGTGCCGCCATCGGCGTTGAGCACGTCGCAATCCACCGTGATGGAGATTTCGCCCAGCGCCTTGAGGTCGATGCCCGCACGCAGCGCGCGTGCGATCAGGCGCTGGATTTCGTGGGTGCGGCCACCCTGCTTCCCCTTTGCGGCCTCACGCGGGCCACGATTATGGGTCGCGCGCGGCAGCATGCCGTATTCGGCCGTGACCCAGCCCTGTCCCTTGCCACGCAGGAAAGGGGGGACGCGGGATTCGACGCTGGCGGCGCACAGGACCTCGGTCCCGCCCATGCGGATCAGCGCGGACCCTTCGGCATGGCGGGCGAAGCCGGTCTGGATGGAAACAGGGCGAAGGGCGTCGATGGCGCGGCCGGATGGGCGCATGAAGGAAACTCCCGATGAAATCCAGTCTCGCGGCATAGCGCGCAAGCCCCGCTCTTTCCAGTCCCGTCACCCGGTGCGCGGGCCATGGCGCGGTGGAATTGTGGGGGAGGGGCCATATCATGTGATTGTCGCAACAACGGCTTGTCCCTATCCTTGTCACCGGGACATGGCCACGCCAGATCCATCATGGGCAGGCACCATGCGGTTGCCACCGCCCGGAAGGTCCCTGGTGTGAAGGGGAGGAGGGAGAACGACATGGATATCGGGGCACTGTCTTCGCGTCCTGCCCTGCCGCCGGGGCTCGATGCGCGATCCGCCGCCATCCTGCGTGAGATCGTCGAGCAGTATGTGGAAACCGGCGACCCGGTGGGGTCGCGCACCCTGTCGCAGCGCCTGCCGCTGTCGCTGTCGCCCGCGACGATCCGCAACATCATGGCCGACCTGACGGAAGCCGGGCTGCTGTTTTCGCCGCACACGTCCGCCGGGCGCCTGCCGACGGAAAAGGGCGTGCGGCTGTTCGTTGATGGCCTGCTGCAGTTCGGCAGCCTGAGCGAGGAGGAGCGCGAGACGATCACCCGCGCGCTGGAGGTGCGGGGGCGTTCGCTTCAGGACATGCTGGGGGAGGCATCGCTGATGCTCTCGGGCCTGTCCTCGGCCGCGGGTCTGGTGCTGGCCCCCAAGAGCGATGGCACGATCAAGCATATCGAATTCGTCGCCCTTGGCCCGGGCCGCGCGCTGGTCATCCTTGTCGGTTCCGACGGGCAGGTGGAAAACCGCGTGATCGAGATCCCTTCCGGCCTGCCGCCGTCCGCACTGGTGGAGGCGGGGAATTACCTCAATGCGCACCTGTCGGGCCGCACGCTCGACATCCTGCGTGAGAAGGTGAGTGGTGACATCGCGGCCAACCGCACCGAACTCGACCAGTTGACGACGGAGGTCGTGGCCAGCGGCCTTGCGACGTGGAGCGATGCGGAGGAACGTGGCGGCACGCTGTTCATCCGGGGGCAGGGGCGGCTTCTGTCGGACGTGACGGAGATCGAGCGGCTTTCGACCATCCAGATGCTGTTCGACCGGCTGGAGACGCAGGAGACGATGCTGCGCCTGCTCGACCTTGCGTGTGAATCCGAAGGGGTGCGGATCTTCATCGGCGCGGAAAGCGGCCTGTTCGGGATGGCGGGGATGTCGGTGGTGATGGCGCCTGCGCGCACCGATTCCAACCGCATCGTCGGTGCGATCGGCGTCATTGGCCCGACGCGCATCAATTATGGGCGCATCATTCCCGTGGTGGATTACACCGCGCGGGTGATCGGGCGCATGCTGGGCTGAACTGATGGATAGTAAGAGAAGTTTTTGGGTGCCGGCTTTTTTCAAAAAGGCGGCGTCCTTGAAGCTTTTTGCAAAAAGCTTCACCAAAAACTTCTGAAGGATCTTTCCGGTCTGCCGTGGCCTGCATGGGCCACAGGGCAGGGTCCGTGCAACCTGTCGTGCGTCCGCCCGTCATCAGGTGACAGACTGTCGTGCCCAACATGAAGGAGTAAGGCCATGACCGTATCCCCCTCACGTCCCGGCGGGACCTTCAGGATCGGTGGCGAACTGGAGGTCGCGCGCCTCGGCTTCGGGGCGATGCGCATCACGGGACCGGGTATCTGGGGCCAACCCGCCGACCGTGAGGCCGCCCTTGCCACGCTGAGGCTGCTGCCCGAACTTGGCGTCAACTTTGTCGATACCGCCGACGCCTACGGCCCCTTCGTCAGCGAGGAGCTGATCCATGAGGCCCTGTCGCCGTACAAGGGGATGGTGATCGCGACCAAGGGCGGGCACACCCGCCATGGCCCCGACATCTGGTGCCCGGTGGGCAATCCTGACTACCTCCAGCAATGCGTGCTGATGAGCATGCGCCGCCTCGGGGTGGAGCGTATCGACCTGTGGCAGCTGCATCGCGTCGGCCCCGACACCACGCCGGAACGACAGTTCGAGGCGATCGCCGCGATGCACGCGCGGGGCCTGGTCCGCCATGTCGGCCTGTCGGAAGTCACGGTGGAGATGATCGAGCGCGCGCGCCTGTATTTCCCGGTCGCGACGGTGCAGAACCGCTTCAACCTCGTCAACCGGTATTCGGAGGAGGTTCTGGACTACTGCACGCGCGAAAATATCGGCTTCATCCCGTGGGCGCCGCTGGCGGCGGGGGGGCTTGCGCGCGGGGACAACGTGCTGACCCGCGTGGCGCAGGCGCGCGGTGCGACCACGGGGCAGGTGGCGCTGGCGTGGCTGCTGCGGCGTTCGCCGGTCATGCTGCCCATTCCCGGCACCTCCAGCCCCGACCATGCCCGCGCCAATGCGCAGGCCGCCACGCTGTCGCTGACGGACGCGGAATTCGACGCCCTTGACCGCGATGGCCGCGCGGAATGGGACCGCCTTCGCGCCTGACCCACAACGGGCTGTCATGCGTGCCTTGCGGATCGGGGGCGACGTGGGCGCCGGACGGTGCTAGGACAGGGACAGACCAACAGGGGGCAGACCACAGTCCCTATTTCCCTATTGGATACCGGATGACGCTTGCTGACGGATCGGGCCGCGATGGCCGGGTGGATGGAACCTCTGATGCCACGCGCGATGACGGGCGTACGGGCGACCGGCGTCCGCGCCCGCCCACAGGTGGACCGCGCCCGCGCTATCGCCTCGTGCGCAGGCTCGCGGGGGGGGTGCTTGGGGTCGTCCTGCTGGCCGGGGGGATCGGTGGTGTCGTCGCGTGGCAGGAATATAATCGCCTTGCCGAAGGGCTGCCGACCGTGGACGGGCTGCGCACCTACCAGCCCCCGGTGATGAGCCGCCTTTATTCCGGCGATGACCAGATCATGGCGGAACTCGCGGCGGAGCGGCGGATCTTCGTCCCCTACAGCGCGATTCCCGAACGCGTCCGCAATGCCTTCCTCGCGGCGGAGGACCAGAAGTTCTTCACCCATGGCGGCGTGGACCCGCTGGCGATCATCCGCGCGGGGCTGACGGACCTGATGATGCACGGTTCCAAACATCGGCCGATCGGGGCGTCCACCATCACGCAGCAGGTGGCGCGCATCATGCTGCTGGGCTCCAACGCCGTGTCGATGGAGCGCAAGGCCAAGGAGGCGCTGCTGGCGATGCGGCTGGAGCAGACGCTCTCCAAGCAGCAGATCCTCGAGATCTACCTCAATGAGATCTATCTCGGCGACGGGGCGTACGGTATCGGGGCGGCGGCGCAGACCTATTTCAACAAGCCGCTGGACCAGCTGGACAATGCGGAGGCCGCGTTCCTTGGCGCGCTGCCCAAGTCACCCACCAACTACAACCCCGTGCGCTTCCCGCAGGCGGCAACCGGGCGGCGCAACTGGGTGCTTGAACGCATGGCGGAACTGCACGCCATCACCCCGCAGGAAGCCCGCGCGGCAGAGCAGGAACCGCTGATTCCCTCCTCCTTCACGCGTCCCGGCCCGGTGCCCGGTTCCGAATGGTTTTCGGAGGAGGTGCGCCGCCAGCTGATCGAGAAATACGGCATCAATTCCACCATGGAAGGCGGCCTTTCGGTCCATACCAGCATGGACCCGCACCTGCAGCAGGTGGCGACGGCGGCCCTGCATGAGGGGCTGATGCGCTATGACCGCGCCCATGGCGGCTGGCGCGGGCCGGTGACGCACCTTGATGACGTGGACGCGCATGGGGACTGGGCCAACGCGCTGGCACGGGTCAGCGCGCCGGCCTCCATGCTGACGACATGGCGCCTTGCGGTCGTGCTGTCGGCGGCGACGGGGCAGGTCGGCTGGCTGGAGGGCACGTCGCCCGCCATTCCGCATACCGGCGAACTTCCGGCGCGCGACCGTTCATGGATGCGCGCGGGCAAGGGGATTGCGACCGGCGATGTCGTGATGGTCGAACCGATGGCCGACAGTTCGGGCGTCGCCCTGCGGCAGGTGCCGCGTGTCGAAGGGGCGCTGACGACCATCGACGTGCGCACCGGGCGCGTGCTGGCGATGGTGGGGGGATGGTCGTTCCGCGCATCGCAGTTCAACCGCGTGACACAGGCCGCGCGCCAGCCGGGTTCGTCGTTCAAGCCGTTCGTCTACCTTGCCGCGATGGAGCAGGGGATCTCGCCATCGCAGAAATTCGACGATTCGCCAGTATCCTATGGGGAATGGCACCCCAACAACTATGAAAAGGATTTCTGGGGCCCGACCATGCTGCACGACGCCCTGCGGGAGTCGCGCAACCTTGTCACCATCCGCCTTGCGGCGCAGATCGGCATGAAGTCGGTGGCCGACATGGCGCAGAAACTCGACCTCGTGCATTCCATGCCGCTGGTGCTGCCTGCCGCCCTTGGCGCGGTGGAAACCACCGTGATGCGGGAGGCCGGGGCCTATGCAACGCTTGCGGCGGGCGGCCATCTGGTGACGCCGACGCTGATCGACGATGTGAAGGACCGCAACGGCAACGTCATGTGGCGCGCGCCGGGCCTGCAGCTTGCCCCCGCGCCATCGTCATCGCCATCGCCGGTGGCCCCCGATGCCCCGGCCCCGGATGCGACGGCGGGCGCCGATACGACCGGCCCCGTGCTGGAGGATACGCGCCCGCAGGTCGTCTCCGCCGACAGCGCGTACCAGGTCGTGACCATGCTGCGTGACGTGATCCGTCGCGGCACCGGCGTGCGCGCCGGCGTGGGCATCGACCGGCCCGTGGCGGGCAAGACCGGCACCAGCCAGGACTTCAACGATGCGTGGTTCGCCGGATTCTCTCCCGACCTCGTGACGGTGGTGTGGATCGGCTTTGACACGCCGCAGAGCCTTGGGCGCAACGAAACCGGCGGCGTGATTGCCGGGCCGATCTGGAACCAGGTGATGAAGGTGGCGTTGGCGGACCGGCCGCGCCTTGATTTCCGTACGCCCCCGGACATGCGCCTTGCGCAGTACAATACCGGCATGGGCATGGCGATCGACGCCTTCAAGCCCGACCAGCAGCCCGGCATCAGCGTCGATATGGGCGCAGGCGCGATCGGTACCCTGACGGCGGCCGATACCGGGGCGGAGAACATGCCTGATTCCGAAAGCGACATGGCGACGATGCCGGGCCATGGTCCGGTGGGCAATGGCGTGCCGGGCGCGGTGTCGCCCGGCCCGTCCGCGGCCCCCCCGCCTTCCGGGGGTGACATCGGCATGGGTGGCCTGTATTGACGCCTGACAGGTCGGCCTGCCCGCGCGCGGGCGGTCCGGCCCACGTGTCCTTAACACGATGAGCTGAGGAGTAAGCCCCGATGTCTGCCGAGACCGAGGCCCTGAATGACCAGATCAAGCAGTCGGTGGCGCTGCTGAGGAGGCATCTTTGACTGGGATGTCGCAATCGAACGCCTCGCGGAACTGAACAACCGCGTCGAGGATCCCGACCTGTGGAATGATGCCGAAGCCGCGCAGAAGCTGATGCGTGAGCGCACCCTGCTGGCGAACCAGATCGAGGGCGTGCAGAAGCTTGAGGGCGAGGTGCGCGACACGCTCGAACTCGTCGAGCTTGCGGAGATGGAAGGCGACGGCGATGTCGTCGCCGAGGGCGTGCAGGCCCTGCGCGCGCTGGCCGAGGAAGCGAAGCGGCGCGAGACCGAAAGCCTCCTCTCGGGCGAGGCGGACGGCAATGACTGCTACCTTGAGGTCAATGCCGGCGCCGGCGGGACGGAGGCGCAGGACTGGGCGGAGATGCTGCTGCGCATGTACACCCGCTGGGCGGAGCAGCACGGCTACAAGGTGACGATGATGGAAAGCTCCGAAGGGGAGCAGGCCGGGCTGAAATCCGCCACCATCCTCATCAGCGGCCCCAACGCCTATGGCTGGCTGAAGACGGAGGCCGGGGTCCACCGGCTCGTGCGCATCTCCCCCTTCGATGCGGCGGCGCGGCGGCAGACCTCGTTCGCGTCGGTGTGGGTCTATCCCGTGATCGACGATTCCATCGAGATCGACATCAACGAGGCCGACCTGCGTGTCGATACCTTCCGCGCATCGGGCGCGGGCGGGCAGCACGTCAACAAGACGGAATCGGCCATCCGCATCACCCACATCCCCACCGGGATCGTGGTGGCGTGCCAGACCGACCGTTCGCAGCACCGCAACCGCGCGACCGCGATGGCGATGCTCAAGGCGCGGATGTACGAACAGGAACTCCAGCGGCGCGAGGCCGCGGCGGCGCAGACCGAGGCGGCGAAGACCGATATCGGCTGGGGCCACCAGATCCGCTCGTACGTCCTTGCCCCCTACCAGCTGGTCAAGGACCTGCGGACCAACCTGGAAAAGACGAATCCGGGCGCCGTCCTTGATGGTGACCTTGACGACTTCATGGCCGCCTCCCTTGCCGCACAGGTCGGGGCCACCCGGTCTGAGGCCAGCGCCCAGGCGCAGTGACCCGCGCAGGCCCTTCCGGGAAGGAGGGGCCGCGCGTGATCGTGTTTTCACCTCCATGTCCCGCCATGCCGGGGCATGGAGGCGTGCCCTTTCGCCCCTTTTTGGACCGGGTGTGAGGCACTTGCGGGAAAATTGTTCCGTTTCCGGTGCATAACCGCCTTGACATGCGACGGCGGAAACCGCCCAATCCCATAACAGGCACCCATCATGCATCATGCCCTGTTCCGTCGGGCGGGCAGGCATGCGCGGCGGTGCCATGGTGCTGGTTTGGGATGAAGGGTGGTTCCGGGATGGATTATGTAAGACTGCAACGTCGGCAGACCCCATTCGGACGGGTGATTGCGGGTGTTGCGGCGCTGCATGTCATTGCCGTGGGCGTCCTTGCCTATGGCCTGCATCCCAAATCGTGGAACATGTTTCCCTCTCCGCCCCGGGCGCAGTTGATCCCGTTGCGGATTGTCAGGGACGCGCCCTCCTTCCTGCCGGCCGCCGTGCCGCAACATGGCCCTGTCCTTTCCCCTGTCCCGGTCGTCCCGGTCGCGCCGCCCGATATCGCGCGGATGCTGCACGGGCATGACCAACCGGTTCATGACAAATGACCGCTTCCCCCATGGCGGGCCGGTCCCGGCCCTGTCGTCTGCCGGTTCCTTGTATTGCTGGAACCCCGCACCGTTTCTTTCCCGTCAGAGGATCTTGATTACAATGACCCGACAGCATCGTATCCTTCTTACCGCGGCCGTAGTGCTGATGACGGCCGCACCGGCCATGGCTTTCGCCGCAGGCGGAGGAGGGGCGGAGGCCAACCCGTATGGTCTGGGCGCCCTGTGGTCGAACGGTGACTTCATTGCCCGTACCGTCCTGCTGATCATGGTCGTCATGTCGGTCGGCACCTGGTACATCATGATCAGCAAGTTCCTGGAACAGGCGCGTATCCTGAAGGATGCGAAGATCATGAAGAGCGAATTCTGGACCAAGCCGACCATCCAGGCCGGTTCGGACGCGATGCCCGAAAGCTCGCCCTTCCGCTACATCGCGCAGACCGGCATCACCGCCGCCGAACATCACGAAGGCACGATGCAGGAAGCGATCGACCTGCATACCTGGACGACGATGTCGATCCTGCGTTCGGTCGAACTGGTGCAGACGCGCCTGCAGGGCGGGCTTGCCTTCCTCGGGACCGTGGGTTCGACCTCCCCGTTCGTTGGCCTGTTCGGCACGGTGTGGGGCATCTATCACGCGCTGACGGCCATCGGCATCGCGGGCAACGCCTCGATCGACAAGGTTGCCGGCCCGGTCGGTGAATCGCTGATCATGACGGCCATCGGCCTCGGTACCGCGGTGCCGGCGGTTCTGGGCTACAACCTGCTGGTGCGCCGTAACAAGGGCGCGATGGACGAGGTCCGCAACTTCGCCGCCGACGTGCAGTCGGTGCTGCTGGGCGGGTACCGTCACCTCGACCCCAATAGCTGAGGCAACACCGGCGCGCGGCGGGATATGGCCGCGCATCCGTACTGGCAGGGCCGGCGTTGGTCATGACGTCGGCCCGTGCCGTTTCTGGGCCGGGGATGTGCGCGCCGGACAGCCCTTCTTCCTTGCAGGGCGGTGAATATTGCGCTGTCATTCCGGTCATGCGCGGCGCGGTCCGCGATTACGGGTCATGACCGATTCATGGAAAGGACACTCAAGTTGAAAACCACTAATCTGAAATCGTCGTTCCGGGCGCGTGCCATGCTGCTGGCCGGTGCGGTGACGGCCCTGCCGTTGTCCGTGTTCCTGATGGTCCAGCCCGCGCAGGCCGCCGACGTCCTGGGTGAGAAGGTGGGCAAGAACCTCCAGACCGCGCAGACGGCGCTTGCCGCCCACAAATATGCCGAGGCCATGGCCGCCGTGAACGCCGCGGATGCCGTGTCGGGCAAGACCGATTACGAATCCTATACCATCGAGCAGATGCGCGGGGCCGTCGCGGCGTCTTCGGGCAATGTCGCCGTCGCCATCTCGGCTTATGACAAGGTGATCGCCTCCCCGCGCACGCCTGCGGCCATGAAGGAGCAGCTGGCGCTGAGCGAGGCTGGCATGGCCTACGGTGCGAAGGATTATGCCCGTGCGGCGCAGATCGCCGACAAGTATGTCAAGGCGGGCGGCGCGAACCCGCAGATGTACACGATCCTGATCCAGTCCTATTACCTGGGCAAGGATTACGCCAACGCCGCGCGCGCGCAGCAGGCGCAGATCGACATGCAGGCCAAGGCGGGCACGAAGCCCACGGAAAACCAGCTCCAGCTTCTTGCGGCGTGCCAGACGCAGACGCATGACCAGGCCGCGCTGACGAAGACCTATGTCGCGCTTGCGACCTATTACCCCAAGCCCGATTACTGGGCGCAGGTGGTGCATTCGGCGCTGAGCAACCCGCACATGGCCGGGGCGCTGCGGCTGGATGCCGACCGCGTCCGTCTGGCGGCGGGACTGGTGAAGACGCCGGCGGAATATATCGACATTGCCGAACTGGCGATGCAGGCGGGCCTGCCGCAGATCGCGCTTGACGTGATGAACGAGGGATACAGCGCCAACGTCCTGGGCCATGACGCGGGGGCCGCGCGTGAAGACCGGCTGAAGCAGATGATCACCCAGACGGTTGCGGACCGCAAGGCGAACATCGCCACGGCGGAAACGCAGGCCCAGCAGGCGCCCAATGGCAATGCGCTGGTCACGACCGGCTACAACTACGTGACGTTCGGTCAGGCGGACAAGGGCCTGCAACTGATGAATGCGGGCATCGCCAAGGGCACGACCGACGTGAACATCGCCAGGCTGCATCTGGGTCTGGCGCAGGCCGCCGCCGGGCAGAAGGCCGCCGCGATCACCACCCTGAAAAGCGTGGGTGGCGACAATGGCGCGCAGGATATCGCGCAGTTCTGGGTGCTGAAGCTTGGCGCACCGTCCTGACGTGATGGATAAAGGTTTCCGGTGACGCTTTTTTCAGGAAGCGCGGGGAAAACGCCGCCTTTCCAGATCGAAAGGCGGCATCCGGAAACTTTTATGATTTTCGCGGGCGGATTTACCGGACGGCGGAAGGGGCGTGACGGCACCCCCTTCCGCCGTTGTCGTTTGCGGGCATGTGAACAGCGGTTGCTGACATTTTATGACATATGACGCACCCTTTTGCCCCATCCGCACGTTGGATAAGGTGAAAGCTGCACATCCAGCGATCATTGTTCGAATTTCGAGGGAAATACTGCCAGGCATGACCACACATCCATCTGTTGATCCTGATCTTCCCGCCCGTATCGTGGTTGTCGAGGACGATGCCGGCATGCGTACCCTGATCGTGCGTGCCCTGCAGGGGGACGGCTATCGCGTGCGTGGGGTACAGGACGCATCGGAAATGTGGGACGCGCTGGTGGCGCAGCCCGCCGACCTGATCATCCTTGATGTCATGCTGCCCGGCACGAACGGGCTGGACCTGTGCAAGGCCCTGCGCTCTGGCGAGGCAAGGGGCCCCGCGGGGGGCGCGGATGTCAGCGAGGTCCCGATCATCATGGTGTCCGCCCGTGGGGAGGAACTCGACCGTGTGCTGGGGCTTGAACTCGGCGCTGATGACTATGTGCCCAAGCCGTTCGGGCAGAAGGAACTGCTGGCGCGCGTGCGTGCGGTCCTGCGGCGGCGTGGCGGCGGGATCACGACGCCAAGTGCCGGGCGCCCGCGCAAGGAGACGCTGCGTTTCTCCGGCTGGACACTGGACCTGCGCCGCCGCGAACTGACGGACCCGTCAGGGGCGGCGGTGGAGATTTCCGGTGCGGAGCATGACCTGCTGACCAGTTTCCTTGACAATCCGCAGCGCGTGATCGGGCGTGACCGCCTGCTGGAACTGTCGCGCACGCGCCTGGGTGACGTGTCGGACAGAGGTGGTCCCCATTTTTCGGACAGGGCGATAAGCTATCATCTGGCCTGAACGAGGACGGGTTTTATGGGCAAGGTTACGCGGAAACGGTATGCGGCAGAGTTCAAGTCACGGGTTGCGCTGGAG
>NZ_POTC01000027.1 GCF_002906255.1 Novacetimonas maltaceti | reverse complement strand
ACCCCCACCCCCGCCGCCGTTGCCGCCAGCCAGAAGGTGTGGATGGCCATGACCGTGGACCATGTGGTGGTCTGCGGCATGGTGCCCCGGCCAAGGCCGCGCCCCTGGGCTGGGTCATTGTCGGAAAAGACCGCGACATGGTGCGGCGCGTCGTCCAGCCCGGCAAGCTTCAGCCGCGCGTAATCCCCCGCGTCGGAGCCGTCGCGCGCGGCGAGGGCTTCGGCATTGCATCGGGCGAAATCCTCCCGCACGGCATGCCGGCGCGCGGGGTCGTCCACGCGGACGAAGCGCCACGGTTCGCTCAGCCCCACCGAGGGCGCAAGGCATGCCGTCGCCAGCAGCCCGTCAAGCACCCCGGCAGGCACGGGATCGCGCCGGAAATGGCGCACGTCGCGCCGCCAGCGCAGCAGGGTTTCGAATTCCTTGGTAAACGTGCCGGAAAATCCGGGCTGGGTCATGACTGTTCCTTACGTGGGGCGGGTGCAGGCGAAGCCGCCATGGATCGCGCGCCGGGGTCGCGCCTCAGTAGCGGCGGCCGTAGGACTGTCCCGGTTCTTCCGCCTGCGCCGGGCCGGCGAAGGCGGCATCTTCCCAGAACCCGCCCGCCACCTCATGCAGTTCGTCAAAGCTGGCCTTGTACCAGTCCACCTGTGTCGCGGTGCGCGCGGTGATGGTGAATTTCATGAACGGCTTGCCCGTGTCCCCACCATACGACCATCCCTCGCGCGAGAGGAACTCGAAATGGCACTGCTCACGGTGACCGAACCGCTGGAAGGCGTGGTCGACCACGACGGGGGCGATCTCCTCCGCCGTGGCGCGCATGTAGAAATTGGTCCGCCGGCGCAGCAGGGGCGTGTCCACGTTGTCAAGGATGCCCATGCTGTCGAGCACCTTCGCGCTTGAGGCGAAGCGCCCCGCGTCAAAGGAGACCTGCACCGTGCAGCGGCCATAGGCGCCATTGCCGGTGACGGTGACGCCGAACTGCGCGTAATCGCCAAGGCCGGGGATGCCGACGCTGGCGGCATGCGCCACGGGGGCGGGGAAGGGGGCGCAGACAGGGGCGGACAGGCACAGCGCGAGTGCCCCGCGCCGCAGGCAGGCGCGCAGGCGCGGGCGGCCGCGCGCCATCACGGAAGTCCGTGCCTGTATCGGTCGGCTCACGCTTGGGGGTCCTTATGCTGTGGTGCCATGGGGCATGGCGGAAACAGATGTGGCGGCGCATCGCTGCGCCGCCACACATTATGGCACCATGGGCATGGAAAAGCATTATCCCCGATGCGCTTTATCGCGCCATGGCCCCGCCGGGGCGGCGATGGCGCGACAGGCCGGGGCCTCAGCCGCGAGTCGGGGCCTCGATGGCCGTGCGGACCGACATCGGCACCGCGACGCTGTTGAGCGTCGCGAGTTCCGTCATGCCGCGACGGCGCAGCGCGGCGGCGAACCAGGCGAACAGACCGGTGGTCGTCTGGCGGGTTTCCTGCGTGCCGGGGGGAAGGCCGGTTGCGGGGACAAGGTGAAAAGTACTCATCTGAGCGTTTCCATGAGCCTTGGCGGGCACGATTGCCGCAAGCTGCTCCTGAGGCGGACGCTACGCCGTATTTCGCTGCTGGCAATATGATATTTTCGCAGCGTTTTCCCCCGTCCCATGATGTTTTTGCAATGCTTGTGCGGCCCCCCCCGCCGCAAGGTGGCGTCAGGGGTGATTTCAGACCGGGGCGACGCTCCATCTCGCGTGCCATTCCTGTCCGGGCGGCAGGTGGAACAGGCCGGGCTTGGTGGCGAATTCGCCCCTGAAATCCTGCGGGCTGCTCATGCCGTACCACGGCTCGATGCACAGGAAGTCGGCCCCCGGCTTCATCCACAGGCCCAGCTGGCGAAAGCCCTTCCATGTGAAGCGCAGGCCCGGCCCGTTGGGGATGCGGTACGTCAGGCCGTGGCTGGCGGGATGGTCGAGGATCAGCGCATCCTGCGCGAACAGGCTTTCCGACAGGGCGAGTTCGCGGCCCACGATGGGGGTGGGGAACAGTTCGGGCGACAGCAGGCCGCCCGTGACGCGGCGCACCTTTTCGGGTTCGGGCTGGTCGAATTCGATGATGTGCGCGTCCTTGGGCACGTCGGGGCGCAGCGGCCAGACAAAGGCCGGATGCGCGCCGAGCGAGGCGGACAGCGTGCGCGTGGGGTCGGGGTTGATGACGCGGTAATCCACCTCCAGCGCGCCATTGGCGATGCGGTAGGCGATCTTCAGCCGGAAGGCGAAGGGGAACAGCGCGCGCGTCTGTTCATTGTCGGCAAGTTCGAGCACGCAGCCATCGGCATTGCGTTCGATCCAGCGGAAATCCATGTCGCGGGCGAATCCGTGCTGCGTGATGCGGTAGGCCTTGCCATCGAACAGCGCCGTGTCGTTGTCGAGCCGCCCGACAATGGGGAACAGCACGGGGGAGTGGCGCTTCCACGCGTCCCCGGCATTCCACAGCAGGTCGCACCCCGCGAGTTCGTCATGCAGCGCGCACAGTTCCGCCCCATGCAGCGCCACCGTGGCGCGCAGGCGCGAATCGCCAAAGCTGTGACTGGCGTCTTCGTTCATCGCATGTCTCCTTCTGTCCTGCGCATCATCATGCGCGTCATGCGGGCAGGATGCCCGATTGTGCGGGCCTGCCGCCAGCCTTGTGACAACAGGTGTGGTGTGCGCCCGCAAAACCATTCAGGAGTTCTTGGTGAAGCTTTTTTCAAAAAGCTTCGAAAGACGCTGCCTTTCTGGAAAAAGGCGGCACCCCAGGACTTTTATTGCTTTCGCCATGTTTGCGCGGGCGCAGGCGCGGCGGTAGAAACCCCCGCATTCACCACAGCCATGGGACGGGCCGATACAGGCATGACGACGCCATCCTCCACGCCCCGGACATGGCGCGCCTTCGCCCTTACGCTGCTGGTCGTGGTGGTGTCGGGGGTGGGGGGCATGTTCGCCTTCATCGCGGGGATGGATGCGTGGGATGTCCTGCCGGTGCACCTGCCGCTGTCGCGCGTGCCGACGGGGGGCAACGCACGCTATACCATGGGGGCGCTGGCGCGTGGCGGGCGGTTTGATTCGGCCATGCTCGGCACTTCCACCGCGCGCCTGATCCGGCCCGACGTGATGGGGCCGCTGTTTGGCGCGCGCTTCGTCAACCTTGCCATGAACAACGCCACCGCATGGGAACAGGACCGCCTGCTTGACGTGTTCATGCAGGCCCACCGGACGCCACGGGTCGTCATGCTCGACCTTGACCATGTGTGGTGCCTGGCGGGGGACAATGCCGCGCGCGGGCCGCATGAACACTGGCCGGAATGGGCCTATTCCGCCCCGCCATGGCAACGGTACGGCCATATGCTCGACCTGTATGCGTTGCAGGAGGCGGTGAACCAGGCGCTCTACCAGCTCGGGCTGAAGGCCGACCATGCCGGGGCGGACGGGTACCAGAGCTTCGTGCCCGATGACGCGACCTATGACCGCGCGCGGGTCAGCGCCAATTTCGCGCTGTGGCTGTCGGCCACGCCGGTCGCATCCCCCACGGCGCAGGTGGCCCCCGCCGCGTCACTTGCGCTGCTGCCGCGCCTGCTGGCGCGCATCCCGGCCGATACGCTCAAGATCGTCTGGTTTCCCCCCGTCGCGCGGGAAATGAAGCAGCATGCAGGCCCCGCCCGCGCCATGGCCGTGGCGCAGTGCCGCGCGCGCATCGTCGCGGACATGGAGCGCGTGCCCAACGCCATCGTAGTCGATTTCGACATCCCCGGCCCCATTGCCGACGTGCGCGACAGTTTCTGGGACCCGCTGCATTACCGCACGGGGGTGGCGGCGCGCATCGCGCGCGACCTGGCCATGGCCGTGCGCGACCCGGACCGGCATGCGGATGATTACGTGGTCCGCGTGGCGCATCTTTCTCCACAGGTCCGCGACATGACGCATCCGCCGCCCGGATGATGCGTCCGGGACACAATGAAATGCCTGCATGAAAGGGGTGGACACAGCTTCCCTCACGAGTCGTGGCGCAGCATGCGCGGGCGTGCGCGACGGGTGTGGATTCTTTTTGGCAAACAGGACTCGTATCCTGACCGTCTTGGTCATATAACCGTTCGCCTTTTGGGCTGTCATGCGATTCCATGGCGGTTTTCCGCCATTTTTCAGAATCGTTGAAAAAGGCCGCGCCCGCAGGCTGCTCACAGATTTCCGGAAAGGTCTGTGGATAACTTTGTGTATAGTTTGTCGGCTATGGGGATTGCGGGGGTGGCCCGCGCCATTTCCCGGTTTGTTCCGGCGGATGTTCCTGCCGGTGTTCCCCTGCCTGTCCGGCCATGGCCGCGCGCATGCCGGGCCGGGTCGCCCGCGGCCGGATGGGGAACGCGGCCGTGGCCGGATGCCTTACAGGATCGTGCAGGACATCGCGGCCAGCCGCGACGGGGCAAGGAGCTGGATGATCTGGCGGGAGCGGTGGATCATCTTTTCCTGGTGGAAGACGCTCATCAGGCGCGAGACGGTTTCCGTGGACAGGCCAAGATAGTCGGCAATGTCCGCGCGCGACATCTGCAGCGAAAACGGCAGGTGGATGTCCTGGCCATTGTTGCGCGTCGCCTCCCGCAGGAGGAAGCCGGCCAGCTTCTCCCGTGCGGTCTTGCGCCCCAGCGCCAGCAGGCGTTCCTGGATCATCACCAGCTGCGACGTCGTCTCGTCCAGCAGGCGCGACAGGATGTCCGGCGCGTTGACCAGGATGTCCTCGAACATCGTGCGGCTCAGCCTGTTGACGGTGACATCGGTGATCGCCTCCGCCTGGAACATGTAGAGTTCCTGTGAACTGGTGCCCAGGATATGCCCGCTGCCGACAAAGCCGACGATCTGGCTGCGGCCGTTGGGCATGGATTTCGACAGCTTCACCGTCCCGTGGCGCACAAGGAAGGTGTAATGCGCGGTGGCGCTTTCCTCGATGATGATGTTGCGGGGGCGAAAGCGCGTCTCCCGGCAGGTGGCGTGGTGCTTGTTGCAGAAGTCCACGATGTCGCGGCACAGGCGGTCAGGCATCGGGGGAAAGGACGGGATCCCGTTGTGCGCCGCCGGGGGGATGGAGGGTGTGGTGGGCATAACGATGCTGTCTTCTTCTGCCGGTGAATGGGGGAAGCGGGCCTTTGGGGCTGCTTCTCGTCTGCCTGTCTTTCGCGGCCGTCATGTGCTGCGGACCGGGGGGCGGCATGGATGGGGCGTTCCATCATGGCGGCCCCTGCGGAAGGACCGGAGGGGTGAACGCACGATCGCGGTACGAAAAAGGCATGGCAATAACAGCATCACGCATGCATCGTGTCAATAATTTATGTATTTTTATTTAAAGCTTCCTAAAAAATACATTAATATTTCAAGCTGTGTTTTATAAATAACCATTATTGTTACAGCTTTGTAAAGCATTTGTGCGCCAGCATGCGGATCTGGCCGCATGAATGCTGTCGGGCGGTGTGTTTCCATGCGCGTCACCGGGGATGGCGCGCCCTGCCCGACGGGTCAGCCGTTGCCCTGTGGCAGGGCGGCGCCGTGCGCGCCCGGTTGCAGGTTCCCCTGCATCAGGGGGTTGGTCGTGAACAGGTCGATGATCCGCGTGACAAAGGCGCGGATGCTGTCCTCGCGCTCCTGTTCCAGCGGGATGTGCCCTTCGGCGATCATTCCCGCCAGGCCATGGCTCATGGCGAAGATGCAGTACCCGATATGCGCGGCCTGCGCCTCCCCGCTGGGGGGGGTGGCGGCGCTGTCGGCCGATTCGGCATGCGGGAACTCCTGCGCTTCCATCAGGTCGCGCAGGCGGTTGAAGGTGCGCCGCGCGGCCCGGCTGTAACGGGGGTGGCGCGCCGTGTCGTTCAGGTAGCCGAACATCACGCGATAGAGTTGCGTATGGCGGCAGGCGAACTCCACATAATGCGTGACCGTGCGTTTGAGCGCGTCATGGCGGTTGGCGGAGCGGTGGACGATATGGCCGATCATGTCGGAAAAATCATCCAGGCAGTCGGCCGCGATCTCCACCAGCAGCATGTTGAGCGACGCATAGTGGTTGTAGAAATTGGCGGGCGCGACCCGGACCTCGCGCGTGAGGCGACGGACCGACAGGTCCTCCAGCCGTTCGGTCTGCAGGATCCGCAGCGTGGCCAGGCGCAGGTCCTCCGCCACGTTGCCCTTGTGATAGGGGCGCGTCATCGGGCGCGGCCATGTGGGCGGCTGGTTCATGTCAGATATTGCATTTCTGATATCAGATTCTTGCATATCCATGGCTTTGCCTGAACGTAGTCTGGAAAAACGTGTAACGCATGGATCCCGCCATGTTTGCCATCACGCCATGGTGGCGCAGAACCTGCCCGCAGGAGGAGTGGTGTAAACGGTGCCCTGCCATTCCCGGATTCTCAGTATGAAAAATGGGCAGGTTTGATCTGTGACATGCCATGCGGTCCTGCTGGGGGATATGATGTGGCCCATCCTGATCCGCCAGTGGGGCAGGGGGCGGCACGAAAAGGCAAAGATGCATATCGGATGAATTATATCCCCACGGTGTAAGACATTTATTCTTAAAGCATGCACAAAGCCCGTAAGTCCATGCGCCGGTCCGGGGGAAACAGGAAATGATTCCTTGTTACAGCATGTTGCATGCACCAGTCGTACCGTGTTCAATTCACCCGGCCATAAGAACGGTACTGTGCCGTATGGAATCGGATTATGTCGATATCATGGCCACGGTCCCTTTTTGCCACCACAGGGGGCATTATGTTGCTTGACACTCTATGGGGGGGCCGGTAGATGCTTTTTAAGACAATATTAACAGCGTTCATAAGTGCCTGAAATCAAGGCGGATATGAAGGCCTGTCAGACCTGTCCCGGACAGGGGGGAATGGCGGGCCGTGGCGTAATTCGGCATGGAAGCCGCTGGCTAGGAATATGGGTGTCGGGATAGGCCCGGCCGTCTTGCGGGATATGGGCGCGTGCAGGCACGTGGCCGGATGTGCCGGACGGTCGGGCATGTGTCAATTTATTGGAATTCCGAAACGATGTACGGGACGATGATGTACAGGGAGATCCTGAAACGCCTGCGTCTTTAGCAGTTTGTACGTTCCCCCATTGTCTCCGCCATCTCTCCGTTCGTCATGATGGCGGTCGGGGTCTTCCTGATGCTGATGACGGGCGGCGTCACGATGTCGACCAACGGGCAGGCCCTGGTCTCGTGCGGGACGCTGGCCCTGTTCTTTGTGCTCAAGGGGCGCAAGGGGCGGGGGATCACCTGTTTCCTGATGATGCTCTCCCTGCTGGTGTCGCTGCGCTACATGGTGTGGCGGCTGACCACGACGCTGCAGCTGTATTCGCCACTGCAGGCGGTGCTGTCGCTTCTGCTGGTGCTGGCGGAACTCTATGCGCTGATGACGCTGTGCCTGAGCTATTTCCAGATGGCCTGGCCGCTCGACCGCAAGCCGCTGCCGCTGCCTGCCGATACCGCCGACTGGCCCGTGGTCGATGTGTATGTGCCGTCCTATAACGAGGAACTCTCCCTCGTGCGCTCCACCGTGCTGGGGGCGCTGGCGATCGACTGGCCCGAAGACAAGCTCAACGTCTATATCCTTGATGACGGGCGCCGCAAGAGCTTCCACGCCTTCGCGATGGAGGCGGGCGCGGGCTACATCATCCGTTCCGAAAACAACCATGCCAAGGCGGGCAACCTCAATCACGCGCTGCGCGTGACGGAAGGGGAATATGTCGTCATCTTCGACTGCGACCATATCCCCACGCGCGGCTTCCTGAAGAAGACGATCGGCTGGATGATGGCCGACCGCAAGCTCGCGCTGCTGCAGACGCCGCACCATTTCTATTCCCCCGACCCGTTCCAGCGCAACCTCGCCTCCGGGCAGCATGTGCCGCCGGAAGGCAACATGTTCTACGGGCTGGTGCAGGACGGCAATGACTTCTGGGACGCCACGTTCTTCTGCGGTTCGTGTGCTGCGATCCGCCGTTCGGCGGTGCTGGGCATCGGCGGCTTCGCGACCGAAACGGTGACGGAGGACGCGCACACCGCGCTCAAGATGCAGCGCGAGGGATGGCATACCGCCTACCTGCGCGAACCGCTGGCCGCCGGGCTTTCGACCGAACGCCTGATGCTGCATATCGGACAGCGCGTGCGCTGGGCGCGCGGGATGCTGCAGATCATGCGGCTGGACAATCCGCTGCTTGGCCCCGGCCTGCACTGGCAGCAGCGGCTTTGCTACCTCTCCGCGATGTCGCACTTCCTGTTCGCGATCCCGCGCCTGATCTTCCTTGCCTCCCCGCTGGCGTTCCTGTTCCTGGGGCAGAACATCATCGCCGCCTCGCCCTATGCGATCCTGGTCTATGCCTTCCCGCATGTCTTTCATTCCATCAGCACCCTGTCACGGGTGGAGGGGCGGTGGCGCTACTCCTTCTGGAGCGAGATCTACGAGACCACGCTGGCGCTGTTCCTTGTGCGCGTGACGATCATGACGCTGCTGAACCCGCGCAAGGGGGAGTTCAACGTCACGGACAAGGGCGGCCTGCTGCAGAGCGAGTATTTCGACCTCAACGCGGTCTATCCCAACGTCATCCTTGCCGGGATCCTTGCGGTGGCGCTCGTGCGCGGGATCGGCGGGATGCTGTGGGAATACCATGACCGCCTGGCGCTGCAGTCCTTTGCGCTCAATACGCTGTGGGTGGCCGTCAGCCTGATCATCGTCCTGGCCTCCATCGCGGTGGGGCGCGAAACGCGGCAGATCCGCCACAAGCCGCGCGTGCGCGCCAACCTGCCGATCACGCTGGTGGACGAGGAGGGGCGCCATTACCACGCCCATACCAGCGACATCTCGCTGGGCGGGATCGCGGCGCGCCTTTCGACGGAACATTCCCTGCCGACGCAGACGCGCGTCACCACGCTCTACCACAATGAAAAAGACGGCATCGACGTGCGCATCCCCGCCGTGATCCTGTTTTCCAAGCCGGGGATGCTGCACCTGCAATGGTGTGTCGACAACCTTGAGGTGGAACGCCAGATCGTCGAGTTCATGTTTGGCCGCAACGATGCGTGGGCCAACTGGGCCGATTTCCAGCCTGACCGCCCCCTGCGCAGCTTCCTGATGGTCCTGCGCAGCATCGGTGGCCTGTTCCGCCGTGGCGAGAAGCTGTTCCGCTGGCAGACCCCGCAGGAAGCGCCGCTATCCGAAGCCGAACATGTCGAAGAAGAAAAACTGGAGAGAAAGAGCCTCGTGCTGAAACCCGTCCGACGGAGCGCCCGCTACGGCGCCACGGCCTCGCTCATCGTGCTGCTGGGACTGGCCACCAGCGCGCCTTCGCTTGCGCAGGCTCCTTCTCCTGCCGCGTCCGCCGCGCCCGCCCCGGCGGAAGGGCCGGCCGCGCCGCCCGCGGGCGGGGATGCGCCACTGCAGCCGCCGCCGGGCACACTGCCGACGCCGCCGCAGCTTGCCCCCGCCGCCGCCGGGGAACAGGTGCCCCCCGCAACGCCGGTGCCGCTGCCGACGGGGCCCGCGACACAGCAGTTGCGTGAACGCATGGCCGAACGGACCGGCGTGTCGCCCGCGGCGCCGTTTGGCGACACCAATACCGGCGCGCTGCCCGCCGACCCGTCCGCCCCCCCGATCGACCCGGCGGACGCCACGCGCGTCGCGGATGGGGAGATCACGCGCACCTCCACCTTCCGCGACCTCGGCCTTGCGACCGGGCCGCTGACGCTGCGCGGGTTTTCGCCGCTGCAGGGGCTGGATGTCATCGTGCCGGCCAACCGCGTGGTGACGCGCGCGCGCATCACGCTGACGGGCGCGCTCTCTCCCTCCCTCCTGCCGGAGGCGAGCGCGGTCAGCGTCACGCTCAATGAACAGTATGTCGGCACGATCCGCGTCGATCCGGAACACCCGCGCTTCGGGCCGATCACCTTCGATATCGACCCGCTCTATTTCACCGGCGACAACAAGCTGAACTTCCACTTCGCCGGTGAATACCGCCGCGACTGCAACGACCTGTACAACGAGGTCCTGTGGGCGCGCATTTCCGACTTCTCCACCGTCACGCTGACGACGACGCGCATCGCGCCCGACCGCAAGCTGTCGTACCTGCCCGCGCCGTTCTATGACCCCAACCTGCGCACGCCGCTGCGCGTGCCGGTGGTCATGCCCAACCCGGATTCGCACGGGGTGCTCAAGGCGTCGGCGCTGGTCGCGTCGTGGTTTGGCAAGCTGGCGGATTTCCGCACGGCGTCCTTCCCCGTTTCCACCACCATCCCGGCATCGGGCAACGCGGTCGCGATCGGGGAGAACCTGCCCGTTGACGCGCACGGCACGCGGCCTGTCGGCCCGACCCTGTCGGAAGTCGAAAACCCCAATGACCGGCTGGGCACGATCCTGGTCATCACCGGGCGCAACGCGCAGGAGGTCGAGGTCGCGGCCCGCGTGCTGGCGTTCTCCTCCGACACGCTGGGCGCGGTGGGGACAAAGGTGGTCAATGACGTGACGCTGCAGCCGCGCCGCCCGTATGACGCGCCGGCCTTCGTCCCCACTGACCGACCGGTACGCTTTGGCGAGCTTGTCGCCGCAAGCGACCTGCAGGGGGGCGGGTTCGCGCCGCCGGTCATGGCGCTGCCGTTCCACCTGCCGCCCGACCTGTATTCATGGCGCAACCGTCCCTACCCGATCGACCTGTGGGTGCGCACGCCCGGCGGCCCTGTGGTGGACCTGGAGACGTCGCGCCTGGATGTGCACCTGAACAACAACTACCTCGACAGCTTCACGCTCAAGCCGCCAAGCCTGTGGCAGGCCTGGTCGGAACGGCTGGTCAACCAGCATGCGGGTGCGGTCGAACATGCCGCCGCCCTGCCGTCATGGCTGCTGTTCGGGCAGAACCAGCTGAAGTTCAGCTTTGACGCGCGCCCGATCGACCGTGGCGTGTGCCGCCGCACCCCCGATGACATCCACATGAGTGTCGATTCCGATTCGTGGATGGACTTCCGCCGTGGCTACCATTTCGCGCAGCTGCCGAACCTGTCGTACTTCGCGGAGGCCGCGTTCCCGTTCTCGCGCATGGCGGACCTGTCGGACACGACGGTGGTCGTGCCGCACCACCTCGATGCGGGCACGGCCGGGACGTTCATGGACCTGATGGGCTTCTTTGGCGCGACGACGTGGTATCCGGCCTCCGGCGTGCAGCTGGAGGACGTGAACGACCTGGCGGAGCATCCGCCGCAGGGTGACATCGTGGTGCTGGCGACGGCGGGCGATGCGCCGAAGTTCGCGGAACTGCTGTCACGCTCCCCCTATGAACTGTCCGACGGGCATATCCGCGTGGGCCAGCATATGGGCCTGCAGGGGATCTGGTACCTGTTCCAGGACCACGACCATGCCGGGCTGCAGGACGGGGTTCAGGCGAACCTGAACGCGCCGGTCGCCGGTGCGGGCGTGCTGATCGGGGCGCAGTCGCCGTTCCGTTCGGACCGTTCGGTCGTCGCCCTGATGGGCGATACGCCCGCGCGCATGCATGACCTTGTCATGGGCCTGCGCAGCAAGGAGGACGTGCCGCGCATCCAGGGTGACCTCGTGCTGCGCAATGGCGACAGGCTGACGAGTTACCGCACCGCGCCGACCTTCACCATGGGGTCGCTGCCGTGGTGGATGTGGCTGGACTGGTATCTCGGGACGCGTCCGCTCACGCTGTATGTGCTGGGCCTGCTGGGTGCCGGGCTTGTGGCCACGGCGGCCGTGAAGCTGCTGCGCCGCCATGCCCGCAAGCGGATGGAAGAGGGTGAACAGATCAAGGATGGCCCGTCCAAAACGGAGTAGGGACCGGTGCTGTCATGGCGTGCCGCCGGAACCGTGGCGCGGGATCAGGGGATCCGCGCGCCCGCCGGGAAATGGCTGCCGATGCAACCGGTGTCATACAAATTGTTATTATTGGAGAACTGAGACATGAGTGCACTTCTTGCCGGCCTTACATTGCTGATCATTGGTGACAGCCACGTCACCTTCAAGGATTCGCTCCTGTCCGTGCTGCCTGAGGAATTTTCGAAGCAGGGCGCAAAGGTCGTGACCTATGGCGTGTGCTCGTCCACGGCGGCGGACTGGGTGGTGCCGAACCCTAACAATGGCTGTGGCGCGGCGCAGCGCATCGGTGACGAACCGATCGCCGCGCCGAACATGAAGCCCGCGTCGCCGCCGCCGGTGACCGGCCTGATCGAAAAGTGGCACCCCAATGTGGTCATGGTCATCCTTGGCGACACGATGGCATCCTATGGCCAGAACGCGGTGTCCAAGGACTGGCTGGACGAGCAGGTGAAGACCCTGACCTATGCCATCGGCAAGACGTCGTGCATCTGGGTCGGCCCGACCTGGGGCCAGTACAGCCCCCGTTATGGCAAGACCGACCAGCGCGCGACCGAAATGGCGTCGCTGCTGAAGGCCGATGTCACGCCGTGCGTCTATATCGACGGCACGCAGTTGATGAAGCAGGGCAGCGTCAACACCATCGACGGCATCCATGCAACGCCCGCCAGCTACAAGGAATGGGGTGATGCGATCGTCAAGGCGACGACCCCTGAACTGGAAAAGATGAAAGACGCGGCCCCGGCCGCCGCACAGTAATTATTCAATAAAACAGATACGCATGGTGGCCATATTATTGGCCGCCATGCAGATGCCAGTAGTATTCCTGGCATCACACGTGGAAAAACAGCCCGATGCAACAGACTACAGTCGTCATGCCTGCCCAGAGCAAGTGGCAGCACATGCTCCAGCATGAGTTCTTTCCCAAGGACCGTCGTCGCGACATTGACGGGTTGCGCGCGCTTGCGATCATTGCGGTCGTGCTGTTTCACGCCGGATGGCTGAAGGGCGGCTTTGTCGGCGTTGACATATTCGTAGTCATTTCGGGCTATTTCATGGGGCGTTCCGCCCTGATGCAGCAGCCGTTCCAGCCCGCGCGCTTTGTCTGCCGCCGGTTGTACCGACTGTTACCCGCGCTGTTCTGCATGATCGCCATCATATCGGCGAGCATGCTGTGGTGGGTGCTGCAGAGCGACCGCGCCGACATTGCGATCAACGGTGCGTACGCCCTGGTGTACCTGTCCAATTTCTGGGCATCGGGCCATGTGGGGTATTTCCAGGGGCAGGCCATTGCCTACCCGTTCCTGCATACATGGTCGCTGTCGCTGGAAATGCAGTTCTACACGATCATTTTCATCATGGCGCTGGTGCTGCCGTTCACGCGGCACCGCAAGCTTGCGATCAGCAGCATCTTCACCCTGTCGCTGGGCTACAGCATCTACAGCCATGTCACTGGCGACACGCAGGGATATTACAACATCCTTGACCGCATGTGGCAGTTTTCCATGGGGACGATGATCTGGATCTTCCCCCGGCCGCGGCTGTCGCGGGTGCTGGCCAACGTGCTGTACCTGCTGGCGCTGGCGGTGCTGGTGGGGTCGTGCCTGTTCTATGTGCTGGAATTCGCCTGCCCGTCTTACATGATGCTGTTCCCCTGCCTTGCGGTGGTGGGCATCATCATGCTGCCGCAGACGGATGTCGCGCGCTTTACCCTTGTGCCGGTGTCGCCGGTGGGGGTGATTTCCTATTCAATCTACCTGTGGCACTGGCCCGCGATCGTGATGGCGAACTACCTGCTGTCATTCCAGGTGTTCGGCGCGACGATGGCCGGCGTGCTTGGCATCGTCATGGTCATCAGCCTGCTGAGCTATATCTTCGTCGAGCGCGTCTTCCTCGATTACGAGGGACGGGTCAGCCCGGCGGTGCGTAACCGTGGCGCGGCCATGCTGGTCGCGGCCTGCGGGCTGCTGGCCGGCGTGCTTGGCTATGTTTCGTATGTTTCGCGTGTCCACTGAGGCATACCCTCTTATCGTGCAATGCCTGCGGGCGGGGACATGATGGCACACCATAAAACCATGACAGGCCTGTCCTGTGGCGCGTTCCCGCGTGGGCGTTCCGGTCTGCTGGGGGTCACCGCATTGTGGGGCATGGCGACGGCCGGGGCGGTGTGCATGCCGCATGCCGCATGGGCGCAGGCACAGCCCGCGCCCCCCGGCGCCCAGGCCCCCGCCACGACGCCCGATGCGCAGGAGGAGGAGGCGATCGAACGCGCCGCCCATCCCACGCCGCAGGACGAGGAGGCGGCCCATCCCTATGCCGTGTCCGACGTGGATGACCCCGCCGATGGCCCCATGGCCGCGCCCCCCACGGACCTTGTCCCGTCCGACCCGTCGGAGACGCAGGCCGTTGACGCCAGCGTGCAGCGCCTTGAACATGCGACGGCGGTGTTCGACCTGCTGCTGGACGAGGGCAGCTACTGGCTGGCGCACCATGACCTGCGCCGCGCGCATGAGGCGGCGGGCCGTGCCCTGCAGATCGACCCGGCAAGTCCCGCCGCCCTGTACCTGATGGCGCGGATCGAGATTTCGCAGGGCGGGTTGCCGCAGGCGCAGGCGCTGACAGACCGGCTGGAACAGTCGGGGCGCATGACGGACGAGGTCGCGCAACTGCGCCGGATGATCAAGGCGGGGCCGCCGGATCCAAAGCTTCTGGCGGAAGCGCGCGCGCTGGCCGCGTCGGGCAAGATGATGCCCGCGATGTTCAAGTACAAGGCCCTGTTCAAGAATGGCGACCCGCCACCGGACATGGCGCTGGAATATTACCGTGTCCTGGGCGCGACCATCCTTGGCTATCAGGAGGCGCGGACCAAGCTTGCGGCCTATGTCGCGCATAACCCGCACGACCTTGACGCGGCGCTGACCTATTACCGTGTCCTGACCTATCGCGTGACGTCGCGTACCGAAGGGATGTCCGGGCTGGAACGCCTGATCAACGGCCATGTGCCCACCGGCATCCATGAGGAGGCGCTGCGCGCCTGGCGCGAGGCGCTGCTGTGGGAGCCGATCGTTGGCCAGACGGTCCCGCTGTACAAGGAATGGCTGTCGATGCACCCCGATGACGAGGAGGTGCATACACGCCTGATCAAGGCGCTGGAGACGCAGGCCACGTTCGATGCCGCGAACGACCGGATGGAGGGATACACCCTCATGGCGCAGCGGCGGTTCGGGGATTCGGAAGCGCTGTTCCGCAAGGCGCTGGCGGTGGACCCCAAGGATGTCGATGCGCTGGGCGGGATGGGCCTTGTGGCGCAGGCGCGCGGGCAGCGCGAGCAGGCGCGCGCCTATTTTGAAAAGGCGCTGGCCCTTGACCCCGATCATGCCGACCGCTGGCACAAGGCGATCACGGGGCTGAACGGCTGGAAAACGTCCGGCGGCGTGCGCAGCGACCCGCTGGTGGCGGGGATCGCCCATGACATCGCCGTGGGGGATTTCGCTGGCGCGCATGTGGGCCTCGAACGTCTGGCGCGGCGGCGCAACAGCGCACTGACGGTGCTGTCGCTGCAGGGTGCGCTGGCGCGGCGCGAGGGCAACACGGCGGAGGCCATGCTCGCCTACCGCACGATCCTTGAACGCTGGCCGGGGAATGCGGATGCGCTGTTCAACCTTGCGGACCTGCTGATCGCCAGTGGCCATGGGGAGGAGGCGCGCGCCATGCTCCCGCGCTTTGGTACCGGCCATCACACGATGGTCGAATACCTGGAGGCCGAACTCCTGGCGGCGGAGGCCGCGCAGGCGCCCAATGACGCGACGCGCATCGACCTGCTGCGCCGTGCGGTGGCGACCAACCCGCGCAGTCCGTGGCTGCGCCTGCGCCTGGCCCAGACGCTGTACAATACCGAAGACCCCGCCAGCCGTGCGGAGGCCGCGCGGATCATGGCGGACCTGACCACATCCCCGCATGCCGACGTGCAGGCGTTGCAGGCGGGCGTGATCTATGCGCTGAGCCAGCATGACACCGCCACGGCGCAACGCCTGCTGGCGCGCATTCCCGACAGCCAGCGCACGGTGGACATCGACGCCCTGTCGCAGCAGGCCGACCTTGCGCAGGAAATCCACGATATCGAGGCCGCCCACCATTTCGACCGCAAGGCGCTGATGGCGCTGGCGGACCGGTCGGACCCGACGGGCGTGCGCGGCGTGATGATCGGCAATGCCCTGATCGACCACAACATGCCCCAGTCCGTGCGCGACGTGCTGCAGGCGGAGGAACGCATGACCCCGGCGCCGCAGCCGCAGGGCATGCTGTCCTATGCCGGTCTGTACCTTCAGGTACACGACATTGCCGACGCGCGGCGCTGCCTTGACGTGTTCGACCGCCTGCGCCAGCAGGACGGTGTGCAGGTCACCGCGGAGCAGGCCCGCCTGCGGGAGCAGCTGGGACTGGCGATGCAGATCCTTGCGGCGGACCAGATGGACAATCGCGGCCATCCCGCCCGGGCGAAGGACGTGCTGGCGCCGCTGATGACGCGGTATCCGGATTCGGTGGACCTGCACCTTGCGATGGGCCGTGTCTACCAGGCGCGGGGCGACGCGCAGCGCGCGCTGGCGGAGGACCGCGCCGCGCTGGCGATCCGGCCCAACAACATCTATGCCCTGGCGTCGGCGGCGCGCGACGCTGGCGGGGCGGGCGACATGACGGCCGCGCGCGCATATGCACGCCGGCTGTCGGACCTGCAGCCAGACGCCCCCGTGACATGGGAAATCCGCGCGGAAATGGCCCGCATCGACCACAGTTCGCGCGCGCAGTTGGCCGACCTGGACCATGTGCATGAACAGCAGTGCGACATGCCCGGCACCGTGCATTGCGGCACGCGCGACAGTTTCCTGCCGGATTACCGCTGGCCCGACATCGACAGCGAATATGTCAACCTGCGCGGGGCGACGCTGCCGGATACGTACCATTACCTGCGGCAGGATGACCAGATCCAGGCGACCAACCGCCAGATGGTCTACCTGCGGGATTCGGTCTCGCCGCAGATCGACGCCAACACCTTCGTGCGCAGCCGCACCGGCACGACGGGGCTGGGGCAGTTGACGGAATTCGCCATTCCCATCACCGGGACCATCCCGTTCAATTCATGGGACCACCGGCTGTCATTCTCCGTGACGCCGACGCTGCTGTTCACCGGCGACCCGCTGCGCAACCCCAGTTCGGCGCGGCAGTTCGGTACGGTGGCGGTCAACGGCGCGCAGCCATGGGGGTACCACCATTACTATACACAGGGCGTTGGCCTGAATCTCAGCTATTTCAACCGCTGGTTCAATGCGGATATCGGGTCCTCGCCGCTGGGCATGCCCATCGCCAACGTGGTGGGCGGGGTGGAATTCGCCCCGCACCTGACGCGCAACCTGACGCTGCGCATCAGTGGCGGGCGGCGCATGGTGACCGACAGCGAACTGTCCTATGCGGGGGAACGCGATCCGGGCACCGGCCGCAAATGGGGCGGCGTCACGCGCAATTTCGGCCACGGCGCGCTGGAATGGTCGGAGGCGGGGTGGAACGTCTATGCCGGGGGTGGCTTTGCCTACCTGGAGGGGGACAACGTCGTCAGCAACACCGAGACCGAGGCCGGGGCCGGCGGCAGCGCCACCGTGTGGGAGGAAAAGGGCCGCCAGCGCCTGCGTGTCGGCGGGGACCTGATGTATTTCGGCTACAAGCGCGACACCTACTTCTTCACATGGGGGCAGGGGGGATACTTCTCCCCGCGTGATTATTTCGGTGCGATGGTGCCGGTGGAATGGTCGGGCCATACCGACCACTGGACATGGTTCCTGCGTGGCGAGGCGGGATACCAGAATTACCACAGCAGGAGCGCGCCCTATTACCCCACCAGTTCCCTGCTGCAGTCCCAGCTTACGGCCCCCAGCACCTTTGGCGGGTATGGGGCCAGCGGCCTGGCGGGCAATGTGCGCGGGCGCGTGGTCTATCAGGTGAACCACCGTTTCCGCCTCGGGCTGGAGGGGGGATACACCCGTGCCGGCACATGGTCTGAATCGGATGGCATGCTGCTGTTCCATTATGCGTTCGACGGGCAGTAAGGAACCCATGGCATGACACGATCGCATCGAAAGGCGACCCGGATGAAGATGGCGGACCAGCATATCACCCTGTTTGCGGCCCTTGCGCTGGCGGCGTTGCCGCATGGGGTGCGGGCGCAGGCCTGTCCCGATGCGGGCGACGGCACGCAGGGCCTGTGCATGCCCGCGGCGCAGGCGGCGTCCGCCGGGATGGACCGCGCGCCCGCCGCCCATGACGATGCGGGGGCGGGATACCGCACGGGCGACCTGTGGCAGGCGCACGGGCAGGTCTGGCAGGCGGAATCGGTCGCGGCGGGGCAGGCGCGCTGGACGCGCATGACGCCCGCGCGCCCTGCCGATACGTTCGGCGCGCATGCCCTCTTTGCCGGCGGGCCGATGCAGATGGTGTCGGGCTATCACGGGCCCGCGCTGGATGTGGAGGTCACGCAGGGCGGGCGGCCGGTGGTGGTCACGCTTGGCATCGGCGCGGACGGGGACCTCGACCACGCGGCCCTGCGCGCGGCGCTGGCGCGGCGCGATGCCGGGACGTTCGCCAATGTCGTGCGGGTGTATGACCAGTCGGGGCATGGCAACCACCTGGCCGCGACGCCGCAGCATGTCGTGCATGTTGGCGAGGTCCGCATCGCGGGGCATGACGCCATTTCGTGGGGGGAGGCCAACGGCCCCGGCGGCTTTGTCCTGCCCGCGGGGATGCGCGTGCCGGCCGACGGCTTCTTTTTCGGCACGACGGGCACCTATGCCTCCTCCAATTCCGGGTTCTCGGCATTTCCCGTGCCGGTCCTGCTGGGCCAGGCGGGGCAGAAAAACACGTTCAAGCTGTTCCTTGGCAGCTACAGCCTTGACGGTTTCGCGCATGTGGCCGACGGGATGGACCCCGACCACCGCACGGACCTGGTGGTCATGAACGCCCCCGCCGCCGTCAGCGTGTATGCCGACCATGATGGCTATCACCTTGACGCGGGCAATGCGGCCGGCAGCTACCTGCGTGGCGCGATGCCCGCGGGCATGCTGTCGGGCGGGTATGTCGGGTATAATGCCGACGGGGGCGAATGGTTCGTGCAGGGGCGCAACACCGGGCAGTGGACGGGCATCGTCATTGCCGATGTCGCCCCACGCCGCGAACAGGTCCGCGCGTTCCAGGCCGCCGCCGCCGTGGCGGGTGAGGAGATGCCGCAGCTACGTTCGGTGTTCGTGGCGATCGGGGACAGCCGGACGGAGGGATACCTGCTGTCGGATGGCCGCAACTGGCCTTACCTGATGCAGCGCCATGGGCGGTACCAGAGCTATGATTTCGCGGTGTCGGGGGCAACGACGCGGCAGATGGTGGGCATGCTGCCTGCGGCGGAGGCGGCGGGACGCAACGCGCCGGTCAAGGTCGCGGTGGTGTTTGGCGGGGTGAACGACCACCTGCCGTACAACCACATCCCGGTGCAGGAGACGGTGCGCAACCTTGCGCGGATCACGCAGCGCCTGAAGGCGGCCGGGTTCCGTGTCGTCATCATGGCCGAGGCGAACACCACCGGCGCCCCGCGCGCGGAAATACAGCAGGCGATCGACAGCCACGAGATAACGGTTGATGCGGAAATCGACCCCTTTGCGCCGGGGCAGCCGATGGCCGACGTGGGCGACCGGACCTACTGGCTGCCGGATTATACCCACCCGACACAGCACGGGCACTGGGTCCTGTCGGAGACGGTGTGGAAACGGGTTGGCGGCTGGCTGATGCAGCGGGTGCGGGACTGACGGCGGCCGCGCACATGCCCCGTGCGAGAGGATTTGCCACGCCCATGGCATAGGCGACATACTGCGCGCCATTGCGCCGGAGAAAGCCTGCATGCCGCCATTCCGTGTCACCGACCATTGCGACGGGACCCGTTTTTACAATCCCCCCGCCATCGTGCCGCAGGACTGGCACCCGCGCAGGCTGCGCGCGCTGGCCATCTGGAAGTGGCAGCGCAACCGCCCGCCGTCCGACTGGCCCGCGTGGATCGACAACCCCACCCCCACGGGGGACCCGTACCAGCCCCCGGCCCCTGGCGCGGTGCAGGTGACGTTCATCGGCCACAGCACGTTCCTGCTGCGCATCATGCGCGCCGACGGGTCGGTGGTGACGGTGCTGACGGACCCGATCTTCTCGCAACGCTGTTCGCCCGTGCAGTGGGCGGGACCGAAGCGCGTGCGCGCGCCGGGCCGGGCGCTGGCGGACCTGCCGCCGATCGACGTCATCCTCGTCTCCCACTGCCATTACGACCATATGGACCTGCCCTCGCTGCGCGCGCTGGGGCGGCGGGGGGATGACCCGCTGGTGGTCGTGCCGCTGGGCAATGCACGCCACCTGCGCCGGACGGGACTGCGGCGCGTGGTCGAACTCGACTGGTGGGAGGGGGTGGAACTGCCCGGCGTGCGCATTGCCGCAACCCCCGCCCGCCACGCCACCGCGCGCACCCCCTTTGACCGCAACCGCAGCCTGTGGGCCGGGTTCATGGTGCAGGTGCACGGTGCGGGCGGGCGCGCGCAGCGGGTGTTCTTTGCCGGCGATACGGCGCATGGCCGCCACTGGGGCATGATCCGCGACCGGCTGGGGGCGCCGGACCTCGCGCTGCTGCCGATCGGGGCCTACAACCCGCGCGACCTGATGGCGGGGGTGCATGTCACGCCGGAGGAGGCATGCACGGGCTTCCTCGAACTTGGCGCGCGGCGGGGGATCGGCATGCATTTCGGCACGTTCCGCCTGACGGATGAACCGATGGACGAACCGGTACAGCGCCTGGCGCGCGTGGCGGCGGCGGCGGGGTGGCCTGCCGACAGGTTCACCACACTGGAACATGGCGCGTGCCGCGACATCATCTGCGATGCGCCCGGCGCGGGATGAAAACCAGGGGTTTTCCGGGCACTGTGGACAGGGAAGGGGGATATCGCCCTTGGGGCCCCGAACCCGCCGCCTACAGCGTCAGGGCGGGTTTGCGAACGGGCACCAGCCCCTGCAGGATCCGGCGCGTGGTGTCCAGTGCGCGCGTCAGGCGTGGGGAGTTGCGGTGGATCTTGAACGCCACCGTATTGCCCAGCCAGTAATGGAACAGTTCACGCGCCACGTTCGGTGCTTCGATGATCGGGGAGATCGACCCATCGCTGATGCCCGCGCGGATGCCCCCGTCCAGAAGCCCGACCAGCATGTCGATCCCGCGTTCCATCACCGCGCGCATGCCGTCGGACAGTTCGCTGACCTCGGACCCGATCTTGACGATCAGGCATTTCTGGCGCGGGTCGGGGCTGGTTTCACGTTCCACCCATGACGACCAGTACGCCATCATCCGCTCCAGCCCCGACAGGTGCGGCGTGCCGAGGAACATGCGGATTGCCTCGGCATGCTCGCACATGTTATACTGTAGCAGTTCCTGGCCGAATATGTCCTTGGAAGAAAAGTAGTAATAAAAAGACCCCTTTGGCACGTGGGCGGCCTCCAGCACGTCATTGATGCTGGTATTGGCAAAGCCCTTGCGTGCAATCAGGGGCCATGCCTGTTCCATCAGCCTCAGGCGTGTGGTGGCTTGCATTGGTGTGGCGGCCATGCTGACGGCTTATCTCCTTGGCGAAGGTCGTGCGGTCCAGGGCATGTTCCCGTGCGGATGGGGTGCACGCATGCACATGCCGCGAGAGTGTACCCGGGTAAATAAAAACGCGAACATACTTGAAATATAAATGTTTATTTAATGTCCGTGGTGAATTCGTTACGCGTCTCGTCAATACCAGTTTTGAACAGTTTTGTCAGGCGTCCTTGATGTTGGGGAATGTATCAATCCCTGACGTCGCCCTTATGCCCGCATATGGTGCGTGGTTTAAGGGGAAAACGGGAAAGGGCCGGCGCCACCCCGCGTTTGGGAGAGTCGCGGGGCATGCCCTGTTGGGGCATGTATAGCGAATTCTTATGTAACCATATGATAAAATGATGGAAAGTCCGGGCATGCAAAACCACTAATTAATACGTTTAATTACAATTACAACGAATCGTAGTCGTTTAATCTTGACACTTCCACATGCTCCGTTATGATGCTGCCCATATCGTAATGCTCCTGACTTCTGGAGGGTCCGTACCATGTGTCTATATACACACGGACATAGACGATGTCCTGTTTTCCTTGCGCCGGCACGCCCCCGGCATTTCCATCCAGTGCGATAGGCATTCCCCGGGACCTGCCGAAATCGTCTGGAGATGCAGAAAGATTTTTTCGGATATGGATCATGCTGGAATCAACAATTATTGAAATTGACGGCATTTTTGTCGGTACCGCGATTGCGCTGGCCGGTGTGGTCGGACGGCGGTTCTATGCCACCCATGACAGCGTGCGTGCCCTGCATAATGTTGTGCTGCCCGACCTGTCGAGCCTGCGTCGCCGCGTCGCCGCCCTGTTCCGCGCCGCCACACGCTGACCCCGGCAGGAAGCGCGCTCCCCGTACCCTGATGTCATGGTTTCCAAAGGGCGATGCCCTTTGGTGGGGGGCGGGGGCAAAGCCCCTGAGACAATCGCCGCATGCACCGCCCGGGCAACTTGCTCCGGACCCGGCAGGGAGCGCGCTCCCTGCACCCTGATCTGTTGAAAATCATGGTTTCCAAAGGGCAATGCCCTTTGGTGGGGTTTCAGGGGCAACGCCCCTGAGCCTTCAGAACCGGAAGACGAAATTGGACTGGTAATATGTCCCGCTCGACCCGCCGGCGGCGTTCAGGGCGCGTGATGTCATGAAGCGCGAGACATACTGTGTCCATGACAGGTGTGTATTGATCTGCCATGCCAGTGACGCCTGCGGGGCCATTCCGATGAACTTTCCGCCGAAGTTGCCGGGAAAGCTGTAGGCGCCAGAGGATTTGTAAACCCGGTCATTTGTGCTGTCGCGCCAGAACAGGGGATACTTGATCTGGATGCTGACGGATTTGAACGGTGTGATGCGCACCATCGGCGCGAAGCTGATGAGGTTCGACGCCGTCATGTAGGTCGTGGTGTCGAGGTAGTTGGTCTGCGGATTGAACGGCGAGATATAGGTGCCGATATCCCCGCTCTTGCTGGCGTCATTGCCGCCGGAATACACATCCGTCTGGATCCCGGCAAAGGTGTGCAGCCTGTCCTTTGGCACGCGGTATCCGACGATGGAGTTGATGGCATAGGCGCTGACATTGCGTGCGACGTTGGTCCTGGCATAGCGGAACACGCCGCCCTGCCACACCGCGCCGACGGAAAATTCGATCGGCCCGGCCTGCCCGTGCCAGCGCACGCCGAAATTGTTGCGCGTGTTCGATCCCGTCGCCGTGCCCGTCTGCGTCGCGATCGCGCCGGACGATCCCGACAGCTTGTAGCCGATATAGAACGCATCGACGAAGGAATAGCCACGTTCGCCAAGGAAGCGGAAATCCGGCGGCGCCCATGTGGTGTCGAACCCGTACAGCCGCGTGGAATAGTTTTCGGTGTCGTGGAACATCTTGTTCTGGCTGTCATTCGTCTGCACGAAATCCCAGCCGTCGATGCGGATGCGGTCCCAGATGGCATAGGCGCGGAACCCGTCCCATGACAGCGGCACGTTCGGCGTCTCGCGGTTATAGAGCATGTAGGAGGGCGCATCGAGGAACTGCTGCCGCCCGAACATGAACCCCGTTTTCGCGCCAAACAGGTTCCACCGCGTCTCCACGAACGCCTGCTGCGCATCCAGCCGCTTGCGATAGGTGGAGCCGTAGCCATACCCGCCCCACCCGCCGGCATCGGCGTTGATGAGTTGCCCGAAAAACCGCAGGTGCGACCCGATATGCAGGTCCGCGCCATACAGGTTGCGCACGCCAAAGCGGCCCGAATCGTTGGGTTTCTGGGTGCCGAGGTTGGGCCGGGTCTCGAACCAGTTGCGCAGCCGCGTCTCGCCCGAAAAGCTGATCCAGACCAGCCCGTCCGGCGTCAGCGGGATGTATTTCAGCACGTCGAACGGGTCGGTGTGGTTTTTGCTGTTGCGCAGGCGGCTCCAGTCCTCGGCCCAGGGGGCGACGCCGTATTGACCGACCGGTCCAAAGCCAGCCGCCTCCCCGTTGCCGCGATTGAACACGCCCCAGTCATAGGGATGGCCGTTGATGCGGTTCTGCGCCCCGGTCATGACGATCGGCTGTCCCACCGGGTTGGCATGGGGATAGGTCTGGATCGGCGGGCGGGGGCCAACATGGACCGTCATGTTTTCGGGCCGCCCGTCCGGCGTGGCCGGGGCCACCGTGACGTGCGACGGCGTGACGTGCGACGCCGCCACGGCAGGGGCCGCGTGGCCATGCGCGGGCGTGCGTGGGGAGGGGCGGGTGGCCCCTGCCGTGAGGCTTCCCTGCGTGGTGGCGGCCTGCGCGCGCGCGCTGGGCAGTCCGCCCCATGGCAGCGCGAGGGCAAGGGCGGCCGATCCCGCCAGCGGCGCGGTACGCAGGCAGCGCGCGTTCCGTATGATGACGGAGGCGAAGCGGGAGGGCATCGCGCCTGCTGTGACTGACCTTGGCAAGGATGTCATGGGAAGACCATCTTGGTGGGAAAGGGGACGGAACGGGGGTGAAGTCTGATCCATATCCGTAATGTGATTTTATAATACGGTCAACAAAGTTAAATATCGAAAGTGTCGTTTGATGTGTGCATATCCGGCGCGGTCGGCCGGAACAGTGACGTGGCATGATTGTAACGCATTGGAATAAAACGATAAAAATGAATGCGTGCCCGTCTTCGTCGTGGCATATAAACAACATAACGATCGTTAATTATCGTGAATCACATGCCACGAAGATGATTATTGACAGGTTTTGCGGGCGCGTCCTATCGTATTGAACGATATAAAATGGTTTAATTATCCCCCGCTCCCGCCGCCCTGTCGCGTGGCGGGCCGCCGGGGATGCCCGTCATGTGTGACGCCGCCTGGGAAGACCTGTTCCATGAAGCCATCATTCCTTTCGAACCGTCGTGCTTTCCTTCAGGCCGGGCTGGGCTGCGCCGCGCTGCTGGCGGGGCGTCCGCGCGGGGCATGGGCGGCGGGGACGCTGCTGAATGTCTCCTACGACCCGACGCGCGAACTGTATCAGGAGGTCGACCGCGCCTTTGCCGCGCAATGGGCGCGCACGCATGGGGGGGCGCCGGTGATGGTGCGGACCTCCCACGGGGGATCGGCCGCGCAGGCCCGTTCGGTGCAGGAGGGCGCGCCCGCCGACGTGGTGACGCTGGGCCTGGCCTATGACATCGACATGCTGGCGGCGAGCGGCCTTCTGCCCGCCAACTGGCAGGGGCTGCTGCCGCACAATGCGACTCCGTTCACCAGCACGATCGTCTTTCTGGTGCGCAAGGGCAACCCGAAAGGCATCCATGACTGGCCCGACCTGATCCGCGACGGGGTGCAGGTCATCACCCCCAACCCCAAGACATCGGGCGGCGCGCGGTGGAACTACCTCGCGGCATGGGGCTGGGAGCTGCGCCAGTCCGGCGGCACGCCGGACACGGCGCGGGCGTACCTGCGGGCGCTGTTTTCCCACGTCCCGGTGCTTGATACCGGCGCGCGGGGCGCGACCAACAGCTTCGTGCAGCGCGGCAGTGGCGACGTCCTGCTGGCGTGGGAGGACGAGGCCCTGATGGCCGCGCGCGACATCGGGCCGGACCAGTTCGACATCGTCGTGCCACCGCTGACGATCCTTGCCGAACCGCCCGTCGCGGTGGTGGAGCGCAATGCAAAGGCGCATGGCACGCTGGAAATTGCGCGCGCCTACCTTGATTTCCTGTTCACCGACGCGGGGCAGCGGATCGGGGCGAAACATTATTTCCGGCCCGTCACGCCGTCCATACTGGCCGAAAACCGCGCGACCTTCGCCGATGTCGCAACCTTCGACATCGCCTCCCTTGGTGGCTGGACGCAGGTGCAGAAGACGCATTTCGCCGATGGCGGCGTCTTTGACGGCATCTATGCCCGATGACACCCGGCCGGGACATGGCGGCGGGTGGCCTGTTCGCATGGCGCGGGCGGCGGCATGGCCTGCCGGGCATGGGCGTCGGGCTGTCGCTGACGTTCGCGTGGCTGGGCGCGCTGGTGGTGCTGCCGCTTCTGGCGCTGCTGGCGCGGCCGTGGGCGGAGGGATCGGGCAGCGGGATCGCCGCCTTTGGCCACCTGCTGCATGACGGGCGGATGCTCGCCGCGCTGCGGGTCAGCTTTGCCTGCGCCCTTGTGGCGGCGGCACTCGACGTGGTGGCGGGCATGGTGATCGCATGGGGCCTGGTGCGCGTGCGGGTGCCGGGATGGCGCGTGATCGACGCGCTGGTGGAACTGCCGTTCGCGCTGCCGACCGCCGTGGTGGGCATCACGATGGCGACGTTGTATGGCCCGCATGGCTGGGTTGGCGCGCCGCTGGCCCGGATGGGGCTGAAGGTGGCGTTCACGCCGGCGGGCATCATTGTCGCGCTGATGTTCGTGGGGCTGCCGTTCGTGGTGCGCACGATCGCCCCCGTGCTGCGCGCCCTCCCGCCCGAGGCGGAGGAAGCCGCCCGCACCCTTGGCGCGACGCGCGCGCAGGTGGTGGCCCGCGTGGTGATGCCCGCGCTGTATCCCGCGCTGCTGACGTCGTTCGCCATGGCGTTCGCGCGCGGCGTGGGGGAATATGGCTCGGTCATCTTCATTGCGGGGAACCAGCCGTTCCATACCGAAATCGCCCCGCTGCTGGTGGTCATCCGCCTGCAGGAATATGACACGCAGGGCGCAAGCCTGATCGGGCTGGTGCTGGTGGGGATCGCGATGGCGTCTCTGGGCGTGATCGCATGGCTGCGCCAGCGCATCGGGCGTGGCGGCGCGGGGGGCGCGGCATGAGGGCGGATACGGCGAACCGCGCCGGGCGATGGGCGTTCGCGGCCCTTGTCTGGGCGCTGGTGGGGATCATGGTGCTGCTGCCGCCGGTGATGGTGTTCGCCGCCGCCCTGTCGCACGGGCTGCGCCCGGCGTGGGACGCCATGTGCGATCCCGATGCGCTGTCGGCCATCCGGCTGACGATGGTCATCACCGCGCTGGCGGTGGCGATCAACAGCTTTTTCGGCGTGATGGCGGCATGGACGCTGGCGCGGTTTTCGTTTCCGGGGCGCGGGCTGGTCATCGTGCTGGTGGAACTGCCGCTCAGCGTCTCTCCCGTGGTGGGGGGACTGGTGTGGCTTCTGGTGTTCGGCACGCAGGGATGGTGGGGGGTGGCGCTGGAACGCTGGGGCTATCCCGTCATGTTCGCGCCGCCGGGCATCCTGCTGGCGACGCTGTTTGTCACCTTCCCCTATGTCACGCGCACGATGATGCCGATGCTGCGCCATATGGGCCGCGCGCAGGAAGAAGCCGCCGTGACGCTGGGGGCGGGGATGTGGCGGGTGCTGTGGCATGTCACGCTGCCCGGTGCGCGCGCGGCGCTGGTGTCGGGGGTGCTGATGACCACGGCGCGGGCGATGGGCGAATTCGGCGCGGTGTCGGTGGTGTCGGGCCATATTCCCGGCCTGACGGAAACGATGCCGCTGCATATCGAGACACTGTATAACGGATACCAGACGGTCGCGGCGTTTGCGATGGCGGCGCTGCTTGCGCTCATGGCGATGGCCGTGGTCGCGCTGCGGGGCCTTGTGGAACGCGCGGCCGTGTCGATGGGGAATGCCGCATGAGCGTACGCCTTGAAAACCTGACGCGCCGGGTGGGGGGACGCCCGATCGTCGATGACGTGTCGCTGGATGTGGCGGAGGGCAGCTTCACCGCGCTGCTTGGCCCGTCGGGTGCGGGCAAGACGTCGCTTCTGCGCATCATCGCCGGGCTGGACCCGCATGATTCGGGGCGCGTGCTGCTCAACGGGCAGCGCGTGGACATGCTGGAGGCGCGTGCGCGCAATATCGGCTTCGTGTTCCAGAACTATGCCCTGTTCGACCATATGACGGTGGCGCGCAACATCGCGTTCGGCCTGTCCATCCGCCCGCGCCGCATCCGTCCCGGTCGCGCGCAGATCGCGGCACGGGTGGAGGAGCTGCTGGACCTGATGCACCTGCCGGGCATGGGCGGGCGGTATCCGCACGAACTGTCGGGCGGGCAGCGCCAGCGTGTCGCACTGGCGCGCGCGCTGGCGACGGGGCCGCGCGTGCTGCTGCTGGATGAACCGTTCGGCGCGCTGGACCCGCTGGTGCGGCGCAGCATCCGGGGCTGGCTGCGTGAACTGCATGACCGGCTGGGGCTGACGACGCTGCTTGTCACCCATGACCGGCATGAGGCTGGCGAGCTTGCCGATACCATCGCCCTGATGCGCGATGGCCGCATCGTGCAGTCTGGCACCCCGCAGCAGTTGCACGACGCGCCGGCCACCCCGTTCGCGATGGAGTTCATGAACGATGTCACCCGCCTGCCCGGACGGGTGGCGAATGGTGCGTTCATCGCGGACCTGCCGGACGTGCGTCCCGTTGTGGTCAATGGCGGGGACGGCCCGGCAGAGCTTCTGGTGCGGGCGGGCGATGTGCGCCTGCTGCCGGGGCAGGGGGCGGCGACGGCGTGGCTGCGGCAGGCCAATGGTCCGATCGGTACATTCGATGTCATGAGCGGCCCCGATACGCTGCGCCTGGACAGCGTGGTGCCACCGGGGGGCGGGCGGATCGTCGTGAACTGCGCGCTTGACGCCGCCGCCGGACGGGTGGCGCGCGACGGGCGGTGGCTGGAGGGACGGGATGCGGCGCTGGAACCTGTGCGGGGGCGTGGGGCATTGCCCTTTGGCAACCAGGACTTTTAACGAATCAGGGTGCAGGGATCGCGATCCCTGCCGGGTCCGGGAAGCCGCCCGGATATAACAGATGCCGACCATCTCAGGGGCGTTGCCCCCGAACCCCCACCAAAGGGTATTACCCTTTGGAAACCATGATTTCTGGCGAAACAGGGGTGGGGGTGCGTACATAAAAAACGCACGCCATGGGGGCCATGGCATGCGCGAAGTGGTCGTCTGCGCCCCCGGGGGACCGGGGCTGTGTTCCTCCCCCGCGCGCCTGATGGGCGGTGGGGAGGAACGGCAGGGGGGACGGAATTGAGGCTCCGTCTCCTCCGGTCGCAGGGGGTCAGATCTTGTTGATCGTGCCCTTGACGCTACCGACGGCCTTTTCGGCCTCACCCTTCAGCTTCTGGGCCATGCCCCGGGCTTCGAGATCCTCGTTGCCTGTGGCCTTGCCGACGGTTTCCTTGATCGAGCCCACGGCCTTGTCGGTCGTGCCCTTCAGCTTGTCGGTAAATTCACCCATGATGATGGTTCCTGATTTCCTTGAGTTCGTGCCCGCCCCACGGGGGATGCGGGCACGTCCGGTGGCGTGATCGTCGCGATCGGCCATACGGGTCAAACGCCTTTCCGCGCGCCGGGTTGCGCGGGTGTGAAAAAATGACCCGCCCCAATCATGATGTTCCATGTATTGATCGAGGGTTAATGCCCCGGCAGGAAATGACGGATGGTATTCATGGCCTGCATGTCATGGGACATATTGCCGCCCATGCACGCGCCCCGGCCGCGTTACTGCCGCCGGGGCGCATGTCTTCATTTACCAGTAGGGATAGACCGGCGGCGGGGGCGGTGGCGGCGGTGGCCCGTAATAGCGGCCCCATACCGGCGGCGGCGGCCTGCGCCATACGCGCGGCGGCGGCCCGCGCCAGCCCCGGCGTTCGTAACGCGGGCCGTAATGGTAACCCGGCGGCATCGGCTGCGCCACGGCAAGCGCGGGGGCCAGCCCCACCATGACCGCCAGCGCGCCAAGTATCGTTCTTTTCATCCTGCATTCTCCACTAACGGGTCGGCCGGGTGGCATATCACAGGGCCATTGCGGCAGGAGTGGGGAAAGATCGCGGCAACATGGCGTTCCCCACCGGGCATGGCCGGGACGGCGTGGCGGCGTGCCCACCCTTCAGCCGGGCATGATCCTTTGCAATACCAGCAGGACCATAAGCGCCACGGCAATCGAAATCAGGCCCTGTATGATCTGCTCTTTCATCCTGTGGCGTACTCCGTGGAACCATGGTGGCGCGCATGGTGGCGTGGCGGCGGCCATATGGCAACCGCCCGGCCGTCATGGCCCCTACCACCCGCGCCCGGGGCGGCCATACCCGCCGCCCGGTGGTCCGCCGCGCCCGCCGTAATACCCGCCGCCATAATACCCGTCGCGATGGTGGCGGTGGTCGTGCCAGCCCCGCCCGCCATAGCATCCCGCCAGCGACAGCAGGCACAGCATGAGTGCCACGGACCGCACGACCGGGCGCGCGGGCGTGCGGTACGCGTGGCGGGGCTGCGTTTCGCCATGCGGCATGGTCCCGGCCTGCATGCGGGCGGCATGGCGGTCCCGGTCCCGCGCAGGTGGCTGCGGGGCGGGGGGAAGGAGGTGGAATGTCGTCATGGTGATCTTTCTCCCATGGTCCGTCATGGACCCAGTAGAAGCACAGGGAGCAACGGATGGTGGATCACAGGGTTGCCGGTTTCGCGTGTGATCCCCTATCCCTGTTTTCCTGCATGCGCCGTGAACAAGGAACCCTGCCGACATGCCAGCGGAATATGGCGGATATTTGCCCGGTGGCCGGCCGGATGACCGGCCCGGTGGCCTGAGGCGGCGGCAGGCGGCGACGCGGCTGATGTTCCTGGTGGTCGGCTTCACGCTGGCGGCGTGGGGGCCGCTGGTCCCGTTCGCGCGGGCGCGGGCGGGCCTGTCATCGGGGGGGCTGGGCCTGCTGCTGCTGTGCCTGGGGCTGGGGTCGGTCGTGGGGATGCCGCTGGCCGCGCGCATGCTTCCACGGGCGGGGTGCAGGCGGGTGCTGCTGGTGTCGGCCGCGCTGTTGTGCCTGATGCTGCCGGGGCTGGCGCTGGCGTCCTCCGCTGTCACGCTGGCGGGGTGCCTCCTGCTGTTCGGCGCGGCGATGGGGGCGATGGACTGCGTCATCAACGTGCAGGCCGTCGCGGTGGAACATGAAAGCGCGCGGCCCATGATGTCGGGTTTCCACGGCATGTTCAGCGTCGGCACGCTGCTGGGCGCGGCGGGGGCCAGTGGCGGGCTGGGGCTGGGGATGTCGCCCGCCACCATCGCCGTGGCCGCGATGGCCTGTGTCGCGGGGGCAGGGGCGATGGCGTCGGGCGGGCTGCTGGGGCCGCAGGGGGACGTGCCCCCGGCGGGGCGAAAGGGGAATGCGCGCCGCCTTGTCCTGCCGCGCGGGGTTGTCCTGCTGGCGGGGGCGATGTGCTGCGTCGCGTTCCTTGTCGAAGGCGCGGTGCTGGACTGGGGCGCCGTCTTCCTGTCCACCGCGCGCCACCTGCCGCCTGCGCGCGCGGGCGCGGGGTATGTGGCGTTCTGCGCCATGATGGTCGCGGGCCGCCTGTCGGGGGACGCCATCGTGCGGCGCATGGGCGATGCGTGGGTGATCGGCATGGGGGCGGCCTGCGCCGCGATGGGGCTGGCGCTGGTCGTGGCGGTGGCGGCGCCGTGGGTGGCGTTTGGCGGACTGGCGCTGATGGGGGCGGGATGCGCCAATATCGTGCCCGTCCTGTATGGCGCGATGGGGCGCCAGCGCGTCATGCCCGTCGCCGCCGTCGTGTCGGGGGTTACGATCATGGGCTATGCCGGGATCCTGCTTGGCCCCGCGCTGATCGGGCTGGTCGCGCAGTACAGCAGCCTGTCGGTGGCGTTCGTGATGCTGGCTGTGATGCTGGCGATGGTGGGCATGGGCGCGCGGGCGGTCACAGGCCCCGACACACCGAAAAGGTAAGGAACGCCGCCTCTTTTCGAAAAAGGCGGCACCCGGAAAACTCCTGTCCGTCCCGGTGTTCAGTTCCCGGTGGCGCGGTCAAGGCTGCGTCCCGCCTTTTCCGCTGGCCCCTTGGGCGGGTCGAACGTGTCCTGCATCTTGTTGCCGAATTTATCCAGCTTCTCGCCCGCGGTCTCATGATGGCGCTTGCAGCCGGACAGGCCGGTACAGGCAAGCGCCACCGACAGCATCAGGACGGTCATCGTGCTTGTTCGTGTCATGAAGGAGGCTCCTGCTGGGGGGAGCCATGAAAACGCGCCGCCTGCCGTCGGGTTGCGTCAGCCCTGCCCGTCCTGCGGATGGGCGGCGGGGGGCGTGGCCTGTGTCGTGCCGCCGTGGGCGTCGGTGGCGGGCGGGTCGAACATCGCCCGGCAGCGCGGCGACAGGCGGTCGATCTTGCGCTGCATGCAGGCGGTGATGCGTTTTTCATCGGGGATGGAGGTCGCGCACAGCCGCAGCGCATCGCCCTGGCAGGCGCGGGCCTGCTGCTGGCGGGTATGCTCGCGCGCCCACGCACCCGGCGCGGTGACAAGCAGCACACCAGCCAGCAGAAATGTCACCGGAAATGAAAAGCGTCGCATCACCTGTCCTGTTTCCCCTCGTCATGGTCGTCCCGCTTCCAACGCTCGAGTGTCCGGTGGGTTTGGCGCGATAGGAAAACGGGGTGGGTCAGGGTTTTTAAAGGAGTAAAAGTCTGCGGGTGCCGCCTTTTTCCAAAAAAGGCGGCGTTCCCTGAAGCTTTTTGCAAAAAGCTTCACCAAAAACTTTTTTTCGGTTTACAGGATGCCGCCCGCGATCGGCAGGTTTACGCCGGTCATGTAGCTTGAATCCTCGCCCAGCAGGAATTCGACCACGCCGGGGATTTCCTCGATACTGCCATAGCGGCGCATCGGCACGCTGCCGATCATCTGTTTCGCCACTTCCTTGGGGTCGGTGGAGAAATACTGGCTGCCGACCTTCGCCTGCAGTTCCACCTGCCGGTCCCACATCATGCCCGGCCCCATGAAGGCGGGGCTGATGGCGTTGACGCGGATGTTATACGGCGCAAGGTCCTTCGACGCCACTTCGGTCAGGCCGATGATCGCGAATTTCGACGCGCCATAGGCCGCCATGTTCGGCGGTCCCTGCACGCCCGCCATGCTGGCGGTATTGACGATGCGGCCGAATTTGCGCGCGACCATGTGCTGCGACACCGTGCGCAGGACATGGAACGCGCCGCGCACGTTGATGTCCATGACGCGGGCGAAGTCGTCTTCGGGGTAATCCTGCACCGGGGCGAACGCGCCCTGGTATCCGGCATTGTTGAACAGGAAGTCGATGGCCCCGAATTCCGCCACGACCGCCGCCACCGTGTCGCGCACTGCGGCGATGTCGGTCACGTCGCACATATACGAACGCGCCTTCACCCCGTGCGCGGCCACGGCCTTTTCCGCCGCCTGCAGGGCCTGCGCGTTCATGTCGAGCAGCGCGATGGCCGCGCCGGAGCGGGCCAACCGGTGCGCGCAGGCCAGGCCGATATTGCCCGCGGCCCCCGTCAGGAGCGCCACCCTGCCGGAGAATCTGGCGGATTTTTCTGTCATTTTACATCCCTTGTCATGTCATGCGGGCAGCAGGAAGGCCGGTTTGGGCAGGCAACTCCTCCCGGCGCGGCCTGTTGACACCGTATGGATGGGATAACCCATGTCAACACGGTCCGTTTCAATACGGGCCATGCCGTCATCACGCATCACGGGAGGCGTTTTTGGGACGCATCATGAAAATCACCACCGCCGTCATCATGCTGGGCGCGCTGTCGGCGTGTGACAGGCCCAAGCCCGGCGGCGGCGGGTCGGACGATGGCGGAGGCCCCGGCATCAGCAGCAACGGCACGCCACGGAAATAGCGGCATGGCCATGAACGGCCCGCAAACCCCCTGCCATTCCTGCCAGACCGGAATACGGAGTACCCGATGCGACACGCCATGACGCGCCTTGCCTGCCTTCTTGTGGTTTCGGCCGGGCTTGCGGCCTGTGCCGGGCGGCATGTGCCCCCGCCGGGCGGTTCCAGCGCCCCCAACGGCGTCGGGGGCATGGGCGGTTCCCCGCAGCAGTCCGGCGGCGGACCGGGCAGCGTGGGCGGTCCCGGCATGTAGGGATGCCGGGTTGACATTCTTATGATCGGGAATGGGGCGAATTCATGAAAAATCCACATTCTGCGGGCCATGGTTGCGATATGCTGCATGCCTGTGGGGAACATGTCGCCCCTGCATGACGGAGGTTACGCCATGAAACGCTCGATCCGCCAGATTCCCCGTGAAATCCGTGATGAATGGAAGCAGACGCTGCTGCATGCGTGGGACCGCACGGGCCGTCCGGCCCTGCGGGAATGGCCATCGCAGACAGCCGTGAAGACGGTGGTGGAGGACGCGGTGCGGCGCGAATGCGGCTGTGCCGTCGCCACGGGCGCGTAAACCGGCCCCATACCCGACAAAAGGTTCCTGGCGGGGCTTTCCCGGCAGGAACGCCCCGTGTTCCCCCCGTCAGAAATCCTCTGGCACGTCCCAGTCTTCATGCGCGGTGATGACCTGCACCGTCCCGTTGCCAAGTGCTGCGGCGGCAACGATGCCGGTCGCGCTTGACCCCGCATCCAGTCCCAGCCGGTAGCCTTCGGGCCGCAGGTCGCCCAGCGGCTTGCAGGTGCCTTCGGGTGTGGTGGGAATGCGGTGTTCGAACGTGTGGCCATGCGCCACGAACCACCCGCCCGGCCATGGGGTGGGGGCGCTGTGGAATTCCTCGCGTATCCACAGGGGGTTGTCGTCGTCGTGGGCGTAAAGCGGGTTGTAGCGACGTGCCCATGCCACCGGGTCGGCGGCGGTGGGGTTGATGCCCGCATGCAGCATCAGCAGCGACCCCGTGGTGCGGAACGTGGCGATGGGGGGCCGCCCGTTCGCGCCGGGTTTCCACCGGTCGATCCCGTATTCCAGCACGCGGCGCGCCATGTCCGGCGCGACCCCCGACGCGATGGCCGCCTCCAGCAGGGCGCGGCGCCGGTCGCCATGCGGATGCAGCCACGGCGTCAGCCAGTCGCCGCCCCCCGCCAGGAAGAGATCGGGATAGTCCGGGTTGAAGATCGGCGCGAACAGCATCTGTTCATGATTGCCCGGCAGCGCGTGAAAGGCGATGTCCGTGCCCGGCAGCCGGCCATCACGCGCATAACGCAGCACATCCATCAGGCAGCCGATGCTGTCGGGTCCCCGGTCGATCACATCGCCAAGCGAGGTGCACGTCGCGGTGGGGAAATGCCGCGCGCAGTACTGCCACAGCGCATGCAGGTGCGCGCGTTCGCCATGCACGTCGCCAATGATGAATTCGACATGCCCGTGTGGCAGCGACACGGGGGCGGGCAGGACCGCGCCGACGCGCAGCGTGATGTGCGATGGCATGGGCGGCAGTGCGTGCATGACCGGCCGTGTTCCTCCTGCTGTGACAGGCACGATCATAGCCGATCCGCACCGGGCGTTGCATCATGTGATCGCATGCGCCGCCCCGCGCAAGGCCGCGCCGGTCAGCCATAGTCAACCGGCCCGCCGCACGTTTCGTCATCGCTGAGCCTGCTGGCGTCAATGCGCAGGAGCGTACGTTCCGGCGCGCGCCAGCCCGGTATGGCGACGACCTCCTCCGAACCGCTGCTCAGCAGCAGCAGGCCGTCAAGGTCGAAACACGCGACGCCATCCGCCCCGGCCGTCACGGGACAGTGCAGCAGCAGCCCCTGCATCGCATATTCATAGGTCTCGATCTCCAGCCACAGGTCCGGCAGGGTGGCTGCGGGACTGGCGCGCACGCGTCCCATGCGCTCCCATATCTCGCGCGTGCCGGGGATCTCCTTGAAATCCATCACGACGCGGTACTGCCGGTGTGTCAGGACAACCGACTCCAGCCCATCGGCGCGAAGCGGGGGATGCGCCATGTCTTGTCCTTTCCTGCCGTCCCGCCCCATGTTGGCCGAAAAGGGTGGGGCGGGCACCCGTGGCCGGCGGCATGACTGCCATGTAAGGGAAGGGCGCGGGGCCGGTTTGACAGGGGGGGTGTTTTGCGAAACGCTGCCTGCCCCATGACGCCACATGTCCCGGCCCCGTTCCTGTTTGTCGATGTGGAGGCCTCCTCCCTGCGTGAAGGGGGATTCCCCATCGAGGTCGCATGGGTGACGCAGGATGGCGCGTGTGAGAGCCACCTTGTCCGGCCACGGGAGGAATGGCGCGAATGGTCCGCGCAGGCTGCGTCGCTCCATGGCCTGACGCGCGGCATGCTGCGCGCGCACGGGCGGGCGGCGCAGGATGTCGCGCGCCGTTTCGTGCAGGCCGCGCACGCGCGGCGCGTCGTCAGTGACGCCGTGGCGTTTGACGGGGCGTGGCTGTCGATGCTGTGTGAGGCGGCGGGTCTGGTGGCGCCGACGCTGCTGCCGGTACAACTGGCCTATGCCGAGGCGGTGGCGCCGTTCCTTGACCGCGCCGCGTCCCGCCCGGCACAGGCACGCATGGCCCTGCAGGTGGTCGCCCGGCACGAGGCCGCGCAGGAGGCCTGCGACCGTGTGCGCCACCGGGCGCTGCCCGATGCGTGGGCGCTGTTTCGCACATGGCGCGCGATTGCGGGCGCAAGCGTCCCGCCGGCCCCCCCGGCCTGATCCCCCACGCCCCTGAACGATGGCAGGCGGCGCGGAGGGAACCTCCGGCCGCCTGCCATCATGCCGCCTGCGCCCGCCGGGACGTGCGTCCGGGGCGGGTCATATTCGTCCCATGACCATCAGCACCACCAGCACCAGCACAACAAGCCCCAGCGCGCCGGAAGGGTAATAGCCCCAGCCCGTGCTGTACGGCCATGTCGGCAGGGCCCCGATCAGCAGGATGACGATGACGACGAGCAGGATGTTGTTCATTGTTCGGACCTTCGGGAACGAGGGCATCGCCACAGTATCGTGACCGGTATCGTGACCGGTGTCCTGGCCGGGTACGGCGTGGCGACATCGTGGGGCGATAACCCCACATCCATTGCGAAGTTCCCTGCCATATCGCGGTGATATGCGGACGTGGCGTACTGCACGGTCCTGTCGGGCGGGGCGGGAACTTTGCCCCATCCCGCCGGTTTGGGGCAGCACAGAGGTTGAGGACAACGCCCATGTGCCCTGCATCATGCCCCCAGGCCCAGCCATCGCGCCCCGGACCCGGCCTTGGCATCCCGCCGGAGGCCCCGCCCGACCCGCACCCGGAGGACCACGACCCCACCGCCCCGCACCCCGGCGAGGAAAACGACATACCCGCGCCGCTGAAGCTGCCCGAACATGACGGGCCGGACGACGAGGATGTGGAGACGTGGGACAATGAAGGCGGCGACGACCCGGAGGACGAGGATGAAGACCTGCTGTCCGGTGACCCTGATGACGACCCGGACGGCTATCCCTGGCGTTAGTCCCCCGCCGGTCGCGCGGTGCTACAGCATCGCCAGCACGACCGGGATCAGCGTCCCTGCCGCCAGCAGGCCGTAATGCAGCTTCTTCTGCCGTGTCTGCGTCAGGCCGATCCAGACGCCCAGCACGGTGGAGATGATGAGGCTGCCTGACACAAGGGCGAAGAACCAGCGCAGCAGCAGCGTCGGCACGGGCGTCGATTCGGGCGGCCGTGGCCGTGGCGGCCCGCTGTCGCCCGCGGGGCGCGGTGGGCCGGGGCGCGGCGGCTTGGCGCGGAAGGCCTGTTTCTTGTGCAGTTCGCCCAGTTTTTCGATAATCGGGACGGGCACGTATCCATTGTGGGATTCATGGAACCCGAAGATCTGGAAAATGCCGGTCAGCGCGAAAAACAGCAGGCTTGGCGCGGCAACCAGGGCCGACCACCCATGTACCCGCCGCACCGTGATGCGCGGCATCAGGGTCGTGATTCCGGATGGGAAATGACTGAAATATCACACATCTTTGCCAAGGCTCGTCCCGTTGTCCCCATCCCCGATGGATGGAGTCCGATCATTAATCCATAATTGAGAACCCTTCGCAACGGGACGGCAAAAATGTCACGAAATGTATGGGGGTGTCCCGGCAGGGAAGGCCGTCGGCGCATGGGGCATCCGGGCGGCTTGCTCCGGATCCGGCAGGGAGCGCGCTCCCTGCACCCTGATTCGTTTTAAAAGTCATGGTTTCCAAAGGGCAATGCCTTTTGGTGGGGGTTCGGGGGCGAAGCCCCTGAGGCCACAGGCGCGTGCAACACCCGGGCGGCTTGCTCCGGACCCGGCAGGGAGCGTGCTCCCTGCACCCTGATTCGTTAAGAAGTCGTGGTTTCCAAAGGGCAATGCCCTTTGGTGGGGGTTCGGGGGCAACGCCCCTGAGTGCGTCGGCGTGTGCGACATCCGGGCGCTGCCCGCCCCCTGGCGGGGAACAGGATCAGTGGCGGAAGTCTGCGGCGCCCGGCAGGTCGGCGGCGGGGGTTGTCGTGGTGCCGATGCCGCCGGGGTCGTTCATCATGCCGCTGGGGCCGATGCCGGGCGTGTTGTCGCGGGCGGAGATGCCGGTATCGTACGCGCCGGTGCCATACGTGGCGCTGTTGCCCGTGCCGCCGACATAGCTATTGGCGCCGGTATTTGCCGTGCCGGCCGTGCCGGTGGCGGGCAGGCCCATGTCGTTCACGCCGCTGGTGCCTGCGCATCCCTTGGCGATCTGGACGCGGTGCAGGGCTTCCATCTTGCCCTTTTCACGGGCCAGCAGGCCCTTGACGTCGCTGCCGGTCATTTCCGACAGGGGAATCCCCACCATCAGGACGCCCCACGTATCGGTCTTGTGGGCGCGGTGCTGCTTGTCCGTCAGGGTCTGCAGCACGTCGCCTTCCTTCAGTTCCGCCTCGCCCAACTGCTGGCAGGTCAGGCTGGAATAGGCACTGTCGGGAACATAGGTGGGCCGGACGCTATCGGGGCTGGCGGCACATCCGGCCAGCAGCACCATACCGCCAAACAGCGGCACGAGCTTGTTCATGATCTTCTCCGTTCATGATGACCCGGACTTGTCGCATGTCTGGCAATATGTGGCTATGTAACAGCCTGTGACTTTATGTTTCAAAAAAGGGCGGCGGGCTTACTCGTCGCCAAAGTAGTTCTCGCAAACGCCTTTGGCACAAGAAGAATTCAGCAGCACGCCGTCCTTGCTCACCTGCCCTTCGTGATAGGTATAGGTGCGTTGCACGCCCTTCTGGTGGGGGGAGGGCATGCGGATTTCCAGCGTGTCGCCCACGGTCCTGGTCCGGGCCATGTCCGAACAGGTGCCGAAGAAATTGGTGTGGTGTTCCTTTTTCCGGTTCACCTGCACGACGGCCACGGTCGCGGGACACAGCGAACCGCCGATGCTCTGCACCAGCACGATGTCGCTGTCGCCCATCTGGATGGGTTGCGACAGCATCAGGCCACTGTTGCCCGCAAGGACGGGGTGCAGGGTATGGCCGCGCCATGTGATCTTGTCGTTGCTGACGGCGATGGTGCCAAACCGGGTCTGTGCCTGCTGCGCCTGCGCCACGGTGGAGACCCCCGCCACAAGGGCAAGGCCCAGCAGCGGTCCCGAAAATATACGTGATGGTCGCAGCATGTCCCCAATGTCCTTCATCAGCCCCATGTCCCGTCAGCGCGGCCGGCCCTCCCGTCCGCCATGGATGCGCAACATTAAGGACCAGGACCCTCCCCCATGCAAGGCGGTGGCACTGCATGGAGAATTCGTCCATACATGCGCATGGCACGCGGCGACACGGTGATATTCTGCTGGCCGTAGCACCGCTTCTGGCGGGAGCGCATTGCGGGGTTTTGTAGCAGGCCCCGCCCGCGTGCCACTTTCGCGCATGTGGCGGTTTCGCACGTTCAGGGGCCTTGCCCCCGAACCCCCACCAAAGGGCATTGCCCTTTGGAAACCATGGCTTTTGATGGAACAGGGTGCAGGGAGCGCGCTCCCTGCCGGGTCCGGAGCAAGCCGCCCGGGTGTTGCGGGTGGCGATGGCCTCAGGGGCGTTGCCCCTGAAACCCCACCAAAGGGTATTACCCTTTGGAAACCATGGTTTCTGGACAGATCAGGCGGCCATGCGGGTGATGGCCTGGCAGTAGTACAGGAAGGCGAGGCGCAGCGCGCGGTCGTCCGCGCCTTCGGTGACCTTGCGCAGGGTTGCGGCGGTGGCGTCGTCGCCGGCCTTCAGGCGGTCGATGTCCTTGATGTCGGACACGGTGATGTCGGCGGGGGTCAGGTCCTGTCCCGGCTTTGCGGCGGACAGGCGGTATTCGACCAGCGCCTGCGACAGGGCCTGCGGCAGGACGCGCGCGTCGGCGGGGACTTCGTCATCGGACAGGATGTTCTCCAGCGCCGCGTTGAAACGGGTGCGGATTTCGGTTGCGTTCATGTGCGTATGCCCTTTTGTGGCGGTGGTGTGATCGGGTGGCGGCGGTGCGCGCCACGCGGCGGACATGGCGATACCACGTCCACGGCGCGGGGACTAAGCCATGGGGGTGCATGCCGCGCGCGCTTTTACAGCAGGTCGTGCATTTCGCTGCGGATGTCGTTGCATTTGCGCGTCAGCATCCCGGCCTGCGACGCGGTCATGAAATTGATGATGAACGCGCCCAGAAGGGAGCCGAACGACAGCCCGATCAGGATCTTGCCCAGAAGGGAGATCGGGTCGTTGTAATGCTGCGCCGAATACCACAGCAGCACGAGGCTGACGACCGATCCCGTCACGCCCATCACACCGGTGGATTTGAGCAGCGAGTCCTCCTCGCTGCTGAAGGCGGCGGCCTCCTTCCACAGCAGGTACATCTTCTGGTCCATCTCGCTGATGCTGCGGTTGTGGGCGTCCTGCGCATCGGCGTCGTTGTGGCGCGTGGTCTTCTTGTGGCGCTCCAGCTCCTGCTGGGCCTTTTCAAAGACGCGGCGGCGTTCCTTTATGGCCGGAAGGCTGATGTCCACGAAGCTCAGGATCGCCATGTTCATCCCGGCCGAAAGCTGGACGAGCGCCTGATACTCGCCCCATGTCACCCATGTCACCTGAATTGCCGCCCGTCCTGCCTGTTGGGGATCACACGCACGGGGTTATAGACCACAATCATCGCCCATGGCATCCCCCATGCTGCAGGGCCTCCATCGCGCGGTGTTATGGCTGGCGCGGGATCGGGGGGTCAGGGG
>NZ_POTC01000026.1 GCF_002906255.1 Novacetimonas maltaceti | reverse complement strand
CCCGGTGGTCATGCAGCGGGCGGCCGCGCGTCCCGGCCTGTTCAGCGGCCTGCGCGCGCGGCTGGGCCTTGGGGGCGGGCGCGGGGCGCAGGCGGGACCGGCGCGGCCGCGCGGGGTCTACATGGTCTGGCAGGTCGGGCGCGGCAAGACGATGCTGATGGACCTGTTCTTCGACCTCGCCCCGGTGGAGCACAAGCGCCGGGTGCATTTCCACCGCTTCATGCAGGATGTCCACCAGCGCCTGCATGACATGAAGGTGGCGCAGCCCGACCTTGCCGATCCCATCCCGCCGCTGGCGCGCCAGATCGCGCAGGAGGCGTGGCTGCTGTGCTTTGACGAATTCCAGGTCAACGACATCGCCGACGCCATGATCCTTGGCCGCCTGTTCGAATACCTGTTCGCCGATGGCGTGGTGGTGGTCGCGACCTCCAACACGAAGCCCGAGGACCTGTTCCAGGACCGGCCCGGCGCGGATGCGTTCAAGCCCTTCATCGACATCATCATGCGCGAGGTCGATACCGTCATCCTCGATTCCCCGCGCGATTACCGCCGTGGCGGCGTGCGCGGCATGCGCACATGGATCGTGCCCGCCGATGCGGCGGCGAAGGCGGAACTCGACACCATCTTCACCCACCTTGCCGCGGGCGCCCCGGTGCAGGAGGTGGACCTCGACATCATGGGGCGCATCCTGCATGTCGCCCGTGCGGCGGGGCCGGTCGCGCGCTTCGATTTTTCCGAGCTGTGCGGCAGGTTCCTCGGGGCGGGGGACTATCTCGCGCTTGCGACGCGCTTCCCCAACCTCATAATCGACAGCGTGCCGCGCATGGGGCCGGACAATTTCGACGAGGCCCGGCGGTTCATCGTCCTGATCGACGCGCTGTACGAACAGAACGTCAAGCTGTTCGCCTCCGCCGGGGACCAGCCCGATTCCCTGTATGAACGCGGGCAGGGGGCGAAGGCGTTCGAACGCACCGCCTCACGCCTCGAGGAGATGCAGAGCGCCTCCTACGCGCAGTTGCCCCACCTGTCGGCATAGCTGTTGTGACAACGCCGCGCGCCATGGCCGGGGGTCACGCCATCGTGACGCCCATGGCGCGGCTGTGACTGGTGGGGCGGTAGGCAAAGGGGCCCGTCTTTGCTTGGGTAGTCGAGGAAGTTCCCAGGGTCGGAATTGCGCCACGCGGGGCTGTATTTTCACCATGTTTTCCCCGTTTGGCGGGGGCACATACGAAAATGTCAGCATGCGCCCACAGCAATCCTGACCTTGATGAATGATGGCGGTACCCATGGCCGGGTGCCGCTAGGGTAAGGGCCATAAGCCGGCCCGCGGGCAGGGGCCATCACATGGCGCCATGGATGCGGGACCGGGCAAATAACGCGGCCGACAAGGTCGTCAGTGAGGAGATGTCTTCAAGATGGCGGGCGTAGATATTCTTTCGACCGCATTCAGCGGCTCCAATACGGCCTATCTGGCTGAATTGTATGCACGCTGGGCGGTGGACCCCAAAAGTGTCGATCCTTCCTTTGCGTCCCTGTTCTCCGAAATGGATGAGCAGAGCTCGGAAATCGAACACGATGCCGAAGGCGCGTCGTGGGCGCCACGCGCACCCATGATCACCGGCGAGGAAGGCGAGGCGGTCCCGGCGGGCGGCACGGTTTCCGCCGAAAGCCTGCACGCGGCGGCGGATGACAGCCTGCGCGCGACGCAGTTGATCCGGGCGTACCGCGTGCGCGGCCATCTCGAGGCGCGGCTCGACCCGCTCGGGCTGCAGGTGCCCAAGCCCCATGCCGACCTTGATCCCGCGACCTATGGCTTCGGTCCCAACGACCGTGACCGCCCGATCTACCTTGGCCGTATCGTCGCCAGCCTGATCGGGTCGGAAACCGCGACCATCAACCAGGTGCTCGATGCGTTGCGTGCGGTCTATTGCGGGCCGATCGGCACGGAATACATGCATATCCAGGATCCCGAACAGCGGATGTGGGTGCAGGCCCGCCTCGAAGGCGACAACTGGCGCCAGGGGGCCAGCGCACAGGAAAAGAAGGTCATCCTTGAACACCTGACGCAGGCCGAAGGTTTCGAATCTTTCTGCCAGAAACGCTATGTCGGCACCAAGCGCTTCGGGCTTGAGGGCGAGGACGTCACCATCCCCGCGCTGCATGCCGTGATCGACCAGGCGGCCAGCGGCGGCGTGCGCTCCGTTGCGATCGGCATGCCGCACCGCGGGCGCCTGAACACGCTCGTCAACATCGTGCGCAAGCCCTACACCGCGATCTTCAGCGAATTCGCCGGCGCGTCGTTCAAGCCGGACGACGTGCAGGGGTCGGGGGATGTGAAATACCATCTCGGCACCTCCACCGACGTGGAGATCGGGGGAACGCCGGTCCATATCTCGCTCCAGCCCAACCCCTCCCACCTTGAGGCGGTCGATCCCGTGGTGATCGGCAAGGTGCGCGCGACGCAGGACGATGACGACCCGCACCAGCGTGGCCGCCACATGGGCATCCTGCTGCATGGCGATGCGGCGTTCGCGGGGCAGGGCATCGTCTACGAGACGCTGGCGATGTCGCAGTTGATCGGCTATCGCACCGGCGGCACCGTGCATGTCGTGGTGAACAACCAGATCGGCTTCACCACCGTTTCCATCCACGCGTTCTCCGGCCTGTACTGCACCGACATCGCCAAGGCGGTGCAGGCGCCGATTTTCCACGTCAATGGTGACGAGCCCGAGGCCGTTGTCTACTGCGCGCGCCTTGCCGCCGAATTCCGGCAGAAGTTCGCCTCCGACGTGGTCATCGACATCGTGGGCTACCGTCGCCACGGCCACAACGAATCGGACGAGCCGTCCTTCACGCAGCCGATCATGTACAAGGCCATCGCGGCGCGCCCGACCATCCGCACGCTGTATTCCGAGCGTCTGGTCCGTGAAGGCGTCATGACCGAGGCCGAGGTCGAGAGTGAATGGAACGCGTTCCATGACAAGCTCGAGGCCGCCTACCAGGCCGCGCAGGGCTACAAGCCGAACAAGGCCGACTGGCTGGAAGGCGCATGGCAGGGACTGAAGCCGCCGCCGGTCGATGCGGTCGTGACCATGCCCGAGACCGGCATCGCCATCGACAGGCTGCGTGAAATCGGCGCGGCGCTGGCGAAGGTGCCCGACGACTTCACCGCCAATTCCAAGATCGTCCGCCAGCTCAAGGCCAAGGCCAAGATGTTCGAGACGGGCGAGGGAATCGACTGGGCCACGGGCGAGGCGCTGGGCTTCGGCTCGCTCCTGCTTGAAAAGCACCATGTCCGCCTGTCGGGCGAGGACTGCCAGCGCGGCACCTTCAGCCAGCGCCATGCCGTCCTGATCGACCAGGTGAACCAGAACACCTACGTGCCGCTGAACAACATCGACCCCAACCAGGCGCATATCGAGATCTACAACTCGCTGCTGTCGGAATTCGGGGTGCTGGGCTTCGAATATGGCTACTCGCTGGCCGACCCGAACGCGCTGGTCCTGTGGGAAGCGCAGTTCGGTGACTTCGCCAACGGCGCGCAGGTCATCATCGACCAGTTCATCGCCTCGGGCGAGACGAAGTGGCTGCGCATGTCCGGCCTCGTGATGCTGCTGCCGCACGGGTACGAAGGGCAGGGGCCGGAACATTCGTCCGCCCGCCTCGAACGCTACCTGCAGCTTTGCGCGGAAGACAACCTGCGTGTGTGCAACCTGACCACGCCGGCCAACTACTACCACGCGCTGCGTCGCCAGCTGTTCCTGGATTACCGCAAGCCGCTGATCATCATGACGCCGAAGTCGCTGCTGCGGAACAAGCTGGCGGTGTCGGAGCTGAAGGATTTCGGGCCGGGCACGACCTTCAGGCCGGTAATTGGCGAAATCGACGCCATCGACCCCAAGAAGGTGGAACGCGTCGTGATCTGCTCGGGCAAGGTCTATTACGACCTGCTGACCGAACGGCGCGAGCGCAAGCTCGACACGGTCGCGATCGTGCGGCTGGAGCAGTTCTATCCGTTCCCGGCGAAGCTGCTGGGCGACGAACTGGCGCGCTATCCCGATGCGAAGGTCATCTGGTGCCAGGAAGAACCCGCCAACATGGGCGGCTGGGACTTCGTCGATCGCCGGATCGAGGGTGTGCTGGGCAGCATCAAGCACAAGAGCGCGCGTCCCGAATATGTCGGTCGTATCGCTGCGGCCAGCCCGGCGACGGGTCTTGCGAAGGTGCACCTCGCGGAGCAGGCTGCACTGGTCAACAAGGCGCTGGGCGTCGCGTAAGGGGCATGCGGCGGGGCATGTTCCCGCCGCAACCCGGTCATTTCGTCACGCGCGGCATGGAAAATGCCGGATGGGCATTGCGGCGCGTGGCATTGAACAGGGTCCGGCCCGTCATCGGGGACCGGACAGGGTTAACAGGTCGGATGGCGGCCCTGTCGCCATGTGAACAAGGCCTGAGGTCAGGAACTGTCACGCTGGCCCGTCACGCCGTGGGGAACCGCGACACGGGGTGGGCCGGCAAAGGGATTGGAAAATAGGAATGTCTGCCGAGATCAAGGTGCCGACGCTGGGTGAAAGCGTAACTACCGCAACCGTTTCAAAATGGCTGAAGCAGCCGGGCGATGCCGTATCCGCCGATGACCCGGTGGCCGAACTGGAAACCGACAAGGTCAGCGTGGAAGTTCCCGCCCCGCAGGCCGGTGTGCTGGGTCCGCTGCTGGTGCCCGAAGGGGCGGAGGTCGAGGTCGGCACCGTCCTGTCCACGGTCGAGGCCGGCGCGGGCAAGCCTGCCGCCCCCGTGGCGAAGCCGGCGCCCGCGCCTGCCGCCGGCGTGCAGGCACAGCCGCTGAGCACCGGCCCCGTCGCGCGTCCCGCAACCCCCGCATCTGATGTCGCGGCACAGGGCGCGGCCCATGCGCCGTTCCCCGCGGCACAGAAGATCATGACCGAGCAGGGCGTGTCGGCCGCACAGGTCGGCACCGGGTCCGGCAAGGACGGCCGTATCACGAAGGGCGACGTGCAGGCGTTCCTGGCGCAGCCGCGTGCGGCCACCCCCACGGCCGCCCCGCGCCCGCCGCGCCAGGACGACCCGCGTGAGGAACGCGTGAAGATGACGCGCCTGCGCCGCACCATTGCGCGCCGCCTGAAGGATGCGCAGAACACGGCCGCCCTGCTGACCACCTTCAACGAGGTGGACATGTCGGCGGTCAAGGCGATGCGCGCCGAATACAAGGACGCGTTCGCCAAGAAGCATAACGGCGCGAAGCTGGGCTTCATGTCGATCTTCAGCCGCGCGGTCATCGCCGCGCTGCAGGAATTCCCCGCGATCAACGCCGAAATCGACGGCGATGACGTGATCTATCGCGAATTCGTCAACCTCGGCATCGCGGTGGGTGGCCCCAACGGTCTGGTGGTGCCGGTGATCCGTGACGCCGACCAGAAGAGCTTTGCCGAGATCGAAAGCGCGATTGCCGGCTTTGGCAAGAAGGCGCGCGAAGGCACGCTGAAGATCGACGAACTGTCGGGTGGCACGTTCTCCATCACCAATGGCGGCATCTATGGCTCCCTGATGTCCACCCCCATCATCAACGCGCCGCAGTCGGCCATCCTGGGCATGCACTCCATCCAGGACCGTCCGGTGGCCGTGGACGGGCAGGTCGTGATCCGTCCGATGATGTATATCGCGCTGACCTATGACCATCGCATCGTCGATGGCAAGGAAGCCGTCAGCTTCCTCGTCCGGGTCAAGCAGAACGTGGAAGACCCGCGCCGCCTGCTGCTGCAGGTCTGATGCGGCGGGCGGGGGGCCGGTCCATGGCCCTCCCGCCTGATCCTCCACGATACCGCAAGCAGGACAGAATAGAATGACCATTGAAATCAAGGTTCCGACGCTGGGTGAAAGCGTCACCACGGCCACGATCGGCAAATGGCTGAAACAGCCGGGCGAGGCGGTTTCCGCCGATGACCCGATTGTGGAGCTGGAAACGGACAAGGTCAGCGTGGAAGTCCCCGCCCCGCAGGCCGGAGTGCTGGGCGCGCACAAGGTGGCCGAAGGCGACGAGGTCGAGGTCGGCGCGGTCCTGACCACGCTGGAAGCCGGCGGTGCTGGTGCGAAACCTGCCGCCGCCCCCAAGGCCGCGGCCCCTGCGGCCCCGGCCGCCGCCGCACCTGCCGCACCCGCCCCCGCTGCGACGCCTGCGGCCGCCCCCCCGGCGGAGACGGATTACGATGTCATCGTGATCGGTGCCGGTCCCGGCGGTTATGTCTGCGCCATCCGCGCGGCACAGCTTGGCTTCAAGGTGGCCTGCGTCGAAAAGCGCGCGACCCTTGGGGGTACCTGCCTCAATGTCGGGTGCATCCCGTCCAAGGCGCTGCTGCAGCAGTCCGAGAACTTCCACGCCGCCAAGGATGAATATGCCGACATGGGCATCATCATCGACAGCGTGAAGCTCGACCTCAAGCGCATGATGGCGCGCAAGCAGTCGGTGGTCGATGCCAACGTCAAGGGCGTCGAGTTCCTGTTCAAGAAGAACAAGATCACCTGGCTGAAGGGCGAGGGCCGTGTCGAGGGCACGGGCCGCATCACCGTCAACGGCAAGCCCGTGACGGCGAAGCATATCGTCATCGCCAGCGGCAGCGACAGCGCCGTCCTGCCGGGCGTGGATGTCGATGAAAAGCAGATCGTGACCTCGACCGGCGCGCTGGAACTGTCCGCCGTGCCAAAGAAGATGGTGGTGATCGGTGGCGGGGTGATCGGCCTCGAACTTGGCAGCGTGTGGCATCGCCTTGGTGCGGAGGTCACGGTGATCGAATATCTCGACCGGTTGGTGCCGGGCACGGATAACGAGATCGCCAAGACGTTCCAGCGCATCCTGACCAAGCAGGGCCTGCAGATGAAGCTGGGCCACAAGGTCACCAAGGCCGTCAAGGGTCCGAAGGGCGTCACCCTGACGGTGGAACCCTCGGCCGGTGGTGCGGCGGAAACGCTGGACGCGGACATCGTGCTGGTGGCGATCGGGCGTTCGGCGGCCAGTAAGAACATGGGCCTGGAAGAAGCGGGGATCGCGCTGGACAAGCGTGGCCGTATCGTGACCGACGCCCATTATGCGACCAACGTGCCGGGCATCTATGCCATTGGCGACGTGATCGCAGGCCCGATGCTGGCGCACAAGGCCGAGGAAGAAGGCGTCGCCATTGCCGAACTGCTGGCCGGTCAGGCCGGGCATGTCAATTACGGTGCCATTCCCGCCGTTGTCTATACGTGGCCGGAAGTCGCGACCGTGGGCAAGACGGAGGAAGTGCTGAAGGAAGAAGGCGTCGCCTACAAGGTTGGCAAGTTCCCCTTCACCGCCAATGGCCGTGCGCGCGCGATCGGCATGACCGACGGGTTCGTCAAGGTTCTGGCCGACGCCAAGACCGACACGGTGCTGGGTGTGCATATCATTGGCCCGATGGCGGGCGAACTGATTGCGGAATGCACCATGGCGATCGAATTCGGCGCATCGTCCGAAGACATTGCCCGCACCTGCCATGCGCATCCCACGCTGAGCGAAGCCGTCAAGGAAGCTGCCCTCGACGTGGAAAAGCGCGCCATCCACATCTGATCCGCCTGTCGGGGTGGGGCATGCTGTCCCATCCCACACGGGATGTAAGAAAAAAGCCTTCCGCATGGTCCGGGTCATCCCGTCCGTGTGGAAGGCTTTTTTGGTAAAAGGCTGTAAATTTCAAAAAGTTTTTGGGTGCCGCCTTTTTTCAAAAAGGCGGCGTCTTTCGAAGCTTTTTGGAAAAAGCTTCACCAAAAACTTTTATTCCTGTCAGGCGGTTGTCTGGGGTGACTGTCAGCCCAGATCATGCTCCCACGCATGTTCGCGCGTGATCTTCACCAGATCGGTGGCGGATACCGCGCGGGAGATGAAGAAGCCCTGGATGTAATCCACGCCCAACTGCGTTGCGATATCGAACTGCTTGCGCGTCTCCACCCCTTCGACCGTCACCGACAGGCCGAACCCGTGCCCGAGCTTGATAAGAGCGGCAAGGATGTCGCGATCCTGTTCGCGCGTATCGATATAACGCACGAGGCTGCGGTCGATCTTCAGCGACTTCAGCGGCAGGTTCTTCAGCGTGGACAGACGCACGCTGCCATGGCCGAAATTGTCCAGCGCAAGGCCGAACCCGTCTTCCGCCAGGGATTTAAGGCGCAACTGGCTCTTTTCCGCGCGCCGTCCCTGCAGCATGTGTTCCGTCACCTCCAGCATGAAGGTGCTGGGGTCCATCTTCAGGTGCTTGATCTCGCTGAGCAGGTCCACCTGCTGGTCAAGGCTGAGCAGGTCGAGATGCGACAGGTTCACCGCCAGGCGCAGGTTCGGCAGGCCCGCCTTCTTCCACATGGCGATATCGTCGTGGAACGACTGCACCAGATGGGTTTCCATTTCCTGCGCCAGCCCGGAATCGGCGAACACGTCGGTAAAGGCGCCAGCCGACAGCAGCCCGCGCTGCGGATGGTGCCAGCGCATCAGGGCCTCGGCCTGTTCGATCTGTCCGGTACGGCAGCTCAGGATGGGCTGGTAATAGACCTCGAACTGGTTCTGCTTCACGCCCGCGCGGGCTTCCTTCAGGATCTTGGCGCGTTCCAGCGCGGTCTTGTGCAGGCTGGCGCTGAACATGCGCGCCTGCTTGCCGCCGGCCTGCTTGGCGGCATACAGCGCCACGTCGGCATTCTTCTGCACGTCCTCAAGCGTGTCGGTGGCCGTCAGCGGGGTTGCCCCGATACTGCCGGAGACGCGCACGATGGCGGATTCAAGGTCGATCGGCTCCTCCAGCAGCGCCTGCAGGCGCGTGAGGATGGATTCGAGCGAGTTTTCCTTCAGGCTCTTGTGCAGGATGATCGCGAACTCATCGCCGCCTAGGCGGCTGGTCGCTTCTTCCGGCCCGACAAGTTCGACAATCCGCCGCCCGATCGTGCGCAGCACGACGTCACCCGCATGGTGGCCGTGGATGTCATTGATCTGCTTGAACCCGTCAAGGTCGAACATCACCAGCACGCGTTCGTCCGCGCTGGACTTGCACTGTTCCAGCGTGGCGATCAGGCTGGCGTTGAACCCCCCGCGGTTCAGCAGCCCGGTCATCGTGTCGGTCGCGGCCTGGATCTTCAGCCGCTCCTTGGTGTTCATCAGTTCCGTGATCTCGAACCGCGCGGCGACGAAGCCGATGATGTTCCCGTCCGAACCATGGTGCGGGATGATCGTGGTCGCCACCCAGTAATGGCTGCCGTCCTTGGTGCGGTTGCAGATGTTCCCGTGCCATGTCCGCCCGGAATAGATGGTGCGGTACATGTCACGGAAAAACGCCGGCGTATGCGTGCCGGAATTCAGGAGCCGGTGCGTCTGCCCCAGCAGTTCCGAACGCGAGTACTGGCTGACGTCGCAGAACTTCTGGTTGACGTAGGTTATGATGCCATTCCTGTCGGTGACGGCGACAATCAGGACATTATCGACGACATCAGCCCAGAAATCGGCATCTTCATGTGTAAGGGCCCTGAGTCGGTCGTCGTGTCTGGCGGACATATAAAACCTCGGAACAAAGCGATACGCTGGAATGGTGCCTTAACTTTTAATTCGATTTGTTTTTTTCCGATACCGTCTTTGCCTTGCCGGCCGGTTCGGCCAGGTTCTTGATCGTGCGGCGCTGGCGCACCCACTGTTCAAGATCCTTTGGCGCCAGTGGCTTGGCGAACAGGTAGCCCTGCATCACGTCGCACTTGAGCTCCTCCAGCAGGCGACGCTGCTGCTCGGTCTCCACGCCCTCGGTCACGACCGTCATGCCCAGGCGCGACCCGATGCCGATGACCGCCATGGTCACGGCCTGCGCGTTGGTGTCATGCTCGAAATCGTTGATGAAGCTGCGGTCGATCTTGATTTCCGTCAGCGGCAGGCGCGTCAGGCGCGACAGGGAGGAATAGCCCGTGCCGAAATCGTCCATCGACAGGCCCGTGCCAAGGTTGCGGATGGCCTGCAGCACCTCTTCGGTGTCGCTGCTGCTGTCCATCATGACGCTTTCGGTGATTTCCACCGTCAGGCGGTCGGGCGTCAGCTTGTAATGGTCAAGCAGGTTGGAAATGTATTCCGGCAGCGCACGGTTGCGGAAATGCACCGCCGACAGGTTCACCGCAACCGTGGGGACATGGATGCCGTCCTTGTCCCACTGCACCATCTGGCGGCATGATTCCTGCAGGGACCAGCGGCCGATGGCCTCGATCTGGCCGGTTTCCTCCGCCACCGCGATGAAGCGCGAGGGGAAGATGTTGCCAAGGTGCGGATGGTGCCAGCGCGACAGTGCCTCCACCCCGCACAGTTCGAGCGTATGGGTGCGCACCTGTGGCTGGTAATGCAGGTTCAGCGCCCCGCGCGCCAGCGAATCGCGCAGCGCGGAGCCAAGCACCAGCCGGTCCTGCGCCACCTGGTTCTTTTCCGAATTGGCGAAGCGGTAGGTGCCGCGCCCGTCGGCCTTGGCCTGGCGCATCGCCACGTCGGCGTTGCTGAGCAGGGATTCGCTGTCGGGGCCGTTGTCGGGGAAAGTGCTGATGCCGACACTGCACGAGATGGTCAGCGTGTTCTGCCCGATCTGCATCGGCTTCGCGATGGTTGCGATCAGCATTTCCGCGAACTTGATGGCATCGTCATTGCGGCAGTTGGGCACGGCCACGACGAATTCATCCCCGCCGGAGCGGCTGACGATATAGCCATCCTTGGCGATGGAGCGGATGCGCTGCGCGATCTCGACCAGGAACTGGTCGGCATAGACATGGCCGAGCGCATCGTTGATGTCGCGGAAGCGGTCGATGTCGAGCATGAAGATCGCGAAGTGGTGGTTGCCCTCCTGCTTGGCGATCATGCCTTCGAGCACCTTGTGCACCGAGGAGCGGTTGAGCAGCCCGGTCAGGGAGTCGAAGTTCGACAGGTGGGAAATGTGCTGCTTGGTCGCGTTCTGCTCGAACGCGAGGGCGCAGAACGGGATGCACGAATCCACGATGCGCTGCGGCCACGAATTGTGGCGTGCATCGTCGCGCGAATACAGCGCGAAGATGCCCGAAACCTCGCCCGTCTGGGTCTTGACCGGGGTGGAAAAGCACTGCTGCAGCCCCAGAGAGATCCCGAGCGAGCGGTAGCTGTCCCACACCAGGCGGTTGGCCTGCTTCGGGTCGACGCGAAGCTTCTCCATCGCGGAAGGCGAAAGCTGGACCGTCTCGAGCGCGGTGCGGAAGCGTTTGGGCAGGGTGGGCGACGACAGCACGCGCAACTGCCCGTCGGGCATGATCAGCATCAGGACCGCCACGGCGCCGGGCACGAACCCTTCGACCCGGCGGCACAGCAGGTCGGCCACGTCCTGGATCAGCATGTCACTGGCGAGCGCCTGCAGCACGTCATTCTGCAGGATCAGGATCTTGCGCTGCTGGCTTTCGTTGGTGACGTTCTTCATCACCCCCATGTAGTAGATGCGGCCTTCGCCGGTCAGGACCTTCGAAAGCGACAGTTCCCCGCAGATATATTCCCCGTCCGCGCGGGAGAATTCGACCTCCCGCGACGTGCCGACAATCTTGCTGACGCCGGTGCGGCGGTTGGTGTCGATGAAGCTGTCATGGTCCGCGCGATGCTGGAGCGGCACGAGTGAACTGACATTCTTGCCGATCACGTCCTGCCGGGGCAGGCCCCAGAGGTTTTCGGCAGCCTTGTTGAAAAAGATGACGTTGTTCTTGTCATCAATAATCACTGTCGCATCAATGGCCTGCTCAAGTGCCGACAAGAGGACTTCAGCGCTTAGATGGGACTTGCTCATCATCAACCTCAGGGGAAGAAAGGAAAAAGGATCATAGGGCCTGCGGATCTGAAAGTCATGCGTGCCTGCCGCGCAGGGGTGCCCATGCGGGGTCAGGCGTGCCGGTATCCATAATGATGGCAGGCCATGTGTTTCGGATTTGAAATAAAAGCGGTGGCAGCGTGAGTAATTTTTTCAGAGTAAAGGTGCATTTACAGTCTATGTTTATAAAATGAGACAATACAGGCTTAATTGTTTCTATCAATTCGTACCATGATGTCCAGAGGGATGTTTCCCGTCAAAAGGCAAATAAATCTTATGCCCGCCCATGATACCGGGTCATGGTCCCGCTCCTGCGCCGGATTGCCTGCGGCCCGCAGCGTAGGTTGCAGATGCTAATGAAAAGTTAGGGAGCGGGGGATCGCGCGGTCATGGGCGGCGGAAAAAACGGCCCGCGCCAGTCTTCCTGTCTTCCTGTAGGCGGGGCATGCCCGAAAAGTCATCCCCGGCCGGCAGTCCGACCGGAACCGGTTTTTCGTGTCCCCTCCGGCGGGCAGTTGCTGGCGCATCCGCTGCATCCCCCACATCCGCCCCCCGTGCGTGGGGTCGCGCGGCGGGCCGCAAGCGCGCGCCAGCGTTCGGGCGCGCCCATGTGTTGCATCGTGGCCGCGACCATGCGCCATGCTGACAGGCGCGCGCGCGGGAACAGCCGTCCCGTCCAGTACAGGGCGCACGCCACGACGGCGCAGGCCACAAGGATCGTCTGGATCATGCCACCCCTCAGAACAGCAGCGCGAGGCGGTAGGTCAGCAGCGCCATCACATAGGCCAGGGCAAACAGGTAACCCGCCGTGATGGCGACGATGCGCCATGACGCGGTTTCGCGCCGGATGACCGCAAGGGTTGCGATACATTGCGGGGCATAGACATACCACGCCAGCAGCGACAGGGCGGTCGCGACACTCCAGTGCGCGGGCAGCAGTTGCCCCAGCATCGCCGCCTGGTCCGTATCTGCGCCCGCGTCCCCGATGGCATAGACGGTCGCAAGCGCCCCCACCGCGACCTCCCGCGCCGCAAGGCCGGGGATCAGGGCGACGCAGATCTGCCAGTTGAAGCCCAGTGGCGCAAAGACCGGCAGCATGAGATGCCCGATCCGTCCCGCAAGGCTCCAGTCGATGGCGGGGCCGGTCGCGCCGGCAGGCGGCGCGGGAAAGCTGGAAAGCGCCCACAGCAGCACCGTCAGCGAGACGATGGTCGTGCCCACGCGCATCAGGAAGATCCGTGCGCGCTCCGTCAGCCCCAGCAGAAGGTCACGCGGGTTGGGCAGGCGATAGGCCGGAAGCTCCATCAGCAGCGCCGCTTCCTGCCCGCGCCCGCCACGCCGCGCGATGCGCGCCACCAGCAGGGCGGACAGGATGGCCACCGCATAAAGCCCGAACAGCACAAGCCCCTGCATGTTGAGGAACCCCCACACCGCCCGATGGGGAACGAACGCCCCGATCAGCAGCGTATAGACCGGCAGGCGCGCCGAGCAGGTCATCAGCGGCGCGATCAGGATGGTCACCAGCCGGTCGCGCGGATTCTGGATGGTGCGCGTCGCCATGATGCCCGGCACCGCGCAGGCGAAGCTTGACAGCAGGGGAATGAAGGAACGCCCGCTCAGCCCCGCAAGCGACATGACAGGGTCCAGCAGGAAGGCCGCGCGCGGCAGGTAGCCTGATTCCTCCAGCACGAGGATCCACAGGAACAGGATCAGGATCTGCGGCAGGAAGGTCACGACGCTGCCTGCGCCTGCGATGACGCCATTGACCAGCAGGCTGCGCAGCGCGCCTTCGGGCAGCATGTGGCCGACCTGTTCGCCGATCCAGCCCATCCCCGCGTCGATTCCGTCCATCAGCGGCTGCGCCCAGGCGAAGACCGCCTGGAACATCACGAACAGCAGCACCGTCAGGATCAGCGGTCCCCAGACCGGGTGCAGCACCCAGCGGTCGAGGCGTTCCTCAAGCTCGCTGGAGGCCGGGTGGGCGCGGGTGACGCAGTCGGCCAGGATACGCCGCACGACGGCATGCAGGTCCGTCTCGTCCGGCAGGGGGACGGGCGGCGGGGGGAGCGGTGCGTCAAGCTGCGCCAGCAGGTCGCGCGCGCCATCGCGGCGGATGCCCACGGTCGCGACCACCGGCACGCCCAGTTCGGCGGCAAGGCGGGGCAGGTCGATCTCCATGCCCTTGCGCCGGGCGGCGTCGATCATGTTCAGCGCCAGCATCATGGGGCGGCCCAACTGGCGCATTTCCAGCACGAAGCGCAGGTGCAGGCGCAGGTTCGTCGCATCTGCCACGCAGACCAGAAGGTCCGGCGCCGCCTCCCCGCGATAGGTCCCGGCGCAGATGTCGCGCGTCACCGCCTCGTCAGGGCTGGTGGCGACAAGGCTGTAGGCGCCCGGCAGGTCGAGCACCCGGATGTCGTGTCCCTGCGGCGTGGTGAAGCGGCCTTCCTTGCGCTCCACCGTGGCGCCGGCATAGTTGGCGACCTTCTGCCGGCTGCCGGTCAGCAGGTTGAACAGCGCCGTCTTGCCGCAGTTCGGGTTGCCCACCAGCGCGATGCGCAGGGTGCGGGTCGGGGTGATCATGTTCATGGGCGTGACCCGGACTGTGGGGCATGCACGACGACGCGCGCGGCCTCGTCGCGCCGCAGGGCGAAGCGGGTGAAGCCGATGCTGACCGCGATCGGGTCGCCTCCCATGGGCGCGATGGCCACGACGCGCACGGGTTCACCCGGCACGAAGCCGAGTTCGCGCAGCCGTCCCGCCACCGGGTCGGGGTGGCTGGCGTCTTCCACCCGATCGATGATGGCCTCCATCCCGCGTGGAAGTTCATTCAGTCGCATCTGTATCCCGCACACATATCCGATATGGTATGGCGCGCCCAAAATGAAAGCAGGCAGGGCGCACGGCCCGGAACCTGACAGGTTGTAAAGGGGCTGGTCCAGAAAACCGCCCGCACATGGCCCGGCACCGTGGAGATCCCGTCGGGCGGGCCTGCGTGCCAGTCCCCCGGCACCTTGGGGCGCTGGCGCAGCCTTATGCGCCGGGAACGTGGTTTTTGAAACAGTCTCTAAGAATTAATCTTAATTTTCGACACGGACCTTGTCCATCGGCCTCAGGAACTGTTGTAAAGCCCCGCCCACCAGCCCCCTGAAACATCGAAAAGAAGTTTTTGGTGAAGCTTTTTTCAAAAAGCTTCAAAAGACACCGCATTTTTAAAAAAAGACGGCACCAGGAAACGTCAGTCCTTCAAGGGATCATGTCGCGTGAGGACTGGCTTTCGCACCTCAGCCATGCCGTGCCAGCACATGAAAGAACGTGCCGCTGACAGTGCCGCGGATACCGCCCGCCATGCCCCGGTCCTCCCCATTGCCATCGCGCAGGTCCGCCAGTGGCGTGTCGGTGCCGGGACTGGTGATGGTGGCGTAGTGGAATTCGTGCCCGCGCAGGTGCGTGCCCGCAGGGCCCAGCGCGCAGTCATGGCGCAGTCGCGCCGCGCGGTAGCCAAGGTTCATCCGCCGCCGCGCGAACGAGGTTTCATGGTCCAGCAGCCCCACCATGGCATGTGTCTGCCCGTCGCGGTCGGTCAGGCTGGCCCCCAGCGTCATGAACCCGCCGCATTCGCCATGCACCCGCCGGGTGCGGGCGAACTGGCGCAGCCCGGCGTGAAAGCGCGTGGCGGCGGACAGGCGGCCGGCATGCAGTTCGGGATACCCCCCCGGCAGCCAGCACGCATCGCACCCGTCATCCGGTCCCTCATCCGCGAGGGGGGAGAAGAAGCGCAGCTCCGCCCCCATCCCGTGCCATCCCATCACCATGTGCGCATACAGGAAGGAAAAGGCGGCATCGTTGGCCACCGCGATCCGCTGTCCCGGCGGGGGCAGGGCGATGGCGGGCGTTGCCGGTCGCCGATACCGGCCCGCCGCCAGCGCCAGCAGCGCGTCAAGGTCGAGGTCGCGTTCCGCCTGCGTCGCCAGTTGCGCCAGCAGGGCCGCCAGCCCGTCATGTTCACGCGCCTGCACCAGCCCGAGGTGGCGTTCGGGCATGCGCAGGTCCGGATTGCGCATGAACGCGCCAAGCACCGGCAGGCCGATGGCCTCGATCGCGCGGGTCGCCATGGCGCGATGCCGGGCGGAACCGACACGGTTGAGGATCACCCCCGCCACGCGCACGCCGGGGTCCAGCCGTGCGAAGCCCAGCGCGGTCGCCGCCGCCGACTGTCCCTGTCCCGACACGTCGAGGACAAGGACGACCGGCAGGTCGAAACGCGCCGCAATGTCCGACGGCGCGCCGCGTGCGCCATCGGGCGTGTCCAGCCCGTCGAACAGGCCCATCGACGCCTCCACCACCACCATGTCGGCCGTCTGCTGTGCGCGCTCCATGACCGTGTCCAGCAGGGCGGGCGGCATGGTCCAGCTGTCGAGGTTGAGGCCGGGGCGTCCGGTCGCGGCCTCATGAAAGGCGGGGTCGATGTAATCCGGCCCGGTCTTGGCCCCGCCCACCTCCACGCCGCGCGCGCGCAGGGCGGCCATGATCGCCAGGGTCAGCGTGGTCTTCCCCCCGCCCGAACGGGGGGCCGCGATCATCAGTCCCGGTATCGTCACGCGTGCCATCATGTGTCCCCAACTGCTACATGCTGTGCCATCATGTTCCCTGTCCGCCGCCTTTTCCGTCCCCGGTGGCGGGGATGCTCCGCCCATACTGGAACGCCGCGATGACACATACCCGCAACACCCCCGATCAGGCCAGCCTGCGCCGGGGCTGGACCACAGGAAGCTGCGCCACGGCGGCGGCGCGGGCCGCGTGGGTGGCGATGCGGTGCGGTGATTTTCCCGACCCCGTCACCATCACCCTGCCCGGCGGGCAGGACGTGGCCTTCAGCCTTGCCGCCCATGGCCGGGACGATGCGGGGGGCGCGTGGGCATGCGTGGTCAAGGACGCAGGCGATGATCCCGACGTGACGCATGGCGCACTGGTCCGCGCCGACCTGGCCCCCGGCGCACCGGGCACCGGCATCACATTCCGCGCGGGTCCCGGCGTGGGGACCGTAACCCTGCCGGGCCTGCCGATCGCGGTGGGGGAACCCGCGATCAACCCCGTCCCGCGCCGGATGATCCGCACCGCCCTGACCGAAGCGGGCGGGCGGGTGCCGGACGTGCGGGTCACGGTATCGGTTGCCGATGGCGAACGCCTTGCGCGCCGCACGCTCAATGGGCGTCTTGGGATTGTCGGCGGCCTGTCGATCCTCGGGACGACGGGCATCGTCGTGCCCTTTTCCTGTGCCGCGTGGATCGACAGCATCCATCGTGGCGTGGACGTGGCGCGTGCCATGGGGCTTGCGCATGTGGTCGGTTCCACCGGCGACGTGTCCGAACGCGCGGCGCGCGCGCTGTATGCCCTGCCGGAGGAGGCGATGATCGAAATGGGCGATTTTGCGGGCGGGATGCTGAAATACCTGCGTCGCCATCCTGTGCCGCGCGTCACCGTGGCGGGGGGCGTCGCGAAGGTCAGCAAGCTGGCGCAGGGTTTCCTCGACCTGCATTCGCGGCGCGGGCGCGCGGACATGGCGGAACTGGCGCGTGACGCCGCGCGCGCGGGGGCGGATGCGGACCTTGCCGGACAGGTCGCGCGGACCCATACGGTTGCGGCGGCATTCGCGCTGACGGCTGCGGCGGGGATAGACCTTGGCGCCGTCATCACGCGCCGGGCGTGGGGTGTGGCGCGTGACGTGCTGGCGGGCAGTGGATGTGCCCTCGACATCCTGATGTTCGACCGCGCGGGCATGCTGGTTTCACGCCATGGCCCCCATCCGGTCGATGAAGACGGATAAGGCTGATAAAGGTTTTTGGGTGCTGCCTTTTTTCGAAAAGGCGGCGTTTCTCGAAGCTTTTTGAAAAAAGCTTCACCAAAAACTTCTTATAGGTTTTTTAGGAGCGGAAGCGGCGGTGGTAGTCGGGGTTGTAGAGCGCGCTTTCGCGGAAATCATGCTGCCCCAGCGCACGTCCCACCAGCACCAGCGCCGTGCGTTCGATGGGATGTTGGGCCAGTTGCGCGGCAATGGTCCCAAGTGTGCCGCGCAGCACCACCTGGTCGGGCCATGTGGCGCGGGCGACGATCGCCACCGGGCAGTCCGCGCCGTAAAGCGGGGTCAGGTCGGCCACGATCCGGTCCAGCGCATGGATCGCAAGGTGGATCGCAAGTGTGGCCCCCGTCGCGCCAAAGGCCTTCAGCGTCTCGGTTTCGGGCATGGCCGACGCACGCCCGCTGACACGCGTCAGCACGACACTCTGCGCGACTTCGGGCATCGTCAGTTCACGGCCCAGCACCGACGCGGCGGCGGCGAAGGCCGGGACGCCGGGCGTCATGGTCCACGGGATGGCATGCCGGTCGAGCCTGCGGACCTGCTCCGCCACGGCGCTGTAGACCGACAGGTCCCCCGAATGCAGGCGCGCGACATCGTGGCCCGCCGCGTGGGCGGCGACATATTCCGCCTCGATCATGTCCAGCGTCATGGGCGCGGTATCCACCAGCCGCGCATCCGGCGGGCAGTGGGCCAGCATTTCGCGCGGGACGATGGACCCGGCGTACAGGCAGACCGGGCATCGCGCCAGCAGGTCGCGCCCGCGCAGGGTCAGCAGGTCGGCGGCCCCGGGGCCCGCGCCGATGAAATGTACGGTCATGTGTGCTCCGTTCGTGCAATGGCGCATGTGACGCGCCGGTAGGCAATGCGCGCCACGAGCAGGCGCGCCGTGTCTCCTGCCGCCACAAGGGCGCAGCCTTCGGCAACCGAATCCACGCCGCGCGCCGCCATGGCCCGTGCCGAGCGGGTGGCGCAACGCGGTTGCGCCGCCAGCAGGTCGGCGTGGGAAACGACGCGCAGCGGCAGGCCCGCCTGACGTGCCGCCGCGTGAAGGGCGGCGCAGTCGGCGCGGAAATCGGGAATGGCGATCAGTCCGGGCCGGCAGTGCGCCCGTCCGCTGGCCTCATGCAGCGCGGCGAGGATATCGTCCGTGTCGCATGCGCTGCCACACCCGATGCCCGCCACGCACAGGCCCCCCGTGTCCGGCCCCGGTATTGCGGTCTCATTCATGCGGCGGGACGGGTGGCCGCGTACTGGGTGACCGTCATTGCCGGGCGGAAGGCGGACTGCGTGCCGATCCGCTCCACCCGTTCGATGCGCATGCGCGAAAGGCTGCCGCCCCAGCGCGCATGCGCGGCCAGCAGCGCGACCTCTCCCTCAAGGGTGACGGCATTGGCCACCAGTCGCCCGCCGGGGCGCAGTACGTCCCATGTCCCTTCCATCAGGCCGGGACTGCCGATCCCGCCGCCCACGAAGACCGCATCGGGGGGCGGCGTGTTCCTGTCGCGCAGGGCGGCAAGGGTTTCCAGCGCGTCGCCTTCGACAATGCGCAGCGCGGGCGTGCCCAGCGTCAGGGCATTGCGCGCGATGCGCGCCGCGCGGTCGTGGTTGCGTTCGATGGTGACGGCGCGGTTGGCGGGATGGCGCAGCATCCATTCAATGGCGATCGACCCCGCGCCACCGCCGATATCCCACAACATCTCCCCCTGGCGCGGGGCAAGGGCGGACAGGGTGGCGGCGCGGATCTCGCGCTTGGTGATCTGCCCGTCATGGGCGAACATGTCGTCCGGCAGCCCCGCCGACAGCGGCAGGATCATCGCGCCGGGTTCGGCCACGACCTCGATCCCCATCAGGTTCAGCGGATTGATCGTCTCCGCCGTGCCGGCCGCCAGCGCGTCCGCGCGCATGTGCAGGTGGCGTTCATAGGGGCCGCCAAGGGCCTCGAGCACATGGATGACGGAGGGGCCGAAGCCACGTGCCGTCATCCACTTCGCCAGCGTCACGGGCGAACGCCCGTCCGCCGACAGCACGATCAGGCGCGCGCCGGGCTGCAGCGCCGGGGCGACCACCTCCATCGGGCGGCCACAGATCGACAGCACCGTCGTGTCCTGCCGCGCCCATCCCGTCCGCGCGCAGGCCAGCGCGATGGAGGAGGGGGAGGGGATGCAGGTCATCTCCTGCACCGGTATGTGCCGGCACAGCGTCACGCCGATGCCGAAGCTGAACGGGTCGCCCGACGCCAGCACCACCACGCGCCGCCCGCGCCAGCGCAGCATGCGTTCGATCCCTTCGGAGATGCGCGTCGGCCACATCAGGCGTTCACCGCGCATCAGCCCTTCGACCAGCAGCAGGTGCCGCCGTCCCCCCGCCACCAGTTCGGCCGATGCAATCAGCGCCTGCGCCACTTCCGACAGGCCCTCGACACCATCTTCGCCAATGCCGATAACATGCAGCCATGCGGGATGGGTCATTTCAGTCTCCTTGGGGGGTGGCAAGATGCGGGTACTGGTTCTGGGCGGCACGACGGAGGCACGGCTGCTGTGTCGCAGGCTCGAGGCACCGGGCACCGGTTTCGTGGCGACGCTCTCCCTTGCCGGGGTGACACGCGCGCCCGTCCTGCCACGGATGGAGGTGCGAATCGGCGGTTTTGGCGGGGTGGAAGGGCTTGCGCGGTGGCTGTCGCACAATCAGGTGGAGGCTGTCATTGATGCAACGCATCCTTTCGCGGCGCGGATCAGCGCCAATGCGGTTGCGGCCTGCGCGCGCACCGGCGTCGCGCTGGCGCGCGTGCAGCGCCCGGCCTGGAGTGCGGGACCGGGTGACCGCTGGACCATGGTGGCTGACATGGCGGCGGCCGCGCGCGCCATCGGCCCCGCGCCGCGCCGTATCCTGCTGACGATCGGGCGCAAGGACCTGCTGGCGTTTCGTGACCTCGGCACGTGCGGTCATGCGTGGCTGGTGCGCAGCGTCGATGCCCCGGACCCGGCCCTGCTGCCTGCCGGCGCACGCACGATCCAGGCGCGCGGCCCGTTCGACGTGGCGGGGGAGGAAGCCCTGCTGCGGCACGAGGGGATCGACCTGGTCGTGACGAAGAATTCCGGTGGCGCGGCCACCGCGGCGAAGCTTGAGGCCGCGCGTGCGCTGGGGATCGCGGTCATCATGGTGGAACGGCCCGTCCTGCCCCCCGCGACCGTGGTGGGGGATGTGGACCACGCCATGGCATGGCTGCGATCGCGGGCCGTCGATCATGCCGGATCGACCGGAAGATCGACCCTGCGGGACGTATAGAGCCACGGCTGCCCCTGCGGGCGGGGGATCAGGTGGGTGCGTTCGCAGCCGATCAGGACCAGCGTGCTCATGTCCACCTGCTCGGGGTCGGCATGGGCGAGGTCGTGCAGGATGACGCGTTCGTCGGGGCGGCCGATGGCGCGGGCGAAGGCGACCGGCACCGTGCCGGGCAGCACGGCGCGCAGCACCTCGAACGCCTCGGCCAGTTGGCCGGGACGCGCCTTCGAGCGCGGGTTGTACAGCGCGATGACGAATCCCGCCTGTGCCGCGGCGCGCAGGCGTTCATGCACCACCGCGCGCGGCTTGAGGTTGTCCGAAAGCGACATGACGCAGAAATCCCCGCCCAGCGGCGCGCCAAGGCGGGCGGCGGCGGCAAGGACGGCGGACACGCCGGGGATGACCTGCACGTCGATGTCGCGCCACGCCTCGGGGCCGTGGTCGATGGCCTCGAACACGGCGCTGGCCATGCCGAACACGCCCGCATCCCCGCCGGAGACGACCACCACCCGCCGTCCCGCCAGCGCCAGTTCCAGCGCATGGCGCGCGCGCTCAAGCTCGACACGGTTGTCGGTGGCGTGGCGCACCACGTCCGGCCCCGCCACCGCGCGCGCGACATAGGGGCCATAGCCGATCAGGTCCGTCGCCTGCGCCAGTGCGGCGCGCGCCTGTGGCGTCACCTGATCCGGCGCGCCGGGGCCAAGGCCGACAATGAACAGGCAGGGCGGGGAAGGGGGGATGGTCTGTGTCATCTTATGCCAGTGTCATCTTACACCCGTGCGTCCGGGCACGAGGATGATGGAAAAATACGGCGCGCGTTCCCCCGCATCCGCCAGTGGCATGCAGCGCTGCTGCGCCTGTGTGGCGCGTTCGACATAGACCGCCCGCCCGTCGCGCCCGGTGCGGCGCAGGGCGTCGCGCACCTTGGCCATGTTGCGGCCCAGCTTCATGATGACGGCGGCGTTCGCGCGCTCCAGCCACCCACACAGGCTGTCTTCGTCCAGCGTGGCGGGAATGACGCACAGCACGTCATCACCATGGACCATCGGCACCTGCGCCTGCGACCAGCATCCGGCCATGCCGGTGATCCCCGGCACGATGTCGCAGCGAAAGCGTCCATGCAGGCGGTCGAACACATACATGGCCGAGCCGAACAGGAACGGGTCCCCCTCGCACAGCAGCGCCACATTGCGCCCGGCGTCGAGGTGGGCCGCGATGTCTTCGGCGCAGCGGTCATAGAATTCGGCCATCCGTGCCGGATAGCGCGGGTCGCTGACGGGGATTTCCACGGTGAAGGGATAGGCGAAGCGCAGCGCGATGACATCCGCCGACAGCAGGTCGCCCGCGATCTCGCGCGCATGGCCGGTGCGGTCGTGGCGGGCGAACCATGCCGCGACCGGGCTTTCGCGCAGGATCCGCGCGGCCTTGAGCGTCAGGAGTTCCGGATCCCCCGGCCCCATGCCGACAATGGACAGGCAGCCGCGTGCGGGGGCGGTGCTCATTCCGCCTCGCACGCAAGGGCGTTGACGGTGGCCGCCGCCATCGCGCTGCCACCAAGGCGCCCGCGCACGATGATGAAGGGCAGGTCCCCGAATTCGGCCAGCGCTTCCTTCGATTCGGCGGCGCCGACGAAACCGACCGGCATGCCGATGACGGCCGCCGGGCGCGGCGCGCCTGCCGCGATCAGTTCCAGCAGGTGGAACAGCGCGGTCGGCGCGTTGCCGATGGCCACCACCGCGCCCGCCATGTCATCGCCCCACAGGTCCAGTGCGGCGGCGGAGCGCGTATTGCCGATCTGTCGTGCGATTTCGGGCGTGCGCGGGTCGCGCAGGGTGCAGATGACGGCGTTGTCGGCGGGCAGGCGGGTGCGGGTCACGCCACGGGCCACCATTTCCGCATCGCACAGGATGGGCCGCCCCGCCCGCAGCGCGCCCTGTGCCGCGGCGGTGAAATCGGGCGACATGCGGATTTCGCGTGCGACGTCCACCATGCCGCAGGCATGGATGATGCGGACCGCCACGCGGGCCTCGTCCGGGGTGAAACCGCTCAGGTCGGCCTCGGTGCGGATGGTGGCGAAGGAACGGGCATAGATCGCCGCCCCGTCATGGATGTAGTCGTAAGACCGCGTGGTGCCGGTCATGCCGGTGTCTTCTCCCCGTTCTGGTGTTGTGGTGTATCGGCCGAGGCGCGCCCTTCATGCAAGAGGGTGCGTACCTGCGCCACGTCCAGCCCCCGCAGGAGCGGTGCGTCGGCGGCGCGGGCATCGCGGCACAGGCCGTAGCCCGTCCCGTCCGCCACCAGCGTGATGTCGCAGCGCCCGGGATTCGCGCATCCCTTGGGGCATCCGGACACATGCAGCCGCATGCCCCAAGGCACGTCCGAGGCCAGCGCCAGTGCATCCGCGCCGACATCAGCCACCGTACAGGCGCAACCCTGCCGCCCGATGCACGCGACGATGCGCAGGCGCGGGTCATGTGGGTCCGTCACGAACCCGGCGATATCCGGCGCGCCAGCCAGTCCCGGCAGCACGATGGCGCGTCCCGGCCCCATCCGCATGATGCCCGCGCCATCGGTGGCGCACCGGCGCGCCAGGTGCGACAGGTCATGCGCACCCATCCGGCCCAGCGGCGGCGTCACCCCGTAACATCCCCCCGGCAGCGCGCCGACCAGTGCCGGGAAGGTCGGGGCGGGAGCATCATCATGGGGTTCGGCGGGGATGCCGGCCTGCGCGAACAGGGCCATGCCGATGTCGCGCCGGCGCAGCGGGCGGATGGTCCCGCCAATGCGCACGAAGGCTTCGGCCAGGCGGACCATCAGGCCGGGGACGGCATCAGGCGCGCAGGCGCTCCGGGCATTGCCGCAGGTGACATGCCAGTGGCCGTCCTTGGCGCATGCGGTGATGTCGGCGCGGATCGCGCCTGCGGGCACGTATCCGCCGCCATCTACCCCCATGACGAATTTCGCGGGCAGGGCCGACAGGTGGGCCGCCGCCGCCAGATGCGCATCGAGCGCACGGGCAATGGACAGGGTATGGGGATCGCATGCCGGGTCCAGCCCCGCCAGTGGCGACAGCAGCACCGCGCGCCGCCGTTCGGACGCGTCCTCCCCCCCCAGTCCGCAGTCCCGCAGTCCGCACGCGAATTGCTGCGCGGTCTCGGGCGAGAAACCGCGCAGTTGCAGGTTGCCCCTGCTGGTCAGTTCGATGCGCCCGTTGCCAAGGCGCGTCGTGGCATGGGCGATGGCCTCGGCCTGCGCCGCCGTCAGTTGTCCCAGCGGCGGGCGCACGCGCACCAGCCAGCCATCGGCGGCCTCCATCGGGGTGTGCAGGCCGGGGCACCACCCGCGCACGGTGGGGGGGGCACTCATGCGTCGGGGTCCAGCAGCATCGCCGCGCTGTTGGAATGCGGCCGCCACAGGTCCTGCCGCTGCGCCTGCGCCATGCGGTGGCGGATGGCCGCGTGGGCGTCGGGGTTGGCGGTGGCGAGGAAGCGGTCCATGTCCGCATCATTGACGATGGCGGCGAAAACAAGGTCGAACTGCCGGTCGAAACGCGCGGGCACGGTGGCGGCGAAGGCATGCAGGGCCGCAACCCCGCGCGCGATTTCCGCAGCCCCGCGATAGCCATGGCGGCGCATCCCCGCAAGCCACGCCGGATTGGTCAGGCGGCCGCGCACGACGCGCGCGACCTCCTGCGCCGTGGCGCGCAGGCGCGGGGTTTCGGGCCGTGACGTATCGCCATGCAAAATGCGCGGCGTCCGGCCAAGGGACGCGGCGGCGGCGGCCATCCCCCCCGCATGCGCCGCGATGTCCGTGCTTTCGAGGATGTCGATCTCCGCATGGTCCTGCACATGCAGCATGACGTCGGCGGCCCGGATGCGGCGTTGCAGGGCGTCATCGTCGCGCGTGCCTTCCCGCGCGCCGCCATAGGTCCATGCCGATCCCGCCAGCCATGCGCGGCCAAGGTCGTCACGCCCGTCCCAGCCGTCGCGCGCCAGCATCTCCTCCATCCCGGTGCCGTAACAGCCCGGCGCCGCGCCGAAGATGCGCGCCGTCGCCCGCAGCCGTGCCGCCCCCGTCAGGCCGCGCACGCCGTGGGCCAGCGGGTTGAGGGCCGGGTCCTCGTCGCGTTCGGCAATGGCCTGCACCGCCTGCTCGAACAGGGCGATCTGCCCTGCGAACGCATCGCGGAACAGGCCCGAAATCCGCAGCGTCACATCCACGCGCGGCCGGTCGAGCACCGCCATGGGAATGACCTCGATCCCGCGCACGCGGCCCGACCCGCTGTCCCACACCGGGCGCGTGCCCATCAGCAGCAGCGCAAGGGCCAGGTCCTCGCCGCCCGTGCGCAGGCTCGATGATCCCCACAGGTCGATGACGATGGAGGACAGGTGGTCGCCCTCGTCCTGCAGGTGCCCCTCCAGCAGCAGGTCGGCGGCGCGCTGCGCCAGCACCACGGCGGAGCGGGTGGGAATGGCGCGCGGGTCCATGGAAAACAGGTTGCGCCCCGTGGGCAGCACGTCGGCGCGTCCGCGCGTGGGCGCGCCCGACGGGCCGGGCGGGACCATGTGCCCGTCCAGACCACGCAGCAGGCCGCGTGCCTCTGCCGCGCCGCAGTCGTGCAGCCGTGTCGCGATGTCGGGTGGCGTGTCCGCCCCGCAGGCCCGTGCGATGGTCTGCGCGAGTGCATGGGCATGGGGCGGCGGGCGGCCGAAGACATGCAGCCCGTCGCGGATCTGCAGGTCCTTCACGTCGCACAGATAGGCGTCCAGCCGGGCCAGCGCCTCGTCCTCATCCTCGTCCGGGCGCTGGCCGCTTTCGTCGAGCAGGCCGAGATCGCCCGCGCGTTGCAGGATTTCCCCGCGCAGGATCGCGCCGCGCCTGCGGTCCAGTCCGTCGGCGGCGGCATATTCGTCGATCAGCCGTTCCAGTTCGGCGGTGCGCCCATCGCCATGGCCCGCCGCCATGACCGGGGGCGTCATGTGGCCGATGGTCACGGCACCCAGCCGCCGCCGCGCGGTCGCGGCCTCGCCGGGGTTGTTGACGATGAAGGGATAAAGGACCGGCATCCCCCCCGCCAGAAGCGTGGGCCAGCACTGCGCCGAGGGTGCGGCGGCCTTGCCCGGCAGCCATTCCAGCGTGCCATGCGTGCCCAGATGGACCATCGCGTCGGCCCGCACCCCATGGCGCAGCCACAGGTAGAACGCGACATAGGCATGGCGCGGCGGCGTGTCGGGGTCGTGGTACCCGCTTTTGCGGTCCAGCTTCGACCCGCGGTCAGGCTGCAGCGCCATCGTGACATGGCCCAGCGTCAGGTGACGCAGGCACAATGCCCCGTCCACCACCGACGGATCCTCGGCAGGCGTGCGCCAGCATGCGGACAGGGCGTCGCGTGCTTCGCGCGGGAGGGTGGCGAGCAGCGCCTCATACCGCGCCAGCGTCATGAACGGCGTGGCCGGTGCGCGCGCCAGCAGGTGCGCCAGTGTCGCGCTGTCGGGCAGGGTGTCGTGACCCGTGTCATATCCTTCCGCGCGCAGCAGCGTCAGGATGGCCGACAGGCTGGCGAAGCTGTCCAGTCCCACGGCATGGCCCGCCTGCCCGTCGCCAGCGCCGTCACGCTGCGCGCCGGGATAATCCGACAGCACGATCGCCACCCGCCGCGCGGCGGGCGACAGGTGGGCCAGCCGCGCCCAGCCTTCGGCACGGGCGGCGACGGTTTCCAGGCCGGGGGGATAGGGGACATGGCGCGCGGGCAGGCCGGGGGCCGTTTCTTCCTTGAAGGAGATCGGCGCACCGGGCAGCCGCCCGTCCAGTTCGGGCAGCACCACCTGCATCGCAAGGTCGGCCTGCGACAGGCCGCGCGTGCTGTCGCGCCATGCCGCCTGCGTCACGCCGGGCTGCAGTGCCTGGATCACCGGTACGTCGGCGGTATCGAGGGCGGAGATGTCCGTTGCCTCCCCCCGCGCGGAAAAGAAGGTCACGTTGACGATGACATCGGGCGGCGTATCCGTCAGCCAGTCGCGCACCATCGCGGCACATGTCTGGTCCTTGAGCGAGGCGACATAAAACAGGTCCGCCCCGATCCCGTGGCGCGCCAGCGTGTCCGACAGGGCAAGGATGGGGGCGATGTCACCCGCCAGCAGGTGGCTGCGATAGAACACGACGCCTGCGCGCAGCGGCAGCGCCGGGTCGGCGGCGCGCAGCAGGCCTGCGGGGGGCAGGGTTTCGGGTGGGGGCGTGTCTGTCCCCGTATCCGCGTCCTCCCCTCCATCGTCCTGCCGCGCGAGTCCGGCCATCAGGCGCACGGCGGCGGCCATGTTGCGTGGCCCGCCCGCGCGCAGCAGCGCATCGAGGTGGTCCAGTGCCGTGGCGGGGATGGTCGACAGCGCGGCAAGGCGCGGGTCGGGGCGTGCATCGCCCGCCACCAGCGCCAGCGGGATGGAAGCGTCGCGGCAGGCGCGCGACAGTTCCTCCACCCCGTAGCGCCAGTATTCCATCCCGCCCAGCAACCGCACCACGATACAGCGCGAGTGCATGAGGGTATCGGCCACGTACAGGTCGATGGACATGGGATGGAGCAGGCGCGACAGGCAGGTGATGCGCACCGTGGCGTCGCCCGCCGCCCCGGCATCGACCGCCGCGCGCAGGGAGAGCAGGTCGCTGTCGGAAAATGACAGGAACACGATGTCGGCGGGCGCATGGCCGAGATCTTCGGCCACTGCGTCCTCGTCAAGGCTGCGGACCTCACGCGCCAGGAGATGCATGGGCGTCGTCTCTGTGTTTCGTGCTCATGGTCGTCGGCTCATGGCGGTTGCAACGGCATCAGGGGGTGGTGATAAAAAGATAAAAGTTTCTGGGTGTCGCCTTTTTTTAAAAAGGCGACGGCTTTCGAAGCTTTTTGGAAAAAGCTTCACCAAAAACTTTTACCACTTCAGGCCTGTTGCAGGTCTGCCTCGATCGCAGCACACGGCAGGCCCTTCTGCCCGATGATGACAAGGCTGCCGGTACGTGGCGCGCCATCGGGCAGGGGACGGTCGAACTGGTGGCGGAAGCGGCTGCCCACCCCCTGCACCGCAAGGCGCATCGGCTTGCCCCGCACGGCGGCGAATCCCTTCATGCGCAGGATGTCATATTTCTCCGCCACATGCGCGAGATGCGTGACAAAGGCGTCGGCGCTGGCCTGTTCGGGGATGGTGGCGACGAAGCTTTCGAAATCGTCATGCTCGTGCTCGCCCCCTTCCGCATCGTGGTGGGAGGGACGGGCCGACAGGTCGTCTTCCGCCGCCGCGTCCATGCCCAGCAGGACGACAGGGTCCACCTGCCCGTCCACGGCATGCACGATCTTGACCGCGCGGGGGATCTCCGCGCGGATCTCACGCTCCACCATGGCGATCTGTTCGGGCGTCATCAGGTCGGTCTTGTTGATGACCACCATGTCCGCCGACAGCAGCTGGTCCTCGTACACTTCGGCCAGGGGGTTGTCGTGGTCCAGCGACGGGTCCGCCTGACGCTGGCGCGCGATCTCGTCGGGGTCATCGGCGAAGCGCCCGGCGGCGACGGCGGGGCCATCGACCACGGTGATGACGCCATCGACCGTCATGCGCGTGCGCACCGTGGGCCAGCCGAACGCCTTGAGCAGCGGCTTGGGCAGCGCAAGGCCGGAGGTCTCGATCACGATATGCTCCGGCGGGTCGGCCCGGTCGAGCAGGGCTTCCATCGTCGGCAGGAAATCGTCCGCCACGGTGCAGCACAGGCAGCCGTTGGTCAGTTCGACAATGTCTTCCTCCCGGCAGCCTTCCACCCCGCAGGAGCGCAGCGTCTCGCCATCAATGCCCAGCGTGCCGAATTCGTTGACGACAATGGCGATGCGCCGCCCGCGCGCCTGTGACAGCACATGGCGCAGCAGCGTCGTCTTTCCCGCGCCAAGGAAGCCGGTGATGACGGTGACCGGCACCTTTGCGCGGGCGGCAGGGGCACGGGAAGGGGATGTGGTGGTCATGAACTTTGCTCCGTCAGGAGGGAGGCGGGAAAACGGCCCAGCACCATGTCCGACAGCGAGGCCGGGCGGCGCGAAGGCATGACGCTGCCGCCGCGGGAAGCGGCATAGGCGGCAAGGTATGTCATCAGGTCGTCGGCCTTCTCCGGGCCGAGATGGCCGAGCAGCCACCCCCATTTCCCCGGCATGGCGACGACGGCGGTGCAGCCACGGTCGCACGCGGCAAGGCACCTGACCTCATGCACGATGACATTGGTGCCCCGTGCACTGGCGGTCTCCGCCCGTTCGCGCATCGCGTCGTACAGGTCGCGTCCCGGCGGCGGCGCGCCAACCGGCAGGCCACGCAGGCAGGTGACGCAGACATGGACATGGATGGGGGGGATATGGGCGGCGGCGGTGTCGGAACCCGAGAGGGGAGAAGGGGTGTCGCCTGTGGTCATTGCACGTTCATCCTGCGCTGTCGTCGCGCGATTCCCGGTGGGGACGCGGACATGGCCGGGGTGCATCGCCCGTACGGCATCGCGGGCGATGCGTGGCACGGACATCAGGGCATCATCGCATTCCAGGCACCCCGCCGGACCTGCGACAGCAGTCATCGTGCCATGTCCCGGCAGGGGCCGGGCATGGCGATGATGGCAGGTCTCCTGACTTGTGGCCGGGGCATGGACATTGGGCGTCCGTGCCCGCGCGCCCGGCGTCTTCCCGGCCCACCGGGGCCAGTGACGTGCCGCGCCATGCCGGGACATGGTGTGGCCTGCCGGGTGTCTGATGCCACCTACAGTTGCGGGGGCAGTGACGGAATTGCGTGCGGCGGACTGCCGCGCCGCGCACCGTGCTTCCCTGTTTCATCCCTTTTGGGGAACCATCATGCGGGCTTTTACACGCGCGCGCCGGGCAGAGTCAAAACGCCGCTGCCGTCCCCGCTTCACGCACCCGCCAGCGGTTGTGGAATGTCAGGACGGTGCGGGTGCATGGCGCGATGTCGAGGGCCGCGAACGCCCCCGCCCCCGCGCCAAGCGTCGCCAGCACGAGGGCGCGTATGACCAGCGCATCCGCGACAAGCGCCAGTCCCTTGTGATCGGTGGGGCAATGCGCAAGCCACTCCGTCACGCGCGCCAGCACGTCGCGCAGGCTTTCGCCCCCCGGCGGGGCGAAGGCCGGGTCCGTGATCCATGCCGCGACCTCATGTGCCGGCAGGTCACGCAGGGCGCGTCCCTGCCATGCGCCATGGCAGCGCGCGCGCAGGGCAGGATGGGGCAGGGGCGTGCGCCCGGTCCATGGGCCGACCCGCGCGGCATTATCCTCGCCACAGGTGACGGGGACGCCCGCACACCAGTGCGCGGCCTGCCCGGGTGGCAGCGCAGGCAGGTCGTCACGGGCGGGAATGATGGCGCGGCGCAGGCAGTCGGGCGCGGGAAGGGACAGGCAGGTCAGGTGCATGGCGGGATTCGCTTCCGTGCGTGCAGGGAGGGGGGCTTTTATCAGACAGGAAAACGTCTGTTCCTTCAGGCGAAAAGGCAGTCCGGCGGAATTCCCGAAGGTTCTTGGCGAGGCTTTTTTCAAAAAGCGTCGAAGGACGCAGCCATTTTGAGAAAATACGGCATCCGGACAATGCCAATCCCGATCAGCAGGCGTGCCGCAACCTTCCGGCCTTCCCTGAAATGACCTGCCCGCAGGACGGGATCAGCAGGCTTCGTGGGGAAGCCATGGTTTCCCATCCCCCGTCGCGCATGCCCGCCCCCCGCCGTGAAGCGTTTGCCGATGGGCACGAAATCGGTTAGTCGGGGGATCACGTCTGATCAGGGAGTGCATTTGCCATGAACCACACATCTTCCGTCCTGCCCACCGGCGGCCTGTCTTCCGCACCTGCCGCGATTCCGGTTCGTGACCTGCTGCCGTGGGCGGTGTTCGGCCTCGTGATCGCGTCACTGCTGCTGTATTTCGTCGGCGCGGAACAGGGGGCGACCTCGCTGGTGTCGGGGCATTATGTCCATGAATTCGTCCATGACGGACGCCACCTGCTCGGCTTCCCCTGCCACTGACCTGCGGTCGGGTTGACCTGTCCTGATGCCCGCGCGGGTGTCGGGACGGCGTGGGGCTAGCCCTCGCGCGTGTTGACGACGGTGCGGCCGCGGATATTGCCCGCCAGCAGTTGCGGCGCGGTCGTGATCGCCTGCTTCAGGGTAATTTCCGCGCACATCGAATCGATCAGCGCGGGATCAAGGTCGCGTTCCAGCCGCGCCCATGCGGCCATGCGCTGCTCACGCGGGCACATCACGCTGTCGATCCCGCGCAGGGTAATGCCACGCAGGATGAACGGCGCGACCGTCAGCGGCAGGTCCATGCCCGCCGCAAGCCCGCACGCGGCGATGACGCCGCCGGGCCGCATGCTGGCGCACAGCGCGGCCAGCACCTTTCCCCCCGCGACATCAATGGCCCCGCTCCACCGTGCGCCCTGCAGCGGGCGGGGGGTATAGGCCAGCGCCGAACGCCCCACCACTTCGGCAGCACCCAGCATGCGCAGGTATTCCGTCAGGCTGTCGCGCCCGGTCACGGCCACCACCCGGTATCCCAGGCGCGCCAGCAGGGCGATGGCGATGCCGCCCACACCACCACCCGCCCCGGTCACGACGATGTCGCCATCGCCGGGCGTCACGCCGCCCTTCTCCAGCGCCATGACGCACAGCATCGCGGTATAGCCCGCCGTGCCGATGCCCATGCACTGCCGCGCGGAAAAGCCACGCGGGCGCGGCAGCAGCCATTTCCCATGTACGCGCGCCATCTGCGACAGCCCGCCCCAGTGTTCCTCGCCCAGTCCCCATCCATTGGCGATCACCTGGTCGCCGGGGCGATGGACGGGGTCGTCGGATGCAAGGATTTCCCCCGCAAGGTCGATGCCGGGGATCATGGGAAAACGCCGCACCACCGGGCCGCGTCCCGTGATTGCCAGCGCGTCCTTGTAGTTGAGGGAGGAGTAATCGACACGTACCGTGATCTCGCCTTCCGGCAGGTCGGCGGGATCAATGCTGCGTACGCCCGCGCGTGATCCCGCGCGGGTCTTGTCGATCATGATGGCGTTGAACATCGGCGCGCTCTCCGGCGAGTCATGGCAGGCAGGGATGCTCCCCTGTCCAGATTGCGGTCCGTAACCTGTGGCGGATCAGGATAAAACGACCGGATATCAGGAACCTGTACAATTTCAGGAGAGGTCGTCCGCCGCGCCCCACCCGCACATGGGGCCGTGTGGGCACGCGGCCGCCGGGCGTGCGGACGCGCGATAGGCGCAGGTTTTGCGATGCCTGTGCAGCGACATCCGCGTGAACTGTCTGTTTTGTGATCTGGATATGTGCTGCGCTGGGACGCTGATGCCAATATGGCGCGACATGTGCGCACATGACGGATCGTGTAATGAAAGCAGGAAGCCGATGACAGCCTATTGCAATACACAACTCTATATCGACGGGGCATGGACGGACGGCGCGACGGGGCGCACGATCGATGTGGTCAACCCCGCCACCGCGCAGGTGATCGGCCATGTCGCCCATGCCGGGGCGCAGGACCTTCGCCGGGCGCTCGACGCCGCGGCGCGTGGCTTTGCGACATGGAGCAGCACCTCCCCGCTGGAGCGTTCCGACATCCTGCGCCGGGCCGCGGGCCTGCTGCGCGAACGCAGTGGCGACATCGCGGCCCTGATGACGATGGAACAGGGCAAGCCCGTGGGCGAGGCGCGGATCGAACTGCTGGCCGCCGCCGATGTCGTGGACTGGATGGCGGAGGAGGGGCGTCGCGCCTATGGCCGGATCGTCCCTGCCCGCGTGCCCGGTGTCATGCAGGAAGTGATCCGCAGCCCCGTCGGGCCGGTGGCTGCCTTCTGCCCGTGGAATTTCCCCGTCAACCAGGTCGCGCGCAAGGTGGGGGCGGCGCTGGCGGCGGGATGTTCGATCATCGTCAAGGCGGCGGAGGAAACCCCGGCGTCCCCTGCGGCCTTCATCCGCACGCTGGCGGATGCGGGCGTGCCGGCGGGCGTGCTGGCGCTGGTCTATGGCACGCCGGCGGAGATTTCGGAGACGCTGATCGCCGATCCCGTCATCCGCAAGGTCACGTTCACGGGATCCACCCCGGTGGGCAAGCACCTCGCGGCACTTGCGGGCGCGCACATGAAGCGCGCGACGATGGAACTGGGCGGCCACGCGCCGGTGATCGTCAGCGCCGATGCGGACATGGACCGCGCGGTGTCGCTGCTGGCGGGGGCGAAGTTCCGCAATGCGGGGCAGGTGTGCATCTCCCCCACGCGGTTCCTGGTGGAACGCCCCGTCTATGACACGTTCGTCAGTCGCTTTGCCGAGGTCGCATCGGGCCTGCGCGTGGGCGATGGCCTGGCGGAGGGGACGCAGATGGGGCCACTGGCCAATGTCCGGCGGGTGGACATGATGGAAACGCTGGTGGCCGATGCGATGGAGCAGGGCGCGCGCCTTGCCACTGGGGGCAAGCGTATCGGCAATACCGGCTATTTCTTCGAACCCACCGTGCTGGCGGATGTCACGCCCGGCATGCGGATCATGAACGAGGAACCTTTCGGCCCGATCGCGCTGATGGCGCCTTACGATACGCTCGACGCGGCCGTGGCGGAGGCGAACCGCCTGAGTTTCGGGCTGGCGTCCTACGCCTTTACCGGGTCCGGGCGCACGGCGGCCATCCTGCGTGACCGGATGCGCGCGGGCATGCTGACGATCAACCATATCGGGCTGGGCCTGCCGGAAATCCCGTTCGGAGGGATCGGGGATTCGGGCTATGGCTCCGAAGGCGGGACGGAGGCGCTGGAGGCCTATCTGGACACGCGGCTGGTCACGGTGCGGGCGTACGGCTGACGGAACGTTCCGGATCAGGCGTGCGTGAAGAAGGGGGCAGGTGTGACATCGCGTGGCTACCGCCACGCGATGCGATCGTGATGAGGTAGCCTTTCCTTTGTTTTTGTACAAGAAGGGGTATCGCCATGGTGGATGCACCGACTTCATCTTCCTCGCTGGCTGACCTGTGGAAAGCACGCTACCGTCAGCCCCCGCCGGATGTGGCGTTGCCGGAAAACACGGTCGTGCGCGGCCTGATGGCCCATCGTTCCGTCCGCGCCTTTTCCGCCGCCTCCGTGCCGCAGGGCACGCTGGAGGCGGCGATCGCGGCGGCACAGTCCGCGTCGAGTTCGTGCAATTTCCAGGCGTGGAGCGTGATTGCCGTCACCGACCCGCAACGCCGCGCGCGCCTGGCGAAGCTGGCGGGGGACCAGGCGTTTATCGCGCAGGCGCCGCTGTTCCTTGTGTGGGTGGCGGACCTGTCGCGGCTGGAACATGTGGCCGATGCGCACGCGCAGCCACATGTGGCGCTGGACTACCTCGAAAGCTTCACCATGGCGGTGGCCGATACGTCGTTCGCGGCGCAGAATGCGGCGGCGGCGTTCGAATCCTTCGGCCTTGGCATCGTCTATGTCGGCGCGGTGCGCAACCATCCCGGCGAAATCGCCTCCGAACTGGGGCTGCCGCCACGCACCGTCGCCGTCTTCGGCATGTGCGTGGGCCATCCCGACCGCAAGCAGCCCACCGCGATCAAGCCGCGCCTGCCGCAGTCGGCGGTGCTGCACCATGAAAAATATGCAGGCAGCGAGGTGGAAGTCCCCGCCTATGACGCCACCATGATGCAGTTCCGTGCCGAGCAGGGCATGTCGCCACAGGACTGGTCCACCACCGTGATCGGGCGCATCCGTGATGCAAAGGCGCTGCACGGGCGCGACCGCCTGCGCGAGGAACTGGTGCGCCGGGGGTTCGAACTGCGCTAGGAGCCTGGAAAAGATCTGGGAATAAAAGTTTCTGGCGAAGCTTTTTTCAAAAGCTTCGTGGAACGCCGCCTTTTTAAAAAAGGCGGCACCCAAAAACTTTTGGTGATTGCCGAATATTCCCGAGGTGGTTTTCCCCGACTGCCTCCGGGTCGATCAGGCGAAACCGGGGGGGCGGACAGGATATGCCGCCATGGGCGCGGCTGTCGGCCCTTGCCCATGATCAATCGGGTTGGTGGTCGTGGGCTTGACCTGCGGGATATTCTGGGGAAGTTGTTTCCGTTTCCCGTCCGGATGCGCAAAAAACAGCCCGGCATGTCGCCGTGGCGGCCGCGCATTATGAAAGAGAACAATGGTCATGGACAGCGTCAGTACACCCCGTTTCACGCTTTCACCGAATCCTTCTCCGGTTTCGCCGGAGCGTCGGGCGGAGGTATTGGCCAACCCCGGGTTCGGCAAGATCTTCACCGACCACATGGCCCTCATCCGCTATACCGAGGGGCAGGGCTGGCATGATCCCGTGATCCGTGCCTATGCGCCGATCACGCTCGACCCGGCTGCGGCGGTGCTGCACTACGCGCAGGAAATCTTCGAGGGGATGAAGGCCTACCGCACGGCGCAGGGGGGCATTTCGCTGTTCCGTCCCGACGCCAACGCCCGGCGTTTCCGCAAGTCGGCCGAGCGCATGGCCATGGCCCAGCTGCCTGAGGACCTGTTTGTCGAGGCGGTGTGCCAGCTGGTGAAGATGGATCGCGACTGGGTGCCCGCCCGTCCCGATGAGAGCCTGTATATCCGCCCCTTCATGATCGCGAGCGAGGCGTTCCTGGGCGTCAAGCCGGCGTCGGAATACCTGTTCATGGTCATCGCTTCCCCCGTGGGCGCCTATTTCGGGGAGCAGGCCGTCAGCGTCTGGGTGTCCGAATACTGCCGCGCCGCCCCCGGTGGCACGGGCGAGGCGAAGTGTGGCGGCAATTACGCCGCAAGCCTGATGGCGCAGAAGGAGGCCAAGGGCCATGGCTGCGCGCAGGTGCTGTTCCTTGATGCGGTGGAGCGCCGCTGGATCGAGGAAATGGGCGGCATGAACGTGTTTTTCGTCCTTGATGACGGCTCGCTCGTCACCCCGCCGCTGACGGGCACGATCCTGCGTGGCATCACGCGCGACTCCATCCTGCGCATCGCGCGTGACGGGGGGCTTACGGTGCGTGAGGAACCCTATGCGATCGACCAGATGTATGCCGACGCTGCCAGCGGCCGCCTGCGTGAGGTGTTCGCCTGCGGCACGGCGGCGGTGATCTCCCCCATCGGGCGGTTCCGCGGCAAGCAGGGCGAGGTCGTGATTGGCGATGGCATCAGCATCGGCCCGGTGACGGAAAAGCTGCGCACCAACCTGATCGCGATCCAGCGCGGCAATGCACCCGATCCGTATGGCTGGGTGCACAAGGTCATCTGAACCGCACCACCCATGATGGGGAAAGGGGTTCATGGAAATGCGCGTCCGGAATGGACGCGCATTTTTCATATGGAATTTTCTGAAATTAACAAAAGTTTTTTGGTGAAGCTTTTTTCAAAAAGCTTCGAAAGACACCGCCTTTTTGAAAAAAGGCGGCACCCAAAAACTTTTGTTCCTTAAATGTCTTTCACTCCGCCGCGGGTTCGCCCTCGGGCATGGGGACATACAGGCGGTTTCCGCCTTCGCGGAACTCCTCCTTCTTCTGCGCCATCCCGGCCTCACGCGCGGCATTGTCGCGCAGGTCGTGGCTGATGCGCATGGAGCAGAATTTCGGCCCGCACATCGAACAGAAATGCGCGCTCTTGTGCGCCTCGCGCGGCATGGTCTCGTCATGGTAGGCGCAGGCCGTATCGGGGTCGAGCGACAGCCTGAACTGGTCGTTCCAGCGGAAGTCGAAGCGCGCGCGGCTGATCGCGTCATCGCGCAGCTGCGCCGCCGGGTGCCCCTTGGCCAGGTCGGCGGCATGGGCGGCGATGCGGTAGGTGATGACGCCGGTCTTCACGTCGTTGCGGTCCGGCAGGCCCAGATGTTCCTTTGGCGTCACGTAACACAGCATCGCGGTGCCGAACCACCCGATCATGGCCGCGCCGATGCCCGACGTGATGTGGTCATATCCCGGCGCGATGTCGGTCGTCAGCGGGCCAAGCGTGTAGAACGGGGCCTCCCCACATTCGCGCAGCTGCTTTTCCACATTGACCTTGATCTTGTGCATGGGCACGTGGCCCGGCCCCTCGATCATGACCTGGCAGCCCTTGGCCCATGCGATTTTCGTCAGTTCGCCCAGCGTCTCAAGCTCCGCGAACTGGGCCGCGTCATTGGCATCGGCGATGGAGCCGGGACGCAGCCCGTCGCCAAGCGAGAACGACACGTCATAGCGGCGCATGATGTCGCAGATTTCGGGGAAATGTTCGTACAGGAAGCTTTCGCGGTGATGGTGCAGGCACCACCCCGCCATGATCGACCCCCCGCGTGAGACGATGCCCGTGACGCGGTTGACCGTCAGCGGCACATGGCGCAGGCGCACGCCGGCATGGATGGTGAAATAGTCCACGCCCTGTTCGGCCTGTTCGATCAGCGTGTCGCGGAAGATCTCCCACGTCAGGGCCTCTGGCACGCCGCCGACCTTTTCCAGCGCCTGGTACAGCGGCACCGTGCCGATCGGCACCGGCGCGTTGCGGATGATCCAGTCGCGGATGTTGTGGATGTTGCGCCCGGTGGACAGGTCCATCACCGTGTCCGCGCCCCAGCGGATGGACCAGACCATTTTCTCCACTTCCTCCGCCACGGAGGAGGTGACGGCGGAATTGCCGATGTTCGCGTTCACCTTCACAAGGAAGTTGCGTCCGATGACCATCGGTTCGAGTTCTGGATGGTTGATGTTGGCAGGCAGGATCGCCCGCCCCGACGCGATTTCGGAGCGCACGAATTCCGGGGTGATGAAGGCCGGGATGTCCGCCCCGAAATCCTCCCCGTCCGCGCGGCGCGCCTCCGCGCCCGCCACCATTTCCGTCCGGCCAAGGTTTTCGCGGTGCGCGGCATAGATCATCTCCTCCGTGATGATGCCCGCGCGGGCGAATTCGAACTGCGTGACCTTCGTGCCGCGCCTGCCCTCGCGCACCACATGCGGCGCGGGGCAGGGGGGGACAAGCTGCTCGCCCGCGGCGAAGCCGTTATCCTCCGGCCGGACGGCGCGCGGTGTCACGGTGATGGTGTCGCGTGCGGCGATCCAGTCCTCGCGGATGCGCGGCAGGCCCCTGTTCACGTCCGTATGGGCGGGGGAGGCCGTATAGGGGCCGGACGTGTCATAGACGCGCACCGGCGGTTCGTTGGCCGAGGGTTCCAGCGCGATTTCGCGGAACGGCACGCGGATGTCCGGACGGCCGGTGGGGGAAGACCACGCCTTGACCGAGCCCTGGATCGGGCCGGTGGTGACATGGTCGGGAGAGGAAGGCGGGACAATCTTGTTCATGACAGGACACCTCGTGTTTCTCTCCGACAGGGGAAGGGGAGAAACCGGAAAGGTGGTCCTGCGGGCGCGGATCGCGTCGGGAGGCCTGCTGTTCCGATGTCACACCAGTCCCTCCGCCGGTATGAACCGGATCAGGTTCCCCGGGCGCGGCATGCGCCCGGCAGGGTCCCCGCATCCACGCCATGGTGGCGTGCCAGCGGTATCTCAGCCCCTTTGACGGGACTCCCCTTGGTCGGTGCAGGATCGGCAAAGCCGCGCGGATTGTCAATCACCGGGGCGATCGGACAACAGGATGTGAAAAATATGCCCGCCCGGTATCTGCATCGGGGCGGAGTAGGGTAAAAGGGCAAGGGAAATCAGAACGGAAGACAGGCCGATGACCACCCGACCGATCCCCACCCGCATCGCGCAGGGCCGTGGCGGCGAACCCGCCGATACCGTCATCCGTGGCGCGCGCCTCCTTGACCTGGTGACGGGGGAGCTTCTGGATGGTGACATCGCCCTTTGTGGCGATACCATCGTGGGCACGCTGGACCATTACGAGGGGCGCCGCGTCATCGACGCGCATGGCCGCATCGCGGTGCCGGGGTTCATCGACACGCACCTGCATGTCGAATCCTCGCTCATCACGCCGTTCGAATTCGACCGCTGCGTCCTGCCGCACGGGGTGACGACCGCCATCTGCGACCCGCATGAAATGGCCAACGTGCTGGGGCGCGCGGCGCTGGAGTATTTCGTGGCCGCCGCGTCGCGCGTGGTGATGGACCTGCGCGTCAACCTGTCGAGCTGCGTGCCGTCCACCGCGCTTGAAACATCCGGCGCGTGCCTGTCCGCCGCCGACCTGGTGGAATGGCGCGACCATCCGAAGGTCATCGGCCTTGCGGAATTCATGAACGTGCCCGGCGTGATCAACGCGGACCCGGGCTGCATGGAAAAACTGGCGGCCTTTGCGGGGCGGCACATCGATGGGCATGCGCCGCTGCTGCGCGGGCGGGCGCTCAATGCGTACCTGTCAGCGGGGATTTCCACCGACCATGAGGCCACGACCGCGGCCGAGGCGCTGGAGAAGGTACGCAAGGGCATGACGGTGCTGATCCGCGAGGGATCGGTGTGCAAGGACCTGCGCGCGCTTGTCCCGCTGCTGACGCCCGCGACATCGCCGTTCTTCGCCTTCTGCACCGATGACCGCAACCCGCTGGAAATCGCGCATGAGGGGCATCTGGATTACCTGATCCGCCTTGCGATCGCCGAAGGTGTCGAACCCGTCGCCGCCTATCGCAGCGCCTCGCTCAGTGCGGCGCAGGCTTTTGGCCTGCGTGACCGGGGGATGATCGCGCCGGGATGGCGGGCGGATATCGTGCTGCTTGATGACCTGCGCGAATGTCGCGTCTCCGACGTGATCGCGGCGGGGCGCGTGGTCGATGATGCGCTGTTCGCCGCGCGCGAAGTCATCGCGCCGGTGGGACTGGACAGCGTCAGCCTGCCCGCCCCGGTCAGTGCCGCCGACATGGCGCAGGCGGGCGATGGCGTGCAGGCCCCGGTGATCGGCCTGATCCCCGGACAGATCATCACCGAATTCCTGCGTGCCGACATGCCGGTGCGCGACGGTGTGGTGCAGGCCGACCCCGCCCGCGACATCGCGCGGGTGTGCGTGGTGGCGCGACACGGGCATAACGACAATATCGGGCGGGGTCTGGTAAAGGGATTCGGGCTGAAGGCCGGGGCGCTGGCCTCATCGGTCGGGCATGACAGCCACAATATCTGCGTGGTCGGGATCGACGGCGCGGACATGGCCGCCGCCGTCAACCATCTGGAGGCCACGGGTGGCGGCTTTGTCGTCGTGCGCGACGGGCGCGTGGTGGCAGACCTGCCGCTGCCGATCGCAGGATTGATGAGCGACGCCCCGTTCGAGCAGGTGGCCGCCCGTCTGGAGGTGCTGCGCGCCGCCGCGCGCGGGTTGGGCTGCACCCTGGATGAGCCGTTCCTGCAACTGGCGTTCCTGCCGCTGCCCGTGATCCCACACCTCAAGATCACGGATTTCGGGATGGTCGATGTCGATCGCATGGCCCTGCTGTAGGATGCGCGGATAACCGATGGCACAGGACATGACGGCGCACGGCGACACCATTACCCCCCGGCCACAGGCCACGGCGACGCTGCGTGCCTATCGCGCCGACTGGATGCATTTCACCGCATGGTGCGCGCAGCACGGGGTGCGGCCCATCCCGGCCACGGCAGGGGATGTCGCGGCCTATCTGGCATCCCTGCGCGATTATGCCCCGGCCACGATCCGCCGCCGCCTTGCCGCGATCGGCAAGATGCACCGTTTCAACAGCCAGCCATGGAAGGTCAGCGATCCCGTCATCCGCACCGCCCTGCAGGCCGCGCTGGAAGCCGCGACGCCACAGGTCGCCCCCCAGCCGGAAATCCTGACGGCGGCACAGTTGCGGGTGATGGTCGAACGCTGCGACGACAGCGCGCGCGGGCGGCGTGACCGGTGCCTGCTGGTCTTCGGCTTCGCGGGCGCGCTGCGGCGCTCCGAACTGGTGGGGTTGATGGTGGAGGACGTGCGCATCGTGCCGCATGGCGTGGTGCTGCATGTCCGCAACCGCGCGGCGTCCGCCCCGGCAGGTGCGCCGGACACGTCGGAAGGGGAAGACGTCATGATGCCGCAGCGTCCCGATGACCTGCTGCTCTGTCCCGCCGATGCGTTTGCCGCGTGGCAGAAGGTGGCGCATCGCCAGACCGGCCCGCTGTTCCGTCCCATTTCCAAGGGCGACCGGGCCGGGGGACGCGCGCTGACCCCATTTGCCGTGACGCGCATCCTGCAACGTCGCGCGGCCCTGGCGGACATGGACGCGTCCCATGCGGCGCGGCTGAGCGCCCATGCCCTGCGGGCGGGGTATATCGTCGATGCGCTTGCCCGTGGCGTCGATGTGGAGGAGGTGCGCCGCCATACGCGCCATCGTGACCCGCGCGGGATGCTCGCCTACGTCCGGGCCAGCGCGCCATGACCGGGAACCTGCGTTTCCCATGGGCCGACCTGCCACCGGTCAAGGGGGATGAACCGCCGCCCGACTCCGCCGCGCCTGCGCCCGCGCCACGCGGGCGGCGCGGGCGCAGGCCCCTTGCGGCCTGGCGTGCCGCGGCGGGGGAGGGGTACTGGCAGTGGTGGCACCTGCTGGTCCATGGCCCGGTCGCGGCCGTGGATGACTTTGCCGCTGCGGCGCGCGGGCGGGGCCTGATCCCGTGGCCCTTTGACGGGGACCGGGTGGAGGAGGACATGTTCGCGCTGGCGATTGGCGACGGGGCCTCGGCCCATACCCATCGTGGCCTGTCGATCGAGGGATGCCGCATCCTTGCGCGGCAGTTCCGCGATGCGGCGGAGGTGCGCCATTCGCACAACCTGATGCGCATGGACCGTCCCTGCGTGCTGGATTTCCACGCGCTGGTGCCCGTCCCCCCCACCATCCTGCGGCTGGGGGCGACGCATCCCGATGCGCTGTCATGGCTGCGGCGGCACTGGGGCACGGCGGAGGCCCCGCGCAACGTGCAGCGGCTGGTGGGGCGCAAGGCGGGACGCCGCCTGCCCAACGGGCACAGGCCCGTGGTCTATGGCTTCTTCACCCCCCGTGCGGAAGCCCCCGAACCGCTGGTTGCCGCCGTGCGCGCGCGCTGGCCGGACCTGTCCTTCGTCCTGTCGGCACGGGACATGGCCTGATGGCGCAATACGACCTGTTCGAGGAAGATGGCCGTCCGGAACCCGTCATCCGCATGGAGGCGTACCAGGGCGGCCTGACGCACCTGCTGGCGCTGGCGCAGGCACGCAGGATCGATATCCGTGCGCTCGACCTTGTCGCGCTGGTGGACCAGTTGACGGTCGCCATCCGCACCTCGTCCTCCCTGCCGCTGGGGCGGCGGGCGGAATGGGCGGTCATGGTGTCGGGGCTGCTGCTGCTGCGTTCGCGCCTGATGCTGCCGGCCGACGACCCGCGACGGCAGGAAGCCACGGACGAGGTCTCGCGCCTGCGCGCGCAACTGCTGGCGGCGGAGGAGGCGGCCCGTCTTGCCGCGTGGCTGTCGGCCCGCCCGCAACTGGGCCGCGACATCCACGTTTACGGGGCCGGGCCTGCCTGCGCCCTGACGGAGCAGCCGCCCGAATGGGAAACCGACCGGATCGAATTCCTGTGGGGATGCCTTGCGGTCTTTGACGGCAACTGGGGCGTGCCGCCGCCCGAACCCGGTTACGCGCCGGTGCAGCTTGACCTGTTCGGCGTGGAGGATGCGCGCGTGCGCGTGCGCCACGCCCTGCGGATGGCCGATGGCCCGGTCATGCTGGACCGGATGCTGCCGGAGGCGGCGTCACACGCGATGCCCGGCCCCCCCGGCCTGGTGCCCGTGCGTGCGCGCTCCGCATGGACCAGCACCTTTACCGCCTGCCTGGAACTGGTGAAGCAGGGAGAGGCCCTCGCCATGCAGGAGGAACCCGACCCGCTGCCGGCATTCAGCCGCAGTTGAGGGCGGCCCTGCCGGGATGTGGCGGAATTGTGGCCCTGCGCGCCGGGGGCAGTAATATTTTGTTAGCCGTAAATATAACATCTGGTGTATGATGCCTTTCGCCGCGATGCATTGATCGGGGCGACGAACCGCATGAACAGTGCGACGAAATTGCGTGAATACATCGTGTAATAACGAAAAGTGATCTGGCGATGCGGAACCCGCTACCGCATATCGTTTCGATATGATAACTTTATGTCGCGCAATTGTCATTCTGGCCAAGAAACGTAAAGCAGGGGGCGGGGCGCGCCGTGGACGGAAGGTGGGGACCACGGTGGCATCACGGGCTGCGGGCGCTGCCCGCAGGGTTATCAACGATGTGCGAAAGTGGGTTCCATGACGCGTCGCCAGTGTGTTTTTTCCATTAATTGTTGTCCCTTAGCTTGACTGCGCGGGGTTTTTGCTCAAGCTGGCAAAATCAGTTTTTCATCGGGTGGGGATGGCGTTTCTGGTTTGTTATTTTCGGTAATCGATTCACGAAGCATGACGCGTGTCCTCCCATGCCGTTTCGGCCACAAGAGGGTTGATTTCGGAGAGTTAATAATGTTTATGGACGTTTATGGATAAATCATGATGGACAAGCGACTTTCCTTGCAGGGAGGGAACCGGCTACCGGCTTCGCGACTGTTTGCCAGTCCTTCTGACACGCTGTCTGCCGCAATCCGTGGCGATGATGCAGGCAGTGCTATCCGGTTGGAGGAATGTCGGGCTGGCGCAGTCGGATTCAACCAGACGTTTCGTAGATATCTGGTCATACTCTCGTAGTATTCGGTCAAATCAGAACATCAGGAAACTTTCTACAAACTCCATTAACTATGCCGTTCTGAATGAGGTATGGGTATGACGTATGCGGAACAAAGTGACAATCGATTACAGAAAGCCATAATATTTGGCGTCGTTTTACTTTTCGAGGGCGCTCTTGTCACGGCGCTGATGTACGGCCTTGGCGCGCCCAAGTCCTCGCCGCCGCCGCCGCCGCGTCCGCCAGTGCAGGCCCGGGTCATAAAGCCGCCGCCGCCGCCGTACATCCCGCCGCCGAAGATCCAGGTGCAGGCCCCGCCGCCGCCGATCAAGCACGTGACGCATACGAAGCCGCCCAAGCCCATGCCGCCGGCCAAGGTGACCCCGCCGTCGTCGTCGGATGCGCCGGTGTCCAATGCGCCGCCCGTGCCCGATCACATGGCCGGTTCGTCGCCGCTGAACCATGTGGTGCCCGAATATCCGGAAGAAATGTCGGATGCGGGTCGTGAAGGCGTCGTGACCGTTGCGTGTGACGTTGAAACGACGGGCGCGACCAGCAACTGTCAGGTCATGAGCGTGAAGGGTGGGCAGCCGTTTGCCGATGCCGCGCTGCGTGCCGTGCGTCAGTCGCGTTACGCTCCGGCCGTGAAAAATGGTGTTCCGGTCAAGGAATTTCATCACCTTTATACCATCACATTCAGCCTGAACGACTGAGTGTGGCGGTGTCAGCCAATGTTGCGATGCGGGGGCTCGCAGTCCCCCGCAGCTTCTAAAAACAACACGTCCTGTCTAGCAGCCTGTCGGGTTGGGCATTTTGCGGCTGATAACGCCAAGGCTGACCTGGCTTATGCTGCCTGAAGCCGCGCCATTCTTTTACAGTTGTATGCGAGAGCAACTAGTGTCCATTCGGTCGTGACTTTTGCAAGGCCACGCAGGCTGAACCTTCTGAAGCCCATGATGCTTTTGATAATTCCAAAGACCGGCTCCACGGTCTGTTTTCGTAGTCTGTAAAGATCTCCGGCTTCTGTAGTTTCCAGCCTGTCCTTCATGGCAAGCCGCCAGGGTTCGGTTATCCGGCGTGGCTCCCTTTCTGCGGGCCGGGGTCGGAAGTCGTAAGGTCTGCGGGCACA
>NZ_POTC01000025.1 GCF_002906255.1 Novacetimonas maltaceti | reverse complement strand
GCATCAAGGAATGCCAGCTGGATCTGTTCTCAGACAGGACATCGTCCCACACCATCCGGGCCAACCAGCTCCGACTGTGGTTCTCGGCCGCAGCCTATGTCCTGCTCATCGCTCTGCAAAAGATGGCCCTTGGGCAAACCAGTCTGGAGAAGGCAACCTGTGGCACAATCCGCGCGCGGCTGCTCAAAATCGCGACAACCGTAAAGGTCAGCGTCCGTCGGATTGTCCTGTCCATGCCGGACATGTTCCCCTGTCAGCATGAATTCGCTCTTGCTCATGCACGATTGCGAAGGCTTTGCCTGGCGCCCTGACGAAACAGACAGCGCACAGGCCACATAGCTCCCACCAACACGGCCTTCTCAGGCCGTGACACCCTCACTGCGTTCAGAACCCGCCGCCAGAAGTAGAATATCGTCAATATTCCAGATCGGGCTCCTGTGGGATGACTGAATTCTACAAAATAACCCAAAATTTCCTCAAGTGTGAGAAATTCGCGTCGAACATGTCACGCGCACGCGGCTGCCCTTTTCCCTGATGCCGCCACTGTGCGGTGTCCCGCTGGACCATGGCAGCCAGGCCTATTTCAGCCATGACGCCATGATCATGACGTTCCGCAACAACCTTGACCGACCGGTCCACCGGGCGATGAAGGTGGCGCTGGACCTGTCTGTCGCAACCCTGGTCCTGACGGCCATCTTCCCGATCCTTGCGATTGTGTATGCACTGGTCCGCCTTGACGGGGGGCCTGCGATCTTCGGCCATATGCGTATCGGGCGGAACGGCCGCCCGTTCCGGTGCCTGAAGTTCCGGACCATGGCGGTCAACGCCGATGCGATCCTTGCCGACCTGCTGTCACGCGACCCGCAGGCGGCGGCGGAATGGGCCGCCACGCGCAAGCTGACGACAGACCCGCGCATCACGCGGATCGGCAGGCTGCTGCGCAGGACCAGCCTGGATGAACTGCCACAGATCTTCAACGTGCTGCGCCTGGAGATGAGCCTTGTCGGCCCACGCCCCATCGTCATGGCCGAGGAGGTCCATTACGGCGCGGACATGGAATATTACATGGCCACCCGTCCGGGCATTACCGGTCTGTGGCAGGTCAGTGGCCGCAGCGACACGTCCTACACCCGGCGCGTCCAACTGGATAACTGGTACGTCCGGAACTGGAGCCTGTGGCGCGACATCGTGATCCTGCTGAAGACCATTCCGGCCGTCCTGGGCCAGAAAGGCGCACGCTGACCATCCCGCCCATCGTGGAAGAAAAGCAGCCATATGCCCCAACACCCCGCCCCTCCCCTTTCGAGAGGACGCAAGTGATGAATACGCTCCAATTGCCCGCCTCATTCAGCGGCCCCGTGCCGGACCCGACGGCAACGCAGCAGGTTTCACCCTTGCATGCCTTCAGCATCATGCGCCGCCACCGCCTGGCCATTGCACTGGTCACGCTGGGCATCGCGGTGCCTGCGGGGATCGGCATCTTCTCGCTCCGGCCTTATTACAATGCCGCGTCCATCCTGATCATCGGCACGCACCAGGCCCCGTTTCGTGACCTGCAGGCCACGGTATCCTCGCCCGAGGTCGATACCGTGGCCGTCAACAGCGAGGTCAGCATCCTGCGCAGCCCGGCCATATCACGGGCCGTGGCGCAGAAGCTGGACCTGGTGAACGACCCCGATTTCCGCGAAGCCCTGGACCATGTACCCATCAGTAAACGGCTGATCGACGCGGTTTCGCGCATCTTCGTAACCCCGCCGCCGCAGCCCCCCATGACGGCGGAGGAACGCCTGCAGGCCGTCAGCCTGCTGCTGGACCAGTGGGTGACGATCCTTAATGACGGGCGGTCCTACATCATCACGATCACGGCCAGCACGGTCAACGCGGCGACAAGCGCGCGCATCGCCAATGCCTATGCCGATGTCTACCTCGACTTCAAGCGCCACATGAAGATCTCGGCGACGTGGCAGGCGAATGCCCTGCTTGATGAACAGATCGCCCCCCTGCGCGAACGGCTGCGCAAGGCGGAACAGGCGGTTCAGGCCTTCCGTGAAAAGAACGGCCTGATCGCCGCCGAACTCGAACGCGCGCCCGGCGCCAACGGCAGCAGCAACAGCGCCGACAGCGGCGGGACGACCGTGACCGACCAGCAGTTGATCCAGATGAACCGCGAACTGATCACCGCGCGCGGCGACCTTGAAAGCCGGCGCGCGCGCTATATGGAGATCCGCAACGCGATCCACAACGGCAGCCTCGACAGCATCCCCGATGCCGTCTCCTCCCCGCTGATCCAGCAGCTCCAGGCGCAGGAGGCGCAGATCAGCAGCCGTGCCGCCAGCCTGAGCCAGACGGTCATGGACGGCAATCCGGACCTGCAGTCGGTGCGCGCGGCCGCGGCACAGGTGCGCGCGCGCATCGGCGCGGAAGTCCAGCGCGTCGCCAGCAGTGCCGCAAAGGAACTGTCGAGCGCACAGGCCCGCGTTGCCGCCCTGTCGGCGGAGGTGGACCGGCTGCAGGGGCAGGTGACGGCTGAAAACGAAGCCGACGTGACCCTGCGCCAGTTGCAGAGCGAGGCCACGGCGGCGCGCACGGTCTATCAGGACTATCTCGGCCGGTTTGCACAGACATCGACACAGGCGGAACTGCAGGTGGCGGAAGCGGACCTGATTTCACGCGCCGAAACGCCGCTTGGCCCCTATGGGCCACCACGCAAGCAGTACATGCTCATCGCACTGCTCTTTGCGCTGATGATGGGGGCGGGATCGGCGCTGGTGATCGACCGGATGCGCAAGGGGGTGCGCAGCACGGCGGAACTCGACGCCATTCCGGGGCTGTTCGCGCTGGGGCTGGTGCCGGCCTTTGCCGGGCCGCTGGCGCGCCAGTACGCCAGCCGGGACCGTTCGGCCTATCTGGAAACGGTGGAATCCATCCGCAGCGTCCTGTCCTTTGGCCACAGCCGCTTCCGCGCGAAGGTCGTTCTGGTCACATCGGCGGAACAGGCGGAAGGGAAAACCACCTTCGCCCTGTCGCTGGCGGCGAATACGGGGCGATGCGGGCAGCGCGCGCTGGTCATTGACTGCGACATGCGCAACCCCTCGGCCATGCGGATCATGGGGGCGGTCAGCATCGTGCGCAACACCCATGCCCCCGTCTCGCCGCTGCTGGCGGGGCTGGAGCGCGACGTGCTGCCCGGGGTCGATATCCTCACGCCGGAGGGGATGATGCACCGTGGCGGCGGCGCCATGCTGCTGCCGGAGGAGTTGGGGCAGATCCTGGCGCAGGTGGGATCGCAATATGACATGATCCTGCTTGATACCCCGCCCGCGCTGGCATTTCCCGACGCTGCCGTCCTGTCACGCCAGACCGATGGCGTGGTGATGGTCGTCAAGTGGGGACAGACCAGCGCCGCAACCCTGGTGCAGGCGATGCGCACGCTGCACACCTATGACGCACGCACGCTCGGCGCCGTCCTGACACAGGCCCCGCCGCACAGCCTGGGCGAGGCGGAGAAACACCCCTTCCGTATCTACAGCCATTATGGACTGCTGCCCCCGGCCTGAGGCGGCGCGCAATGTTTGGAGTGCTTTGGTGAGACCAGCCATCTATGTCAACGGCCGCTTCCTGACCCAGCCCCTGAGCGGGGTGCAGCGTTTCGCGCTTGAGATCTGCCATGCCCTTGCCCGGGTCAGCCACGCGCAGGGACGCCCGTCACCGATCCTCCTGACCCCCGAAGGGCGCATTGCCGAAGGCGATGCGCCCGACCTGCCCCGCCGCACGGTGGGCAAACGCCATGGGCAGGTCTGGGAGCAGTTCGAACTGCCCTTTGCCGCGCGCGGTGGCGTGCTGCTCAACCTTGGCAATACGGCGCCGCTGTGGGGACGGCGCCAGATCGTGATCATCCATGATGCGGGCGTGTTCGGCCATCCAGATTCCTATTCATGGAAATTCCGCCTGTGGTACCGGGTCCTGCATTTCCTGCTGTGCCGGACGCGCACGCGGCTTGTCACCGTTTCCGAATTTTCCCGCACGGAACTGGCACGTTACCTGCGCATACCCGCCGGGCGCATAGCGGTCATTGGCGAAGGGGCCGAACATATCGCGCGCACGCCGGCGGACCCTGCAATCCTGTCGCGCCATGACCTCAAGGCACAGCGTTTCGTGCTCGCGGTCGGCAACCTTGCCCCGCACAAGAACCTGGCGCGGCTGGATGCGCTGGCGCATGCGCTGTCCCTGCGCGGCATCCCGCTTGTCATCAGCGGCAGCGTGAACACCACCGTGTTCAATGCCAGCGGCACACAGATCCTGCCCCGCCCGGCCACCTATGTCGGGCGCGTCAGCGATGGGGAACTGCGCGCACTGTACGAGGCGGCGGCATGTTTCGTGTTCCCGTCGCTGTATGAAGGGTTCGGCCTGCCCCCGCTGGAGGCGATGGCCTGTGGCTGCCCCGTGGTGGCCGCCGACATTGCCGTATTGCGCGAAGTCTGTGGCCCGGCGGCGATCTATGCCAATCCCGCCGATCCCGACGCCATCGCGCAAAGCGTCGTGCGCATCCTCGACATCCCTGCCGTGGCGCAGGAACTGCGCGCGGCGGGACGCGCGCGGGCGGGCGGATTCACATGGGACGGGGCGGCGCAGTCGCTGCTGCAGATCGCACAGGACATGGCATCATGAAGCATGTGCGCACCCTGCGCTGGCCTTGGGTGCGGTCCCTGGCATGCGTGATGGCCATGGCCATCGCAACGGGCGCACATGCCGCACCGACACAGTCGGTATGGTGCAGCATCAGCGATCCATCCTCCGAACAGCTGTTCATCAGCAATCCCCATCCCCTGCCCATGACGTCGCGCATGGCGGTTTACGCCTATGGCGGCAGGTTCGCCCGCACGGTCAACCTGCGCTTTGGCATGCATGTGGTGCTGGAGGGGGCCTACTGCCACGCCTTTCCCACACCCCGCCATGCCGCCGCCGCCCATGCGGACCTGATCGCGCATATGGCGCAACGCAATTTCAGGATTGTTTCGGTCGGTATTTTCTAGTTTCGCGCACAGGAGACTTCTTTTCATGCCTACAGATACTCCGCCTCCCCTGCGCGCTTTCGTGCAACTCAGCTATGGATATGGCGCCAGAAGCTGGCATGCGCGCTGGGAAAAAGGGGAAATACCCGGCATCAACGAACCCTACGCCTATGGATATTATCGCGCGGCGGGGCCCGGTGTCGTTGTTGAACAGTCCGAAGACAGGGCGGAAAACCCGTTCTCGCGCCTTGTGCGCTATGGGGTGCGCTTTCTCCTTGGTTTCGATTTCGTGCAGGCATGGCGCAACCGCAAGGGCATCCTGTCCGCCGATGTGGTCTGGACCCATACCGAGGCACAGGCGCTTGGTGTACTGCTGCTCTATCGCCTGACGCCACGCCGCCCCCATCCCCCCCTGATCGCGCAGAGCGTATGGCTGATGGATCGCTGGCCGCAGGAGGCGGCATGGCGGCGGCTGTTCATGCGCAGCCTGCTGTCGCGCGCGGACATGCTGACGTTCCTGTCGCCCGAAAATCTGGCGCAGGCACGCAGCGTGTTCCCCGGACAGAGGATGGAATGGATCCCGTTTGGCATCCGTGCGGACGAAATGACCGACCACGCCCCGCCGGTACGGATGCCGGGCGATCCCGTGCGGGTCCTGTCGCTGGGCAATGACCGCCATCGTGACTGGCCCACGCTGATCGCCGCGACATCCCCCCTGCCGGATGGCGTGGCGTGCCATGTCACCATTGCCACGGCCAACCGCCTTGACCCGCCACCGCATGTCACGCGCGTTACGCCGAAACGCAATGACGTGCTGTTCCGCCTGTATGATGAAGCCGATATCGTGGTCGTGCCGCTTACGCACAACCTGCATGCTTCGGGCATTACCGTAATCGAGGAGGCAACCCTGCGGGGGCTGCCGGTCATTGCCACGGATACTGGCGGCCTGCGCCATTATTTCGATGGGGACTGCGTTTTTTATGTCCCCGTTGGCGACACGCAGGCCATGGGACATGCCATCGTCACGCTGGCGTGCGACCCGGACCGGTGCGCGGCCATGGTGCGCAATGCGCGCGAACGCATGCGCACGGTTCTCAATTCGCAGGCCTATGCCCGGCGTCATGTCGCACTGTCGCGTGAACTCCTGTCGCAGCGCATGCCCGCCAGTGCCCGCACACCCGCAGGCACCGCCACACCTGCCGCGCGGGACATGAAGATCACGGTCGGGATCGCGACATGCGGGCGTCCGGGCATCCTGCGCGAGACGGTCGCGGAACTGCGACGGCAGACCCATCCGCCACACCGTATCATTGTCTGCGCACCCACCATGGCGGACATGGCGGGGCTGGAGGCATCCGACACGCTGGTCCTGCTTCAGGGACCGCGCGGACTGGCGCACCAGCGCAACCTTTTGTTGCAGCATATGGAAGATGCGGAAATTGTCGTTTTCTTCGATGATGATTTCCTGCCCGATCCCGACTACCTCGCACAATGCGCCATGGCCTTTGCATCGGAACCCGACATTGTTGTTGCGACCGGACGCGTACTGGCGGACGGGGCGAAGGGACCGGGCCTGACGGTGGAGGAAGCGCGCGCGATGCTCGCCAATCCCGCGATCAATGACACGCCCCCCCTGCCCGCAGTACAACCCGCGTGGAACGGATATGGGTGCAACATGGCCTATCGCCTTTCGACCATTGCGGAATCCGGCCTCCATTTTGACGAACGCCTGCCCCTGTACGCCTGGTACGAGGATATAGATTTCTCCCGCCAGTTGGGACGACGCGGCCGCATCGTGCGCGTCAACGGGGCAAAGGGCATCCACCTGGGCAGCAAGTCCGGGCGCACGCCGGGGCGGAGATTGGGATATTCACAGGTGGCGAACCCGCTTTACCTGTCACGCAAGGGCACATTTCCCCTTGACCATGCCCTGCGCAGCATCGGTCGGAACATGGCCATGAACGCCCTGCGCAGCCTGTGGCCGGAACCCTATATCGACCGCAGGGGACGGATCATCGGCAACTGGCTTGCGTTGCGTGACGCCATGTCCGGCCGTGTTTCCCCCGAAAAAATGCTGACGCTTTAACCCACAGGGACCTGTTTCGATGTTCTTTTCACTGATCGTGCCGACACTGGGGCGGGTTGAGGAATTACGCAGTCTCCTGCTATCCCTGACACAACAGTCACTCAAGACATTCGAGGTCATCATCGTGGACCAGAACGAGGATGACCGACTGCTCCCCGTCGTGAAAGAATTCAGCGACAGGCTGAGCATCCTTCACCTGCGCAGCCCCATCCGAAAATGCAACCATGCCCGCAACCTCGGCGCCAGCCGCGCAGGTGGGGACATCCTTACATTTCCAGATGATGACTGCATCTATACGAAGGACATCCTCAAGACCGTCAATCACACATTCAGCTGCGTCCGCTCCCCTGAATTCATAACCGGCTCCGTCATCACGCACGAAGGCCAGACAGGACGTTCAGGGCGGTGGCAGACCGAAGAAACGGTGATTGATCCGCATACTGTCTGGACATGCCTGATCGAATTCAATTTCTTCATCCGCCGCAATGCCTTCAATGCCGTAGGCGGCTTTGACGAAACACTTGGTCCCGGCACGCCCTTCGGTTCGGCCGAAGGGCAGGACCTTGCACTTCGCCTCCTGAAAAAAGGCTTTGCGGGACTTTATCTTCCGACCCTGCGCATCATCCATCCCGACAAGCCCGTCTCCCTCAATATCGCCCGCGCCTACAGCTATGGCGCGGGGATGGGACGGGTCATGCGCAGCAACCACCTTGCCCCCGGCATCGTCCTCATGTTCCTGCTGCGTCCCATCGCGGGGGGCATCCTCTATCTCCTCAAGGGGAACATTCCTTTCTTCCGTTATTATGTCATGACTTTCCTTGGCCGGGTTCGTGGCTACCTTTCGGTATGCGCGGGCATGGCGACGGATGCCTCCCCCACGGCATAGGCCGCCCCACCTGTCGCGCCGGGCCGGCGGCGCGACAGCATGCGCCGCGCAGGCTCATCCACATGCCTGAGTATGAAGAGCGAAACCGCAACCGCCACGATGGCCGCAAGAGGTATTTCCACAATCGCGATCCGTGCATGCACCGTGGCCTGGGACACCCCGTTGACCCAGCAGAAGACCGGGTAATGCAGCGCATAGAGCGGATAGGACACCTCCCCCCCCCATAGCGAGGCCCGCGCCAGGGCGGGCGACATCCTGACGCGCGCGCCGGAAATGACCAGCAGGGGCGAGAAGATCGCAATCCAGGCCATTTCAACCCCGCGCGATGCCGCCACAGGCCAGAAGAACAGCACCAGCATGAGGCACAGGCACATGACGAACATCGGCACGCCAGACATCACCGCCGGGATGGCTGGCGCGAAACGGTAAAGGGCAACACCGATGAAAAAGGAGGCACCGACCCTGGGAAAGCCGCTCCAGAACGTGCCGGGCACGTCCCCACCCAGCCCGGACACCCATACCAGCGGCAGGCATGTCACGATCATGACGCCCGCCAGCACGCGCTGGTCAAGGCGGCGTGTCAGCCACCAGAACAGGTTGATGAACAGCTCCAGAAACAGCGAGTATTGCGGCCCGTTGAGCGGAAAGACCTGTGGGCCGCCGATTTCGTGCGGTGCGAAAAGATACGGCAGGTCCAGCAGCGCCAGCACCACCGCCACCAGCAGCGCCGCATATGCGCCACCGCCGCCATTCAGGTGGCCGCGCACAAGCACATAGGCCGCGCCGATCATCGTCGCCACGATGACCACGGGCATGAGGCGCACAAGGCGACGGCGGAGGAACTGCCCTGCCGACAGGCCACGCGCGCCCGTCATGCGCGTGCCATATGAAAGGGAAAGGACATAGCCGCTGAGGCAGAAGAAAAGGTCCACCGCAAGGCCGCTATTGACCGCAAGCCCCCCGACATCCAGCCAGTGCCCGAGGTGATAGACCATCACCGACAGCGCGGCAAAGCCACGCACACCATCAAGGGCGGCATAATGATGTCTTGGAGCATCCATGTCCTGTTCCTTTCGCGGATCATGGCTGCCGCATGACCTCGGCAATGAAACAGGCCAGTCACCGGACCGGTTTTCCGCAGGGCCAAAAATATTTTGCATCCGCCGTGAAAGAATACCCCGACTTGCGGTTCCTCCTGTCCACCACACGAAAGAATGTGAACCTGCCCGGTGGGACAGTGCATGTCGCACGGACATGCAGGAATTATCCATCAGATACAGCCTTGTAGGTAAATATCCGATTGTTCCGTGCCAGAAGAACAGGAAAATGAAATATTAAATTCCACCGGATTCAGCACGCCCCCATGCAACCGGGGGCATGCGCCTGTCGTTCGCGCAGAGCAGCCAGGGGCATGGTTCCACAGGCATATTCCTGAAACATGTCACGGCAGGCCCGTCCATATCGCATGCCATTACCACAGGAAGAATACGATGCATTACCTTGTCACAGGGGGCGCCGGTTTTGTTGGCAGCCATGTCGTACTTGCCTTGCGCGACGCCGGCCATTCCGTCGTGGTTTTCGACAATCTCAGCACCGGCCACCGTGCCGCGGTTCCACCGGATGTTCCCCTTGTCGTCGGTAATCTTTCGGATCAGGCGCTTCTCAACACGGTCATGGAAAACGCGAAATTCGATGGCGTCCTGCACTTTGCCGCCCTGTCCCTTGTGGGGGACAGCATGCGTGTTCCCTTTACCTACCTGCGGCAGAATTACCTGAACAGCCTGCAACTTATCGAACTGTGCATCCACCATGCCATCAGGCGTTTCGTATTTTCCTCCACCGCGGCCCTGTTCGGCACCCCCGAACAGCAGCCGATCATGGAACATGCCACCGTCAATCCCGGCTCCCCCTATGGCGAAAGCAAGTTCCTGATCGAGCGCGTCCTGCACTGGGCGGAGACGATTTATGGAATGCACAGTGCCTGCCTGCGATATTTCAATGCGGCGGGGTCAGACCCCATGGGCCGCGCAGGCGAGGACCATCGCCCTGAAACCCACCTGATCCCGCTTGCGATCGATACGGCGCTTGGCCGGCGTCCCGCCCTGTCGATCTTTGGCGCGGATTATGCCACGGCGGACGGAACATGCGTGCGTGATTACATCCATGTCACCGACCTTGCCCACGCGCACCTCATGGCGCTGGAGCAGATCGAAACCCGAAGCGTGACCTACAATGTCGGGAACACGACCGGTTTTTCAAACCTCGATGTCATCCGCGCGGTGGAACGTGTGACCGGACGCAACGTGAACTGGTCATGGGCGGGACGGCGGCAGGGGGACCCCGCCACCCTGATCGCGGGATCGGAACGCCTGCGCCGCGAAACCGGGTGGATACCGCGCATCGCCGCCCTTGACGACATTGTCGAAACCGCATTCCGCTGGCGCCTGACCCATCCCGAAGGTTATGCCGCCCCCCTTCCGGCCATGTCGCCGGCGACAGGAATGGACATGCCCGCCATTCCCCTTGGCGCGGACTTCCCCCTGCCGGGCGCGGCGGAAGAATTCTACCGACCCGCCTCCCCCTGAAGACGGGCATGCCTTCATGCCCCCCCCCTTTTCCATCCTCCCGTCAGGCGGGGCGACTGCAACTGCCACGCCATGGCGGCCCTCCTCATAACCTGATGCATCAGTATCGCAGAACGGGCAGGATCATATTTCAATGACACCCACGGACCATGCGCGCCTGACCCGCATGCAGACAGTACTATTCAATGCAGGCTGGAACATGCTTGGCCGTATCGGTCCGGTTGCCGTCGCCCTGCTGGTGACCCCCCCGCTGATCACCCGGTTGGGACTTGCGCGCTGGGGGGTGCTGACCATTGCGCTCAGCCTTGTCGGGACATTCGGCATCTTCGATTTCGGGCTGGGCCGCGCACTGACACGCGCCATCGCCGAACGCATCGCCGATGGGGAAGAAGAAGAAAGCGCGAGCCTGACGCTGACCGGCATCCTCACGCTTGGCCTGTTCGGGCTTGCCGGTGGGGTGATTGCGGCATTGTGCGTACGGTTCTGGGTCTATCACGGGTTGAAGATCCCCGCCGACCTGCAGCACCAGACGATGGTGGCAATGTGGGTACTGTGCGCCACGGCGCCGCTGGTGATGATCAACGCCGCGATGTGGGGCGTCATGTCGGCCTATCAGGCGTTCCGCACCGCCAACCTGATCAACATCCCGATTTCCATCATGTACTACCTTGGCCCGCTGCTGGTGCTGCAGGTCTGGGACAGCCTGGTGGGGGTGATGCTGGTGCTGGCGCTGTGCCGCCTGGCGATGACGGTGGGATATGGCGCGGTCTGCCTGCGCATCATGCCATCGCTGCGCCGCGCGCGCCCGGCATTCGGGCTGCTGCGGCCACTGTTCAGGATCGGGGGATGGATGACCATCTCCAACCTGATGTTTCCCATCCTGTCCTACATGGACCGCTTCATGATCGCAACCGTGCTGTCCGCGGCCGTGACGGGATATTACACCACTGCCTTTGACGTGGTCGCACGCCTGTCGATGATCACGATGGCGGTCACCAGCACGGCCTATCCCGCAATGGCGGCATGCTGGCGTACCGACACCACCGCCACGGTCGCGCTGTACCGCAACAGCATCCTGACGGTGGTGGGACTGCTGTTTCCGTTCTGCCTGCTGGGCTCCATCTTCAGCCACGACATCCTCTCGCTATGGGTCGGGCCGGATTTCGCGCTGCACAGCACGCTCATCATGAAATGCCTGAGCATCGGGGTGTTCGTCTTCGGCATGGACGCGGTGGCGGCCGGTTTCCTCGACGGGATCGGGCGGGCGGAGATGAACGCCATCCTCTCGGTCGTGGAGGTGGTGGTCTATATCCCCCTGCTGCTGGCGTTCCTGCACTGGTTCGGGGTGGAGGGCGCGGCCTTTGCATGGGCCAGCCGCAGCATCATGGACTGCGTGGTGCGCATACGCCTTGGCATCCGGCTGTATCCATGGCTGTCGCAGATGCTGCGCCACCTTGTCCCCACGGCCATCGTGGGGGTGGGCGTGATGCTGCTGGCGCTGCCGCGTACCCCGCACCTGATGGGCTGCGCCATCGCGGTGGGGGGACTTGTGGTGTTCTATACCGTGCTGTGGCGGCAGGGGCTGGCTGGGGCGGAACGCGCCTCCCTGCGACAGGTCATGGCGCAGGCATGGAACATGGGCCGACAGGGCCTGCGCTGGCGTTCGCAGGGCTGAGGGCGACCCACCCCCAAAATGGCGCAGGCCCGCGCATCAGCCCCGCAGGCTGCGCCAGATCATGTAGGTTGCCACGCAGAAAATCACCCCGGCAAAGAAGATGGTCAGCGCCCCGGACGCCCCCGCCATGCGGCGCGACACCCGCATGCCCGCATAACTGCCCAGTGTCCCGCCCACGATGAACAGCGCCGCCATTCCCCAGTCCACATATCCCGACAGCATGTAGCTGATGGCGGTGCTCAGCCCGAACGCCGCAACTGCGACAAGGGACGTGCCCACGGCATTGAGTATGGGCATGTGCGTCGATGCGATCAGGCCGGGCACGATCAGGAACCCGCCGCCGATGCCAAAGAACCCCGACAGTATCCCCGTCAGTCCGCCAAAGGCCATGACGCGGGGGGCATTGTCACGGGTGCACTGCGCATCGGCACATCCCTGGTCATGCCGCCCGCGCAGCATCAGGAACCCGACGCCGATCATCAGGATCGCAAAGCACAGCAGAAGCTTCTGCCCGTCCACGGCCTTCCCCGCCGACGCCCCGACCAGCGCGCCGAGTATTCCGCATGAGGCAAAGATACCCGCGCACCGCCACTTCACGGTGCGCGCGCGGGCATGATACCCAAGGCCCGCCAGGGCATTGGCCGCGACACTGACGGCGCTGGTGCCGATCGCGACATGCGCGTTGGGCACGCCGACGACATAGACCATCAGCGGCACCGCAAGGATGGACCCGCCGCCCCCGATCAGGCCAAGCGTGAACCCCACGACCACGCCGGACAGCAGTTCAAGCAGCATGTGCGCCACGTCAGTTGGCATTCCCACGCGATTCGCAAAACGGAAAAACATGCATCGATCTGCCATCCCCTACCATCTGGCCGCACGGGGCCATCCCGTTCCAGGCCATGGCACTTTTACAGGCATCGGCAATCTTTTGAAAATCAGTTGGCCCATTTTTCCGCATGGAGTGGAATACCGGCCCCGGCAGGGCACGGGCGGCCATCATTCATGCAGCCCGCAAAATAAATATTGCATATTTATGTAATATCGGTCGGCATTATTATATTCCCGCCGGCTGGATATCCCTTTTCAAAAAGACATTCAGCTTTTCCGCCGGAGATCAATGGTAAATCCCGAAGATCAGAAGCCCCGTGCCGGCACTGGCGCGGCCGCCACCGGTATGAAAAACCGATGCCATGGCGGATGCCATCCGCGCATATGACCTGATCGAAAAGGGTGACGTTCTTGCCTGTCGCACTGCTGGCCCTTGCAATCGGGGCCTTTGGCCTCGGGACCACCGAAACCATCGTCATGGGGCTGCTGCCCCAGCTTTCCAGCGGGCTGCATGTGTCCATCGCGCAGGCAGGCATGCTTGTGTCCGGCTATGCCATCGGCGTGACCATCGCCTCCCCGCTGGTCGCCATCCTGACCAACAGCCTGTCACGTCGCGACACGCTGCTGCTGACGATGGGCATCTTCATCGCGGGCAACGCCTGCAGCGCGATCGCACCGGGATACTGGTCGCTGATGGTCGCGCGCGTGCTGACATCATTTTCGCACGGCACCTTCTATGGCGCGGCGTCGATCATGGCAGGCAAGCTCGTCCCGCCGGAAAAACGGGCGGAGGCGCTCTCCCTCGTCTATATCGGGCTGACGCTGGCGATGATCCTTGGCGTGCCGCTGGGCACCGTGGTGGCGCAGCTGACATCATGGCGCATGGCGTTCTGGCTGATCTGCGGCGTGGGTGTCGCGGCGTGGAGCACGATGTGGCTGTGGATTCCCCAGGACGGGAAGGCCGGCCCCACCATCCGCCTGTATGAACAGTTCCGCGCCATGACCAGCCCGCTGGTCGTGACCATGATGCTGGTTTCGATGTGCACATCCGCCAGCATGTTCACCCTGTTCACCTACATCTCCCCCTTCCTGCAGATCCGCACGGGCCTGACGACACATGTGATCGACGGCGTCCTGCTGATGATCGGCGGTGGCCTGTGCCTTGGGAACCTGCTGGGCGGGCGGCTGGCGGACTGGAAGATGCTGCCGTCATGCGCGGGGCTGATGGGGGCCGTGGCGGTTGTCCAACTCCTGCTGGCGCCGGGCAGCCTGCATGTCTGGACCTGCCTTGTCCTGCTGTTCCTGTGGGGTGTGTTCATCTATGCCCCGATGGCGCCGCTGCAGTCCTATGTCGTGGCATGTTCGGGGTCCGCCCCCAACATCGCCGCGGTCATGAACCAGAGTTCGTTCAATTTCGGCAATGCCATTGGCGCGTGGGCCGGGGGGATCCTGGTGGGCACGCACTGGTCCTATGGCAGCCTGCCCATCCTGTCGGCCGGATTCGCCCTGATCGGGTTTGGCCTGGTCCTGCTGGCGCAGTACTTCCAGTCCCGTGACGCGACGCGGCATACTGCCGGGCATGTCGATGCCGACACGCCGGAACCGGCGGCATCGCGTTCCTGAACCGCCACGCCCCGGCGGCCAGCCCCAACCGAAGGACAGGCGCATGCCCGAACTGAACAACCCCGCCACCGTCGCGGAAGTCACAGCAATGTCGGACCTGTATGAACAGGCACTGGCCGAAAACCGCATCGAAACGCTGGATGGCCTGTTTTATGACGGTCCGGAAACGGTCAGGTACGGCGTGGGGGAAAACCTTTACGGCGCCGCGGAAATCGCGGCTTTCCGCCGTGCACGCACTGGCGGATCGCCGCCACGCAGGGTCCTGCGCCGGGTCATTACCGCGCTGGGAGACGACGTGGCCACCGTGGACCTCGAATTCCAGCGCACCGGCGGCACCCGCATCGGCCGGCAGAGCCAGACATGGATCCGCACGAAAGACGGCTGGAAAGTCATCGCCGCGCATGTTTCACTGATGGCCGACATATCGTGAACCGCACGGGCATAGGCCGACAATACTGCATGATGGAAAACGGGACCTGAAATACATCTTTTCTGGTGCGGGATATGGCTTTTCCCTCACTGGAAAAATCTTTCCTTACACACTATGCAAAAAACAGTCCTCGTTTCGTTTTTCCCGGCTGTATTTCAGGAGAAATACTCCATTGCCCCCCTGTTCACACAATATCCGCGCGGCAGCCATTCCGCATATGAGTAGGTCAGAGGTTGCCGGGATAAATGAAAAAGCTGTAACGATACGGACATCATTGCATTCAATGCGGCCATGCCATGTTCCCGGCATTGCCGCTGGACCAAACGTCCTCGAGAGGCGACGCCACATGGCTACAGACCAGCGCTGTTTTCCTGCTGACCTCCACCACTCCACTCCCGGTCGCGCACGCCTGAACCGGCTTGTGCGGATGTCGCGTCGTGACGTCCTGCTGGGCAGCATGGGGGTCGCCCTGGCCTGCGGCACCACGGGGGCGTTTGCCGCCGCCTCCGACGATGCCGACGTGGCGGCGTTCATGGCGGTGTCGCAGCGCCTGACGGACCGCACCGCCCTCGACCCGCGGATCGGCCATGCCCTGTTCATGGGAATCGTGCATGCGGTGCCCACGCGCCGTGACCAGATCAACGGGCTGCATGACCTGATGAACAAGAACAGCTTTGCCAGTGCGCATGACATGGCAAAGGCCGCCGAGCAGGCCGACCCGGGTTTCAAGGACGTCATCCACGACATCATGACCGGTTGGTATCGCGGCCTTGCGGACCACAAGGTGGTTGTCTACCGCTCCGCCCTGATGTTCGACATCACCAAGGACGCCATCTACCCCAAGACCTATGCGCAGGGCGGTCCGTTCTACTGGACCCAGACCCCGCCGGAAGTGGCCGTTCCGACAGGCGAACCCGCCCTTTCGCCCTCCACCTTCGTCGTGGAACCCACCTGACAGCCGGAGCGTCACGCCATGTCTTCCGAACAATCCCTCTCTGCGGACGTCGTGATCGTCGGGTCCGGCGTCGCAGGCAGTTCCATCGCCAACGAACTGGCCCGTGCCGGCATTTCGGTCATCGTGCTGGAGGCCGGTCCGCGGGTGGACCGCCAGCATTTCGTGGAAAATTTCCGCAACCTCGAAAACAAGCCCTCCTATCAGGAGCCGTTCCCTGCGGTGCCGTGGGCGCTGCATCCCCCCAACCAGATCACCCCGAACGAATACCTGCACACGACCGGCCCCGATGCCGAAGCCTACCAGCAGGTTTACCTGCGCATGATGGGCGGCACCACATGGCACTGGGCCGGGTGCGCGTGGCGTTACCTGCCGTCCGATTTCGAACTGAAAAGCCGCTATGGGCAGGGTCGTGACTGGGCCCTGAAATACGAGGATCTCGAGCCGTTCTATTACCAGGCCGAGGTCATGATGGGCGTCTGCGGCCCGGACCCGGCGAAGGAAGACCTCGGCTCCCCGCGCAAGCAGCCATACCCGATGGAGGCGCTGCCGATTTCCTATGCCGCGCAGCAGTTCCGCAAGCTGATCAGCGAAAAGACCCCGTGGCGCGTCGTGCATGAACCGCAGGCCCGCAACACCCGCCCCTATGACAACCGCCCCACCTGCGAAGGGCATAACAACTGCATGCCGATCTGCCCCATCGGGGCGATGTATAACGGCAGCTATTCCGTGTACCATGCCGAAGCCGCGGGGGCGAAGTTCATCCCCAACGCCGTGGTCTACCGGATCGAGCGTGACAGCGCGAACAAGCGTGTGACGGCCGTCCATTATTATGACCCGGACAAGGGCAGCCACCGCGTGACGGGCAAGTATTTCGTCATTGCCGCGCACTGCATCGAAACGGCAAAGCTGCTGCTGGTCTCGGCCGATGAGCAGAGCCCCGACGGCGTCGCCAACAGTTCGGGCCATGTCGGCCGCAACATGATGGACCATACCGGCGTGCAGGTCAGCTTCATCAGCGGTGACAAGGCGCTGTGGCCCGGTCGCGGCCCGCTGGAGACCAATGTCATCGACAATTTCCGCGATGGCGACTGGCGCAACACCCGTGGCGCGTACCTTGTCCACATGGTTGATGACAACCAGGTGGACCTGGCCACCGCACTTGCAATTTCCAAGGGATATGTCGGGCGCGAACTCGAGGAGCAGATCCGCTACCTCGCGTCGCATACCGTGCGGCTGTTCAGCCATAACGAAGGCATCGCCGACCCGGAAAACCGCCTGACGCTGAGCCAGACCAAGAAGGACATGCTGGGCATCCCGCACCCGGAAGTCTATTACAAGCTGCCTGAATATACCGTCAAAAGCTGCGAACATACGCGTGGCATGTTCCGCGAACTGATCGGCCTGATGCATGGCACGGACGAACAGTGGACGCCGGGATATTTCCCGCAGGACCATCCCGCCGGCAGCACCATCATGGGGACGGACCCGAAGGATTCCGTGGTGGACGGCTACTGCCGCACCCATGACCATGAAAACCTGTTCATGGCGAGTTCGTCCGTCTTTTCCGCAGTCGGAACAGGCAACATTACCCTGACGGTGGCCGCCCTTGCCCTGCGCGTTGCCGATACGCTGAAAAAAGAACTCGCCCATGCCTGATATCGCGCGCAAAGCCCTGTGGTCCATTCTGGCGGCAGGCACGGCCCTTGTTTCGCTGTCGTCCGCCCCCGCGCGGGCGGAAGATCCTTCGCCGGATCTTCTTGCCCGCGGGGAATATCTGGCCACGGCGGCCGACTGCGTGGCCTGCCATACCAAGCCGGGCGGCAAGCCGTTTGCCGGGGGACTGAAGATCGCAACGCCGATGGGCGATGTCATCTCCACCAACATCACGCCCGACCCCGAGCACGGGATCGGCCAGTACACGGAAGAGGACTTTGAAAAAAGCCTCCGCCATGGGCTGCGCCGCGACGGCAACCACCTCTATCCCGCCATGCCCTACGTATCGTATTCCGGGCTGACGGATGGTGATGTGAAGGCGCTGTATGCGTGGTTCATGCACAGCGTGAAGCCGGTGGCCGAAAGCCCGCCCACCACGTCACTGAACTTTCCCGCCAACCTGCGCATCGCCATGAGCGCATGGAACATGGTGGCCAGCACCGTCCCCCCCGAAAGCGGCGATTCCGCCACATTCGACAAGATGCGGCGCGGCAAGTACCTGGCAACCGCGCTTGAACACTGCGGCACCTGCCACACCCCGCGCAACATGATGCTGAGCGAGGAGCAGGATAACTACCTTGCCGGTGCGCCACTGATCGGGTGGTATGCCCCCAACATCACGTCGAGCAAGACAAGCGGCATCGGCAACTGGACCGAAGACAACCTCGTGCAGTATCTGCAAACCGGGCATGTCGCGGGCCTCAGCCAGGCGGCAGGCCCGATGGGCGAGGCGGTGGAGCATAGCACAAGCCACCTGACCGATGCCGACCTGCATGCGCTTGCGGCCTATATCCTGCAGGTGCCCGCCAAGGAAGACAGCGCCGAAACCAAGCCACGCGAAAGCTTTGGCCAGCCGGCGGAAGAGGCCGATGTACGCAGCGGTGAGCTGACGCGCATCGACAATCTTGCGGAAATGGACGGGCAGCACATCTATGACGCGAACTGCGCCGCCTGTCATGGCATGAACGGCGCGGGAACCACCGACCATTATGCGCCTTCCCTGTTCCATAACTCGGTCACCGGCGCGGGCCGTCCCGACAACCTGATCATGACGATCCTGAACGGCGTTGACCGCACGACGGGCGACCTGCATGTGCATATGCCCGGCTTTGACGGCAATTCCGATGTCGAGCGCCTCAGCGATACCGAAATCGCAAGCCTGGTCAATTACGTCATGAAGACCTTTGGAAGTGGCGATCACGCCGTGACCGCCGAACAGGTTGCAAAGCTGCGGACTGATACCCCGAAGACGCCCTGACCCGTTTTCCACGGTCAAGAAAAACCGCCGTTTCCCACATGTCCTGCATGTGAGGGGCGGCGGTTTTTATTTGCCTTCCGGCAAGGGCCACAGGAAGTTCCTGATGACCCTTTTGCCAGAAAGCTTCAAAGGATGCCGCCTTCACAGGCCAGAAGGCGGCATCCAAAAACCTTTATGATTTTACCATATCCCTGGCGCTACGGGTTCACCAGTGGCCCCAGTCCTGACTGTTGTTCCACTGCTGGCCATTCCATCCCTGCCCACCCAACTGCTGCATCTGCTGCATCTGTTGCTGGCGCATCTGATCGGCCTGCTGACGCAACTGCATCTGCTGCTGCTGGTACTGCTGCTGCATCTGCTGCATCTGCTGCTGGCGCTGCATTTCGATCTGCTGCTGGCGCTGCTGCAACTGGAACCCGGCATTGGGCTGGCCACGCATCTGATCGGCCTGCTGGCGCAACTGGTCCTGCTGCTGCCTGTACTGGTCTTCCATCTGCTGGCGCTGCTGTTCCATCTGCTGTCGTTGCTGCTCATGCTGCTGGCGCAACTGTTCACGCTGCTGGCGGAACTGTTCCTGCATCTGCTGCATCTGCTGCTGGCGCTGCTGCTCCTGTTGACCATCCCATTGCGCCAGCTGGATGTAAGGCGACGGGGCGGCTTGGGACGGGGACGCCACGATACCAGACCCGATCAGGGAAAATGCCAGTGGAACCGCAAACCGAATACAACGATGCCTCATGGCATGTCCTCCTTGACTCTTCAGGGGCCGGTTTCCCGACATCATCACGACATCTTGCCCATAACCCCCATGCAGGCAACCATGCCCATGCGGCCATATGAAGGCATGACCGGGCGCGCACCGCCTGCGACAGCCGCAGCCTTCGGGCCATCCGCGAAAAACCCTGTCCTGCGGCCTCCCATAACGTAACAGAATGTAACCAACAGTGATGGCATCATTCCCATCCACAGGAGCAACCGACGATGGAAACCCCGACATTCGCGCCACGTCGCATTGATGAAATCGCAAGCTACCACGCACATGTCTATTTCTGCGCCAGCACGCTGCCCCGTGCGCAGGAACTGCGCGCCGCCCTGTCGGACCGTTTCGCCGTCCGCGTCGGGCGCGTGCACACCTCCCCCGTGGGGCCTCATTCCGCCAGCATGTTCCAGGTCGCCTTTGCAACCTCCCTGTTCGGGACCTTCGTGCCGTGGCTGATGCTGAACCGCAATGGGCTGAGCATCCTGGTCCATCCCAACACCATCCATCCACAACATGACCATGCCACCGACAGCCTGTGGCTGGGCACGCCATTGCCATTGTGCACGCAAAACCTGCCATTGACGCAGCAACAGGCCGACGAAGCCGGGGTGCCCAACACCACGCCCGACCCGAATATTACGGTATGATGTTTTATGTTTTGTAACAGGCGGCAAAAGAAACCGTTTCGGGATTGCCATCCGGCGCGCGCTCAATTCATAAATGCCGACAGCTAGCGCTCAGGAGACAGGACGTTGCAGTGTCGGCAGGCGGACAGGCGACATATCGCCACCTTCGTATCAATCCTTCTGTGTTGTGCGTCACTGCCCGGTCCGTCGGCCCATGCCCTCGACCAGCAGGGTGTGAAAATCACGCCGCCACCCGCCGTTTCCACCGCGCCGGATGCCGGGCCGGCCGACACGATCCTGATCGACGACCTGGAACATCGGACCTTTCAATGGTTCTGGGATTCGGCAGACCCGGACACCGGCCTCATCCCGGACCGCTACCCCTCCGCACAGACACAGGCCAGCGTCGCCTCGATCGGGTTCGGCCTGACAGCCTATGGCATCGGAGCCACGCGCGGATACATCACGCGCGACCAGGCGGCGGGGCGGACGCTTGCCACGCTGCGCTACCTTCTGCATGGCGCACAGAATGACAGCGAGGACAATGCAACCGGATATCAGGGGTTTTATTATCATTTCCTCCGGAAGGAGAATGGCCTGCGCCTGAACCGGGACATCGAACTCTCCAGCATCGATACGGCGCTGCTGATGCAGGGGGTCCTGTTCGCCCAGTCCTTCTACGACCGCGACACGCCGCGTGAACGGGACATCCGGGACATGGCCGACCGGCTTTACCGGCGCGTCAACTGGCAGTGGATACGCCGTCCCGACAACCGCCTCAGCATGGGATGGAGCCCCGAACACCAGTTCATTCCCAGTTACTGGGAAGGCTACAGCGAAGGGATGATGGCCTATATCCTTGGTCTGGGTTCGCCCACCCATGCGCTGGAACCTGCGTCATGGCAGGCGTGGCTTGCGACGAACGATCGCCGTTGGGGGGATTATTACGGGCAGACCTTCCTGAATTTCGCGCCCCTGTTCGGCCACCAGTACAGCCATGCGTGGATCGATTTCCGCGGCATCCAGGACGCATGGGCGCATGAAAAGCAGATCGATTATTTTGAAAACAGCCGCCGCGCCGTCTATGCGCAACGCGCCTATGCCATTGCCAATCCGGGGAAATGGCGGGATTACAGCGCCACCACATGGGGGCTTACGGCCTGCGACGGCCCGGGCGAGATGACACAGAAGATCGACGGGCAGGACCGGCATTTCCTGTCCTATTCCGCGCGCGGGGCGGGCCGTGACTATACGCAGGATGACGGGACCATCGCCCCCACGGCCGCGCTGGGATCGATCGCGTTTGCGCCAGAAATCGTGCTGCCGACCATGCGTGACATGAAATCACGCTATGGCAGCAGGATTTATGGGAAATACGGATTTGTCGATGCGTTCAATCCCAGTTTCCGTAATGGGGGCGACTTCTGGTCCGACAATGAATATCTTGGCATTGACCAGGGGCCGATCCTGCTCATGATTGAAAACTGGCGCACCGGTCTGGTGTGGAATGTCATGAAGCGCAATCCCTATATCCGCACGGGGCTGGAACGCGCGGGATTCCAGGGGGGATGGCTTGCCCAAGTCCAGCCCACCATGAAAGTCGCCAGGATCAAGCCCCTGCCCTGACCCGCGCGGGGCAGGAATCACCGTGTCCTGTGGCGTGGCGTGGCAACGGTCGTGGGCCCCTGGCGCATGACACGGGTGGCCAGCACAATGGCGGATGTCGTGCGATCCACCCCTTCGAGCATGCCGATCCGGTCAATCGCGTCATTGATGGCCTCGGTCGTCTGGGCGCCAACGACCGCGATCATGTCGACCTGCCCACTGACGGCATGCAGTTCACGGATTTCCGGAAACCTGCGCAACGCGTCCTCCACCGAGGAGACATGCCTTGGCGCAAGCGTAATCATGACATGTGCCCGGATGGCGTCGCGCGCTGCCGCCCCCATCACCACCGCATACCCGGCAATCGCGCCGCCACGTTCCAGCCTTTCGATCCTGCTCTGCACGGTCGTGCGTGACAGTCCCGCACGACGGGCCAGTTCGGCCGTCGGCATGCGGGCATTTTCCTCCAGCAGGGCGAGGATGAGGCGATCGGTGGCATCGATATGCATAATGCCGATCATGCTGCACATAATGCCGGAATAAAAGTGCCATCTGCCGTCTATCCTCGGCTTGTTGCCGACATCGGGGCGCGGTTCCATTCACGGGTCTTATCCCACGGAACACGCGGAGTATGGTCATGCGCAAAATACTTGTCATCGGGGCCGGCAACATCGGGTCCACCATTGCCGATTTCCTTGCCAGCACGGGCGATTATACCGTCACCCTGACCGACCGTGATCCTGCGACGCTCAATGCCGCAAGCGTTCCCGATTCCGTGCAGCGCGTTGTCACGGACCTGGCGGCGGAAAATGTGCTGCCCGAACTGCTGCGGGGCTGTTTCGCGGTTCTTTCGGCCGCGCCGTTCCACCTGACGACCCGCATTGCCGGGGCGGCGGCGGCGGCCGGGGTCAACTACCTCGACCTGACCGAAGACGTGGCCAGCACCAAGGTCGTGCGCGAACTTTCGACAAAGGCGCCATCGGTGGCCTTCATCCCGCAATGCGGCCTGGCGCCGGGCTTTGTCTCCATCGTGGCCCATGACATCGCACGCCGCTTCGACAGCGTGGACACGATCCAGCTGCGTGTCGGCGCGCTGCCGGAATATTCGACCAATGCGCTGGGCTACAACCTGACCTGGAGCACCGACGGCGTCATCAACGAGTATATCGAACCGTGCGAAGCCATCGTCAGCGGCAAGCGCCGCCTGGTGCCCGCGCTCGACGGGCTGGAAAGCCTGACGATCGATGGCGTGAAGTATGAGGCCTTCAACACCTCCGGCGGGCTGGGGTCGCTGTGTGATACCTATGACGGGCGCGTGCGGGAACTGAACTACCGCACCATCCGCTATCCGGGGCATGCCGCGATCATGAAGGTGCTGCTCAATGACCTGCGCCTGTCCGAACGCCGCGATGTCATCAAGTCGATCTTTGAACACGCCCTGCCGGTGACGATGCAGGATGTCATCATCATCCTGGTCACGGTGTCCGGGCAGCGTGACGGACGCCTGACGCAGGAGACATTCGTGCGTGCCATCCATGGCGCCACCGTCAACGGGCGTCCGCGCACCGGCATCCAGATCACGACGGCGGGTGCGATCTGCGCGGTGCTGGACCTGCTGGCCGAAGGCCGGATCCCCACGTCGGGACTGGTGCTGCAAGAAGACATCGCCCTGTCGCAGTTCCTTGAAAACCGCTTCGGGCAGTTCTACCAGGACAGCCGGCGCTAAGGCACAGTCCCGGAACACCCCCTGCGCGGGCCGGTTTGCATATTGAACCGGCCCGCCCGTCATTCTAACATCAGAACGTATACGTCCCTTCCCCGGAGGGGTGCTGGCGGCCTGAACCTTATCGCGCATGCGCTGACACCCGTCCCAACCGCGGAACCAGTCAGCCTGCCATGCCCCAAGACACGATACAGCATATCTATGCGGCGCATACCTTTTACGATATCCGCCACGAACTCGAAAAACGCCCGGGGGCGCCGACCTGCACGCAGGTCTCCACGCTTGATGAACTCAAGGCCCTCATGCCCGAGGTCGAGGTGCTGGTCATTTCCATGCTGTGGGACAACGACCTTCTGGACATCGCCCCGCGCCTGCGCCTGATCCAGTCCATCAGTTCGGGCGTGGACCAGTTCGACCTGAACCGCCTGAAGGAACGCGGCGTGCACCTGTGCAACGCACGGGGCGTCAACGCCAACGCGGTTGCGGAACATGCGCTGGCCCTGATGCTCAGCCTTGCGCGGCGGCTGTATGAGGCACGCGACAACCAGGCACGCCACCACTGGTCCACGACGGGCACCGACCCGCGCCCGCGCCTTCAGGAACTGTCGGAAAAGCGTGCGCTGATCGTTGGCATGGGCACGATCGGCGACCGCGTGGCGCGACTGTGCCTGGCGCTTGGCATGAAGGTCAGCGGCGCCCGCCACAGCGCACGCCCCCTTGATGTCGCGGGGGTGGAGCAGGTTTCCATGGACAACCTGCATGCCGGCCTGAAGGATGCGGATTATGTCATCCTGACCTGTCCCCTGACCGAACAGACGCGCCATCTCATCAACGCCGCCGCGTTCGGGGTCATGAAACCGGACGCCTGCCTGGTGAATGTGGCGCGCGGCCCGGTGGTGGAGGAAGCCGCCCTGATCGAGGCCCTCGACACGGGCCGGATCGCCGGGGCGGCGCTTGATACCTATGACGAGGAACCGCTGCCGTCGTCCTCTGCGCTCTGGTCACGTCCCAACCTGGTCATGACCGGGCACACGGCGGGCGAAACCCAGTTCTATGAACGCAATGTCGTCGATATCCTGATGAAGAACCTCGCCGCCCTCGAAACCGGGGGCGCACTGACAAACCGGATCGTCTGAACGGCGCGCCCCGCGTCACGAGGCAGGGCGCGGTGCCCTGCCCTTCTGCCGGTCATAGGCCGCCAGTACAATGCGACGCGTGCGGTATTCGCCAAAGGCGGCCATTTCGTTCTTGCGCAGCACCCGGAAGGTCTGGGACGGGTAATCGGCCCCCATGACGTCATGGGGGTCCAGCACGTATTCCAACTGCCTGCGCCCCAGACCATAGGCATGGGCATACCACGCGTCGAGTTCCGCGCGCAGCAGCGCACGCCGCGCCTCGTCCCAGGCGAAGGGTGGGCCGGCATGGCCCATGGCACGGGCAAACGGGGCCATGGTGTTGCTGGTAAAGGTCAGTTCAAGTACCCGCGGCAGGATGAACTCCACGTCTGCCGCGCTGTAGAAAGACGGCGGCAGCACGGGAAGCTGCCTTACAATAAAGAAATTGAGGTTGACCCCACCGGCCTTCTGCCGACAGACGAAATCGAACGGCAGGGAGGACAGGTTGGCGATCAGGCAGGCCGTCCGTGGGTCGCTCCACCCCATTCCGGGCGACAGCAGGGTCATGCTGTTTCCCACCCCCCATGGCGGCAGCAGGTTGCAGATGAAGGTGCGTTCATTGGTCGGGGACATGATGTTGCGGAACCCGAAAAACGCCGGTGCCCGGGCGGCATGCCCGGCCTTGCGCATCACCTCGCCATGGGGAACCCAGTAATGGGGCGTCACCTCGAACGCAGGGTCGCAATGTTCATCCGGGCCGGTCTGGGGCAGGACCCGATGGCCACGCTCCCCCCTGCGCCGCCCATAGCCCGCATGCCGGTGGTCATAGAAATATCCCATCTTCGCTTCATAAAGCGGGACATAACGTGACCCGTCACCACCGTCCGGTGCCCCCTGCGCCATGCGGCCGGGATGGACCCAGTCCGTGCCGTCCCGCCGCCAGCCACCGCCCGCCAGTTGGGCTGCGGTCCGGAACAGGCGGCTGTCACTGGTCATGTTGAACAGGCCCTGCCTGAACTCCACGTCCCACGGGTTGCCTGCGGGGCCGCGTGCCTCGTCCACGAAAACATGCACGCGGGCATAGATCGCGCAGGTCAGCGCGGCATCCATGCGGGAACGGAAAACCGGCATGGTCCGCGTATTGGGATTGAGGCGCGCGATATTCTCGGCAGAAAGCGAAAAGCCGCGCCGCGTATCCCCGCATTGCTGCGTCCGCGTCAGGAAACAGGCGAAACGTGTCGCCGCCACCGCATTGGCGATCGTCAGCAGGCAGAATTTGAAACTGCGATGGACGCCGGGAAACAGCGGTGCGCTGTTCTCAAAATCCACGAGTTGCGCCAGCCGCCTTTCCTCCACCAGATGACCAAGCAGCGGCGCGGTCATCGCATCGGTTGCAATCCCGGTCGGTACAACCAGCCCCGCCCGGCCATCCGGCCGCACAAGCGCCAGCGACAGTTCGGTAAACAGCGCATAGGTATTGCCCTTGCCACGACCGGCAAGGGGAAAGCGCCCGCCAGCGCGCACGAACACGCCCATGGCCTCGCTCTGGCGGCGCGCATGCGCAAAGCGTGCGAACAGGTCAGGCCGCGCGGTGCCCAGCGCGGTGATCGCGGCCTTGCGCGCCGCCCCCTTCAGTGCGGAGATCGCGGACATGCGCGTCCCGAAATACTCCTCCTCCTCCAACTGCATGACATCCCATGGGGGATTGCCGATCACGACATCGAATCCCCCATGGGATGTCATGATATCGGCAAAAACCAGCGGCCAGTGCAGCGCCCTCGCCGCGCTGGCTGCGTGGATGGCGGCATCCATGTATCCGGCATCCTCCGCCCCCGCAGGTTCCTGCCATAACCGGGCCGTCGTGGGCACCATGTCGGCCTGACTGCCGGCAGGGCGCGGCAACATGAACGCCGCCACGTAAAGGTCGCACGCCCGGCCAAGGGTGGAGCCTGCCACGCCGGTCCACCATGCCTCGAAACACTGCTGCTTCCGTGCGACATCCTGCGTGGTCTCTTCCGGCATTTCCCGCAGCACGGACAGTTCCGCGACGAAAGGGGCCAGCAGGGCGCGGCAGTCGGGCGCGGACAGGTCGCCCTTCTCACGCTGGTTGCGCCGCAGGCAGTGGCGCACGACGGCCGGGTCGTCATTCCCCAACGCGCGGTAGGCCCCATCCGGTACACCCGCTTCAAGGACCGCGACATCCGCCACGCCAAGCAGCGCATTTCCACAACGGATGTTCGCCCCCAGAAAGCACAGCGGCCGTCCGGGCATGGCGGTTTCGATCCACAGCGCCATGCGTGTCAGTTCCACCGCCATGGGGTTGCAGTCCACCCCATGGATGCAGCGGGCCACGACATCGCGCAGCGCGGTTTGATAATCCTGCCGCCCTGGCGCGCGCAGGGCCGCCAGGCGCGCCGCCATCCGCCGTGCGGCCCCCAGCAGGAAATGCCCGCCGCCACAGGCCGGATCAATGATGCGCAGGGCCAGCACTCCCTCCGCCCCACCGTCTGCCACGGCACGGTCGATCACGGGATCAAGCGCACTGTCGAGCAGCGCCTGCACAAGACTGTCGGGCGTATAATAACTGCCTGAAATGCGCCGGTCATTGCCCCGCCCGGCTTCATCGAGCATCAACCGCCCGTCAGGCGCAAGGCATGGCCGGGTTTCCAGCAGGCCTTCATACACGCCCGCCAGGTCGCCGCTGCGAACGGATCTCCAGTCAATCGGGCGGTACTGCCGTCCTTCCCCGATGCTGCAGCCAAGGCTGCGGATGGCGGACAGGAAATCACGATCCGCCATCCGCGCCGCCATCACCAGCGCCAGCCCCCCCGGTTCCGCCCCCAGCGCGGGCAATCCACGTTCCGGGTCGCCCGCATCCATCGCGCCAAGGACATGGCGCATGCCATCCCACGCCCCGAAACCGCCCGCCCCGCCCTCCGGGGCGCAGGCCAGCGCAAGCCAGCGGGAGAAGGAATGCCCCGGACACGCCTCCGCCCGCGGCGCGGGCAGGAGGCCGCGCGCCTCCAGTCCGGCAAGGAAGGCAAGGCGGCAGACCACCCGGAGCAGTTCTTCAAACAGGCAGGACAGCACATGCCCATCCGCCACGACCGCATCGCGAAGCGCCGCATTGGCATCCAGCACCCCCTGCCCCAGCGCAAGCAGGGCCGCCCTGACCCCGACGCGCAGGTGCGCTGCCGCGTGCTCCTCCGTACAGGCTGCATGCCCCTTCTGCCATGCGGGGAAAGGGGCGGATATGGGCTCCGGTCGGGGTGGCATCATGTTCCTGCAGGCCAGCATCAAGGGCACGCCTTTTCATCGCCTGCCCTTTGTGCGGTGGCAAGGCCGAAACATCCCTGCCCACACCGGCCTATGCGAAAACCGTCACATGCCCCGCCCTTGGCGGCGATCGTTCCGCGGCCGGCATGGCGCCCCTGCATCAACAGCGCGCAACAGATACTGCCAACCCCATTCCCATGACGCCCGCAATATTCCATAATTACCACAGATACCTGCATCAGGACGGACATGAACAGTTTTCGGGCCCATTATTCCCTGCTGGCAGGCCTTGGCAATGGACTGGCGGCGGGGGCATGCTGGGGGCTGGTTTTCATCGCCCCGGCCATGATGCCGGATTTCACGGCACTCCAGTTGGCGACGGTACGCTACCTGATGTACGGCCTTTTCTCCGTGGCGCTGGTGCTTCCACGCTGGCGGCGGCTGGCGGCCCGAATCCCGCAGGGGGGACGCCCGGCACTGCTCTGGCTGGGGCTGACGGGCAACCTTGGGTATTACATCCTGATTGCCATGGCCGTGCGGCTATGCGGCATCAACATCACCTCCATCATCACCGGCTTCCTGCCCGTGATCGTGGGCATATTGGGCACGCGCGAAGGCAATGGCCTTGGCCTGCGCAGGCTCCTGCCTTCCATGGTGCTGATGTTCGTGGGAATCAGCCTGACCGGAATCCAGGCGCTGCACGCCCCCGATGCGGGCGCGGGGGGCACACGCATCGACATGGCCCACCTCCTCGGCTTCATGTGCGCGGTCGGGGGGCTGGCATCGTGGAGCATCTTCGCCCTTGCCAACGCCCGCTGGCTCAGGCGGCTTTCCGATACCAGCGCCGGGGACTGGGGCCTGCTGACCGGTGTCGCCACGGGGGTGGAGGCCCTGTTCGTCATCCCGTTCGCCTGCCATGGCGCGCTGTCCCATCCCCCTTCGCGCTGGGTTGCGTTCATTGCGCTGGGCGCGGGGATCGCGCTGGTCTCCTCCCTGCTGGGCGGCATTTTCTGGAACCGCACCTGCCGGCTCCTGCCCATGACGCTGTGCGGACAGATGGCGGTGGGCGAAACCCTGTTCGCCCTGTTCTATGGCTGCCTGTGGACAGGGCGATGGCCCACCGCCATGGAAGGGGCGGCTGTCCTGTTCCTTGTCCTGAGCGTCGTGTTCAGCACGCTCGCCCATGCGCCGTCATCTTCCGGCCCGGAAACATCCCACGCCCCCATATGAGGGCGGACGGTCATGCTTCCCCCTGTGGGCCGCCGCCTGGCGGGAGCAGGGGCATGGCAGGACCGGACGTCCCTTCGACCTGCCGGGTCTCGTCCTTCAGCCCGACGCCGCCATGACCGCACTGCCGCGCCTTCTTCAGCAGCCATGCCAGCCGACTGGCCGCGGCAAGCGGCGCCAGCCCTCCCTGCCCATGGATATTGGAGATGCAGTTGCGCGCGCTGTCGCGCGTTCCCGGTTGCGGATTCCATGTCATGTACAGGCTCAGGCTTTCGGCACATTCAAGGCCGGGACGTTCGCCAATCATCATGACGACACAGCGCGCACCAAGGCAGGCGGCGATTTCATCGCCCAGCGCCACGCGCGCGCGATGGGCCAGCACCAGCGGCGCGATACGCCACCCGGGCAGAAGCGGCAGGATACCGGACAGGACCGCCGCCGCCTGCCGTTCCGCCGCGCGGGCGGACAGGCCATCGGCGATGACGAACACGACATCATACGCATGATCACCGCGCGCAAGCCGCGCACGGCTGTCGGCGCACAGCAGGCGCCCAAGGTCGGGACGCCGGACGAATTCGTCACGGTCGCGCGCCTGGCTCTGGACCTCCACCCATGGCCGGTCCAGCCCGATACGCGCGGGTTCCATCACCACCGACACGGCATGGCGCGCGCGCAGGTGCGCATGCCGGAACTGGCGCACATGCACCCCCGCCATCGTATCGCCCGTGCGTGCAAGGCCGATCCGCGCCGTGGTGCGCGCCCGCAGCGCATCCCACGGAGCAGGGGTCACATCATGTGCCATCGGGGATCATTCCCATGAACATGGACGGTGGATTGACACGCATGCGGCCCTGCGCGTCAATCAGGTCACATGCCTGCAGCCATGCCTCGAACTCGGGGGCCGCACGCACGCCGAACACGGTGCGCAGCGTCTGGATGTCGTGATGGGACAGGCTCTGGTAATTGAGCATGATGTCGTCACCGCCCGGAACGGCAATCAGGAAATTCACCCCGGCCGCGCACAGCAGCATCATCAGGTTGTCCATGTCATCCTGGTCGGCCTCGGCATGGTTGGTGTAGCAGACATCGCACCCCATCGGCAGGCCCATCAGCTTGCCACAGAAATGATCCTCCAGCCCGGCACGGATGATCTGCCTGCCGTCATACAGGTATTCGGGACCGATGAAGCCCACCACGGTATTGACCAGCAGCGGCGCGAACGCACGTGCCACGGCATAGGCGCGGACCTCCGCCGTCTGCTGGTCCATGCCATGATGGGCATCGGCCGACAGGGCCGACCCCTGCCCGGTTTCGAAATACATGGTGTTCGTGCCCACCGTCCCGCGCCCAAGGGCCAGGCTGGCGCAGCGCGCCTCCTCCAGCACGGAGAGCGAGACGCCAAACCCCGCGTTCGCGTCCTGCGTGCCCGCGATGGACTGGAACACCAGGTCAACCGGCGCGCCGCGTTCCATCAGTTGCAGCGTATTGGTCACATGCGTCAGCAGGCAGTGCTGCATCGGGATGGCGTGGCGCACGCGCACGTCTTCCATCATGCACAGGATGTCGCGGGCCGTGGCCATGTTGTCGGATGCCGGGTTGACCCCCACGACCGCATCCCCCACCCCCAGCAGCAGCCCGTCCAGCAGCGCCGCCGCGATCCCCGGCAGGCTGTCGGCCGGATGGTTCGGCTGCAGGCGCGATCCCATGCGCCCGGGCAGCCCCTGCGTATTGCGAAACGCACTGCGCACCGTGATCTTGCGCGCCACGACGATGAGGTCCTGATTGCGCATGAGCTTGCTCACCCCCGCCACCATTTCCGGCGTCAGCCCCGGCGCAAGGGCGGACAGGCACGCACCGTCGGTTTCATGGCGCAGAAGCCAGTCGCGCAGTTCCCCCACGGTCATGTGCGATACCGGGGCAAAGGCCGCCGCATCATGGGTGTCGATGATCAGGCGCGTGACCTCGTCCGCCTCATAGGGCACCGGGACTTCGCTGAGGAAGGCGGCAAGCGGGATATCGGCCAGGGCCTCGCACGCGGCGGCGCGGCGCAGGGGATCGGGGGCCGCCACCCCGGCCAGTTCATCGCCGCTGCGCCGGGGGGAGGCATGGGCCAGAACCTGCATGAGGGAAGAAAAGGTGAACCTCTCCCCTCCCAGAGATGCATGATATGCCACGATATGCGGACCTTCACTGCGGGTTAGGGGGCCTTCGCCTCCCCTGAGGCGGCTGCATTGTCCCGGCACCAGCGCGCGACATCGGCATGCGTTGCAAACCAGACATCGCCGCGTGCGCGCGCATGCGCCAGCAGGTCGGAAATGATGCCGATGCGGCTGCGATGGCCGCTGACATGCGGATGCAGCGTCAGCAGGAACAGGCCGCCTTCGGCATATGCGCCATCGAATTCCGCCCGGAAGATTTCCGCGACACCCGATGGCGGCGTATAGGGACGCAGGGCGGAAAACCGTTCGAAATTGAAGTAGATCGCATCGTCGCGTATCCATTCCGGCGGCAGTTCGACAATGCCCGTGGGCCGGCCATCGGCCAGAAGTTCGTACGGGTCGTCATCCGCCATCAGGCTGCTGTCATAGAGCAGGCCCATCTGTTCGATGATGGACATGGTGTGGACGGAAAAATCCCAGCTTGCGGTGCGCATGCCGACGGGTTCCACACCGCTGGTTTCCGCCAGCACGTCGCGGGCACGCAGGGACAGGCGCAGTTCATCTTCGGGCGGCAGTTGCGTATTACGCTCATGTATCCATGAATGGATGCCGATTTCGTGGCCGTCGGCCACCAGTGCGCGGACCTCGTCCGGATACAGCATGGCCGAGACGGCGGGATAGAAGAATGTCGCCGGGATTCCCGCCTGCTGCAGCAGGCGGCGGATGCGCGGAAGGCCGCGCCTGCTGCCATAATGGCCCTGGCTGATGCGCATGGGGCTTTCATCCCCGTCACGCAGGGGAATCGTGTCATGATCCGCATCGAACGAGATCGCAAAGGCACAGCGCGCGCCATCGGGCCAGTTGGTCGGCAGCAGGCTGCGCCCGGCACGGACACGGTTGACGATCCCGCGCCAGCGCGCCTCGGGCCAGCGCCACGGCTCATTGCCTTCCGCCTGGGAAAAATCCGTCACTCTACGCGCCCCCATCCCGCCCGTCTCGCCGGGGCGTGAATCTTATTGCATGATGGCAACATACCATGGAATCGCATCCCGTTCCCATGCCACTGTCATCATGACGGTACCCGCATGCCCGGGGCAAGCCCGGCCCACCTTCCGCCTTCAGGTCATGGACAATGCCCGCATCACCTTCGCCCCCCGCCCGGCCTTCGCCAACCTGCCCTTCGCATCCGCCGGGCGCGCACCTGCGGCGGCGGCTGGGGGCATTTCACCTGTGGGGGATCGCGGTCGGCCTTGTCATATCGGGGGAGTATTTCGGCTGGAGCTACGGATGGGCGACGGCAGGCACCCTGGGCTTCCTGGTGACGACGGTCATGGTTGCGCTGATGTATTCGGCGCTGATCTTCTCCTATACCGAACTGACAACCTCGATCCCGCGCGCAGGTGGCCCGTTTGCCTATGTCCTGGCAGCATATGGGCCCGTGCCTGCCTTTGTCGCGGGATTCGCATCCATCGTGGAGCTTGTCTTTGCCCCGCCCGCCATCGCACTGGCGATCGGGGCGTACCTGCATGTCCAGTATCCCCATGTCAGCGCACGGGTGGCGGCGGGCGGGGCCTATGTGACCTTCATGGCGCTCAACATCGCGGGGGTCAGCATCGCCGCCATGTTCGAACTGGTTGTCACCATCGCCGCGATTGTGGAACTCCTTGTCTTCATGGCGGTGGTGGCGCCAGGGTTTTCGTGGGCGAACTTCGCCCATGACGGGTGGGCGGGGGCCGATACATTCAGCCTGCATGCCATACCCGGCATACTGGCGGCGGTGCCGTTCGCGATCTGGTTCTTCCTTGCCATCGAAGGCGTGGCCATGACGGCGGAGGAGGCACGCGACCCGCAACGGACCATCCCGATGGCCTATGTCGCGGGGATCGTGACGCTGATGCTGCTGGCCTTTGGCGTCATGGTCATGGCCGGTGGGGTGGGAGACTGGAAGGTGCTTGCGAACCTCAACGACCCGCTGCCCCGGGCGATGCTCAGCGTCGTGGGGCCACGCAGCGGATATGTCCACATGCTGGTCTGGCTGGGGCTGTTCGGCCTTGTCGCGTCGTTCCACGGGATCATCATGGGATATTCACGCCAGATCTATGCCATGGCGCGCGAGGGCTACCTCCCTGCCCTGCTGGGACGGCTGCATCCCCGGTTCGGCACGCCATGGGCCGCGATCCTGGCGGGGGGGATCGTCGGGCTTGGGGCGGTCTTTGGCGATCGCTACGCCACCATCGGGGGACAGCCGCTGACGGCCAGCATCGTGACCATGTCCGTGTTCGGGGCGCTGACGATGTATGTGCTGGCGATGGGCAGCGTCCTGCGCCTGCGCCGCATGCAACCGGGCCTGCACCGCCCGTGGCGCGTGCCGGGATATCCCGTCGTGCCCGGCTTCGCCCTTGTCGCGGCGCTGCTGTCGTTTCTGGGCATGGCGGCCAGCAATCCCGCCGCCTTTGTCCTTTATGCCCTTGTCATGGGCGCGGGCGTGGGGGCGTACCTGCTGGCGCGGCGCCACAAACGGCACGCAGCGATGGAAAAGGACGCGGGCATGGACTAACACTCCCCCACCCCGTGCGCGGGGCGGATCAACCTGCGGGACCGGTACAGAGTGAATTACAGACACAGCTACCATGCGGGCAATTTTGCCGATGTCATGAAACATGCCGTGCTGATGGCGCTGATCGGGGCGCTGCGCCGCAAGCCGTCGCCCTTCTGTGTCCTCGACACCCATGCGGGGGTTGGCCTGTATGACCTGTCCAGCACGCAGGCACAGTCAACCGGGGAATGGCGTGAGGGGATCGGCCGGCTGCTGGATGCGCCACCGGGAAGCCAGCATGCGCCGGGCGTGGAAAACTGGCTGGAGGTCATACGCGCGGTCATGCGCGACGAACGGGCCGGGCGGCTGTCCTATCCCGGTTCCCCGGCACTTGTCGCACGCCTGCTGCGGCCCGGTGACAGCCTGGTCTGCTGCGAACTCCACCCCGAGGACCAGCAGGCCCTGCGGCACCTGTTCCGCCATGACCCGCGTGTCGGCGTGCATGGGCGCGACGGGTACCAGGCCATCACGGCGCTGCTGCCGCCAAGGCAGGCAAAGCGGGGACTGGTCTTCATGGACCCGCCATTCGAACGTCCCGATGAGTTTGCCCGCCTTGGCACGGCCATCATGACGGCGCGCCAGCGCTTTCCGGCGGGCATCGTCGCGGGCTGGTATCCCATCAAGCACCGCGCCCCCGTCCGCGCCTTCATCAACGGCCTGAAGGATGCGGGACAGCGCAAGCTGCTGACACTTGAACTGACGCTGCGGCCACCGCTTGATCCCTCACGCCTCAATGGCAGCGGGATCATCATCGCCAACCCGCCCTTCCGTTTTGAGGAGGAAGCGCGCGAGATCCTTGCATCGCTGTGCCGCTACCTTGGCGATGGGGAGGCGGATTTCCGCGTTGAATGGGCCGTGCCGGAATAAGGGGTTGGCGACAGCCCGCGGATGCCGCATCGTTCCGGGGGGGGGATGCGGCATCCTGGTGAATGGCCTTCAGCGCCTGTCGGCAGCGCCTACTGGCGGCATGACATCCGCCGGCATGGGACAGACATAGGGATCCTGCGCAAGACGCCGGGCATGATCCGCCTTTACACGTTCGAGCAGCGTCGGGCTTTGCAGGACGTCACGCGCCGTCGTGGCCAGCACCTTGGCCATGTGGATCATGCCTTTGTGCGCAATCCCGCTCTTGCCCTGCGCCGTCATCTGCCATGAATGAAGCTGCGTGCCGATGGCGCATGTCGCCCCCCATGCCTGCACCGTGGGCACCACCCAGCTGACATCCCCCACATCGGTCGAGCCAAAGGGCGGTGGCACGAATTCACGCGGCGCGATCATCTGGCACAACGGGCTGTCATCGCGTGGGGGCACCCCCGCCGCCAGATAGGCCGCACGGATGTCCTGCGCGCTGAGGGTATTCTGGATCTCCCGCGCGAAATCATAATCCGCCGGCGCATAGGTCGGCGGCCCAAGCCGGGTCAGGTTGGCGAACAGCGTATCTTCCAGCGGCGTATTGCCCATCAGGTTGGAAACCGCGCTGACGACGGCTTCCTCCACCGTTGTTTCAGTCATCAATGTCGCGCCCTGCGCGATCGCGCGCACCCGCCCGACCAGTTCACGCAACTGCCGCAGGTCATCCGCCCGCACGAGATAGCGGATCGTCACCCGCGACTGCACCACGTTGGGCGCCTGCCCCCCGGCATCGATATAGGCATAATGCAGCCGCGCGGTTGAGGGCATGTGTTCGCGCAGGTAATTGGCGCCAATATTCATCAGTTCCGCCGCATCAAGGGCGGAACGGCCCAGATGCGGGGCCGCGGCGGCATGCGACGCGCGGCCATGGAACGTGAAGTCGATACGCGTATTGGCCAGCGACGCCGGGTAGAACGGCCCCGCGATCGACCCCGGATGCCATGACAGGGCGATATCGACATCATCGAACACGCCGTCACGCACCATGAAGGTCTTGGCCGCGCCACCTTCCTCCGCCGGGCAGCCGTAATAGCGCACCGTGCCGGGGATCCCCTTCTGTGCCATCCAGTTCTTCAACGCCGTGGCCGCCAGCATCGCGCCACCACCCAGCAGGTTATGCCCGCAGGCATGGCCGTTCTGCGTCTCCTCCGTCGGGGTGGAGCACGCAACCCCGGCCTGCTGACCCAGTCCCGGCAGCGCATCGAATTCACCAAGGAAGGCGATGACCGGGCCGCCTTCGCCTGCCTCCCCCATGACGGAGGTGGGAATGCCCGCAAGGTCGCGCGTGATGCGAAAGCCGTTGCGTTCAAGCATGTCGCGCTGCGTCTCGACAGAGCGGTACTCTTCATAGGCCAGTTCGGGCGTGTCCCATATACGATCGGCAAAGTCACAGAATGCCGCGCCAAGCGCATCCACCCCCAGCCAGATTTCATCGACATTTTTCATGTTCTTCCCTCCCACCGCACAAGGCCGGTTTCATACGCATTTCAGGTCGGCATCACGTGGATGCCGCAACAATCAGGCGATGCGGCAGACCATGGAACCGCCCCATCCCGTCGGAAGAAACATCGTGAAATCCGCTCCCTAACCCGCCTTCACCCCGACATGCGTGAACAGGCGGGCCAGAAGATCAGGACATTATACATTCCACATCCCGCATGCCAGTCGGATGATCGCCACACGCCGCGAAGCGAGCGCAGCACCCGCACGGCTTGACACCCCCGCGGGAGAAAACGCATCCTGTCGCCCGGCAATGGACTCTGCCCGGTTTCCTGTCCGCAGGACGCCAAACCGCCCGTCGGGCTGATGATTCCTACCTCGCCATCATGGCAGCAGAGGGAGGAATCCGTACAGATGTCACACGCCACACGCCACACCCCACGACCATCCGCCACCACATGCCTGCCGGGGCATTGTCCCCGCAGACGGGGCACCATTTCCCATTCCGTACAGGCCTTCCCTCCCATGACCCTTTCCCGGCTTATCGTGACATCGGGCGCGAACATACGCGTCATTCTGAAATGGGGCTGCGTCCTCGTGCCGATGTCTGCCTGCATTGGTACATTATGTGCGATATTTCTCTGGCTTCTGGATCAGGTCACGGCCTGCCGCATCGCCCATCCCGGCCTGTTATGGCTGCTGCCGCTGGCCGGTGTTGCGGTCGGACTGGCCTATCACGGCTTCGGGCGGTGCGCTGAAGGCGGGAACAACCTGATCATCGACCAGATCCATGAACCCGGAGGGGGCGTCCCCCTGCGCATGGCGCCACTTGTCCTGGTCTCCACGGTCATCAGCCACCTGTTTGGCGCCTCCGTCGGGCGTGAAGGCACGGCGGTGCAGATCGGCGGCAGCCTTGCATCGGGATTTGGCCGCCTGTTCCGGCTTGAACCGCATGAGGTGCGGATTGTCCTGACATCAGGGATCGCCGCAGGTTTCGGGGCCGTATTCGGCACGCCCATCGCAGGCGCGATCTTCGCGCTTGAGGTGCTGAGCATCGGGCAGATCAATTACCGCCCCCTGCTGCCTGCCGCATTCTCCTCCATTTTTGCCGACTGGGTCTGCCACAGTTGGGGCATCCATCACACCTCCTACCGTGTGACGTTCGGCGGTGCCCCCGACTGGGGCGGCAGCGTCTTCCATATGAATCCCATCCTGCTGGCCAAGGTCGGAGTTGCAGCGGTCTGCTTCGGGCTGGCCAGCCTGCTGTTTGCGGAATCGGTGCACCGCCTGACACCGGTAATCCGCCGCACCTGCCCTGTTGCGTGGCTGCGCCCGGCCATCGGCGGCGTACTGACGATCGCACTGGTCCATTGCGTGGGATCACGTGACTATCTGGGCCTTGGTGTTGTCGCGGCGACACAGGACGGGGCATCAATCGTGAATTTCTTTCACACCGGCGATTATACGTGGAGTTGGCTGTACAAACTGCTGTTCACGGTTGCGGTGCTTGCGACAGGATACAAAGGGGGAGAAGTCACGCCCCTGTTCTTCATTGGCGCGGGATTGGGCAATACGCTGTCCGGACTGCTCGGCGTTCCGGTCGACCTGCTGGCCAGTGTCGGGTTTGTCGCGGTTTTTGCCGGGGCCGCCAATACGCCACTGGCCTGCACATTCATGGGCATCGAACTGTTTGGGGCGACCAATATCGTCTATATCGCGACCGGCTGCTTCGTGGCCTATCTGTGTTCGGGCCATTCGGGCATCTACCTGTCACAGCGGGTCAGGGTCGCGAAACATGCCGATCCGCTGATCATCCCCAACATGCCCCTGCGCCAGGCCCGAACCGTTTGGGATAAATAGCTCCCCATAAAAGGAAATCATGAAAGAGTTTTGGGTGAAGATTCTGATCGAAAACGCTTCATACAGCGCCGCCTTTCGGAAAAAAGGCAGCGCCCCCAAACTTTCCTTCATGTCCCCGGTCTTCCGGGCCAGAGGATCCAGCCTTACCGCCCTGTCGGCAGCACCGGCAGGGTGATGTGCGACGGGCTTGCCGCCGTTGCGAAAACCCGTTGCGTCGCGGATTTGAAATCGGTGTCCTTCGCCTGGTAGATGCTCTCGACCCATGTCTGCGGATTACGGTCAATCAGCGGGAACCACGTGGACTGCACCTGCACCATCACGCGATGCCCCTTGAGGAACACATGGTCATGGTCACGCAGCGGCACGTCCCAGTCCTGCACCTTGCCCGGCACAAGCGGTGCGGGATGGGAGAAATCGTGCAGGTAACGCCCGCGCCTGACCTCCATGGCGATGGGGAGTTCATATCCGTCAAGGGAATCCGCCCATGTCGCGGCGTCGGGGTGCGCGACAAAGGCCTTCTGGTCCTTTTCCGGGAACACATCAATGAGTTTCACCACGAAATCGGAATCCCGACCGGATGTTGACGCGAACAGGTGCGCCTCCAGCGGGCCTGCGATGCGCAGGTCTTCCTCAAGCGGTGCGCTGGTGAAAGTCAGCACATCGGGGCGATGATCGACAAAGCGCTGGTCATTGGTTTCCCACGTCCGCCATTCCGGCGTCGGATAGGTCGGCGAGATCGGGCGCGCGCGATAGGGAACGGGATTGGCCGGGTCCGACACATACTGCCTGAACGGGGCTTCCCCCGGCTTTGGCGGAGTGAAGGACAGCGTGCCGTCGGAATGGAAATACAGGTCCTTCGGCGTGACACCGGCAGGCGGCCATGTAGCGTACTGTCGCCATTCATTGGAACCGGTTTCGAACATCCGGGCCTTCCAGTTCGGCTTTTCCCCTTTTCCATGCAGATAGTAGCGGAAGAAGGGCGCTTCGATCTGCTCGCGGAATTCCTCTGCCGTCCTGTGGCCGCCCATGGGAATCAGGCCGATATTCTCCCCATCCGTCCGCTGCCAGCCACCGTGATACCACGGGCCGCCGACGATGAAATTCGTATTGTCCGGGTCATGCTGTTCCGCCCCACGGAAGATCTGCCATGGCCCCCACGGGTCCTCCTGGTCCCAGAACCCCGCGACATTGAGGTTCGGGACGGTGGAGGCATGGACCTTGTTGACCCAGGCTTCCTCTTTCCAGAACGCATCATAGTTCGGGTGCGCCATGACGCTGTTCCAGTAATCCAGCTTCCCATGAAGGTATTTCGCGTTGATATTGGTCAGTGGCCCAAGCGAGAGATACCAGTCATAGACATCGTGCGTGCTGAAATCAAAGTTGGTGTTCGCGTTGCGGTCCGCCTCCTCCAGCACGGTATATTCAAAGGTATAGCTTTCCCTGAGCGCGCCATAATGATGGTCATCATCATTCATCCACTGGTCGGCGGGCGAGGCCTGCTCGCTGATCGCCTTGAGCGCGGGATGCGGGTTCAGAAGCGTCAGGCCCGCCGTCAGGCCGGCATACGACACCCCGTAGATGCCAACCCGGCCATTGTTCTGCGGGACGTTTTTCACCAGCCAGTCGATGGTGTCCCAGGCGTCATTGACCTCGTTGGCCTGTTTGGGATCATTTTTGTCATAACGCGAGGTCTTGAGGAACTCCCCTTCCGATTTGAACCGTCCACGAAGGTTCTGGTACACCATGATGTACCCATCCTTCTGGAACGCCTGCCAGCTTGGCAGCGCGCGTGAGACGGGCCTGGTGGATTCCTGATCGACGGTTTTCTGGTCCGGCACGCCATAGGGGGTGCGGGTGATCAGGATCGGCAGCGGCCCCTCCTGATGGACCGGGGTGACGATCACGGTCTGCAGCCGTGCGCCATCACGCATGGGGATCATGACTTCCCTTGCGACATAGCCACTTTTCGGGGCCACCTGCCCCACGCCACCATCAGCATGGGCGCTGGCAGGTGGCATGACCGCCGGAAGCGTCAGGGCGGAAAGCAGGAGCAGGGTTCTGAAGGCCGGGGCACGGTGTGCAAGGGTCATCTGGGTCTCGGTCACATGGGGTTCGATACGATTGTGTCACAAAAAAATCCCCCATACAAACCGTTTGAACCCCCATGACATGTTCATGAAGCCCCGGCATTTTCCGCCTCTCCTGCCCAAAGACTGCCCCGGAAATTTCATTCCCATGGAAAAGCTTTTTGAAATGACAGGTCAGTCCCCAAAAACACCCAGGGCATTCAGCAGCGTTGTGCGCAATGCCTCGAAATCCGGGTCTGCATGATGGCGCGGACGGGGAATGTCGATTGGTACATCCATATGGATACGCCCCTCCTGCAGCACCAGGACGCGATCGGCCAGCAAAAGCGCCTCGTCCACGTCATGCGTCACCAGCAGGATCGAACAGGCATGCCGGGACCACAACCGCAGCACCAGACGCTGCATCTGCAACCGCGTCAGAGCGTCGAGCGCGCCAAAAGGTTCGTCGAGCATGATGAAGTCGGGATCTCGCATCAAGGCACGCGACAGGGCGACACGTTGCGCCTCCCCTCCCGACAGCGTCAGTGGCCATGCCTCCGTACGATGTGACAGCCCGACCTCGCCCAGCAGGCGCTCGGCGCCGCTACGGTCGGCCTTTCCCTCCGGCAGGGTTGCCAGCGCGACATTCTGCCATACGCGCATCCATGGCAGCAGGCGGCTTTCCTGAAACATGACCGCCTTGTTGGCAGGCACCACGACCTGCCCGCGCGTGGGGCGTTCCAGTCCGGCCAGCATCCGCAGCAATGTCGATTTCCCCGAACCACTGCGCCCGAGCAGCGCGACGAATTCCCCTGCCCTGATCGTCAGGTCCAGATCATGCAGCACCGGGCGCCCTTGCCCGAACCGGTGCGTCAGGCCATGCACCTGCACATCACCACGCTGCCGTTGGGCCAAAGAAGCATGCGTCATGTCACGCTCCCCTTTCACGCAGGGGACGCCACGCCAGCAGGCGTGCCTCCAGCAAACGTACGGCCTGATCGGACAGCAGCCCCAGAACGCCATAGATGACCAACCCGACCAGAATGATATCGGTCCGCAGGAAATCCTGTGCGTCCATCATCATGTGGCCGATCCCGCTTTCCGCATTCACCTGCTCCGCCACCACCAGCATCAGCCATGAAATCCCGACGGCAAAGCGCAACCCGATCAGGAAATCCGGCAGTGCGCCGGGGATGACCACGTGGCGGATGGTCGCCCGGCGCGACAGGCCCAGAAGCGACGCCATCTCCATCAGTTTGGGGTCGACCGTGCGTATGCCCTTGTGCAGGTTGAGGTAGACGGGAAACATCGCCCCCAGCGCCACCAGCAGGATCTTGGGCCACTCCCCGATCCCGAACCACAGGATGAACAGCGGCACCAGCGCCAGCGCCGGCAGCGTGCGGATCACCTGCAATGGCGCATCCACGATATTTTCCCCCACGCGCGACAGTCCGGCGACAAGCGCAAGGATCACCCCCGCCGTCACGGCCAGCCCCAACCCCGCCGATGCCCGAAGGAGCGAGATTTCCAGGTTGGTGGACAGGGTCCCGTCACAGGCCAGCGCCCATCCGGTGTGCAGGATCTGCAGCGGGGATGACAGGATGCGCGACGGGATGAGGCCTGCGGATGACGCGGCCTGCCAGGCGCCAAGCATCACCAGGGATGAGGCATAGCGCTGCCATCCCCCACCCCACGCGCGCAGACGGGCACGCCATGGGGGATGGGGGATGCGGGCCGCCCTGCCCTGCCGGCGGCCTGCGCCGATATCTGTCAGTTCCTTCATGACGCCTGATTGATCCTCCCGACACGTGATGGGCTGCGGCAACGCCTGCGCCTTTTCCATCGCGCTTTTCACTTCATCCAGCATGCAAATCCATCATATAACTGTTGTCAATGAACATTTATAAAACTGTTGCCAGTTTTCCACGTTCGTATGATGTTGTTTCATCTTCGACCGATTCGGAAGTGTTGTTTTATGGCTTTCACGAACATGCAGCCACCAATATCCACGCAGAAGGCAAACCGCCCGGGATCCGGCATCCCGGAACGGCTTGTCATGACGTCGACCTTTTTTGCCTGCTGCCTGTTCAGTACCGCCGATGCCCATGCGGCAACCCGGACGGCGCATCAGGCCACGTCCCGGCCCTCAACAACGCCGACAAGGGACAGGTCCCCCGCCAGCGCCGCTGTCGCCAGCCACGGCATGGAAACCATACATGTGCGTGGCGCGGCATCGACATCCCGGCGCCAGGCGCTTGCGCACCAGAACGACCCCGTGTCCGTCACGACCGTGACGGAGAAGGACCTGCAGGCACACCAGATCACCAACCTGCAGCAGGCGCAGAAACTGCTGCCATCGGTGACGCTTCAGGTGACCAATCCGCGCAATACGGCAATCAATATACGTGGACTGGGGAATTTCAGTTCCACCGCGCAGGACGGGCTGGAAAATGGGACGGCGGTCTATATCGACGGCGTTTACCAGACGCGGCCGGGGGCCGTCCTTTATGACATCACGGACCTGAGCGGGTTCGAGGTGCTCAAGGGACCGCAGGCGACACGTGGCGGCGTCGACAATGATGCCGGGATCATCAACATCACCACGGCGGCCCCGTCCTTCAAACGGCAGTACAGCGTCACGGGCGATTACGGCAGTTACAACACCGGGAACATCCGCCTGCGTGCGACCGGGGCAATCGGCAATAGTGACAAGGTTGCCTACAGCATCTCCGGTTTTTCCAACAACCGAGACGGTTACGTAAAAAATGTGACGACCGGGCGCATGTATCAGGATTACCATGATATCGGCGTCAAGGGACAGATCCTTGCAAACCCGACAGACAGGCTGAGCCTGCGCCTGATTGCCGATTACACGCACCTGCGTGGTAGCTGCTGCGTGTCCGTTCCCTCCACGATGCTGTCAAACTACGCCAATGGCGCGGCGATTTCCGGAACCTATGCACAGCGCGCGGCCTATGCCGGGGCGACGGCGATTCCGGCGCACAGCTTCAGGGACATGCTGATCAGCGGTCCGGGCAGCCAGGCCTATGACCAGGAATCATACGGCGTGTCGCTTGACCTCAACTATCGGCTGTCCCATGGCTGGAAACTGGAAAACATTGCCGCGTGGCGGACATGGTACTGGTATCCGCACAATGCCTATACCGGCGGCACAGGCATCATTCCGGGCGTCTGGGCACAGAGCGCTGGCAACAACCAGGTTTACGAACAGCACGCGACCGAGGAACTACGCATTTCCTCCCCGGAGAACCGGCCATGGCAGGTCAGTGGTGGGGTATTTTACATGTACGAGGCCGTGCCCGATTCCATCTATGACGCCATTACCCCGCAGGGGGCGAAATATTATGGCTATGGCTACAGCCCTGCGGTCTATAACGCCGCCCTGAATGGTTATGGCTACAGCGCGTCGGATGACCCGGTTACGAACTCCCTTGCCGGGTATGTCAGGGCGAAATACCAGATCAGCCACAAACTGACCGTAGAAGGCGGCTTCCGCTACTCCTTTGTCACCAGATCCGGCGGGTATGAGTCGTTTACAAGTTCCGGGCAGTCATTTTCCGGCCTGTCGGCAGCGGATGCCCGCCTTGCGACGACATTGCGCAACTCCATGTTCGGGGCGCCAATGTCCTATCGCGCCTTCCATCGTGAAACGGAACCCAGCGGCAACCTCAGCCTTGTCTACAGGCCCAACGGCGCGCAGTTGCTTTATGCGACATACAGCCGTGGCGTCAGGAACGGTGGTATCAACGTGGCGAACCTGAATGTGTCGCAGGGCGCCAATCCAGACGTGAAACCGGAACTCAATGACATGTTCGAATTCGGCGTCAAGAATGCTTTTTTCAACAAAAGGCTGCTCGTGAACGCCTCCGCATACTGGAACAACATCCACAACTATATCACCAGCGCCAGCTACTACACCCCGACGGGAACGATCATTTCGTATCTTACGAATGCCAATCACGTCATTTCACGCGGGTTCGAACTCGATGCGCGAGGCACGCTTGCCCCCGGGCTGGAGGGACGCCTCTCCGCCGCCTATACGGATGCGTTCTATGCCTCGTTCCGCAATGCGACACAGCCGCTGGAATCCTCCAACATCAAGACGATGAAAGACCTTTCCGGAAACCAGATCCCGCTGAATTCCAAATGGAACCTTTCGGCGGGACTGGAATACACCATTGCGTTCCAGTCGTTCCTCCCTGCCTCCGCGCACTGGGGATCTGACCTCCTGTTCTATATCGGCGGGGATTACACCTATCGCACCAGTTATTACGCGGACCCGTCCGAATCCGCCTATACCCGCATCGCCCCCTATGGCCTGTTCGATGCCCATATCGGCGCCCGTCCACGTTCGGGAAAATGGGATGTCAGCTTCTGGGGACACAACATGCTGGACAAACGCTATTTCGTTACCATGACCCCACAGGCAAACGGGGGACTGTTTTACGGACAGTTGGGCGATCCTGCCATGTTTGGCGGCGAATTTACCTATCACCTCTGAACACGTGGCATGAAGGACAACCAGATGATGCTCAACCGACGCAGCCTGATGACACTGATGCTTTCGGGCGCCACAGCCATGCTTGCCGCAGGGCAGGCGTCCGCCGCGCCACAAAGGATACGGATCGGCTACCAGAAATATGGAACCCTCATTCTCCTCAAGGAAAAGGGATTTCTGGAGGCGGCGCTGGCCAATACGGGAATTACGGTCGAATGGTCGCAGTTTCCGGCAGGGCCGCCACTCCTGCAGGCCATGGCCGCGGGGGCAATAGATGTGGGGCAGACCGGCGACCTGCCCCCCGTGTTCGCCCAGGCCAATATCCCGGATTCCATCGTATATTTCGGGCATGAACCGAAATCCGGGTCAAGCGAGGCCATCATTGTCCATGATGACAGCCCGATCCGGAGCATTGAAGACCTGAGAGGCAGGAGAGTTGCCGTAACACGCGGATCGGACGCCAACTGGCTGCTGCTGTCGAGCCTTTTGCAAAAAGGCCTGTCATTTCACGACATCCATCTCTCCTACCTGCTACCTGCCGCCGCACGACCGGCGTTCGAGGCCGGAACCATCGACGCCTGGGCGATATGGGACCCCTACCTTTCCGCCGTGGGACAGAAGACACGCGCGCTTGCCACCGGGGCGGACATAAAGGGCGCGATGTCTTTCTACCTCTCCAGCCTTTCCTTCTACCAGAACATTCCCGACCTTCTTGTGGCCGTCAGGAACGCCATCATCGAATGCGACAACTGGGCGCAGGCACACAGGGAAGACGTCACGCGGATCCTGGCCAGCAGCACCGGACTGGCACCCGATATCGTGCGCAATTCCGTCGACAAACTGCCCTTCAGGTTCAATGCCATGGATGATGACAGCATTGCACAGCAGGAAGAAATCGCGGCCGCCTTTCACAAGGAAAACCTTATCGGCAGCCTGCCCGACATCCGGAAAAGCATCGCCACACTGAAGGGATGATGGCGATCGTCAGTCATCCGTCATGAAACCTTCATTGAAAATCCACACTCGCCCCTCCCGCGCTGCCCTAGCAGCCTGTCGGGTTGGGCATTTTGCGGCTGATAACGCCAAGGCTGACCTGGCTTATGCTGCCTGAAGCCGCGCCATTCTTTTACAGTTGTATGCGAGAGCAACGAGTGTCCATTCGGTCGTGACTTTTGCAAGGCCACGCAGGCTGAATTTTCTGAAGCCCATGATGCTTTTGATAATTCCAAAGACCGGCTCCACGGTCTGTTTTCGTCGTCTGTAAAGATCTCCGGCTTCTGTAGTTTCCAGCCTGTCCTTCATGGCAAGCCGCCAGGGTTCGGTTATCCGGCGTGGCTCCCTTTCTGCGGGCCGGGGTCGGAAGTCGTAAGGTCTGCGGGCACAGGGCCGTCCAATGGCGACCAGCGGATCAATGCCCTTTTCCCGCAGTTTCCGGACCGCCTGCCCGCTGGCGTAACCGGTATCGGCGAGCACTGTCTTTGGGAGACCGATTGTGTCTTCCATCGACAGCACCGTGTCGGCAAAGGACGGCGCATCCGCTGATGTGGCGACAACGTCGGTTGTCACGATCAACTGGCTGCCTTCGGCGCACACCACGGCCTGGGCATTGTAAGCCTGCCGGAACTCGTGGGCGTCCGAACGCCGCATGAGGCGGCTGTCGGGATCGGTCAGACTGATCTGTCGGTCGGGTGGTGGTTCATCATCGGGCGGTTTGGGCGCCCGGCCGCGACGCCCTGTTTTCGCATCATAAGCGGCTTTCTTCTTCTCGTAGGCCGGTCGCGCCGTTTCAGCCTGCGCCTTCGCATCAGCTTCCAGCCGGGCGCAGGCTTCGTCCAGCTTCGCTTTCAGCGTTTCCCGCCGGGCAAGCTCTTCCGGCAATGCCTGCGGATCTCTGTCTGTGGCGTCCGCATGCTCCGCCTGGTCCATCAGTTTCGCGATATCCACA
>NZ_POTC01000024.1 GCF_002906255.1 Novacetimonas maltaceti | reverse complement strand
ATCCGTTTTCTTGCCAAGGCACAGCGGTTCCATTTTCGCCCATTGGGCGTCTGTCAGTACGAAGCGATCCATGCAGACCTTGAATCACAATCACACGCTTTTAAAAACCATAATTCCCAACAGACCCTGCAAAAAAGCCGGCACCCGAAAACATTTTTCTGTTCAATATCAGTCTGCTATCCAAACCCAAGGACAGCATCAGGGCACCAGGACGGCCGCCCCTTCGAACCGGCCATGGCGCAGGTCGTCAAGCGCCCGGTTGGCATCGCGCAGGGGATAGGGGGTCGTCGTCGTGCGTACCCCCACGCGCGGGACGAGTTCGAGGAAGTCGATCCCGTCCTGCCGCGTCAGGTTCGCGACGGAGACAAGCTGCCGTTCCTCCCACAGCAGGTCGTAGGAAAATGCCGGGATCTCGCTCATGTGGATGCCCGCGCACACGACGCGCCCGGCCTTGTGCACCGCCTTCAGCGCGGCGGGCACCAGCGCGCCCACGGGGGCGAAGATGATCGTGGCGTCCAGCTGCTCGGGCGGGAGTTCATCCGACCCGCCCGCCCATGTCGCGCCGAGGTCACGGGCGAATTCCTGTGTCTTCGTATCGCCCGGCCGGGTAAAGGCATAGACCCTGCGCCCCTGCCACAGGGCCACCTGTGCGATGATGTGGGCGGCGGCGCCAAAGCCGTACAGGCCGATGGTCTGCGCGTCCTTGCCCGCGATCACCAGCGAACGCCACCCGATCAGGCCCGCGCACAGCAGGGGGGCCGTGGCCACGTCGTCGGTGCCATCGGGCAGGGGGAAGGCGAAATGCGCATCCGCCACGGCCATCGTGGCGTAGCCGCCATCGCGGGTATAGCCGGTGAACAGCGGATGGTCGCACAGGTTCTCCCGCCCGGTGTCGCAGTAATGGCAGTGCCCGCAGGTGTGGCCCAGCCACGGGATGCCGACGCGCTGCCCGATATGCAGGTCGGTGACATTGGGGCCGAGTGCATCGATGCGCCCGACGATCTCATGCCCCGGCGTCAGCGGATGGCCGGGAAAGGGCAGGTCCGCGTCGACCACGTGCAGGTCGGTGCGACAGACGCCACAGGCCCCGACCTTGACGCGGATTTGTCCCGGTCCCGGTTCGGGGTCCGGCAGTTCGGTCCATTGCAGCGGGGTGTGCGGGGCGTTCAGTCTCATGGCGTACATGGCGGTTGGTCCTCCCTCATCGTCAGGTCCGTGCGCACGGGGCACGCGCGGCCGCAGGGGAATATCCTACCACCACGGGGTACGCGGGCGCATGACCTGCATCACCGATGGGCGGGCCGTGGCGTTCAGCTTTGCGTGCGGTAGGGCGTCATTGCGTCGAGCGCCTCCATCTCCCCAAGGATGGCGGTGCGTTCATGTTCCACGAACTCCGCCACCGCATGGCGCAGGCCGGGATGTTCGATCCAGTGCGCGGAATGGGTCAGGCAGGGGCGATAGCCGCGCTGCAGCTTGTGTTCCCCCTGCGCGCCCGCCTCCACCCGGCGCAGGCCGTGGCTGATGGCGAATTCCATCGCGCGGTAGTAGCACAGTTCGAAATGCAGGAATGGCCAGTCGCCCCGGTCACAGCCCCAGTTGCGGCCATACAGCGTGTCGCGCCCCATCAGGTTCAGCGCGCCCGCCACTGGCGTCCCGTCCTGGCGCGCGACCATCAGCACCACGCGCTCGCCCAGGCGTTGCGACAGCAGGGAGAAGAACGGGCGGCGCAGGTAGGCGCTGCCCCATTTGCGGTCCACGGTGGAAAGGTAGAAGCGGTAGAAATGGTCCCACAGGTCCTCGGTAATGTCGGGACCGCGCACCACCTCGAACGTCAGGCCGCAGCCATTGGCGTCGCGCCGTTCACGCCGCAGCGTCTTGCGCTTGCGCGAGGCGAGGGCGTCGAGGAAATCGTCAAAGCTGGCATAGCCGGGATTGTCCCAGTGATACTGCACCCCCAGACGCCGCAGCCAGCCTTCGTCCCCCATCAGGTCATATTCGCCCCGTTCGCAGAACGTCACATGGGTGGAGGACAGGCCCAGTTCCCCACAGGCCTGCCGCAGCGCGCCGACCAGCGTCCGGGCAAGCCGCGGGTCGTCGCGCCGGTCCGCGCGCAGCAGCAGGCGTGGGCCGGGCACGGGGGAGAAGGGGACGGCGACCTGCAGTTTCGGGTAATACTGCCCGCCCGCCTGCTCGAACGCGCGGGCCCATTGCTGGTCGAACACATATTCGCCGAAGGAATGGGATTTCGCATACATCGGGGCCACCGCCACCACCGACCCGTCCGCCGCGCGCAGGGCGGCGTGCTGTGGCAGCCAGCCGGTGCGTGCGTCGACCGACCCGCTGTCCTCCAGCGCGGACAGGAAGGCGTGGCTGACGAACGGGTTGTCCCCGCCCGCGCACAGGTCCCACTGCGTCGCGGGGATTTCCGCGATGCGGCGGTGCAGCGTCAGGCTGAGCCCTGCGCAAGGATCGGTGTCAGGCATCGCATGATCCCCGTGACGATGTGCCGCCGCCCCCTGCCGGGACAGTCGGGCGCGCGGCCATGGGTGGGACGCAGGGATCAGGCGATTTCGAACAGGCCCTCGACCTCGACCGCCGAATCCAGCGGCAGGGACGGCACGCCCACGGTGGAGCGCGCATGGCGGCCCGCATCACCGAACACGGCGACGGCCAGGTCGGACGCACCGTTCATCACGCTGGCATGCTGCGTGAAATCAGGGGTGCAGGCGATGAAGCCGCCCAGCCGCACGACCCGCTTCACGCGCGACAGGTCGCCGATGGCTGCCTTCACCTGCGCGATGACGTTGACCATGCTGTAGCGCGCGGCCTCCACCGCGACTTCCACCGCCACGCTGTCGCCCAGCTTGCCGCTGGCATACAGCTTCCCGTCCACCAGCGGCAGCTGCCCCGACACGACGAGGGAGGAGCCGGTGATGACGGCAGCGACGTAATTGGCGACCGGGGCGGCAGGCGTCGGCAGGACGATGCCAAGCTGCCTGAGGCGTTCTTCGGGGGTATGTGCGGACATCGGGTCTGTTCCTGTTTTCCTGTGGCGTGCAAACGCCGTCATACAACCAGCCGCAGCCTGCCGCGTCGCGGCGGCGGCGTTTCGTCATTGTCGCCGCCCGAATGCCCCTTTGCCGCGTATCCCTGCGCCACATGCCCCTGCGCCGGAAGGTCCAGCGGCAGCATCGGCGATGGCGCCGGCGCCAGGCTGTCCTCGTGCGGGGCATCAGGCAGCCTGCGGCCAAGATAGGCATCGGACAGCGCCCTGAACGCATAATCCAGCATGGATGTCGCATAGGACGCAACCGCGTCGCCTTCCACGGTGCCCGCCGGGCCGAAATGGCTGTAGGCAAACGCGTCGACATAGATTTCCAGCGGTGCGCCATATTGCAGCCCGATGCTGACGGCCTGCCCCAGGCTGTCCATCAGGCCGCGCGTCATCGGGCTTTCGCGCGTGGGCGTGATCGAGATCTCGCCCAGCGTCCCGTCCTCATACTCGCCGGTGCGCAGGTACAGCCTGTGGCCGCCGACGCTGGCCTTCTGCGTGAAGCCGCCATGGCGCGGCGGCAGGGCGCGGCGCACGCCACGTTCCAGCACCGCGCGGGTCTGCAGCGTGTCGCGCATGGAATCGGGGCGCGGCGGCATGCGGTCGATGAAACCCGCCAGCGCGCGATACATCGCCTGGTGGGAGGACGCATCGGGCAGGGGCAGGACGACCTCGCCCGCCAGCATGGCGGCGAACGCGGCCTCCAGCGTCAGGCCACGGCAGGCCAGGCGCGCCAGCGTGCTGGTCGCCAGCCGTCCGTCGGGACGCAGGGGGGAGAATGCAGGCGCCAGTCCGCAGGCCTCCACCCCCAGCAGGGCGTCGATCGGGCCGGGGGCGGAAAACCCGGTTTCCACCCGCGCCATGGGATGTTCGGTTTCCACCGCCGCGTCCTGCCACACGGTGCGCGCGATCTGGTTCACGCCGGGGACGACGCTGCGCACGGGTGGCAGGGGCAGGGCGTCCGCGCCCTCGCCCGCATGGGCCACCAGTGTCGCCAGCGCGACAAGGCTGCATGCCGCGTCGCGCCCGCCCTCGCTGTCATAATCGAGGCCCAGCCCCGCAAGGCAGGCGTCAAGGTTGGTCAGCAGGATTTCGCCCGCGACCATCGCGCGTGTCCCCGTCGCGTCATCCGGCGCGGTGGTGGTTGCGGGGGCCGCGGGATCGTTGAGCGGCAGTTCCCCGTTGCGCAGCGCCGCCTTCTGCTGCGCGATGGTGCGCAGCACGCGCGCCAGCAGGCGCAGGGCGGCGACGAAATCATCGGCGCGGAAGCCGATGTCGGGATGCACGAACGCGGCGAGGTTGACGATGAATCCCGGCCTGCGGTCGAAATGCCCGTGCCACAGCGCCTCCGTCGGGGCGGCCTGGCGCAGCAGCAGCAGGCAGGAGAGCGAACGCGCGACCGGTTCGATGACGGGGCGCGCGATTTCGCCCGCGCACAGGTCATCGATCCATCGCGCCGCCTCGTGCGTCAGGTCGACGGGACGGTGGCCCGGCGTCAACCGCGCGAGCGCCTCCGCCGCCGTATCGTCCCAATCGGCGGGAAGGGTGACGGTGCGGGGGGCATCGTCGGGGTCCGCGGCGGCCTGCACGGTACGCATGCGAACGCCGTTCCAGTGGCTTCGTGCTGTCATGGGGGCAGTCTATCCCCGCGCGTTATCGCCCCGGAACCCGCGCGACGGGGAGTCGCAACTATACATTCCACTGTATATCGTGGATATGGGGGATAACTTTGCGTGAACGGCGCGCGGGACGCCGCGGGTGGTGGTGGCGGGCGTGCCTGCGCCGCGCCACGGGCATGGATGTCGCGACGTTACGTGCCCGGCATGGGCATGATCCCGCAGATGTGACGCCGTACCTGCGCGAAATGCCGCTAGGCTGCGGGCCATGGCAAATCTCGGCACCCGTATCTATACCAGATTCAAGGGCCGGCTGGTTGGCAAGGATGCCGATGGCCGGTGCTATTATGAGGCCCGCACGGCCAACCGGACCGGTGGAGGTCTGAAGCGGCACGAGCGCTGGGTCATCTATCACAAGGGGGAGGATGCGTCCGCCGTCCCGCCGGAATGGTGGGGATGGCTGCATCATGTCGATGACGCCCCCCTGCCCGAAAGCGCGCGCAGGTCGTGGCAGATCCCGTACCAGCCCAACCAGACCGGGACACCGGACGCCTACCGTCCGCCCGGCAGCGACTATCGCGGCGGGCAGCGGGCTTCAACCACCAGCGATTATGATGCATGGTTCCCCGAAGGGTGAAACGCACGGCATAACCTGTTATGGGTGATGCTGATCGATTTTGGGAAAGCATCGCGTCATGGTTGCTGGGGTTTCAGCACGTCCGGAACGGAAACCGGCGGATCTTCTGGCCGGGTTCGCGGTCCTTGCACTGCTGGGCGGTTTCCTGGCCTATGCCGTGATCGACAAGGGCCGCCCGGCCGAAAGCGGATATCGCCTGAATGCGACATTCGCGCATATCGACGGGCTTGCCGTCGGTTCGGACGTGCGCCTTGCCGGGATCACGGTGGGGCAGGTCGTCGATGAACGGGTGGACCCGAAGACGTTCGCCGCGGGCGTGACCTTCACGGTGCGCCCGGACATCAAGCTGCCCGACGATACGGCGGCCATCATCACCAGCGACAGCCTGCTTGGCGGGAAATACATCGCGCTCTCCCCCGGCGGGGATGACAGGATGCTCCGGCCCGGCGCCACGATCGGGGAGACGCAGGGCTCCATCAGCCTTGAGCAGCTGCTCAGCAAGTTCATCTTCTCCGTCACCGATACCCTGACGCAGGCCAACCAGGCCCGGGCCCATGCGCAGCAGTCCGGCGCCACGGACACGACGGCGGCCCCGGCGGCGCGGCCCCCGGCTGCCCCCGCGCCCCTTGACGCGCCCACATCCGGCAGGGAGCCATGAGGATGGGACAGGGTGACAGTGAGGACGACGCCATCCCCGCGATCTGGCCCCAGCCCGACGGGCAGCCGGTCTCGTGCCGTGAGAAACTTCTGGTGCTGCGTGAAAACTATGTCGAACTGCATGATGTCATGCGCGACGCGTTCGAGGATGCGATCCTGATGGGTGTGGATGAGGCGCAGATGCGGCGTATCCTGATCGAACTGGTCAACAGGATGCGGAGTCCCCACGCATGAGGCGCCGGATGCGTGCCGCCGTGTGTGTCGCGGCCCTTGGCGTTTCGCTGGCTGGCGGGGGTGTGGCCCTTTGCGGCGTCGCCCGTGCCGATGCGCCGCAATGGCTGCCGCCGCCCGCGATGTACCCGCCCGATACGTGGAAGGGGCGCGCGGTTGCGGTGGTGCGGATCCTCGACAAGCTCGATGCCCATGTGCAGGTCTTCGATATCCCCGCCGGGCAGGATGCGACCTACAAGAGCCTGACGCTGCATGCGCGTGCCTGCCTTGAACGGCCGCCGACGCTGCCCGCGGATACGGCGGCATGGCTTGCGGTGCGCGACGCGCATGAGGGGATGACCCCGTTCGACGGGTGGATGCTGCGGCAGGAACCGGCGCTCGGCGTGTTCCAGAACCCGCTTTATGACGTGCAGGTCGTCGGGTGTGGCGGGGCGGATGTCGCCCCCATCCCGCCGCCGCTTGCGGTGGTGCAGCAGCAGGCCCCGCCCCCCGTGACGCCCGCGACCGATTCCGCGCCCGCCGCCGGTCCGGCCGCGCCACAGCAGGGGGGGAGCACCCTGCCGCCGCTGCCGCCCATGCCACCGCCGCAGGCGGCGCGCCCGATGCCCGCCCCGCCGCCGCCGGGCGATGAGGGGTCGGCGGCTGCCCCACTCTTGCTGCATTGATATGCAAACGTACCCCGACGCCACGTAAACGGGGGACTGGCGCCGCCGTTCCCCGCCCTTGCGTCGATATCCCTGCCCGTTCGGTTTCCCGGAGGTCTGAACCAATATGAGCCTGATGTCTTCCCTGCCCGGCCACGGCGACATGCCCCCTCCCGACAAGACCGCGTTCCTGCTGGATTTCGATGGCACGCTGGTGGAAATCGCGCCAACGCCCGAATCGGTGAAGGTACAGGCCGGACTGCTGGCAAGCCTGCGGCGGCTGCGCGCGAAATGCGCGGACGCGGTGGCGGTCATTTCGGGCCGTCCCATTGAACAGATCGACTTTTTCCTTGGCGATGTGCCCTATGCCGTGGCGGGGGAGCATGGCATTGCCGTGCGGCGCAGCCCCGGCGGGATCATCCACCGCGCCAACCTGCCCCCCGTGCCGTCCGCGTGGCTGGCGCAGGCGGACGCGCTGGCGGTGGAGCATCCCGGCGTGCGGATCGAGCGCAAGAAGGCGGCGGTCGTCCTGCATTTCCGTGGCGCGCCCGATGCCGGCCCGGCCCTGCGTGACGTGGCGGATGGCTGGGTGGCGTCCGACCCGCGCTTTCACGTGCAGGAAGCCAAGATGGCGTGGGAGATCCGCCCCGCCGGCATCGACAAGGGCCATGCGGTGCGCGACCTGATGCGCGCCGCGCCGTTCGCGGGGCGTTACCCGGTCTTCATCGGTGACGACGTGACGGATGAGGACGGGATCCGCGCGGCGGTCGCCCTTGGGGGAATCGGCCTGCGCATCCCGCGCGATTTTGCAGACCCGGCCGCCGTGCGGGCCTGGCTTGCGGCGCTGTCCTGTGGGGGGGATGACACATGGGGCGCCTGATCATCGTCTCGAACCGCGTTCCCGCCCCGCGTGACCGCAGCCAGCCCGCCGGTGGGCTGGCGGTCGGGCTGAAGGATGCCCTGCGTGAAGGCGATGCGCTGTGGTTCGGCTGGTCCGGGCGGCAGGTGGAGCATATGGAGGGCGATCCCACCCCCAGCATCGACCGGGTGAAGAACGTCACCTATGCCACCATCGACCTGACCCGCGCGCAGCATGCCGGGTTCTACCAGAATTTCTCCAACGGCATCCTGTGGCCGCTGTTCCATTACCGTGTCGGGCTGATGAACTATTCCCGCATGGACTGGGAAATGTACCTTGGCGTCAATGCCATGTTCGCGCGCACGCTGCGCCCGCTGCTGCGGCCTGACGACACGATCTGGATCCATGACTACCACCTGTTCCCGCTGGGCCAGGCGCTGCGTGACCTCGGGGTGAAGTGCCGGATCGGCTTCTTCCTGCATATACCGTTCCCGCCATGGAGCCTGGTGCGTGCCCTGCCGGGCGCGGAACTGCTGCTTGAGGACATGCAGAGCTATGACCTTGTCGGCGTGCAGACGCCCGAGGACGCGGAAAACCTCAACCACGCGCTGCGCATGAACCACATGGCCGAACGCGGGCAGGCGTTCCCGATCGGCATCGACCCGGTGGAATTCCGCGCGCAGGCCGAAGCCAGCATGGAAGGGCCGGAGGTCAGCCGCCTGCGCGACAGCCTGCGCGGGGCGCAGCTGGTGCTGGGGGTGGACCGGCTGGATTATTCCAAGGGCCTGCCCGAACGCTTCAAGGGGTATGAGGCGCTGCTGTCGCGCTATCCCGAACATCGCGGCAGGGTCACGTTCCTGCAGGTCGCCCCGATTTCGCGCGGGAATGTGGAGGAATACCGCCAGCTTCGCTGCCAGCTTGATGAGCTGACGGGGCGGATCAATGGCGCCTATTCCGAATTCGACTGGACGCCGATCCGCTACATCACCCGCCCGATCTCGCGCGATGTGCTGGCCGGGTTCTACCGCATGGCGGATGTGGCGCTGATCACCCCGCTGCGTGACGGGATGAACCTTGTGGCCAAGGAATATGTCGCAGCCCAGGACCCGGCGGACCCCGGCGTGCTGATCCTGTCGCATTTCGCTGGCGCCGCGCCCGAACTGGACGAGGCGATCCTGGTCAATCCCTATGACACGGACGAAATCGCCGATGCGCTGCACCAGGCGCTGACGATGCAGCGCCCGGAACGCCAGACCCGCTGGATCGCGCTGGAGAAGGAAGTCAGCCGCACGACGGCCGTCAGCTGGGCCAATGATTTCCTTCAGGCGCTTGACGGGGCACCCGTTTCTGTCTCTTCGTAAGGGATGATGAGAGGCACGGGATTTGTAATGGCGCTGGCGGGCACGCTGGCGCTTGCTCTGGCATGGTGGACGGAGCACGCGCTGGGCCATGTCCCGTGCGGGTTGTGCCTGTGGGAAAGATGGCCGTACCGCGTGCTGGTGGGGCTGGGGATCGGGGCCATGGTGCTGCCGCGTGACGCCGCCCGCCCCGTGCTGTGGTGCTGCATGCCGGTGCTGCTGGCGTCATGCGGTCTGTCGGTCCTGCATGTGGGGGTGGAGCAGGGATGGTGGCCCAGCCCGCTGCCGGAATGCCGGGCCCCCACCTTCCACGGCGGCACCTTTGCCGAGCGGCTGGCCGCGATGCCCGTGCGCCCGGCCAAGCCATGTGACGCCCCGACCTATCTGGTAGCGTGGCTGCCGGTTTCCATGACCGCGCTGAGCGGCCTTTACGCGTTCATGCTTCTGCTGCTCGTGCCGCGTGGGCTGAAGGTCAAGGGACGCTTCCGCGGCCGCGGCCGAAAAACAATCCAATGACGAACAGTATGATGAAGATGAAGAACAGGACCTTCCCGAAATAGGCGAAGGTCGATGAAATCCCGCCAAACCCGAAAACCGCAGCGATCAGGGCCAGGACGAGGAAGGTGATGGTCCAGCGTAACAGGTCCATATCCGCGCTCCTTCAGTTGGTGTGTCGCATGGGGCCGGCCGGTCGGTGGCGTCCATGCGTCTCATGTAAATGTTTCATGTCCGGCGAAGTTCACCGCGATGGGCATATCGTGAAGGTGCGGGGTTTGTGACGGGCGGGATGTGGGAGTACATCTGGTGGCCCGTGCATGCGGCGCGCCCGCGCGGTTGGCGCATGGCCGGGTTGCGGCATCAGGCGGAGGCAGTTTCATGACGGATTTCCTGGCACTCTATCGTCATGGTTTCGCGCGGGTCGCGGCCTGCACGCTGCCGGTGGCGCTGGCGGACCCGCAGGCCAATGTCCTGCGTACCCTGCAGCAGGCGCAGGCGTGCGACGCGGATGGGGTGGCGATTGCCGTGTTCCCCGAACTCGGCCTTTCGGGTTACGCCATCGAGGACCTGCGCCAGCAGGATGTCGTGCTGGAACGCGTGGACGCGGCTGTGGCCGAACTGGCTGCGGGCAGTGCGGACCTGTTGCCGGTGCTGGTGGTCGGCGCGCCGCTGCGCCATGGCGACGGGCTGTATAACTGCGCCGTCGTGATCCACCGTGGCCGTGTCCTTGGCGTGGTGCCCAAATCCTACCTGCCCAATTACCGCGAATTCTACGAGGCACGGCAGTTCGCCCCCGGCGCGGGCGTGCGCGGCGCGCATATCCGCGTGGGCGGGCAGGAGGCGCCGTTCGGGACGGATATCGTGTTCGAGGCGCGCGATGTCACGGGCCTGACGCTGGGGGTCGAGATCTGCGAGGACATGTGGGTGCCCCAGCCCCCCAGCACCCGCGCAGCACTCGCGGGGGCCAGCGTGATCGCCAACCTGTCCGCCAGCGACATCACCGTGGGCAAGGCGCAGACGCGCACCCTGCTGTGTCAGGCCCATGCGGCGCGGTGCCTGTGCGCCTATGTCTATGCCGCGGCAGGCGAGGGGGAATCGACTACCGACCTTGCTTGGGACGGGCAGGTCTCGGTGTTTGAAAATGGCGTCGTCCTTGCGCGCAGCGACCGCTTTCCCACCGGTCCCGCCCGCGCGGTCGCGGATATCGACCTCGACCTGCTGCGCCAGGAACGCATGCGCATGGGCACCTTTGGTGACAACCGCCGCGCAACGGAGGGGGACGGCGCATGGCGGCGCGTGGGCTTTGTCCTGAACCCGCCGATGCGCGATATCGGGCTGCGGCGAGAGATCGCGCGCTTCCCCTTCGTGCCGTCGGACCCCGCCCAGCTTGAACAGGACTGTTACGAGGCATTTGCCATCCAGGTCTCCGCCCTGAAGCAGCGGATCCGCACGTCGGGCGCGCGGCGCATGGTGATCGGCATTTCGGGGGGGCTGGATTCCACGCATGCCCTGCTGGTCGCGGTCAGGGCGGCCGATGAACTGGGGCTGGGGCGTGACGTGGTGATGGGCTATACCATGCCCGGCTTTGGCACCACGGCGGGGACGCGCTCGAACGCGCTGGCGCTGATGGAGGCGCTGGGCGTTACGGCGGCGGAAATCGATATCCGCCCGACCGCGCGCATGATGCTGGAGCAGATGGGCCATCCCTTTGCCGAAGGGGAGGCGGTCTATGACGTCACGTTTGAAAACGTGCAGGCCGGGCTGCGCACCGATTTCCTGTTCCGGCTGGCGAACCAGTCGGGCGGCATCGTGATCGGCACCGGCGACCTGTCGGAACTGGCGCTGGGGTGGTGCACCTATGGCGTGGGCGACCAGATGTCGCACTACAACGTCAATGCGGGCCTGCCCAAGACGCTGATCCAGCATCTGATCCGCTGGGTCATGTCCAGCGGCGACGAAGAGGCGCGGACCTGCGCCATCCTGCGCGACATCCTCGATACGGAGATTTCGCCCGAACTGATCCCCGCGCACGAAGGCCACCCGGTCCAGAGCACGGAGGCGCGAATCGGTCCCTACGCCCTGCAGGATTTCAACCTGTATTATGTCCTGCGCCACGGGTTCCGCCCGTCGCGCATCGCGTTCATGGCGTATCATGCCTGGCGTGACGCGGCATGCGGGGCATGGCCCCCCGGCTTCCCCGAGGAGCGCAAGGTCGCCTACCCGCTGGAGGAGATACGCCGCTGGCTGCTGGTCTTTGTCGAGCGTTTCTTCGGCTTCAGCCAGTTCAAGCGTTCGGCCATGCCCAACGGCCCCAAGGTGCTGGCGGGTGGCGCCCTGTCGCCGCGCGGGGACTGGCGCGCGCCATCGGACGGGAATGCGCGGCTGTGGATCGAGGAGATCGAGCGCGTCGTGCCCCTGAAGTGATGCCCGTGCCCCAATTCGCGTAATCTGCCGGACAGGTCGCTCTCTTCGAGAATTGTTAACCTCCTTCTGTCTATTCCTGCGTGCGGGATCGGACGCGCCGTGCCGGTGATGGCGGCGGTCCCTTCCATGGCGGGATGCAGGCGGTTGGTCCGCAACGCATGCAGGTCCCCCCACAGGTTGGAACTGATTGGTGGCGGGGCGCACGGCCCATGTCCGCAACACGGAACAGGGAGCGCAAAGCATGCAGGCTGTAAGCATCACGGGTGCGCAAGGGACGACCGTCTCCATCGCCACGGACAGCACATTCACCCATACCCTTGCCCAGCAGTACGCACAGCAGGTGACCGCGACGCTGGCAAGCGACACGATGGTCGCCGGGACGCCCGGCACGGACCAGGCCAGTGCGGCGCGCACCTTTGTCGATATCACGTCCGGCGGGACCTACACCCTTGATGGCAGCGATGCGGGCATTGTCATTGGCGGCCTGAATGGCCAGTCACTCAGCCAGGCGGTGTCGGTCAATGCCGCGGGCGTCACGACACCGGTGAACGTGATCGCAGGCGACCTTGGGGGGATCACCTATACCGCCGGAAGTGAATCCGGGGTCTTCACCGCCGCATCGGGCAACAATGTCTTTGTCGGCGGGTCGGGGGATTACGTCGTCAATACGGGCGCGGGCCGCGATACCATCAGCACCGGGACCGGACAGGATACGATCAATGCCGGCATCGGTGCCGCTGCCATCTACCTTGCCGCCGCCAACAACACGGTGGACCTGAAGGGCGCGGATACGGTCTATGGCGCCAATAACGCGGCGCAGAACGTCACGCTGGAGAACAGGAGTTCGGTCTCCGGCAGTGCCAGCCTCGACATCGGGGCCAAGTCGCGTGTGACCGATACCGGCAGCGGCAACAGCATGACCGTGCATGGCGGCAGCACGGTGACCGGCGGCACGGATGACAGTGTGACGCTGATGAACCAGCAGGGCCTGTACGGGCTGGAAGACCTGCTGGAGGCCCAGACGATGAACAGCGAGGCGGGCGATACGATCTCCGCCACCGGATTCGTGACGGTCAATGACCCGACCGGCGGCGATGTCAGCGTCGATGGCTGCCTGCGCTTCCTCAATGCGCGTGGCACCGCCACCGTCAGCGCATGGCGCAGCACCATCTATGGCGCCGCCGGGACGGATGACCTGAACATTACCGCCAGCGACGATACCTATACCGATTTCGATGGCAGCCAGGGTTCGGGCAACGAGCTGTTCAATGGCGCGAATTCGACGGGCGATATCGACGCCGTCGGCGGCAGCGGCCACAACACCCTGATCGGTGGCAGCGGCAACAATACCCTGTCCGGTGCGAACGGCATCAATGATTTCATCTTCATCAAGGGGCATGCCGGCGGTCAGGACATCATCAAGGACTTTGGCAAGTCGTCAGCGAATGTCGTGGAACTCAGCGGCTACAACATGACGCAGGCCTCTTTGCAGGACATGATTGCCAGCGCCACCGTAACAGGTGGCAACACGACGGTATCTTTGTCGGACCATACGCGCGTGACATTTGTTGGCGTGACCGACCTGGGGGCGCAGAATTTCAAGGCATAAGGTTGCCCGCCGGTCCCTGCATGATCCGCCCCGGAAGCATCCGGGGCGGATTTTTCATGTCCATGGCCCTGTGGCATCGCGGGGGCCGGTTTTGCCATCGTGCCTGTCATATCGGGTCTTTTGCGATGGTTTCCTGCCGGCAAAGATGACAGGCATGTGAAATAATGATACAGATTCGATATAAACGATTCCATCTTCGCCAAAGTTGGTATCATATCGTCTACTTCGGCAAGAGGCGGAGCTTTTGCTGATCTGGACAGCAAGATTTGGCATGTAATGACAAAAAATCTCTGGCGTAACCTTGTCTGCCGCGTTACAAGCCGCGACCGCCCGGCCTGATGGTTCATGCACCGTTACGGGCGGGACCAGGATAAGTCCTAATTTTATACAGCATGGTTTGAAAGGAGCAGACAGTCTCGATGAGCAAAGCCTTTATTGCCGCCGTGATTCAGGATTCGATCGATTGCACTGGCGTGGCCGCCAACCAGGCTGCTTCGGATCTGATGGAAGCCATTATCAAGGAACTGAAGCGCGAAGGCGGTTTCACCCTGCCGTCATTCGGTACCTTTACCGTCAAGAAGACCAAGGCGCGCAAGGCGCTGAACCCCCGCACCGGCGAGCCCGTCAAGGTCAAGGCCGGCAAGACCGTCCGGTTCAAGGCAAGTCCCAACCTGAAAAAGGCTGTCTGATACAGTTACGCCCGCCGGTCGTCCCGTAATGGGGCAACCGGCGGGCGGACATGTTGCTTCCGGCGGGGCCGGACGCCCGGTTCAGGTGAACCAGACGCTCAGGCTGCGTACGCCCTGCGCACCACGGATCAGCACGCCCTGGATATCCGCCGTGGCGGAAGGGCCACTCATCAGCACGCCATAATTCGCGCTGCGGAATTCCGGGCGCTTCTGATAGGCCGTGTGCATGTTCGCCGTGATTTCGTCCGGCGACAGCAGGATGACGATATGCTGCGCCAGATGGGCCAGCGAATTGAGGGGCAGCTGCTTCTCGCTCAGGAAAATCGATCCCGTCTCCGCGATGCCGAAGGCCGCGCGCACGACGGCAATGTCCACGTCCTTGGCGTCCTGCGGGGTCTTCAGCGTTTCCGCGCGCATCGTGCCGTTGGTTTCCGGCACGGCGGAGCAGACATTCTTTGCATCGGGGAAACGCCGCGCGATCGCCGCATCAAGCGTCTCATCGCCCTGGCGTTCCAGCACGTCACCGCCAAGGATCTTCAGCGAGGTGATGAAACGCTCCCTGCTGGCGTCAAGGTCGCCAAGGGTCGCGACCGGCGGCAGGGGATACTGCTCGGGGGAGGGGCGGTTGGTGCGCAGGGCCTGAAGGATTGTATCGCGCGCGTTCATCGTGATTCCTCGGTCTTGCCAGCCTTGTTCATCCGGTTGGCCTTGTACCATGAATGGAATGTCTGCTTGACCGGATGGGGGTTTTCGCGGTGCTTGCCCCATGGGTTGAGCCAGTTGTACAGCGCAAAGCGCGGCAGCGTGCTCAGCGATGTTTCCGTCGCGCTGATGGCGGCGCGGTACAGCTTCGGCTGCCCCATCAGCTTGCCCGCCATGTGCATGATCTCGCGCTTGACGAACGGCATTTCATGGTGCTGCACCAGCACGCGACGCCATTTGTACAGCTGCTCGTGGATGTTGATCTTGACCGGGCAGACATTGGTGCAGCTGCCGTTCAGCGTGGAGGCATAGGGCAGGGTGCTGTATTTGCGCTCGTTGAAGGTCGGGTCGATGATCGCCCCGATCGGCCCGGAATAGACCGCGCCATAGGACAGCCCGCCCGAACGGCGATAGACCGGGCAGGTGTTCATGCACGCCCCGCAGCGGATACATTTGAGCGAAGTCCAGAAATCGCTCATCCCCAGTCGTGCCGAACGTCCGTTATCGACGAGGATGACGTGCATCTCCCCGCCCTTCTGCGGTCCGCGGAAATGGGACGTGTACTGCGTGATCGGTGATCCCAGCGCACTGCGTGACAGCAGGCGGATGAACACGCCAAGGTCGGCCATGCGCGGCACGAGGCGTTCGATGCCGATGGTCGCGATATGCAGGTTGGGCACGGTCGCGCTGAGGTCGGCATTGCCTTCGTTGGTGCACACGACAAAGGTGCCGGTCTCCGCGACGACGAAATTGCCGCCGGTCATGCCCGCATCGGCGTGCAGGATCACGGGACGCGCCGCCTGGCGCTGCGCCTCGGCCAGCAGGTGCGGGTCGCGGATGCCGGGGTCGGTCTTGTAATCCTTGGCAAAGATGCGTGCGACGTCCGATGTCAGCTTGTGCACGGCGGGCACGACGATGTGGCTGGGAAGCTGGTCGTCAAGCTGCTGGATGCGTTCGCCAAGGTCGGTTTCGGTGACGGTGACGCCGCGCTTTTCAAGATACGGTCGCATGTCACATTCCTCGGTGACCATCGACTTGCTCTTGATCAGGCTGCGTGCGTTGTGCGCCTGCAGGATCTCGCCCACGATGCGGTTATGCTCCGCCCCGTCGCGCGCCCAGTGGACGTGGATGCCGTTCTTCTTGGCGTTTTCCTCGAACTGCTCCAGGTATTCGGGCAGGCGGGAGAGCGTGTGTTCCTTGATGCGCGAGGCCTCGGTGCGCAGTTCCTGCCATTCGGGCAGCATGTGCATCTGGTCGTCGCGCTTCTGGCGCATGTCCCACAGGCGTTCGTCATGGAACTTCAGGTGGGGGGCGTCTTCGAGGAACTTCTCGGCAGCCCTGGCGTGGTTGACCGGCCTGTTGCTCATGACCGTGCTCCGTTGAGGATCTGTGCGATATGGATGAAGCGGATCGGGATGCCCGCGCGTTCGGCGCAGCCCTGCTGGTGCATGACGCACGATGAATCCGCCGAGACGATGTAGTCCGCGCCCGCCTGGTAATGGTCGCGCACCTTGTCCACGCCCATCCGTGCGGAGACCGCTTCCTCCGTGACGGAGAAGGTGCCGCCAAAGCCGCAGCATTCGTCAGGCCGCTTCGGGGTGACGAAGCGGATGCCCTTGACCTTCGACAGGAGGTCCATCGGCTTGGAGAACGGCTTTTCACCGAGTTCCGACATGCTTGCCGTGCGCAGCGCGCGCAGGGTGCCGCAGCTGTTGTGCAGGCCGACGGTGTGGTTGAATTCCGCCCAGGGGAACTCCTCCACCTTCAGGATGTCATGCAGGAATTCCACCAGTTCATACGTGTTTTCGCGCACATGGCGGACTTCGTCGGTCTGGGGAATGGCATCGAAATTGTCGCGTACGTGGTGCGTGCAGCTGCCGGACGGCATGACGATCTTGTCAAACCGGGCGAAGTTGCGCACGAACAGGGCCTCGGCAGCGGCAGCGTCGGAGTTGCAGCCGGAATTGCCCATCGGCTGCCCGCAGCATGTCTGGTCCAGAGGGTATTCGACGTCCTGTCCCAGCTTCTCCAGCAACTCCAGCGTGGCAATGCCGGCCTGCGGGTAGAAAGCATCAATATAACAGGGGATAAACAGGCCAATCTTCATCAGGGAGCACTCATCCTTAGCAGATGGGGGAACGTGGCGCATGGCATGTTATGGCGTCAAATATATATTGAACTAGGTTTCCATATATTATTTATATGCCAAATGGATTTAAGACACCTGCGCTATTTTGTCGCCGTCGCGGAAAATGGCAGTTTCACACGTGCGGCCGAACAGCTGGGCATAGAACAGCCCCCCCTGAGCCAGCAGATCAAGCAGTTCGAGAACGAGCTTGGCGTGCTGCTGTTCCAGCGCCTGACGCGTGGGGTGCGCCTGACGGAAGTGGGGGTCGTCCTGATGGACCAGGCCAAGGCCATCCTTGGCATGCAACAGCAGTTCCTGTCCATTGCCACCGGCCTGGCCCGGGGTGAGCGCGGGCACCTGCGGGTCGGGCTGGCGGGTGCGGTGTCGCTGCTGCCGCTGATCCCGCAGACCGTGCGCCGCTTCCGCGAGGAGTGGCCCGATGTCACCATCTCGCTTGAGGAAAGCAATACGCCAGCCCTGCGCAAGGCGCTGCATGACCGGGCCATAGATATTGCAATCGTCCGCCCGCCCGTGCCCGATGGGGGGGAGGGGCTGATCGTCTCGCCCCTGCTGGCGGAACCGACGGTGGTTGCGCTGCCCAAGGGGCATGCGCTGGCCTCCCGCCCGCGCCTGGAACTGGAGATGCTGGCGGATGAACCGCTGATCATCTTCCCGCGTGAACTCGGGCCGGGATTTCATGACGCCATCCTGTCGGCCTGCCAGAACGCGGGCTTCACCCCGCGCATGGGGCAGCAGGCGCCACAGATCGCCTCCACCGTGCCGCTTGTCGCGGCGGGGCTCGGGATTTCCGTGGTGCCGCAGTCATTGCACCAGATCCATTCTGGCGGGGTGACCTATCACTCGCTCGGGCCGAAGGCGCCAAAGGCGGACCTTGCGATCGCCATGCGCGCGGGACAGCATTCGCCGCTGATTTCGCATTTCGTCGCGATCCTGCGCGATGCCTGCCGGGACATGCAGTTGCCCGCGGGTGACGGTGACGATACCGAGTCCGTGGAAAAATGAAAAAGGGGGAACTCCCCTGTGGAAGTTCCCCCCTTCACTGTCAGTCACGACCCGCCCGCAGGCGGGGTCATGCCATGTCAGTTCTTGTTTTCTTCGTGACCATGGTGGCCATGGCGATGCTTGCCTTCATGGTGCTCACCATCGTGATGCTCACCCTCGCGGTGCTCGTTGCCATTTTCGCCTTCGCGGTGCTCACCTTCATGGTGATCACCCTGCTCGTCATGATGGAATTCATGATGGTCGTTGTTGTTGTTGTCCTGCGCCATTGCGGGAACGCCATACGCGCCCAGGGCACCAGCAATACCAGCGATCATCAGAAAACGTGTGAACTTCATGAAATGTACCTCCTGTTTACGAGACAATAAGGCATTTGGAACGCGACCTTATAGTGTCTTTAATGTGTACGAATGTTACAATCGGATGCAATCTAAAAAACACGGTCACATTTTGTTAATAAATCCGGCATCAGTATCAGCGCCAAGCCATGCGCTACATGTATTTCTGCCATGCTGCGTTCGGTGGGGCCTGTTTTACTGTGTCCGTGCAGCCTGTACCAACTGGTGGATGAAGTCCAGTTTGCGCAGGATGGCCGGTGTCAGCACGAACGGATAGAAATCCGCCAGCCCCATGGAGCGGTTGAGGCTGTTGACGGCATAGGTCAGCGGCAGCCACCCCTGCGCGATGGTGTCGAATGTCGCCACGTCATAGGGGTTGTCGGTCATCATCGCGCGCAGGGTGTGGGGATTGCCGGGCTGTTCGCGCACCGTCATGCCATAGGCCCACGCCGTCTCCAGCGTGGAGACGATGTGCAGGTAATGCGCCCATGTCTCGGCAAAGTCCTCCCACGGGTGGCAGGTGGCATATTCGCTGACATACTGCGTGCGCCATCCCTTGGGCGGCCCATTTTCGTAATGGCGTTGCAGCGCCTGCTGGTAATCCATGCGGTCATCGCCGAAAATGGCCCGGCATTGTGCCAGCCACTGCCCGTCGCGCACCAGCAGGTTCCAGTAATAATGCCCGATTTCATGGCGGAAATGGCCCAGCAGCGTGCGGTAATGCTCCCCCATTTCCATGCGCATCTTCTCGCGCTGGGCATCATCGGCTTCCCGCAGGGCGATGGTGATCAGGCCGTTCTGGTGGCCGGTCATGACGGGGGTTTCGTGGGGAACGTCGTCAAGGAAATCGAAGACCAGCCCGTCGCGCGGGTCCTCCCGGCGCGTGTGCATCGGCAGGTGCAGGCGCAGCAGCGTATAGAACAGCCGGTGCTTCGCGACCTCGATCTTGCGCCACCGTTCCAGGTTGCCCGGCACCGACAGGTTGGGGATGGTGCGGTTGAACTGGCACGCGATGCAGAATTCCTGCCCCTGCTGGCTGGCGGGGATCAGCCAGTTGCACGCGTCATGCGCATGGTTGGCGCAGAAACGGTACGGGCCGTCATCCGCACGCGGGTCGAGCGCATGCCAGGCGAGGCCGCCATCGGTGGATGTCAGCGCGGACAGGCTGTTGATGGTCGGGAGGTAGCCCAGCTTGTGCCCGCAGCGTTCGCAGGCCGTATTCTCGAAGAACAGGACCTGATCGCAAGACTGGCAGGAAAAGAGTTGCACGGCTGTTTGCTTTCCGTAACGCGAAAGGGGGCATGCGCCATACCCCGTGGGGAAAGTCAGGATATGGCATCCCCGCGTGGGTCCTGACAGTCCTTATCTACATCATTGGCCTTCAGGGTCAGTGACCTTCGTGTCGCCGTGATGGCCGTTACGGTGCAGCGTCATCGAAACGTCGAGTGTCGCGTTGCAACTGTCGAGCAGTCCCGAAACCGGGGCGACCTGTTCGGGCCGCAATGCCACCGCAAGGGGAATATGCCCCTGCGACGCCAGCAGTCCCGATGTGGTGTCGAATCCCACCCATCCCCTGCCGGGGACATGCGCCTGTGCCCAGGCATGCAGGTCGCAGGCGGCATCACCGGCATCGGGCTGGATCAGGTATCCCGATACGAAGCGCGCGGCGATGCCCATATGGCGCAGGACCTGGATGAACAGCCATGCGCTGTCACGGCATGAACCCGTCTGGCGGGCCAGGGTTTCCTCCGCCTCCCAGACGCCGGTCTCCATGCGGGTGCGATAGGCGATGCGCGTCGCGATCATCCGGTTGATCGCCACCAGCCGTGCCACGGGATCGGGATCGTGGATCGCCATGGCGTCGGCAAGGAAGGCGCGCAGGTGCGGGCCGGCGGGAAGCGGTTGCGTGAACGCCGCAGGCGGACTGCCCAGCGCCCCGGTGCGGGGACGGAGGCCCGGCGCGAGGGGGGCAAGGTCCGCCGTCAGGCGTACCGTGATGTCGAAATGCCGGACCTTCTGCCCGAACGTGACGCAGGCCTCGTGATTGCCGAACGCATCATGCCGCCATGTCCGCTGGTGGCCGTGGGGCAGGATGTCCATGGCATAGGAGGCGATGGGTGTCGGGCATGTCGCGTCGGGCCGCAGGCGGATGGTCTGCGGGCCAAGGGAAACCGGGCGGTCGTAACGGTAGCTTGTCCGGTGAACCAGTGTCACGGGCCGGTTCATGACAGGGGAGCTTTCATGAAAGCATGTCGTGCAAGAAAAGGCATCATGTTCCCGGACCGCCATGCGCACCGTGTATCAGGCAAGCGATCTCCATGAATTGCATGACTTTGTCGCCAGCGCCATACGCGACGGTCATTTCGTGGCAGGAATGGCGAAAAAGAAAACGGGATGCAGATTTCACCTTGGCAAGGACGTGTTTTCTTGCTCCGCTAAGTCATAAGCGTAACGAAATGGCAGGTGGGTGGGCATGTTTCCGTCACGCCTGATCCTCCTTCCGCCATGGGTACGGGAGCAGGGGCATGAATGATACGGTAGGGCGCACCAGGACACAGGGTGCGGGACTGTTTGCGACATATGACGTGCCATCGTCCTTTTGCGAACTCATGAACCGTGCCGACCTTGCCTCTCCCGGCCTGCGCTGCGTGCGTGACCGGCTGGCGCATTTCGACCTTGATGAACTGCGCCGTCGCACCGCTGCGGTAGAGGCGCAGCTTTACCGCCTTGGCATCACCTTTACCGTCTATACCGACAACCAGGCCATCGACCGCATCCTGCCCTTTGACGTTGTGCCGCGTGTCCTGACGGCGGCGGAATGGGACCACGTGGAACGCGGCGTGCGCCAGCGCGTGCAGGCGATCAACCTGTTCCTGTGGGACATCTACCATGACCGCCATATCCTGCGTGACGGGATCATCCCGTCGGAAATGGTGCTGGGCAATGCCAATTACTGCGAGGCCATGATGGGGCTCGACGTGCCGGGCGGGGTCTATGTCCATGTCAACGGCACCGACCTCGTGCGGGACCCGGCCGGGCGTTTCCTGATCCTCGAAGACAACGCGCGCACGCCTTCGGGCGTGTCCTATGTCATCGAAAACCGGCACATGATGCTGCGCATGATGCCGGACCTCGCCTCCGGGCTGGATATCCGCCCGGTTGACGAATACGGCCTGCGCCTGCATCGCGCGCTGGCGGAAACCGCGCCGCAGGGTGTGGCCGACCCTCAGGTCGTGCTGCTGTCGCCGGGCATCTACAACGCCGCGTATTTCGAGCATGTCTTCCTGGCCCGCGAAATGGGCATCCCCCTGGTGGAGGGGCGCGACCTCGTGGTGGTGGATGGCCGCGTCTTCATGCGCACGGTGGCCGGCCTGTCGCCGGTCCATACGATCTATCGCCGCCTGAATGACGATTTCCTTGACCCGCAGGTCTTCAACCCCGACAGCCTGCTGGGCGTGCCGGGACTGGTGGACGCCTATCGCCGGGGGAACGTCACCATCGCCAACGCCATCGGGACGGGGGTCGCCGATGACAAGGCGGTCTATGCCTACATGCCGCGCATCATCCGCTATTATCTGGACCAGGACCCGATCCTCGACAATGTGGAGACCCATATCTGCGCGGAGAAGGCAGGGCTGGACTACACGCTGGCGAATCTGGAGCAGCTGGTGGTCAAGCCGGTCGGGGAGTCCGGCGGGTATGGCCTGCTGATCGGCCCGCATGCCACCTCGGCCGAGCTTGAGGATTTCCGCGCGCGGCTGCAGGCCGACCCGGCGAATTACATCAGCCAGCCGGTCATCAACCTCTCGGTTTCCCCCACGCTGTGCCCGGCGGGGCTGGAGGCGCGGCATGTGGACCTGCGTCCCTTCGCCGTGACCGGCAGGGAGACATGGGTGCTGCCCGGTGGCCTGTCGCGCGTGGCGCTGCGCAAGGGGTCGCTGGTGGTCAACTCCTCGCAGGGTGGTGGTTCAAAGGACACATGGGTGCTTGCGTCATGACAAATCTTTCGGTTTTCCCCACGCCTGTCCTGCCGGGATTGCATAACCTGCTGTCACGTTATGCCGAGAGCATGACATGGATGGCGCGCTACATGGAGCGCATCGAAAACCTTGCCCGCCTGATCGAGGTTACGGGCACGTTCGTCCGCCCCCGCAATGGCCATGCGGGGTGGGACTCCGTGCTGCAGATCAACGCGGACGAAGCCCGGTTCTTCGCCATCCATGAACAGGCGTCGGAACATGCGGTGGTCGGGTTTTATATCACCGAACGCGACAATCCCGGTTCCATTGCCGGGATGGCGCATGCGGTGCGGGAAAATGCCCGTGCGCTGCGCCCGCTGATCTCGACCGAGATGTGGATGCACCTCAATGTCTTCACGCAATGGGTGCGCGACCTGACGCCGTCCGATATCCGCGCGGGCAGCCTGTCGGGCATCTGCACGCGCCTGAAGCAGGAATGCCAGACCCATTTCGGTATTACCGAAGGCACGCTGTACCGTGACCAGGCATGGTTGTTCTATGTGCTGGGCAAGCATCTGGAACGCGCGGACCAGATCACCCGCCTGCTGGACATCAAGTATCATACCCTGCTGCCGCGCGGCGCGGATGTGGGTTCCGACATCGATACCAGCCAGTGGACGTCCGTGCTGCGTTCGGCCGCAGCCTACCACGCTTTTCGCCGCGTACTGCCATCGGGGATGGCGCCGGTGAACATCGTGGGGTTCCTGCTCAAGAATGACGGGTTCCCGCGCTCGCTCTCCACCAGCCTGCGGCAGGTTCATTCCGCGCTGGGCCTGCTGGCGGGGGAATACCGCCTGCGCCATGGCAGCCACATCCTTGAACGGGTGGAGGAGTTGCGCGTGACCCTGGCGGAGCAGACCGCTGATGAGATCATCCAGCGCGGCCTGCATGAATATATGGAATGGATCCAGTGCCAGTTGCGCCAGATCCAGGAGGAAATCGCACAGGCCTTCTGGCCCGTGGCCCCCATGTCCACCGGTATCGCGCAGGGACAGGCGCAGTAACCCGGCAGGACTGCACCGGAACGAAAAGAAGTTTTTGGTGAAGCTTTTTTCAAAAAGCTTCGAAAGACGCCGCCTTTTTGAAAAAAGGCGGCACCCGGAAACTTCTATTCGTTATCCAGCGCCCGTCAGGCCGGCGCGACTTCCTTGGGCGTGTAGTTGGCCAGCCACGTGATGAGGTCCTCGGACGCAAGCGGCTTGGAGAACATGTAGCCCTGCAGCACGTCGCAATCCATGTTGACCAGGATCTGGCGCTGTTCCTCGTGCTCCACCCCTTCGGCGACCACGGTCATGCCCAGGCTCTGGCCGATGCGGATGACCGCGGTGACGACCGAGCGGACCTTGTCCACGGTTTCCAGGCCGTTCATGAAACTGCGGTCGATCTTCACCTCGTTGACCGGCAGGCCCGCAAGGTTCGACAGGCTGGAGAACCCGGTCCCGAAATCGTCCATCGACATGCCAACCCCCAGTTCACGCAGCGCCTGCGCGGCCTTGATGGTGCGGTCGTAATTGTCGATCATCGTGCTTTCGGTGATTTCCACCATCAGGCGTGCCGGCGGGATGCCCGTTTCCTCCAGCACTTCGGCCACGAATTCCGGCAGCTTCTCATCGCGGAAATGCAGCGGCGACAGGTTGACCGACACGGTGGGGATGTCGATCCCGTTGCGGATCCATTCGGCCATCTGGCGGCACGCCGCGCGCATCGACCATTTGCCGATCGCCTCGATCTGCCCGGTTTCCTCCGCCACGGCGATGAAACGCGCAGGCGAGATGAAGCCCAGCGTCGGGTCGTTCCAGCGCGACAGGGCCTCCACCCCGTACATCCTGCCCGTGCGGGCATGCACCTGTGGCTGGTAGACAAGGCGCAGCCGGTCATGGGCGATCGCATCGCGCAGCGCCGCCGCAAGGATCAGCCGGTCCGTGGCCTGCTGGTTCATCTTGGGGCTGAAGAAGCAGTAATTGCCCCCGCCATGCGCCTTCGCCTGGAACATCGCCGTTTCGGCGTGCTTGAGCAGCATTTCCCCCGTTTCGCCATTTTCGGGATAGACGCTGATCCCGATGCTGGCGGAGAACGTGACCGACACGTCGCCCACCTGCATCGGCTGTGACAGCAGGCGCAGGATCATGTCCGACAGCGATGACGCATGCTGCTGGATGCCGCTGGTGATGATCGTGAACTGGTCACCGCCGGAGCGCACGATGGTGTCGTCAATGCCGATCGCATCGCGCAGTTGCGTCGCGATGTAGGAAATCAGGTCGTCGCCTGCGGCATGGCCGAAAACGTCGTTGATGTTCTTGAAGTTATCCAGCCCCAGCGACAGCAGCATGAAATTGCCGCGCGTGGGACGGCGCAGCATCTTGTCGAGATGCTGGCGCAGCCACAGCCGGTTCGGCAGGCCCGTCAGCGTGTCGAAATGCGACAGCTTGGCGATATGTTCCTTCGCCTCATAACGTTCCAGCGCCAGCGTGCACAGGTGCAGGCTGGCGTTGACAGCCTTCTGGCACCAGGCCTGCGGCTGGCGCTTGGTACGGAAATACAGGGTGAACACCCCGGCCACCCGGCCGCCGCGCAGCACGATGGGCGTGGCCCATGCGGCGCGGATGCCGTTGCGCATCGCGGCGGAGCGCAGCGTCAGCCATTTGGGGTCGATTTCGATATCGGGAGAGGTGATGCTCTTGCCGGTATAGGCGGCAACGCCGCTGCTGCCGACATCCGGCCCGATTTCAAGGGAATCGAACAGTTCGACCAGCGACAGCGGCAGGCTGGCACGGCCGACGCATTTCAGCTTGGAATTGTTGTCCACCGTAAAGATGGCGGGCATGACGTCGAGGCCGTTGTTCTCGATGCGGCGGCAGATGAAATCCATGATCTCGCGCAGGCTGAGATCACTGGAAATCGCCTCGAGCGCATCGCGCTGCAGCGTTTCGAGGAAGTGGTTCTCCGTGATGTCCGTCAGCACGACGACGATGTTCTCGATATCGCCATGGTCCTCGAACACCGGGTTCATCGTGGCCGAGACCCAGATGTCGCGCCCGTTCTTGTGCCGTGCGCGGATGTCGAGGTTGAACCCCTTGTCGTTCTGCGCGCCACTGTGCAGCTGGTTCAGCGTGCTGATGTCCGTCGTATCCCCCGCAAGAATGACCGACAGCCCGTGGCCGATGACGTGGCTGGGTTCATAGCCGAACATGTCGGTAAAGGCGCGGTTGACGTAGATCAGCCGGAATTCGGGGTCGAGGATGACCACGCCACGGTCGGTTTCGCGGACCACGAGCGAGAGCAGGCGGATCTTCTCGCGGTCGGCCACCTCCTGGGAGATGTCGCGGATCAGCGCCATGTAGCCGATCTTGCCACTGACGGAAATGCGCGACAGTGACAGTTCCGCCCAGAAGCTGGTGCCGTCGAAGCGCTCCACCTGCACCTCGCGCGAGGTGCCGACGATCTTGTTGATGCCGGTGTCGCGGTTATGCTTGATCAGGTCGTCGTGGGAGGAGCGGATCTTGCGCGGGACCAGCACGTTGACGTTGCGGCCCAGGACATCCGCGCGCGTGCAGTTCCACAGACGTTCGGCCGCGCTGTTGAAGAACGTGACCGTGTTGGTCTCGTCAATGAGAACAACCCCCAGAATGGTCTGTTCAAGGGCAGGCAGGACGGTGACCTGCGTGTCGTCCAGGGTGTCCCGGGGCATGGCGAACTCCACGATTCAGAGGCGGACAGGATTACAGGCGGAAAATGCGAAGGAACCCGCCACGCATGGACGAAGCCGGTGCGGGCGGGAAAGCAGCAGTGAAATGCGGATGTAGGGACACGACATCATGGGTCCGTATCCAGGCTGCATGGCCCGACACGGCACGGGCGGCCATGGTGCTGCAAAAGGACGATAAAATACTGATGACCGTAAAGTGGTATCCAACAGTCTGATTTTTTCATGACACCAGAAGTAGACTTGTACATTCGTGAAATAATATCAAAAACTTATGATCTGCTTTATAAGTTTAAAAAAGATTAATAACTGTTCCCGGCAATTTAAATCACAATCTTGTGACGTTTGTGCGTCACAACCTGAATCACCCGGAACCCATGTCCGGGGTTCGGGCGCATCATTCAGGCGCACAGGACGGGTGCATCAGGGAAGGGTGGCGGTCTTGTGGGATATTTGCCGCCTGTCCCGTCCGCCCGCGACAGGCGGGGCGGAATATGAACATCTGTTAGATCAATGCACCGGGCAAATATCAGAAATAAATAAAAAGCACCGGAACAGTCCTCATTCCGGGGCATATGCCGCAGGGAACGGCAGCGGCAGGTCCTGCCACGATTCGCCCCCTGATGTCGCGGGCGGCGCGCGGGAACCCACGCCATCGCATGCCAACGGCCCATGACCGCCATGACCGGCCCGTGGGGGGCAGGCGGGCGTGTCGTCCCGGGCCGCCGGGATCATTCATTTCATGGAAGAACGGCTGGCTGGGGCGGGAGGATTCGAACCTCCGCATGGCGGAATCAAAATCCGCTGCCTTACCGCTTGGCTACGCCCCAATCGTCATGACCGATTCGTCAGTGCTGCCGCCCTTCTAGAGCGCGAAACGGGGTCGCGTAAAGGGGCAACAGCATCCATTCGCGGGAAAGGGTATTTTCAGGCGGACGGTTCGAGGGGCAGGTCCACGCTGGGGTCGGTGGAGAAATCATGCCCGTCAAGGCCACCGATCCCTTCGGCCGCGCCTGCGGTTTTGGAACCGGGCAGTGCGCTGAAGCGCAGCGCCTTGTCGAGCGCCTTGTCCAGCGTGGCCATGGTGGTGCCCATGTCCATGCTGTCATCCTTGTCCCATGCGCGCAGCGTCACGGTCCAGGCGCCCAGCAGCGCCTGCACGCGCAGCGCGCCCGCCAGTCCCCCGACCTCAAGCCCCGCGGCGCTGAGCATCCATTTCATGCTTTCGACCGTCGCCCCGCCCAGCAGCAGCGCCAGCGGCGGGTCGAACGGCAGCGCGCGCAGGGCGGCGCGCACGCCGGCGCGGTACTGCTGGAACACGTCGATGCGCCGCATCAGCAGGTCGAACAGCTTTTCACGCGGGGTGCCGGTCGATCCGTCATCCACCAGCGCGGCCTCATCCGCCAACCGGCCCAGCGTCAGCAGGATGTTCGCCTTGAACGGGAAGCGCTTGCGCGCGACATCCAGACTCAGCCCCGCATCGCGTGCGGCATCGACAACCGTCAGTCGCCGCCAGCCATAAAGGGCGGCGCGCTCCATGGCGGAGCGGAGAAGGGCATCGTCAAACTGGTCGTTGTCCATGGAAATCACGATCTTCCGGATGTCTTGTTTGCCAGGGCGCAGCACGTCCGCAGGGTACGGGCCGGGCGCCAACTTGAAATGGCGAAAGGTTCCGCCGGGTTGCCGCCGTTATATTGCGCGTATCTCAGGATGCAAGTTCACGCGCCCGCCGGCTTGCCGCACGTACCGCCGCGCGCAGGGTCGCGGGCCATGCGTCCGGCGCCATCAGCACCGACAGCGCCTGCTGCGTGGTGCCGCCCGGACTGGTGACATTGCGGCGCAACTGCTCCGCATCGATCCCGCTGCGCTGCATCAGCACGCCTGCGCCCGAAACCGTCTGGCGCGCGATCTGGCGGGCAAGGGCAGGGGGCAGTCCCCCTTCTACGCCGGCCTGTTCCAGAAGTTCCGCAAGCAGGAAGACGTAGGCCGGGCCACTGCCCGATATGGCGGTCACGACGTCGATCTCGGGTTCATGCTCCACCCATGCGGTCCTGCCGATCGCGGACAGGACCCGGTCGCACAGGGCGCGCTGCGCCGCGGTGGCGTGCGGCGGGGCGTAGGAGACGGTCATCCCTTCGCCCACCGCCGCCGGGGTGTTGGGCATGGAGCGGATGACCACGGGATGCGCCCCGGCGGGCATGTGGGCACGCAGCGCGTCCGTCAGTCCGCCCACGGTCCTGCCCGCCAGCACCGACAGCACGGGCGCATGTGCCGCGAACGGTGCGATGGCGGCAATCGCCGCCGCCACCTTCTGCGGTTTCATCGCCAGCACGATCAGGCCGGGACGGAAATCCGCCGGCAGGTCCGCCACGTCGCGGACAAGCCGGTGCGGCGCGGGCAGCGTGTCGCGATGGCGGTCGACGATGACGGAGGGGGCAAGCCCCTCCGCCAGCCATCCCTCCAGCATCGCGCCGCCCATCTTCCCGCATCCCACCAGCAGGATCGGCGGGAGCGAAGGGGAATGCGCGTCCGCCATCACGCCATTCCCGCGCAGTCGAGCATCGCCGCCTCAAGCGCCTCGGCCGGTGATTTGCCCCCCCACAGCACGAACTGGAACGCGGGATAGAAACGCTCACACTCCGTCAGGGCGATGTCGATCATGTCCTCGAGGCTTTCGACCGACGCCCCCGGCGCGCCACGCAGCAGTACGGCATGGCGGAACAGGGGCATGCCATTGTCGAGGTCCATGCCGAAATGCCCGATCCACAGGCGCTCGTTCGCCAGCGCGACCAGTTCGAACAGGTTGCGCCGCTGCGCATGCGGCACCTTCAGGTCGAAGGTGCAGGTGAAATGCATGGCGCTGACTTCGCGCGACCAGGAGAAGAACAGGCCGTAATCGCACCATTTGCCCGGTGCCTCGGCCGCCATTTCCGAATCATTGCGCCGGTCGAATGCCCATTCATACCCGCCGACGATCTGTTCCATCAGATCGAGCGGGTTGGAGTCCTTGGGCGTTGTCGTGAAATTCAAGGCAGGCATTGTGGGACTCCCCGAAGCCGTCGTGGAGGGAATCCGGCATTCCGGCCGGATCCCGAGCGTCTGCAACCCGTCCCCCGCCACAATGGAAGCGCGGGGACGCAACCCAACCCTATTGCCGGTATGGCCGTGGTGGCAAGCCTGTGGCGACGCGGGCGGCGGATGGGGCGTGTCCCGTGTTCTGGCCGGCAGGCGTCATCCGCACCACCCGTGATGGCGCGTGCCGCCGCAGGCGATCAGGTGGCCTCAGCCGCGATAGGACGTGGCGGCGGGCGTGGTCATGCTGGCCTCGAGGTCGGCGACGCGGGACTCAAGGGCGGCAATCTGCTTTTCCGTGGCTTCCTGCGCGATTCGCGCACGGGTGGCCATTTCGCGCACGACCTCGAATTCGTCGCGGCGGACAAGGTTCAGGTTGGCCAGCGCCTCGTCAACGCGGGCGCGGACCATGGCGCCGATTTCCTCGCGCACGCCGGACAGGGCGGAAAAGGCACCGCCGGCAACACCGGCAAGATCATCAAAAATGCGTGGTCTGGCGGACATCGCGCGTAACTCCTTGGGCATGGGCCGGATGGGTGGGGCACGCCGGGTCGCGACGTGCGGGGCGCGACTATAGCCCCATACCCGCCGCAGAGCCATCCGTGCGTCCGCATGCGTGCGCAATGCGCCGTGACCCGGGTGGGGGGCTGTCTTTGTGGCGGTTTGTGGCATGGTGTCATGGCGTTCGCGGACATATGGGATTTAGTGGTTCAATGATCATCATCACGGGCGGGGCAGGGTGCATCGGGTCATGCCTGCACCAGGCGCTGCAGGCGCGCGGGGAACAGACCGCCATTGTCGATTCGCTGGGAAATGGCGGGAAATGGCACAATCTGTGCAGGCACGTGCCGGATTTCCTGATCGCGCCGGGGGAGCTTGACGCCTTCCTCGACAGTCGCCCCGACGTGACGGCGGTCTTCCACCTTGGCGCGATCAACGACACCACCGCCGCCGATGGCGATCAGGTGTGGCGCACCAACGTGGACCTGTCGCTGCGCCTGCTGGAATGGTGCGCGCGTGAGGAGGTGCGCTTCATCTATGCCTCCTCCGCCGCGACCTATGGCATGGTGGCGGGGGACGGGATGTGTTCCGACGACCCGGCGCGTCTGGCGACGCTGCGCCCGGCCAGCCTGTACGGGTGGTCCAAGCACGCCTTCGACTGCCTGCTGCAGCGCAGGCTGGCGCAGGGTGACCTGCAGGGACTGTCATGGGCGGGGCTGAAGCTGTTCAGCGTCTATGGCCCCAATGAATATCACAAGGGGGCCATGGCCTCGCTGGTCTATGCCACCTATTCCGAACTCCGCGCAGGGGGGCCGGCGCGGCTGTTCCGTTCCGACCGGCCGGACGTGGCCGACGGGCACCAGATGCGTGACTTCATATGGGTGGGGGATGTGGTGTCGGTCATGCTGTGGCTGCTCGACCACCAGCATGTCCACGGGCTGTTCAACTGCGGGACCGGGGTGGCGCGGACCTGCCTCGACCTTGTCGATGCGGTGTGCGATGCGGCAGGCGTTGCGCGACGGGTCGAATTCATCGACATGCCGGTCGCCCTGCGTGGGCAGTACCAGTCCCGTACCCGTGCCGACATGACGCGGCTGCGCACGGCGGGATACACGCAGCCCTTCACCCCGCTGGCGCAGGGGGTGAAACACTATGTCCGCGACTATCTTGCCGCCGCTGATCCCTATCTTTAAGAGACTGCCTGAAAAGTCGTCCCCAATGACATCCCGAAGAGTATAAAAGTTTTTGGTGAAGCTTTTTCCAAAAAGCTTCAGGGGATGCCGCCTTTCGGAAAAAAGACGGCCTCCCGAAACTTTTGGAATTTCTGATCGGCGGATTATTTCAAAGCCTGAGGCGCAGTCACCTCCCGCGCCTGTCAATTCCTGATCGCGAAAGTCGCTGCATGCTGCCTGTCCTGATGTTTCCGCAATTTGACCCGGTCATGGTGCATTTCGGGCCGTTCGGCCTGCGCTGGTATGCGATGGCCTATATCGTGGCGCTGGTGGTCGGGTGGCGGGTGGCGCGTCGCCTTGTCGCGCTGCCGCCGCGCGCGGCCACGGCGCTGCAGGTCGATGACTTCCTGACATGGGCGACGCTGGGCGTGGTGCTTGGCGGGCGGCTGGGCTACATCCTGTTCTACCAGCCGGGATACTACCTGACACATCCGCAGGCGATCCTGGAGGTCTGGCACGGCGGCATGTCGTTCCATGGCGGGGCGGCCGGCGTGATCATCGCGCTGATCGTCTTTACATGGCGCAACAACCTCAGCTTCCTCGGCTTTTCGGACCGGATCACCACGGTGGTGCCCATCGGGCTCGGGCTGGGGCGGATCGCCAACTTCATCAATGGCGAACTGTGGGGGCGCGAGGCCCCGGCCTCCCTGCCGTGGGCGATGGTCTTTCCCGACGCCGGCCCGATCCCGCGCCATCCTTCCGAACTGTATGAGGCTTTTGCCGAGGGGCTGGTCCTGTTCAGCGTGATGTGGCTGGTGTCACGCAGCCGAAAGGTGCGCGAACATCCCGGCTTCCTCGCCGGCCTGTTCCTGTTCGGCTACGCCATCGCGCGCACGGTGTGCGAACTGTTCCGCGAACCGGATTCCTTCATCGGCTTCCTGCCGTTTGGCGTCACCATGGGGCAGGTCCTGTGCGTGCCCATGGCGATCGGCGGGCTGGGCCTGATGCTCAATGCCTGCCTGCGCCCCGCACGCACGGAACTGATGCCGCCCGTCCCCCCGGAACTGGAGGAGGGGGACGCCGCGTGATGGGCGATCCCGCCACGCCCGTCAGGCTGGACCGGTTCATGGCGCGCGCCAACGCGGCCTATTACGGCACGCGCGACCCGTTTGCCGATTTCATCACTGCGCCCGAAATCTCGCAGATGTTTGGCGAACTGCTGGGCGCATGGGTTGCGGTGACGTGGCAGGGCATGGGCGCGCCCACGCCCTTCGTGCTGGCGGAGGCCGGGCCGGGGCGCGGGACGCTGATGGCCGATGCGCTGCGCCTGCTGGCGCGCGTGGCCCCGGCCTGTTACGCGGCGGCGCGGGTGCATATGGTCGAAACGTCCCCCCGCCTGCGCGACGTGCAGGCGCAGGCGCTGGCCCCCCATGCCGATCCTGTCGCCCCGGTCTGGTGCGACGCGGTGGCCGACCTGCCGCCGGGTCCGATGATCCTGCTGGCCAATGAGTTCCTCGACGCGCTGCCGATCCGGCAGTTCGTGCGCACGGCGCGGGGATGGGATGAACGCAGTGTCGCGGGGGAGGTGTTCGTGACCGCGCCCGCCACCGACCTGCCCGCCGATGGGCCGCCTGCGACACGCGACGTGCCCGAAGGCGAGGTGCTGGAAATCTGCGAAGGCGCCCTGGCGATCGCGCGCCAGTTGGGGCGGCGTCTGGCGCAGGGGCAAGGTGCGGCCCTGTTCATCGATTACGGATATGACGGGCCGCAATGGGGCGATACGCTGCAGGCGCTGTGCGATGGGCGCCCGGCATGGCCGCTGGCCCGTCCCGGCATGGCGGACCTGACGGCGCATGTCGATTTCGCGGCGCTGGGCGTGGCCGCGCGTGCGGGCGGGTGCGCCACGTGGGGCAGCGTGACGCAGGGGGCGTTCCTGTCCGCGCTGGGGCTGTTTGCGCGTGCGGCGCAGCTTGCGCGCAACCAGACGCCGGAGGTCGCGCGACAGGTCAGCGAGGCCGCGCAGCGCCTTGCGGCGCCGGACCGCATGGGGGGGCTGTTCCGCGTCATGGCCATGGCGTCGCCCGGCATCACGGCATTGCCGGGGTTCGAGGGATGCTCCCCCGTGGCCCCGGTGGCTTCAGGCATGGAAAAGGGTGGATGACGCGCATGGATGGGACAGGGCAGGTGGAACGGGATCAACTGGAGGGGCCGGTCCTGCGCGCGGGCCTGCTGGGGCATGTGCCGCACGGGTTCTTCACCCGCCTTGGCGGTGTCTCGACGGGGCCATATGCGTCGCTCAACTGCTCCGTGCGCAGTGGTGACGACCCTGCGGCCCTGCGTGAAAACCGTGCGCGGGTCGCGCGCGCGGTCGGGGTCGTGCCTGAAAACCTCCTTGGCGTGACGCAGGTCCATGGCAGCGATGTCATCAGTGTGGACACCCCGTGGGAAGAAGGGCAGGGCGCGCGGGCCGATGCGATGGTCTGTGCCCGGCCGGGCCTTGCGCTGGGGGTCATTACCGCCGATTGCGCGCCGGTACTGTTTGCCGATGCGCGCGGGCATGTGGTCGGGGCCGCGCATGCCGGGTGGCGTGGGGCGGCGGCAGGCGTGCTGGAGGCGACGGTGGCCGCGATGTGCGCGCTGGGATGCCGGGCGGGGGACATCCGCGCCATTGTCGGCCCCTGCATCGCGCGTGACAGTTACGAGGTCGGCGATGACATGCGCGATGCCGTGCTGGCGCTTGATGGCGCGGCGGGGGCGTTCTTCGCCCCTGCGCGGCGGCAGGGGCATTACCAGTTCGACCTGCCCGGTTTCTGCGTGGAGCGCCTGCGTGGCGCGGGCGTGGGGCAGGCGCGGGCACTGGGTGTCGATACCCTGACGGACGAAGCGCGGTTCTTCAGCCACCGCCGCCGCACGCTGGCGGGCGGGGGGAAGATCGGGCACCAGATTTCAGTAATCACCCGACCCCATGTATGATGCCGTAATGAGGGTAAAGTTTTTCAGGCATGGCGTGATGGCCCTGACGATGTCGGGCCTGTGCCTTCTTGCCGGGTGCCTTGACGTGCCGCACCCATTCCGTGGCACGGGGCAGTCGCAGCTTTCGAATGCGCCGCCGGCCCGCCTGGCCGTGCCGCTGCCCACGCAGGCGCTGCTGGTCAACATGGCCGCGCAGACATGGCAGAAGGACATGGTCGCCGCCATGCTGGACCAGTCGGTACCCGCCGTGGGGCAACCCGCCAAGGCCGGTGACTGGTGGCTGCGCATGACCGCGACCCTGCAGGGCAGCGTGGTCGTCCCGACCTATGCCGTCATCACCCCCAAGGGCGAGGTCCGGGGCCAGACCAGTGGCGCGCCCGTACCCGCCGCGTCATGGTCCGGGGGTTCGGATGCGGTGATGCAGGCCTCCGCCGCGCAGGCCGCGCCGGAAATTGCGGAACTGCTGACGGGGATCCAGGCTGCCCAGATGCAGAAGGACCCCAACAGCCTGAAGAACCGGCCCGCCCATGTGTTCTTTCAGGGGGTGCGGGGCGCGCCGGGGGATGGGGATGCAGCCCTTGCGCGGGCCTTTTCCGCCTCCCTGCGCGATGCGCATGACCAGATCCAGCATACGCAGGGCGGGGCCGACTTCACCGTCCTGTGCACCGTGGCCGTCACCCAGTTGCCCGCCACCGGCCCGGCCCGCCAGCGCCTGACGCTGACATGGCGCGTGACCGATCCCCATGGCAAGGAAGCCGGGGCCGCAACCCAGATCCATGATATCGCCGCGCATACGCTCGACGGGAAATGGGGCGACGCCGCCGAAGCGGCAGGCGAGGAAGCGGCCGGTGGCGTGCGGCAGATCATCACGCGCTATTCCGGGCGGGACAACGTGCCGCTGTCCGCCGGCGCGTCCCCCGCCGTTCCCCCGTCCGGCACCACTCCGGCCGGTGCCGCGGCGGCGGACCATCCCGCCACGCCGGCCCATCCCGTCACGCGCCATGCGCGGAGCGTGCCGGAGTCGCCGGTGGCCACCCCGGCAGAAGTCGCGACCCCCGCCCCGGTCGTGCCCGCATCCAGACCACCCGTGACCCCGGTGGTGACGCAATCCGTGACGCCACCGTCCGCCCCTGTCGCGGTTCCGCCCGTGGTGGTGCCCACGCCGCCGCCTGCCCCCATCGTGCCCGTGGCGCCCGCGCCGGTTGCCGCCCCGCCAGTGGTTACGGCCCCAGTGGTTGCGGCCCCTGCGGTGACGGCGCCTGTGGCGTCCATCCCGGCCGCGCCCACGCCTGCGGTGGTGCCGCCTGCCGCGACGCCGCCCGCCGTAACGGCAACCCCTGTTACGACCCCGACCGCCACGCCACAGACCACCACGCCACAGACCACCACGCCACAGACCGTCGCGGCGCAGGGAACGCCCGCGCGGCACCTGCCGGGGGTCACGCTTCCGCCGCGGAGGTAATGGCGGACGGAGTGTGGCCATCGCGCCACGATGGGCACGCGTGTTTGTGACGCAGGTCCGTGTTGACGTGTTCTGGCCCCTCTTGAAGGGGGTGCGGTGGTGACAGGGACTGGTGCGATTGCTAGAACCCGGCCGATCCATGAAAACGGAAGTGGCCTGCCACGGCCGCTTCGCCTCACGTCGTCCGGGAACGTCGCAAGATGAAAATCGTCGCCTGTAACAGTAATCTGCCCCTTGCTGAAAAAGTTGCGGTCGAACTGGGGATGCCCTTGTGCGACGTGACCGTCCGTCGCTTCGCCGACATGGAAATCTTTGTCGAGATCCATGAAAATGTGCGTGGCGAGGATGTGTTTGTCATCCAGAGCACATGCTCGCCCACCAATGACAACCTGATGGAACTGCTGATCATGCTCGACGCGCTGCGTCGTGGCTCCGCGCGGCGCATCACGGCGGTCATGCCCTATTTCGGCTATGCCCGGCAGGATCGCAAATCCGGCCCCCGCACCCCCATCAGCGCGAAGCTTGTCGCCAACATCCTGGTCGAAGCCGGGGCCAACCGCATCCTGACGATGGACCTGCACGCCATGCAGATCCAGGGCTTTTTCGACATTCCCGTGGACAACCTGTATGCCGCGCCCCTGTTCACCCGCGACATCAAGGGCCGCATGGGGCTTGAGGCGCCTCTGCCTTACGAGGCGCCGGAACTCAACATCCCCGGTGGCCCGCACAACCTGATGATCGTCTCCCCCGACGTGGGGGGCGTGGTGCGCGCGCGTCAACTGGCGCAGCGACTGAACGTGGACCTTGCCATCATCGACAAGCGGCGCGAACGCGCGGGCGTGTCGGAGGTGATGAACGTGATTGGTGACGTTCGCGGCCGGTACTGCGTCCTTGTGGACGACATCGTCGATAGTGGCGGCTCGCTGTGCAATGCGGCCGAAGCCCTGATGCGCCATGGCGCGGCAGCGGTGGAGGCGTATGTGACCCATGGCGTGCTGACCGGGGGCGCGGTCAGCCGCATCGGGCAGTCGCCGCTGCAGATGCTGACCCTGACCGACAGCATCGCCAAGACGGAGGACGTGCGCCAGTCGCACAATATCCGCCAGATCAGCACCGCCAACCTGCTGTCGCGCGCGATGCGCGCGGTATCGGATGAAAGTTCGGTGTCGTCCCTGTTCGACTGACGCCACGCTTGATCGGGATCATTGGGCGGGACAGATTTATTTCATAGTGTGTCGGGGGATTGAATTGACCCCCCGCCATGTGGAGGCTATCGCCCACAGAGCCACTCAAGAAGGAACCTGCTGATGACGGACCTGCTCGCACGGCCCTACTGGTATCTGCGACATGGGGAGACGGACTGGAATGCCGAAGGGCGTTCGCAGGGCCGGACCGACATCCCGCTCAATGCGCGGGGGGTGGAGCAGGCACGCCAGGCCGGACTGGTCCTGTCGCGGCATCTGGGCGCGCACCCGATTGCGCGCATCGTCTCCTCCCCGCTGGGCCGCGCCCGGCGCACGGCCGAAATCGTGGCGGAGGTGCTGGCGCAGCATGGCGCCCCCCGTTTCGAGGTGCAGATCGATGACGGACTGAAGGAAGTCTGCTTCGGTTCGGAGGAAGGCAAGCCGATGGGGACGTGGTACGATAGCTGGATCGCTGGTCAGTATACCCCCACCGATGGCGAAAGCTTCGCCGAACTGCGCGAACGTGCGGTTTCGGCGATCAATCGCGCGACGGAGGCCCCCGGCGTGCCGCTTGTCGTGTGCCATGGCGGCATGTTCCGCGCCCTGAGGGCCGCAATGGGGCTGAAGCCCAACGTGCGCCTGCCCAACGCCACGCCGATGTGGGCACAGCCCGCAGGCGAGGGGAAGCCGTGGGAACTGACGGCGTTTTCCTGAAGGCTGGTAGATCGCAGAAAAGTTTTTGGTGAAGCTTTTTCCAAAAAGCTTCGAAGAACGCCGCCTTTTTGAAAAGATCCGGCCCCCAGAAACATGTATCTTTATTTCAAGTGGCTGGCCTGAAAGGCATCCTGCACCGCAATGCCCGGCCTGACGGCGCGAAAATACGGGCTGGCGCGTTGCATCTGGCGGCTTTTTCCGTTAAAGGCCGCGCACGCGCTGGCACCCCTGGAGGCCGGCGCGCCTTGTGTTTCAGGAGCAGACAAGTGACCAAATTCACGAAAATCGATGTTTCTTCGCGCGCGAAGGCTGGTAAGGGGGCAGCGCGGGCGACGAGACGTGCCGGGCTGGTTCCCGGCGTCATCTATGGTGGCAAGCAGGAAGCCGCGCTGATCGCGCTTGACCCGCGCATCGTGGCGCGCGAACTGCACAAGCCGGGCTGGCGTTCGCGCATCTATGACATCTCCATCGACGGCAGCAAGACGGAACACGCGCTGCTGCGCGAGATCCAGCTGCACCCGGTGTCCGATGCCCCGCTGCATGTCGACTACCAGCGCCTTGCCGAAGGGCAGAAGGTGCATGTGGAAGTGGCCATCACCTTCACCGGTGAAGAGACCTCCCCCGGCATCAAGCGTGGCGGCGTGCTGAACATCGTGCGTCACACCGTGGACGTCGTGGCCGACCCCGCCAACATGCCCGAAGGCTTCAGCGCGGACCTGTCGAAGCTCGACATCCATGACAACGTGCGTTGGGAAGACCTCAAGGGCACGGAACATGTCGTTCCCGTCCAGCACATCCCGAACTTCGTCATCGCCACGATCGCCGCGCCGACCGTCGATGCCGAGGAAGCGGCCGAGGAAGCCGAGACCCCGGAAGCCGCCGGCTGATCACGCGAACCTGACACGACTGGAGAGACGCCATGCTCCTCTGGACCGGATTGGGGAACCCCGAACCGGGGATGAGCCGGAATCGCCACAATGTCGGGTTCATGGCCGTTGACCGGATTGCCGAGCGCCACGGGTTTTCCCCGTGGCGCAAGCGCTTTCGCGGCGAGGTCAGCGAAGGGCAGGTTGGCCGCCACAAGGTCATGCTGCTCAAGCCGCAGACCTACATGAACCTCTCGGGCGAGAGCGTTCAGCAGGCGGCGGCTTTCTACAAGCTGTCGGCCGATGCCATCACGGCATTTCACGATGAACTTGACCTTGCCCCCGGCCGTATCCGCGTCAAGCGCGGTGGCGGGGCGGCGGGACATAACGGGCTGCGGTCCATGGACCGCATGCTTGGCACACAGGATTACTGGCGTGTGCGGATCGGCATTGGCCATCCCGGAACCCGTGAGCGGGTGACAGGGCATGTGCTGGGCGATTTTTCGCGCGATGACCGGCTGTGGCTCGACCCCATGCTCGATGCGCTGTCGGATACGGCGGCACTGCTGGCGGACGGGCAGCCGGAACTGTTCATGACCAGAATGGCCAGCCATACGGGGGAATAGGGGATATGGGCTTCAACTGCGGGATCGTGGGGCTGCCGAATGTCGGCAAGTCCACGCTGTTCAACGCCTTGACCGAAACGGCCTCGGCGCAGGCGGCGAATTATCCCTTCTGCACCATCGAGCCGAATGTCGGGCGTGTCGCCGTGCCCGACCCGCGATTGGCGGAACTGGCGCGTATCGGCAAGTCGCAGAAGATCCTGCCGACCAGCCTTGAATTCGTCGATATCGCGGGCCTGGTGCGTGGCGCGTCGCGTGGCGAGGGGCTGGGCAACCAGTTCCTGGCCAACATCCGCGAGGTCGACGCCATCATCCATGTCCTGCGCTGTTTCGAGGATGACGACATCACCCATGTCGAGGGTGGGGTCGACCCGCTGCGCGATGCGGAGATCATCGAGACGGAACTGATGCTGGCCGACCTCGAGTCGCTGGAAAAGCGGATCGTCGCGCTGCAGAAGAAGGCGCGCGGCAATGACCGCGAGGCCGCGGCCCAGGTCGAACTGATGGAACCGCTGATCGCCGCCCTGCGTGAGGGCAGGCCCGCCCGCAGCGCCATCCCCGAAGGGCAGGAAGAAGCGGTGCGCCGCCTGAACCTGATGACGTCCAAGCCGGTGCTGTATGTCTGCAACGTGGACGAAGGCTCGGCCGCGACCGGCAATGCTTTTTCCGACAGCGTCCGCGCCCGTGCCGAGGCCGAAGGGGCGGCGGTGGTGGTCGTCTCCGCCGCGATCGAGGCGGAAGTCAGCCAGTTGGGGGCCGAGGACCGTGCCGAATTCCTTGAGGGGCTGGGCCTGAGCGACAGCGGACTGGATCGCGTGATCGCGGCCGGGTACCGCCTGCTGGGGCTGCGGACCTACTTCACGGTTGGCCCGAAGGAGACGCGGGCGTGGACGATCACCGCCGGGATGCGCGCGCCACAGGCCGCCGCCGTCATTCACAATGACTTCGAACGTGGCTTCATCGCCTGCGAAACCGTTGCGTATGACGACTATATCCAGTGCAATGGCGAAGCTGGCGCGAAAGAGGCTGGCAAGCTGCGAATCGAAGGACGTGACTATGTGGTGCAGGATGGCGACGTCCTGCTGTTCCGCTTCAACGTCTGAGGCAGGACGGGGTGGGGGTCCGGTGATCCGCATCCCGCAGTAAATGACAGGGAAACCCACGGGCATGACGACTTCCACCACGTCCACATCCATGGATCATGCCCCCGTTCCCGAAACCGCGCCCACGGTCGTGGCCGACATGGCGCGGCGTGCCCGTGTCGCGGGCCGCATGCTGGGACACAGCCCGACGGCACAGCGTAACGCGGCCCTGCGTCATGCGGCGACGGCGCTGCGTGCGGCGCGGGCCGAACTGCTGGCGGCCAATGCGCGCGACGTGGCGGCGTTTTCCGGCGCGGCCTCCTTCCGTGACCGCCTCACCCTTGATGACGCCCGGATCGAGGCGATGGCAAAGGGGCTGGAGAATGTCGCGGAACTGCCCGATCCGGTCGGCCGCGTCCTGTCGGAATGGAGCCGCCCCAACGGGCTGAAGATACGCCGTGTCGCAACGCCGGTGGGCGTGATCGGCATGATTTACGAAAGCCGTCCCAATGTGGGGGCCGATGCCGCCGCCCTGTGCATCAAGTCGGGCAATGCGGTGATCCTGCGCGGCGGTTCCGACAGCCTCAACAGCGCGCGCGTGATCCATGGTGCGATGCAGGCGGGCCTGCGGGCCGCGGGCCTGCCGGTGGATGCGGTGCAGATCCCCCCCGATGCCGATCGCCGCCATGTGGCGGACATGCTGGCGGCATCCGGCCTGATCGACCTGCTGATTCCGCGCGGGGGCAAGTCGCTGGTGGAGCGTGTCTGCCGTGAAGCCCGCGTGCCGGTCCTGTCCCATGCCGAAGGGCTGTGCCATACCTATGTCCATGCCGCTGCCGACCTTGAAATGGCGCGGCGCATCGTCCTGAACGCCAAGATGCGGCGCACGGGCATCTGTGGCGCGACGGAGACGCTGCTGATTGACAGTGCGATCGCCCCGGTCCTGCTGCCCGGTCTGGTGGAAGACCTGGCGACGAAGGGCTGCACGTTCCGTGCCGACGCCCGCGCGCGCGCCATCGTGCCCGACCTGCCGCCAGCAACGGAACAGGATTTCGCCACCGAATGGCTTGACGCGGTCATGTCGATTGCCGTGGTGGACGGGATCGATGACGCGCTGGCCCATATCGTGCGCTATGGCAGTTCACATACCGAGGCCATCATTACCGAAGACGCAACGGCCGCGACGCGGTTCCTGAACGAAACCGACAGTGCGGTGGTCATGTGGAATGCCTCCACCCAGTTCTGTGATGGGGGGGAGTTCGGCTTTGGCGCGGAAATCGGCATTGCCACCGGGCGTTTCCATGCCCGTGGTCCCGTCGGGCTGGAGCAGTTGACCACGTTCCGTTACGAGGTGATCGGCACCGGCCAGGTCCGCCCCTGAAACGTGTGATGTCTGTGGCATGAGCGGGATTTCCTCCACCATTCCCGTGCGCGGGGATCGTCGCCGGACGCGTATCGGGCTGCTTGGCGGGTCGTTCAACCCCATTCACGAGGGGCATATCCAGCTGGCCTGCCGTGCGCTGCGTCAGTTGGCCCTCGATCAGGTCTGGCTGCTGGTATCGCCGGGGAACCCGCTGAAACCCGTGGCGGGCATGGCCCCGCAGCGCCAGCGTCTGGAACAGGCCCGCAGGCGTGTCGCCCCGTTCGGGCGGCGGATCATCGCCACGGATATCGAAAGCCGCATGGGAACCCGTTACACGGTTGATACGATTACGCAGTTGCGACGGCGTTTTCCCTGTGCCCGCTTCGTCTGGCTGATGGGGGCGGATGGCCTGGCGCAGATGGCGCGCTGGCGGCGATGGCGGCGGATCATGCAGCTTGTCCCGGTCGCGATCCTGCCGCGCCCGGGCTATAATCCGGCGGCGTTGCGGGGACTGGTCGCGCGTTATATGGCGTCCGCGCGCCGTCCCGCGCGTGAAGCGCCGGTACTGACACGATATGGCGGATGCGCATGGGTCTTTCTTCCCGCGCCGCAGAACGCTATATCAGCAACAGAAATACGTGCATCGGGCCACCGCCCGGCCTGACCATGCCTGCCGGGCATGCGCGGGCACCCCGACAGGAGTGAGAGCCATCATCAGGAAGCCTTCAGCCGAAACGGGTGCAAAACGCCGTACGGGCACCAAGACCGCAGCCACGCCCGTAACCCCGCTGGGCAGTGCAGTCACCGCGCCGGGCACACCGCGCAAGAAAGCCGCTGTCGCCGGCCCCGCCGCATCGGAGCAGCGTGAACCCGTGACCGACCCGAAAGTCGAGACCTATCTGGAGATCATCACGAACAGCCTGTCCGATGACAAGGGAGAGGATATTGTCGTGCTGGACCTGCGTGGGCGCGCGGCCTTTGCCGACCGCATGGTGATCGCCACCGGCGTTGCGGACCGCCAGATTGCGGCCATGGCGTCGCATATCGAGCGCAAGCTGCGCGAGGTCGGGCTCAAGCGCGTGCTGATCGAGGGGGCCAACGGGTCCGACTGGGTCCTGATCGACGCGGGCGACATCATCGTCCACCTGTTCAAGGCCGAGGCACGGGAAATCTATGGCCTGGAACGGATGTGGGGCAAGGAACTCGACACGCCCCCCGAAGAACCCGTGGACCCGCTGGGCTGAAGCAGCCTTGCTGCATATGATCGCCATCGGGCGGATGAAGGACCGGGTCGAAAAGGACCTGTTCACCCGCTATGCCGAACGTCTTTCCCCCCGGATCAAGCTGACGGAACTGCCCGAAGGGCGCGGTGCGGCGGGGGAAGCCAAGCGGCGCGAAGGGCAGGCCCTGCTTGCGGCGCTGCCTGCGCGCGCGCAGGTCGTGGCGATGGATGAGGGCGGCAGGACCTACGACAGCCTGTCTTTCGCACGGGCGCTGGAACGCTGGATGGGACTGTCGCGGCCCATCTGTTTCCTGATCGGCGGGGCGGAAGGACTTGATGGCTGCGTCATTGAACGCGCGGATGAAACCCTGTCGCTGGGGCAGATGACGTGGCCGCACATGCTGGTGCGCGGGTTGCTGGCGGAGCAACTCTATCGCGCACGGGCAATCGCGACCGGCCATCCCTATCACCGGGCCGGACGTCCGGGCGCGTGATAGTCATCATCGACTGAATTGCTGAAGTCCTGAAAGTTTTTGGTGAAGCTTTTTACAAAAAGCTTCAAGAAGAATACCGCCTTTTTGAAAAAAAGGCGGCACCCAAAAACTTTCATGACGTCATCAGGCTAATTTTGAACCGGTCCTGCCGTGTTCGCGATCATTCCCAGGAGCGGTTGGGCGCGTCGTCTTCGAAGGCAAGGGAAGACGAATCCGTAGAGACGGGTTCGGGGGCTTCCGCGATTTCGGTCACAGCATGATGGGCCTTGCGGCTGCTGGCGACGGGCTGGCGGTCGACCTGCTGGTAAGCGGTCATCATGTCGGCCTGCTGGCTCATGTTGCCACGGCCGCTGCCTTCGGGGCGGCCATAGATGAAGCCATAGGTGGGGTAGATGCTGCCAAACGCGCCGTTGCGGCTGTTCAGCGCTACGCGCACGGCCGACCAGTCATTGTTGGGCGACACGTCGATGACGGAAACATTCCGGCTGACGCCGCGCTGTCCCCAGTGCGACTGGTCAATGATGACCGTCCGGCTGTCCACCAACTGGCGGACAACGGCGACATGGCCCAGCGGCATCCGGCGCGTGGCGCGGAAGTTCAGGATGCTGCCTTCCTCCGGCGTGTTTCCGCGGGCGTAGCGGCCTGCGGCATTATGCCACCAGTCGGCCGCATTGCCGTGGATCATGACGTTGGATGCGCTCTTGGCAAAGGCGACGCACTGGATGACGTGGCCTGTTTCATGGTGACGCGCGCTGCGGTAGGTCGCGTGGCGCACGTTGCCGTGATGCAGGGAGGTGGAGGCGTGCGTTGCGTGGGATGCGGCGTGATGGACGGTGCGCGCCTGTGCGGTGCCCGATATCATCAACCCGAAAGAGGCTGTAAAGGCGGATAGGAAAAAGCCACGCTTCAGACTGCCGATCCGCATTCTCTTAAAGTCTCCGCCTCTGGGTTATGCCGTAGGGGTCGTTGCATCCCGCCCAAGTGAAGTAGCAAGCTGTTTGCAATCCTGACAAGCCTGTGCGGCGCATCTCGATCGCGAGTACGCAAGTTTTCGCAGAATGACCCATCATAAACGAAAAAATAGGAATATATTCCTTAACAGGACTAAAAACATCTGCTTTGTGCGCCACTTTTCACAGCTTTATGTCTTGATTCGCACTCTCGGAAGATCAGCATGTAGATACGAAGAGTGGCATAAATGTGACACTTGATTCGCGCCCCGCCACCCTTCGCAATGGCCTGCCGGAATGGATTATTTCGTGCAGATGATCATGATTTCGACGCGCACGTCGGGATGGGCCATCTTGGCCTCGACGCAGGCGCGGGCCGGGGCGCCGCCCTTGGGCAGCCACGCGCTCCAGACCTTGTTCAGGGCATCACGCTCGGTGATGTCCTTCACCCAGATCTGGGCCTGCAGCAGGCGCGTGTTATCGGTGCCGTGCGCTTCGAGGGCTGCGTCGATCTGTTCCAGCACGTCCTTGGTCTGCCCGGTGATGTCGGCGGACAGGTCGCGCGCCACGAATCCCTGCGTGAACAGGAAGCCGTGATATTCGACAACCTTGGACAGGATGTCGTTCGAATCGCTGCGGATAATCTTGCTCATGTTTCTGTTCCCTGGGTGAAAGAAGGAGCGTTGGCCAAAGCGGTTTTCCGCTCGGCCGTCCTGTGTGCCATGCCCGCCCCACAGGTCAAGAGAGCAGCGCCACCATCAGGAGGCGGGCGACAGGGTTGAAAACCGCTCCAGCCGTTCGGGCGTATCGAAATCCTCGTGGATTTCCGGGCCGGCGGGCAGGCGCAGCAGGTCGGGCCCCATCCGGTGCAGCAGGTCACGCGCGCCACGGTCGCCCCCGAGCCGCAGCAGTTCGGGAAACATCCGTTCATCCCACAGGACGGGGTGGCCGCGCCGGCCGCCATGATGGACGGTTACGGCGGACGGGTGGCTGCCGTCATGGGCCGCGATCATGCGGTCCAGCAGGCCCGTGGGCACCAGCGGCATGTCGCCAAGGCAGATGAGGGCCGCGCCCGCATGGCCCGCCCGTGCGGCCCCGATACCCGTGCGCAGGCTTGCGGACAGGCCATGCGTATGGTCTGGCGCATGGACCAGAAGCGGCGGGGGATGGCGCGCATCCAGCCAGGGCATGAGCGCGTCATGTATTTCGCGTGCGCGGTGGCCCAGCACGATGATGGTCCGCCGCACGGCGCTGGCCTGTATGCGCCGGACGGTTGTCGCGATCATGGGGCGGCCGTTCGCATCCCGCGCCAGCAGCTTGTGTCGGGGGGATGTCCGGCGCGACAGCCCGGCGGCAAGGACGATGGCGTCCGTGGTGCAGGGCGTGGCCGGGGTCATGCCCAGCCGGGATGATGGCCAAGCGGCGCGTTGCGGCGGACCGCGATGATTTCCGCCAGAATCGACAGCGCGATTTCCGCCGCCCCGATCGCCCCGATCGCCAGCCCGACGGGACCGTGGATGCGGCGGACCTCCTCTTCGGAAAACCCGTCTTCCTTCAGTCGCGCCAGCCGCGACGCCTGTGTCTTGCGCGACCCCAGCGCCCCTATGTAGAAGGCCGGCCCGCGCAGGGCATGGCGCAGCGTCGGGTCGTCAAGTTTCGCGTCATGCGTCAGGGTGACGATGGCGGTCTGGTTGTCGATGCGCAGGTGGTCAAGGGCCTCGTCAGGCCATTGGGTATCCAGCGTGATGCCGGGGAAGCGTTCCACTGTAGCCAGTTGCGTGCGCGGGTCGATGACCGTCACGGCAAAGCCCGATGCCTGCGCCATGGGGGCAAGCACCTGCGCGATATGGACCGCGCCCACGATCATGAGGCGCGGCTGCATCGGGATCAGGTGGAGAAACCATGCCTCTTCCTGCGCGTCGGTGTGGCGCAGGCTGCGGCCGGCATGAAAGGCCTGCCGTGCCGTTTCACGCAGGGAATCCACATGCCCTGCATCCCCGGGCGACGCATCGGGCGCGACAATGCCATCGGCCGTGCGGGTCAGGATGATGTGCCGTCCGTCCGACAGTCGTGTCGCAAGGATGACGGACTGGCGCGCGCGTCGCAGGGCTGCGATCTGTTCAAGCAGGTCGAGCGGCAGGGTGCCGACGGGATGTTCTGGCGTGCGGACCGCCTCCACATACACGTCAAGAAGGCCGCCACAGGCCAGCCCAACGGACCATGCGTCCTCGCTGCTGACACCATAGGACAGGCTGCGCGGCAGGCCATCGCGCATGACCTCGCCCGCTTCCTCGATCACCGCGCCCTCGACGCAGCCGCCGCTGACCGATCCCTCGATCCGGCCCGTGGCGCTGACGCTCATCATGCTGCCGGCGGGGCGGGGGGAACTGCCCCAGGTGGAGGTGACGCAGGCAAGGGCGGTGGCCTGTCCGGCGCGGGCCCACGCGATGGCGAGGTCCAGCGGATCATGGGAGGTGAGGGTCTGTGTCATGGCAGGGCTACTCTATCAGCACGGATGCGGGTGCGTCACCTGCTGGAAATGTCGCGCATTCATCTCCATGTTCGTGCCTGTGCGCTCGCACTGGCGTGAGGTTTTCATGTCCTCTGCGTTTCGTTCCATATCAAGGAGTTGATATTTCATGAGTTACGTTGATCCCGTCTGGTACGTCGTCGCCGACAGCCTGCATGCCCGTATCCTCAAGCATGGCGAGCATGGGCTTGCGACGATCGCCCACCTCAAGAGCGACGACAAGAAAGGCCCCACGGCACCCCATGATGGTGCGTATGGCAAGGTGATCGCGGCGTACCTGAACGACGCCGTGCGCAAGAAGGAAGCCCCGGGCATTGCCATCGCGGCGCCCGGCGAAGTGATGCACCAGATCATCACCCACCTGGATGTGGAGGCACGTCCCGCCGTGGTCGCGAAGCTGGAGAAGGATCTGAGCAACATCCCCGATCACAATCTGGCGTCTCACTTCGATATTCCCGCGACGGGATGGCCGCTGCCCAAGATCCGTTGATAAACGGTGGTCCCGTCGGACTGTTTATGGCTCAATGACGGGACCATCCGATCAACAGGACCCACAGGAGGAGCTCCGAGATGTCGCAGCCATCGTCACTTGCGCTGGAGGTCGTCCCGGTTACGGCCTTTGCCCAGAACTGTTCCATCCTGTGGGACCGGCGGTCGCGCCATGCGGTTGTCGTCGATCCGGGGGGGGATGTGCCCCGGCTGCTGCAGGTGATCGCGGATCGGAACCTGACGGTCGATGCGATCATCCTGACACATGGCCACCTTGATCACGCCGGCGGGGCCGACGCCCTGCGCGATGCGCTCAGCGAGCGGCAGGGAGGGGAGAAGGTTCCCCTGATCGGGCCGGATGCGCGTGACCAGTTCCTGCTTGAAAGCATAACGCAGCAGGCCGCACGTTTCGGCGTGGAGGGTATGCATGATGCCCATGTCGATCGTTTCGTGACCGATGGGGAACGCCTGAACCTGCTTGGCCATGAATTCCAGGTGCTGCATGTGCCCGGCCATACGCCCGGCCATGTCGTCTTTTTCAATCCACAGACCCGCTTTGCCTTCGTGGGCGATACGCTGTTCCAGGGATCGGTCGGGCGCACCGATTTCCCCTATGGGGATGCGGACGTGCTGAAGGAAGCCATCGTGCGGCAATTGCTTCCACTTGGCGATGATGTCACGATCCTGCCCGGTCATGGACCGACCACCACGATCGGGGCGGAACGGCAGGGCAACCTCTTTCTGCGCTGATCGGGAGGGACCGATTGCTGGAGAGAGAACTGATGAAGTCATCCGTGATGACGCCCGTCCGGGTTGCGGGCGCGTGTCTGTGTGGGCTGTTGCTGTGTGGTCCGATCGTGACGCAGGCGCAGGAAACGGGCGAACCCACCCACGCACAGGCGGAACTGCCCAAGGTCGCGCTGACCATCACGGGCCATGACAATGTGCGGCATGCCTTTTCAGTGGAAAAGGCCACGACCCCACGCGAACAGCAGGTGGGGGAGATGTATCGCAAGTCCGTGCCCGCCGATGGCGGCATGATCTTCGTCTGGTCCTTCCCGCGCCAGAGCGACATGTGGATGCAGCATACGCTCGTGCCGCTCGATATCGTGTTCATCGGGAATGACAACCGGATTTCCTCCATCGTGGAGAATGCGGTCCCGCTCAGCCTTGCGCATATCAGCAGCCATGGACCGGTGCGCGCGACACTGGAGCTGCAGGGTGGCCTGACGGAAAAGCTGGGGATCGTTGTGGGCGACAAGGTCGAATCTGCCGCCCTGTCAGATACGAAAAACGCGGCCCCCTGATTCGCCAACTTTATGAAAATCAAGGGAAATGGCGGTTTTCCGCTGTTTCTCGCTGATTTTTTCTGGCGGCGCGAAAAAAGAAGCGGATTTTTTTCATTTTTGGATTGACGGTGGTGAGTGAGGGGCCTATATCCCCGTTCACCGCTTCGGGGGCAGAAAGTTCTTGAGTTTAGCGGCCTGGTTTTCTAGAGTGTTTGGCCCGGTTGGGTTGACGGTTTAGGTGACCGGGGTTCATTGACAATAGAATAGAGACTGGAAGGGATATGTTGGCGGCGTTTTGCTGTGTTTACCTTGTGTAGGCATGGTGGAGGTGCGGTTGGATTGGGTGACTGATCGACTGGCCGAGACGTTTGTTGAT
>NZ_POTC01000023.1 GCF_002906255.1 Novacetimonas maltaceti | reverse complement strand
GCACGCCCTGCCACAGGTAGCCCGCGCCGACACCGACGAACGGGGTGACGGGGACGTCGATGCTGAACAGACGCTTCAGGTCGATGTCATACAGCACGTTGACGAAGCCGCCATAGGAGCGGTCGGAGCCCTTGTCGCCACGGCTCTTGCTGTAGATTTCGGACCAGTTGTAGTCGCCCTCGACCTCGGCGCGCAGGCCGTTCCCGAAGCCCCAGCCGACCGCGCCGAAGCCGGTCCAGCCATGACGGTGGCCGACCTTTTCACGGCCCGGTTCCGTGCCGCCGTCGGTGTCGGCAAAGTGCCCGTGCTGGGTCTGGGTCAGGTTGTAACCACCCCCGATGTCAACATACGGACCGGTGATCGTCGTGGCCATCGAGGCCGCCGGGGCGGCAGCCATCAGGGTCGTTGCCAGTAACGCCGTGCGAAGACGCATATTCTCGTCCTTAAAAAATGAAGTGTCAGAACTTCATGGAGTCTCAAAGGGATGAGGCGCGTCCCAACTCAGCAGGATGCACAGACACATCATCCGTTAATCTTTTCTGAGTGTCAGATAGCCTTTCTCGGTAGGGATGAGAAGGGACGTTTCACCGTATCGGGATGAGTGTGGCAAAAAAAGCACAAAACCTTAAAGATACTGTGAGGTATAATTTAAATTTTCCCTTTATCCAAAAGGGGATATCGCGAATCATGCGCGAAATCCCATAAATTTCATACTGTTCGCGCAAAAGAATATATGAAGAACGTTATGTGGTGTTTCTGCCTTATTTTGCCGGGGCTTATCCATGGTGGAGGCAGGAATCGGCCCCATAACGAAAAAAGGAGCGCCGGAGCACTCCTTTTCCCTTCTGCCATGACGTGTCCCGCGATCAGTGCAGGATGATTTCGACGCGACGGTTCTGGGGTTCGCGCGTATCCGGGCCGGTCGGGACCAGCGGGTGCGCTTCGCCATAGCCCTGGATGTCGATGGCGTTGGCGGGCACGCCGTCACGGATCAGTTCGGCCTTCACGCTGTTGGCGCGGCGCAGGGACAGGCCCATGTTGTACTGTTCGCCGCGCGGTCCCGGCTGGGCCGCCGAGTTGTCGGTGTAGCCATTGACCTCGATGCGGGTGGTCTGGACGTGGGTGGACGCCTGCGCGGCTTCGGCCACGATCTCACGCGCACGGCCGGTGAGGGCTGCGCCGTCCCAGTCAAAGAAGACGAGGTAGGTGCGGGCCGCGGTCGGTGCGGGCGGGACAACGGCGGGGGCCGGCGGCGGCGGCGGCGGCGCATGGTTGAAGGCATAGCGCACGCCAACGATGAACTGGTGGTTGAAGCGGTGGTCGAACCGGACATAGCCGTTGCGTTCCGCATTCCACGGGCTGCCGATGGTGGTCTGGCTGCCGGCATTGCCCATCGCAAAGGACTGCGGCTGGCCGATCATGCGGTATTCGGTGGTCATCTGCAGGCCGGGGACGCCCGGAATGTCATAGGCCGCACCGACGATACCCTGGTAGGCGAAGCCCTGGTTGCCACCCATATGGCGGACATTCGCGCTGACGCCATTGATGTTGTAGCCAGTCGACGTGCCCACGTCCTGCCACAGGTAGCCCGCGCCGACACCGACGAACGGGGTGACGGGGACGTCGATGTTGAACAGGCGCTTCAGGTCGATGTCATACAGGACATTGAGGAACCCGCCATAGGACCGGTCGGAGCCATGGGTATGGCCGACAAAGGTGTTCGCCCCGCCGCCGATCGTCTCGCGGTTGATCTGCGACCAGTTGTAATCCCCCTCGATTTCCACGCGCAGGCCGTTGCCAAAGCCCCAGCCCACCCCGCCAAAGCCGGTCCAGCCATTGCTGTGATGCAGGCGGTCGCGTGTTCCGACCTCGTTTTCCTGATGGGTGGGACCACCGTCGCGGTCAACCCCGTGGCCATGCTGGACCTGGGTGAGGTCATAGCCCCCCCCGATCCCGACATAGGGGCCCGTGATCGTCGTGGCCATTGACGCCGCCGGGGCGGCGGCCATCAGGGTCGTTGCCAGTAACGCCGTACGCAGACGCATATTCCCGTCCTTAAACCTGATCGTACGCCTGAGTTCGTGGAGATAGGGGCAGTTCCACCAAGGGCGATACAATGTTGAGCGAATAAAGCTTGTGCTTTTCTTTTGCGACGCCAGGGGGAATATTGCGGGAATATTGCTTACCAGATCTCCCGATACGACCCTTGGCGGGTTTCGTTGTGGGGGAGACAGGTTGAAATAAGGTAAATGTAGTCCGGGTGCGCACAGGTGTGCCCTATTCCCCGGACCATTGTTGCATAAAGATCACGCCCCGCGCCGTGATCCGGGCGGGGCGTGGGGTCCGGGGTCAGGGGCGGCAGCCATCCGCGCGCAGCACGGCGGCCACCGCGTCGTCGGGCACGTCGCGGCAGGTGAAGGCCTTGCCAATCCCGCGGACAAGGACGAAGGACAGGCGCCCGTCGCGCATCTTCTTGTCGCGCTGCATGTGGCGGATCAGGGTGGCGGCCGAGAATTCCTCCCCCGTGTCGCTGATGCGCGCGGGCATGTCCAGGCGTTCGAGGTGCGCGCTCACGCGGTCCAGGTCGGCCTGCGGGCAGTAGCCAAGGCGGACCGACAGCATGAACGCCAGGCGCAGCCCGATCGACACGCCCTCCCCATGCAGCAACCGCCCGTCATAGCCAAGCTCCGCCTCCAGCGCGTGGCCGAACGTATGGCCGAGGTTGAGCAGCGCGCGCCCGTTGGCCTTGCGTTCCTCACGTTCGTCATCGGCGACGACGGCGGCCTTGAAGGCGCAGGCGCGGCGGATGGCCTCCGCCTGCATGGCGGAGTCGCCATCAAGCACCGCCTGCCCATGCAGGTCGCACCATTCAAACAGGTCGGCATCGCCCAGCAGGCCGGATTTCAGGATCTCCGCATACCCGGCGCGGATTTCGCGCGCGGGCAGCGTGGTCAGCGCCGTCGTGTCGACCAGAACGGAGATGGGCTGATGGAACGCGCCGAGCAGGTTCTTGCCATACGGGGTGTTGATCCCGGTCTTGCCCCCCACGGACGAATCGACCTGCGACAGCAGCGTGGTCGGGACCTGCACGAACGGCAGGCCACGCAGGGTGGTCGCGGCGGCAAACCCGGCAAGGTCGCCCACGACCCCGCCACCAAGGGCAAGGACCGTGGTGCCGCGTTCAACCCCGGCCGCCAGCAGTTCACCGGTCACGCGCCCGTATTCGGCCAGCGTCTTTGACCCTTCCCCCGGCGGGACGGTGATGGTCCCATGGCGGATGCCGGTTTCCTCCAGCCCCGCAAGCAGCGTGGGCAGGTGCAGCGCCGCCACGTTTTCGTCCGTGACGATCATGACCCGTTTCTGCGGCAGCAGGGGCGCAAGGCGGGCGCCCGCGCGGCGGATCATGTCCGCCCCGATCTGCACGTCATAGCGCGCGCGCTCCAGCCTGACGGGCACCAGCAGGGGGCGGCGCGCGGTATTGATGGCCCCCAGGACCTTTTCGGCACTGTGCTCCACGTTGTCATCTCCACAATCGACGATAATGTCCGCCTCGGCATAGACGGGATGCCGGGCGCGCATAAGGTCCGACAGCACCGTGGCGGGCGACTCCACGTTCAATAACGGGCGATGGGTACGGTCCTGCACGCGCTCCAGCAGGACCGGCAGGGTGCAGCGCAGCCAGACCGAGGTCGCATTTTCGCGCACGCATGCACGGGTGCGCGGGTCCATGAACGCCCCACCCCCGGTCGCAAGGACGATCGGCGGCCCGGACATCAGACGGCGCAGGACCATATGTTCGCCGCGACGGAATTCCGCCTCGCCGTATTTCTGGAACAGGTCGGCGATGGAACAGCCTGCCGCGCGTTCGATCTCCTCGTCCGAATCCACGAATTCCAGGTTCAGCCGCGCCGCGAGCAGCCGCCCGATGGTGGTCTTCCCCGCACCCATCAGCCCGACAAGCACGATGCTGCCCCCCTGTGGCGGGGCGGTGGCGGCATGGCGGCCCTGGCCCAGCGCATCGAGGTCAAGGGGAATGAACAGGGGCGTGGCGTCGTTATGGGGGGACGTCGGGCGCGCCATCGGGGGCGTATCGGATGAAATCGGGCGTGACATGGCGGCCAACCTAACATAGAGCGGGAAAAAACGGATAGCGGGGAAGACCGTGCGTTGCCGCCATGGGGGCATGCGCGGGCCTTTTCGCCATCATCTTGTTGAGTATCTGGCGCATCCTTTGCATGGGGGAAACGGTCATGGCCCGTATTATTGTCGCCGCGTTCGCGGTCGTGCTGGCCTGCATGGTCGGCGGGTTCCTCTCGCTCGGCATGTTCCCGCCCGCGCTGGTGCAGCAGGACGTGCATCGTGACCTGTCACTGGCCACGGCGCCCGCAGCACCGCCACCCATGGCGGTCGCCGCGCCCGCGCCGCTGCCGGTCATGCCGCTGGGCAAGCCCGCCGCCGCGCAATGAGCGCGGACGGCGTCGATGCGTTCCTTGAGATGCTGGCCGCCGAACGGGGGGCGGCGCTCAATACGCTGAAGGCCTATCGCCGCGACCTTGACGACCTTGGCAGCATGCTGGCGGGGCAGGGCGCATCGCTGCCACAGGCATCGGCGCGGCAACTGGGGGCGTACCTGTCGGGTCTGGCGCAGGCGGGGCTTTCGGCGCGCACGCAGGCGCGGCGGCTGTCATGCCTGCGGCAGTACTACCTGTTTCTGGTGCGCGAGGGGCGGCGGCCCGATAACCCGGCCAGCATGCTCGAAGCCCCGCGCCTGCGTGCCGCGCTGCCGCGTTTCCTGTCCGAGGGGGATGTGGAGTCGCTGCTGGCGGCATGTGTGGCGCGTGCCGATGCGGGGGCGCAGGAGGTGCGGCGCATGCTGGTCGCGCGCACCGCGCTGGAAATCCTGTATGCCTCCGGGCTGCGCATCTCCGAGCTGCTGTCCCTGCCGCGCGCGGCGCTGGAACGCATGACGGGGATGCTGCTGGTGCGCGGCAAGGGCGGGCGGGAGCGCATGGTGCCCCTGTCCGCGCGGGCGCGCGATGCCGCCGATGAACTGATGCGCCTTGACCGCCCGCTGCGCAGCGCGTTCCTGTTTCCCGGCCGCAGCCCCCTGCGCCCCATGACACGGCAGGGATTCGACCGGATCCTGCATGATGTGGCACTGAAGGCCGGGCTGGACCCGCGGCACCTGTCGCCGCATGTGCTGCGCCATTCGTTCGCCACCCACCTGCTGTCGCACGGGGCGGACCTGCGGGCGCTGCAGATGCTGCTGGGGCATGCCGACATCGCCACCACCCAGATCTATACCCATGTCCTGACGGAACGCCTGCAGGAAGCGCTGCGCCAGCATCATCCGCTGTCGGAACATGCCGTCGCCTGAGGGTAAAAAGGCCGGGGTCGGGAAAAACGCGCCACCATCGGTGCAGAATCTGTTTGGCTGCGCCCCGGCCTGTGCTATCGGCAGGCCATGCGCCAGTTTCTAGATTTCGAAAAGCCCGTCGCCGAGCTTGAAAACAAGATTGACGAACTTCGCAAGATGTCCGGTCCCGACGGCATTAACATCGCCGACGAGATCGCACGCCTGACGGAAAAGGCCGACCGCGAACTGCGCGCGGCCTACGCCAAGCTGACGCCATGGCAGAAGGTGCAGGTCGCCCGCCATGCGCAGCGTCCGCACACGGTGGATTACATCGCCGGGCTGATTACCGAGTTCACGCCGCTTGCAGGTGATCGCCTGTTCGGGGAGGACAAGGCCATCATTGGCGGGCTGGGCCGTTTCGGCAACCAACCCGTTGTCGTCATCGGCACGGAGCGCGGGGCGGAGATCGAAACCCGCCTGCAGCACAATTTCGGCATGGCGCGTCCCGAAGGCTATCGCAAGGCGCAGCGCCTGGTGAAGCTGGCGGGGCAGTTCGGCCTGCCGGTCCTGACCTTCATCGACACATCCGGCGCATGGCCCGGCATCGATGCGGAGGCACGCGGACAGGCCGAAGCCATCGCGCGGTCCATTGATACCTGCCTGTCCGCGCCGGTTCCGGTCATCGCGACCGTCATCGGCGAAGGTGGCTCCGGCGGGGCCATCGCGCTTGGCGCGGGCGACCGGGTCATGATGCTGGAACATGCGATCTATTCCGTCATCTCGCCCGAGGCCTGTGCCTCGATCCTGTGGCGCGACCCCAAGCAGGCCAGCACGGCGGCCGGTGCGCTGAAGCTGACGGCGCAGGACCTGCTGCAACTCGAACTGATCGACCGGATCATTCCCGAACCGCTGGGTGGCGCGCAGCGAGACCCCAAGGCGACGATCCGCGCGGTGGGGGATGCGATTGCCGCGGAACTCCCCGGACTGCTGAAGAAGGATGCGGCGCTGCTCAAGGCGCAGCGGCGGGAAAAATTCCTCGCCATGGGGCGGGACAGGATCGCCTGAGATCGCCCATCCAATTTCGGGAACCATGATTTTTTGATAAATCAGGGTGCAGGGATCGTGATCCCTGCCGGGTCCGGGCAGCGCCCGGGTATTACATGCATGTGGTAATGCTGCATGTTCAGGGGCTTTGCCCCTGAAACCCCACCAAAGGGTATTCCCCTTTGGGAACCGTTACTTTTCAACAGGTCAGTGTCCGGGGCGATTACACCTTGTGTGCTGGCTCGCCCTCCAGCGGCGTGAAGCCCATCTCCCGGATCATGGCCGCGATCTTGTCAGCGACCTGCGTGACTTCGTCCGCATCCAGTCCCTTGCACACCAGCGCCACGCCGCCGCGACCGTCGCTGTCGTGGAAAGGGTAGGAGCCGATATCGATATCGGGATGGGCCGTCTGGATGTTTTCCAGCTTTGCCGCCAGTGCCCCTTCATACAGGCCGAATGCGTGCCAACTGCGTGATGTGACCGGTGTGCCATGGCGCAGGGTGGGGGCAATCTCCTCGAACATGGCGCGCATGATCCGGGGCACGCCCGCCATGACATGCACGTTGCCCATGGTGAAGCCCGGCGCGATGGAGACGGGGTTGCGGATGGGGGTTGCGCCCACCGGCAGCGTCGCCATGCGCTGGCGCGCCGCATTGAATTCACCCGGCGCGAAGTGTTTTTCCAGCAGGGCGAATGTCTCGGGATGGGGCGCCCATGGCACGCCGAATGCCTCCGCCACGCAGGAGGAGGTGATGTCGTCATGTGTCGGGCCGATGCCACCCGTGGTAAAGACATGGTCATAGGCCGCGCGCGCTTCGGTCACGACATTGACAATCACGGGGCGGATGTCGGGAATGATCCGCACTTCGCGCAGGCTGATGCCGATTTCGGTCAGGCGGCGGGCGATATACTGCACGTTCACGTCCTGCGTCCGGCCGGACAGGATTTCGTTACCGATAACCAGGATACAGGCGGTCGGGTTCATGGCGTCTCATCCATCGGGTTGAAAGCGAAAGGATCAATAGGCGCGCAGGCTACAGGAGATCGCGCCAAAAGTCTTGGCCGGGGCGGCGTGCCTGCATTGTCCGCCGTGAAAGGTGGACGCGCGCGCCAGGGCCTTTTGCGATAGACTCCCGCCCATCCGACACATCCGCAAAGGAAGCAGCATGGATACGATGACACCGCACTGCATATGGGACCTCAAGGCGCAGCTTGGCGAAGGCCCGGTCTGGGTGGCGGCGGAACAGGCGCTCTATTTCGTGGATATCGTCGGTTCGGCCATCCATCGCTACACTCCCGCCACGCAGGCCACCATGTCATGGAAAGCGCCCCGCCGTCCCGGTTTCCTTGTGCCGGTGGCTGACGGCACCTTCATGTGCGGCCTGCAGGATGGGCTGCATGCGTTCGATCCCGAAGGCGGGAAGTTCAGCGTGCAGGCGGTTGTGGAGCCGGACAGGCCGGGGAACCGGATCAATGACGGGTATGTGGACCCGCGCGGGCGCCTGTGGTTCGGCACCATGGATGATGGGGAGGCCACGCCTTCGGGCGCGCTGTACTGCGTGACGCGCGAAGGCGATGGGACCCTGCGCATCGTGCGTCAGGACGAAGGATATGTGGTGACCAACGGTCCCGCGCTCTCCCCCGACGGGCGGACGCTGTATCACAACGATTCGCACCGGCAGTCCATTTACGCCTTCGACGTGTCCGACAGCGGTGCCCTGGCAAATCGGCGCGTCTTCGCCCGCCTGTCGGACGGGTATCCCGATGGCGTGGTTGTCGACAGCGCGGGCTGTCTGTGGGTCGGGGTCTGGGGCGGTGGCCGGATCGAGCGTTTCACCCCCGATGGCCAACGGCTGGCCCCTGTCATGATGCCCGCGCGCAATGTGACCAAGGTCGCCTTTGGCGGCGAAGATTATCGCACCGTGTTCGTCACGACGGCGCGCAAGGGGCTGGACGGGGACGTGCTGGCCGCGCAGCCCCAGACGGGCGGCCTGTTCACGTTCCGCGTGGATGTCCCCGGACAGCCGCAGGCAACATTCCCGGCCAGCGGGATGCGCGAACTTGGCAGGGAACTGCATGCCCCGGGCGGGGAAAGCAGATAAAAGTTTTTGGGCGCCGCCTTTTGATCGGAAAAGGCGGTGTCTTTCGAAGCTTTTGGAGAAAAAGCTTCACCAGAAACTTTTGTCCTTCCGCCCCGCTCTTCAGATCAGGTCGCGCAGCAGCGGCACCAGCGGCTTGTCCGCGTCGGGCATGGCATATTCATGCAGGCGGTTTGTCGCGACCCATGCCAGTGTCTGCCCCTCCCGTGGGGTGGGGGTGTTTTTCCACCGGTGGCAGACGTAAAGCGGCATCAGCAGGTGGAAATGCCCGTAATCGTGGGATACGAAGGTAAACGGCGCCAGGCATGAGCGCGCGACATCGATGCCAAGCTCCTCATCGAGTTCGCGGATCAGCGCGGCCTCCGGCGTTTCCCCCGGCTCGACCTTGCCGCCGGGGAATTCCCACAGCCCGGCCATGGATTTCCCCTCCGGCCGCCGGGCCAGAAGGATGCGCCCATCCATGTCGATCAGCGCGACGGCCGCAACCAGCACGCTCTTCTTCTGGCGTGGCAGGCCGTCATCTTCCCCGGTGGCGGCACCAGTGCCCGACAGGTCAGCATGCCGCGCCTCAAAGCACAGGACGGGATATTCCCCCCCGCGGGAGACGAATTCCTGATGTCCCGTCCCCACCTCGCGAAAGCCGATGCGGCGCAGCACGGCGATGGAGGGGTGGTTGTCATGCGCGGCCGACGCCGTCAGCCGTTCGATCGGCAGGTTGGCCATGGCCCAGCGCGCCAGGCGTCCCGCCGTGGTGGAGGCCACCTTGCGGTTCCAGTGCGTGCGCGCCACCCAGTATCCCAGCGTGCCCGAACGGCTGGCATGGTCGATCCGCAGCCCGATGCAGCCGATCAGTTCGTCCGGGTTCGCCGCTTTCGGGCAGGTAATGGCAAAGTGGTAGGCATCGCGACTGCGCGACTGCGCGATGGTGGAGGCGATCCATTCATCGGTCAGGGCACGCGGGTAGGGGAACGGCACACGGCTGAGCATGCGCACCACGCTCCAGTCATTGATCAGGCGATGCATGACCGGCGCGTCGGTGGCCCGCACCTCGCGCAGGAGGTAGTCACCTGCCTCCAGCGCGGTTCCCGCAAACCGTGACTGTCCCTCCACCGTCATGTGCGGGTCTGTGGCGCGGCGGGGGTGTCGTCCTGGGCCGGCAGCCCGCATTCGGCCAGCAGTTCACGCAGGTTGCAGATCACGGGGAAGATCTCCTGGTTGCGGTCGCCGCCCTGTTCATTCCACGCTTCCTGCTCCATCTCCACGATCTCGCGGTCCTCGCGGAAGATGCGTTCGGTAAAGGCGGTCAGGAACGGCCACGCAAGGTCGAGCAGGCCGGGGATTCCCGGGCGCTTGATCGACAGCAGGCCGAAGGTGCGGTTCGTCAGCTGCGCCGCATCCTGGGGGACATAGGAAATCCACAGGTCCATGACCGGGTCGTTGTCGCCGGTACGAATCGACAGTGTCTGGTGGGGATAGACGGTGCGGATCGTCATGACGTCGCGATGGGCGAATTTTTCGCTGTTGTCGCGCTTCTGCCCGAAGATCAGGGCCTCCCCGATCGGCTGCTTCCCCCCGGTGCGGGCAAAGCTGTAGCGCGCCTCCACCATGTTGGGCGTGCGTTCCTGCCCCAGGAAGCGCGGCTTCATCTCGCCCATCTGCTTCATGTGCATGAACTGGTGGTTCATATCCATCAGGTTTTCATGCATGAAGCTGTAATGGCACTTGATGGTGCGGCCAAAGCGGCGCGTCTTGTAGGCGGGGTTGGCCACCTGCGCCAGATGCGGCAGCGCCTGGGCCTGCGCCTTGTCCGGGTCGCCGGGGAAGATGAAGATCAGCCCGTCCTGCTCCCGGCAGGGATAGGTCCGCACGCCGTTGGGCAGCTTCCCCTTGCCAAGGTAGGGCACGTCGATGCAGCGGCCCGACCGGCCATAGGCCCAGCCGTGATAGCAGCATTGCACCGAGTCTCCCTTGACGGTCCCCTTGCTCAGCGGCACCTGACGGTGGGCGCAGCGATCCTCCAGCGCAAAGACCGAACCGCCTTCGCGCGGGCGCACCAGCGCAATGGGCAGGCCGGCGTAACGTGTTCCGATTGTCTTGCCCGGGCGCAGTTCGCGCGACCATGCAACGGGGTACCAGTTGTCAGGATGCGCATGGATGCGACGCAGGTCGCGTCGGCCTGTGGTCAGGGGCGGCATGCTGTCTGACGATAGCAGTTTGTCCATTGTCTCTCTTGATTTTGAAGATGGCCGTGGCAATCGGACATGCCAGGAATCCCGGGTGGCGTTGGGTCTGTCATCTGTGCGGTCAGGTATAATACCCACTACGGTATATAAGGATGTTTTTCACGGGAAGCATAAATGGTTCCCCCTGCCCACACTTTGTCATCTGCCCTCCTGCGTCGTGATGCGGGCGCGCATGCCGCGCCGTGATGCGCGGCCGGGACGGTCACACGCCCACGCCATGATGGCGGCCGGGCGCGCGGTCGTCCTTGTGCTGGATCATCCTTGCGCGGAAAGTTCCGCCGTCAGGTCCTCGATGAACTGGAACGCGACACGGCCCGAACGCCCGCCGCGCGCCAGCGACCATGCGTTGGCCCGGCGCACCAGGTCCGCATCGTCGATCGGCAGGTGACGTTCGCGGGCATAGCCGCGCACCATGTCCATGAACGTGTCCTGCGCGCAGTTGTGAAAGCCGATCCACAGCCCGAACCGGTCGGAGAGGGAGACCTTCTCCTCCGTCGCCTCGGCGGTGTTGATCGCGGTCGAGCTTTCGTTCTCGATCATCTCGCGCGGCATCAGGTGGCGGCGGTTCGACGTGGCATAGAACAGGACGTTGGCCGGACGGCCCGCGATCCCGCCATCCAGCACGGATTTCAGCGCCTTGTAATCCGCGTCCTCGCGCTCGAACGACAGGTCGTCGCAGAAGACGATGAAGCGCCGCGAACTCTCCCGCAGCAGGGCGAGCAGTTCGGGAAGGGTGGACAGGTCCTCGCGCTGGATTTCCACCAGCGCCACGCGGCCCTTGCCGGCGGGGGCGGGCCTGCCGTCCACCAGGTTGGCCTGCGCGTGCGCCGCCTTGACCAGCGACGACTTGCCCATGCCGCGCGCACCCCACAGCATGGCGTTGTTGGCGGGCAGGCCACGGGCGAAATGCAGCGTGTTTTCCAAAAGCATGTTGCGCTGGCGTTCCACCCCGCGCAGCAGGCCGATCTCGACATGCGCCACATGCGCCACGGGTGACAGCCGCCCAAGGGAGGGATGCCAGATGAAGGCATCCGCCGTTTCAAGGCCGCCAAGGCTGGGCGCGGGCGGGGAGAGGCGTTCCAGCGCGGAGGCAATGCGTTCAAGGAGGGGGAGCAGGTTGGAATCCATCGTCGATCCTGGGTCTTGGACAAGAGGCGACAGCGTATGCTGACTGGTATCCGGAGCGCGTCGGACCATATGCAATGGCGAAGTGACGCCTTGACGGGAAACAGGCGAAAACTATGGTCCGCATCGCAACCCTGCAACCCGTTCCAACCTGTATCATGCCGGAAAGCTGCCCATGCGCTCTCTTTTTGACAATTTCCTGACCACCCCAGCCTATGCACAGTCGGCAGGGGGCGGTGGTTTCAGCGCCGAGGGGCTGATGTCCATCCTGCCTTATGTGGCGATGTTCGGGATTTTCTATTTCCTGCTGATCCGCCCGCAGCAGGTCAAGCAGAAGCAGTTGCGCAGCCAGCTGGCCGCCCTGCGCCGGGGCGACCGGGTTCTGACGGCCGGCGGGATCGTCGCCGTGGTCCAGAAGGTCAGCGACGGGTCGAACGAGGTCGAGGTCGAAATCGCCCCCAACGTGCGCGTCACCGTGCTGCGTGACACCATCAGCACCGTCATCACCAGTGTTGCCGTCCCCGCCAATGACGTGACCCCGCCCAAGAAGGGCTGAGGCCACGCCACACCGGGCCGGGGCAGGGAAGGTCAGGCGCGTGCGCGCAGCAGGATCGCGCCGAAGCCGATGAAGATGCCCCCGGTCACCCGGTTGAACGCCCGCTTGAGTGCCGGGCGTTCCAGATAGGCCGCCATCTTGCGGCCCCCCAGCGCATAGACCATGTACCACCCCGTCTCGATCGTGGCGAAGGTCGCGACGAGGATGGAAAACTGCGGCAGTTTCGCGGCGGCGGGGTTGATGAACTGCGGGAAGAACGCAGCCGCGAACAGCAGGAGCTTCGGGTTGCTGATCGCCACGAGGAACCCGCCGCGGAACAGCGCGAATGGCGTCGTGCCGGCGGGATCGGGTGCGGCCTCGCCATCGCCCTGCGGCGGCGCATCGCCAGCGTCGGCGCGCCATGCCCTGATGCCGAGGAAGACGAGGTAGCACGCACCCGCCACGCGCAGGACGCCAAACAGCCTTGGCGACGCGGCGAGGGCCGCGCTGAGCCCCGCGGCGGAAGCGCCGAGTGCGACGAGCAGCGCGAGCAGGCATCCCGCCATGGTCGCGGTGGTGCGCCGCACCCCGAAATGGACGCTGCGTGTCAGCACATGCAGCATGTTGGGGCCGGGAATGGCGCACAGAAGGAAGACGGCGACGGAAAACAGCCACCATGAATGAAGGGTCATCACGCGGTCCTGCGGGGCGTGCCATGGCCATTGGGCCATGGGGATGCATCATGTGGGAAGGATACGAAAAAACCCGGCCGCATGCACGGCCGGGTTTCCATCATGGCGGCCCGTGGGGCCGCCCGGCGACTGCCGTGATGCCTTACGCGGCCTTGAGCTGCGCTTCGGCGAATTCGTAGTTCGCCAGCTTGTCGAGGTAGTTGACGATGTAGTCGGGGCGACGGTTGCGGAAGTCGAGGTAGTAGGAGTGTTCCCACACGTCGAGGCCCAGCAGCACCTTGCCCTGGCCTTCGGCCAGCGGGTTGGAGCCATTGGCCGTCTTCGTCACCTTGAGCTTGCCATCGGGGCCAAGGACCAGCCATGCCCAGCCGGAGCCGAACTGCGACGCGGCGGCGGCCTTGAAGTCGGCCTTGAACTTCTCGATGCTGCCGAAATCCTCAACCAGCTTCTTGGACACGGATTCGGGCATCTCGCCGCCCTTGGGCGACAGGTTCTGCCAGAACAGGATGTGGTTCCAGTGCTGTCCCGCATTGTTGAACACGGGGGCCTGTGCCGGGTCACCCTTGACCGCCAGGATGATTTCTTCCAGCGACTTGCCCTGCAGTTCGGGCTTGGATTCGACAAAGCCGTTCAGCGCCGTCACATAGGCCTGATGGTGCTTGTCATGATGCAGTTCCAGCGTTTCCTGGCACATGCCACGCGCGGCAAGCGCATTGTAGGCGAAGGGAAGGGAGGGCAATTCGAAAGCCATGAACGTTCTCCTGGCGATTGCAAAAGGCGGTATCGCACCGCTACCCCTAAACAGCTATGGGCGCACGGCGGGTGCGTCAAGTCACGCGCCACGGCGCGGTACCATCGTAACGCATGGACCCCTAACGTCATGACCCCTGTCCGGGATGCACAACACCCCACTGATGGCCTGTCGGAATGCGGCGCGATTGCGCGGCGTTTCGACCCGGACCGTTTCCTGTGCGCGCTATTCATGCCCGCCCCCGTGCGGGAGGCGGCGATGACGCTGATCGCCTTCAATCACGAGTGCGTTCGCGCGCTCTCGACTCCTGCCTCATGGTCGGTGGCGGGGCCGATCGCGGGGATGATCCGGCTGCAATGGTGGCGCGACGTGATCGATGGTGGCGACCCGCAGCGCCATCCGGTGGCCATCGCGCTGGTCGAACTGCTGTCGCGTGGCGCAGTAAGGGCGGACAGTGTGCGCGGCATTGTCGATGCGCGTGAATGTGAACTCGACGGGCTGCCGGACTGGCCCGCGTGGCGCGACAACATGCGCGCGGGCGCGGGCGGGCTGCAGCGTGCCATGGCCCAGGCGCTGGGCTGTTGCGACGATGCGGTATGCGATGCGGTGGCGGAACTTGGCGCGGTCTATGGCGCGGGCGCGCTGGCGCGGCATCTGGGGATGGTGCTGCGTTCGGGGCGGTGTCCCCTGCCTGATGAGGCGCTTGAGACCGTGGGGCTAAGCCGCGATGGCGTGCGCGACGGGTATGCCACCCCGGAACAGATAGGAAAGCTGCATGGCCTTCTGTGCACCGAAGGGGAGGCGTTTCATGCCCGCGCCCTGACGCTTGCCCCACGCCTGCCGCGTGCCATCCTGCCCGCCGCCCTGCCCGCCGTGCTGGGGCGGCGCGACCTGAAGGCCGGTGGAGGAGAGGATGGTGCCGCGCGCGGCATTGGCGACCGGCTGGCGGTCATGGCCGCGATGGCGCGTGGGCGGGTCTGAATTAAGGAGCAAAAGTTTTTGGGTGCCGCCTTTTTTCAAAAAGGCGGCGTTTCTTGAAGCTTTTTGACAAAAGCTTCACCAAAAACTTTTGGTTTTAAAAAGAGATTACGGCGTGTCGTCGTTGGCGACCATGTCTTCCATGACGGCGAACAGGGACGAATAATCCTCGTTCGGGTAACGGCGGCGCGTCAGGCTCAGCGACTGCGTGGCGGCGGCGGTCGCGGGCATCGGGGCCATCTGGCGCGCGGCGTCGGTCATCAGCAGGCGCATGTCCTTCTGCATCAGGCGCGTGGGGAACTGCGGGCTGAAATCCCCGGCCTTCGCGGCCTTGAGCTTGCGCTTGTGATGCGGCGAGATGACCGGCACGGCGTCAAGCGCATCGAACAGCATGTCGCGCTCCAGCCCGCTTGCCAGCCCATAGGTGACCCCTTCGGCCACGACCGCGAGCGTGGCGCCCATGATGCCGTTGATGACCAGCTTCAGCTTCGACCCGCTGCCCGATGGGCCGGCATGGATCGTCAGCCGCCCGATGGCGTCGAAGATGGGCTGCGCGCGCGCGACATCTGCGGCATGACCGCCCACCAGCACGACGAGGTTGGCGGATTCGGCCTCCGGAGTGCTGCCCGCCACCGGCGCGTCAAGCACCGTGACCCCGATCGCCGCCCCCTGCGCCGCCAGGGCTGTGGAGGTTTCGGGCGCGACCGAACTGGTATTGATCAGCAGGCCGCCCGCCTTCATGCCCGCAAGCGCGCCGTCAGGGCCGGACATGGACTGCTCCAGCGCCTCGTCATCGGGGACGCAGGCGATGACGATGTCCGCTTCCTGCGCCAGCGCGCGGGGCGTGGGCAGGAACGGCACGTCGCCATCGCCGCCCTTGCCCGACGGGGTATAGGCCGCGATGCGGTATCCCGCCTTGCGCAGGTTGGCACCCATGCGGCAGGCCATGGCGCCGAAGCCGATAAAGCCGATCAGGGAGGACATCGGTAAAACTCCTGTCTTGTTCATCCAGCGAATGAAGGCCCGTCATGTGGGCATGATCGGGGCAAGCTTGCCCAATGGGGGCGGGGATGTCACGCGGGCGATGGGAGGCGGGGCCGCGCGGTCGCGCAAAGATGATGCGCAAGACCCCCCCGTGTCTGTGGCAAGGAAGGGCAGAGCCGTTAAGTGTCCGCCTTGCTGGAAAAATCCATGACGACGTCCGCCCCGACGCCTGCCCCCGTGCCTGCCCTGCCTTTCTTCGACAGCCTTGCCGCGACCCTGCGCGATGTCGCCCCGATGCCGGTGGGCATCGTCTATCCCTGCAGCGCCATCGCCCTGCGCGCGGCGTGCGAACTGCGGCGGCGCAATCTTGCGCGGCCGGTGCTGATCGGGCCGGTCGCGCGGATTCGCGCCATTGCGGAGGAAGGGGCGCTCGACATTTCGGGCTGCCGCCTTGTGGACGTTGCCGATGACGCGCAGGCCGCGCAGTGCGGCGTGCGCATGGCCCGTGAGGGCGAGGTCGCGATCCTGATGAAGGGCGCGCTGCATTCGCGGGTCTACCTGCATGAAATCGGCCACCATGACAGCGGCCTGCGCACCGAACGGTGGATGAGCCATGTCTACATCCTCGACCTGCCGGGGGTGGGGCGGCCGCTGCTGGTCAGTGACGGGGCGGTCAACATCGCGCCGGACCTCGACGTGCGGCGTGACATCGTGCGCAACGCCATCGACCTTGCGCACATGCTGGGCATCGCATGTCCGCGCGTGGCGCTGCTCTCGGCGGTGGAGACGGTCAATCCCGGCCTGCAGTCCACGCTGGATGCGGCCATCATCTGCAAGATGGCGGACAGGGGGCAGATCACCGGCGGCATCGTCGACGGGCCGCTTGCGCTCGACAACGCCCTCAGCGCGGAGGCCGCGCGCTGCAAGGGCGTGCGCTCGCCCATTGGCGGGCAGGCCGACATCCTGATCGTGCCGGACCTTGAATCGGGCAATATCCTTGCCAAGCAGATGACCTTCCTTGGCGGCGCGCAGGCGGCGGGCATCGTGATCGGCGCGCGCGTGCCCGTGGTCCTGACCAGCAGGGCGGATTCCCTGTCCACGCGCCTGCTGTCGTGCATGGTGGCCGTGGCGATGGTGCGCAAGGGATACCGCATTGCGCGCCCCGGCGCGGACGGTGCATGAATGCAGTCCATGGAATGCAGATATGCGCCGCGATCCTTTTCCCTCTCACAAAGATGATGCGCCACAATGGCCCTGCCGATGGCATGAGGAATGACTGTCGCTGTCAGGCCTGTCCGTGCCCTGTGCGTCTGTACCGTCCCGTCGCGGGGCGGACGCGCGCACGGCCCGGGTGGGGCGGACGGTATTTTCCGCGCGCCGGACATGGCGGGACGCGGGAACATGAAATCCGGCGTGGCTTGGCTGCCGGGGGTGCCCCCCGTGCCGCGGTCCCGCGCCACCGGCAGGCTGCCCGGAGCGCACGATTGCAGCCATGACGCCACTGCCCGACGCCGAAGCGGAGAATATCATGACCTCTCAGCCTACTACTGCCGATTCCACCTATGATGTCGTCCTTGTCGGCGGCGGTATCATGAGCGCAACGCTCGGCGTGATGCTCAAGCAACTCGAACCCAACCTGTCGATCGCGCTGTTCGGGCGCCTTGACGACGTTGCGCTGGAAAGCTCCAACGGATGGAACAATGCCGGCACCGGCCATTCCGCGCTGTGTGAACTCAACTACACCCCCATGGGCGCGGGGGGCGAGATCGATATTTCCAAGGCCGTCAACGTCAACGAGGCCTTTCAGGTTTCGCGCCAGTTCTGGTCCTACCTGACCGAAAGCGGCCTGATCGCCTCGCCGCGCGACTTCCTCAACCCCATCGCGCACATGAGTTTCGTGTGGGGGCCGGAGAATGTCGATTTCCTCCAGCGCCGCTACAACGCGCTGAAGGACCATCCGCTGTTCGCGGGAATGTCCTACTCCACCGATACGGCGCAACTGGCGCAGTGGATGCCGCTGGTGATGGACGGGCGCACGGGCGGCACGCCGCTGGCGGCCACGCACCACCCGGCGGGCACGGACGTCAATTTCGGCGCGCTGACGCATCGCCTGGTCGATATCCTGACCGGTGGGCCGGGCTTCGACCTCAACCTCGCGCATGAGGTGACGGGCCTGCGGCAGTCCGGGTCGGGGTGGACCGTGTCCGTGCAGGGCATGCACGACGGCGCATCGCGCGATGTCGCGGCCAGGTTCGTGTTTGTCGGCGCGGGTGGCGGTGCGCTACCGCTGCTGCAGAAAAGCGGCATCCCGGAGGCGCGCGGCATTGGCGGCTTCCCCGTCAGCGGGCAGTTCCTGCGCTGCACCAACCCCGAAATCGTCGCCCGCCACCATGCCAAGGTCTATGGCAAGGCCTCGGTGGGCGCACCGCCGATGTCGGTGCCGCACCTTGATACCCGCGTGATCGACGGGAAGGAGGGGCTGCTGTTCGGCCCGTATGCGGGCTTCTCCACCAAGTTCCTCAAGCAGGGGTCATGGCTGGACCTGCCGCGTTCGATCCGCATGGACAATATCGGCGCGATGCTGGCGGTGGCGCGTGACAACATGCCGCTGACGAAATACCTGATCCAGCAGGTCATGCAGTCGAGCGAGGACCGCATGAAGGCCCTGCGTGATTTCGTGCCCGGCGCGCGCAGCAGCGACTGGGAACTGATTACTGCGGGACAGCGCGTGCAGGTCATCAAGAAGGATCCGGTCAAGGGCGGCGTGCTGCAGTTCGGGACCGAGGTGGTGACCGGGGCGAACGGCACGATCGCGGGCCTGCTGGGCGCATCGCCGGGGGCGTCCACGGCCGCGCCGATCATGCTGTCGGTCATCCAGCGCTGCTTTGCCGACCGCCTGCCGCAGTGGGAAGACCGCCTGCGCAAGATGATCCCGTCCTATGGCAAGCGCCTGTCCGATGATGCCGCGCTGTGCGCGCGCACCCGCGACTGGACGCGCCAGACACTCCAACTCGAAGGCTGATTTCACGTGTGGCGCAGTTGTCTGTGCCTGTCCCCCAGGGGGAAGGGCACAGGGGACGGCCGCACATGAAAGGAAATCATTCGGAATTTTGTGGTGAAGCTTTGTAAAAAGCTTCAGAAAACGTCGCCTTTTAAAAAAGGCGACACAATGAAACCTTAATTTTTCTTAATATAGTCTTGTGAAATGGCCGTCATTCTTCCGGCAGGTCGCTCAGATGGTCGGCCGGATGGCGGACCGGGGGCGCCGGGTTGGACCGGTTGGCGCGATTTTCGATCTGCCGACGGGTAAAATGCGACGCGATGTCGGCAAGTTCGATGAACTGGTCCGCCTGCCGGCGCAGTTCATCGCCGATCAGCGGCGGCGTGGTCTTGATGGACGCGATGACCGTCGTGCGCACGCCCTGGCGCTGCACCGCCTCCAGCAGGCGGCGGAAATCCGCATCCCCGCTGAACAGCACGGCATGGTCGATCTTTGGCGCCATCTCCAGCATGTCCACCGCAAGTTCGATGTCCATGTTGCCCTTCACGCGGCGGCGGCCCGTATGGTCGGTATATTCGCGCGCCGTCTTCGTCACGAGGAAATAGCCGTTATAGACAAGCCAGTCCGTCAGTGGCTTGAGCGGGGAATATTCTTCCGTCTCCAGCACTGCGGAATAGTAATAGGCGCGCAGTACGTTCGACTTGGAACGGAAAAATGACAGCAGCTTACGATAGTCGACCTCAAAACCGAGGTTGCGCGACGCTGAATACAGGCTGGTTCCATCAATAAAAAGACAAAGCCGTTCCTGAGGCTGAAAGAACATTAGTAGGTGTCCCTGAAAGAGGTAGCTTGGTATGCCCGGATGACGATATGAAATTCCAATGGTGGTGGTCGTGGTCCGTCCGTCATCAGGAGAATGCCGGGGTGGTTGGCGCCCGGCATGACATTGTCCATACCGATGTAGTCTTAAAGTTTGAGATAACAAATCACCCAGTCATGTTCCAGTCATGTTATTGTTCATGGCATGGATACGCACGATATGGTGCCGGGTTCCGGCGGGCATTCAGCAGGCATCCTTGTGGCGGTCGGGGCGAACCTGCCCCGCCACACAGGGGAAGGGCCATTGCAGACATGCCACTGGGCTGTGGCGGAAATAGGGCACATTGACACAATTCGGGTGGAGGCGGTCTCCTGCTGGTATGAAAGCGCGCCAATCCCGCCGTCGGGGCAGCCCCCTTATGTCAACGGGATGGTGCGACTGAGTGGCAATATCACACCCGAAGCCCTCCTGTCTGCCCTGCAGGAGATCGAGGCGCGGGCCGGCCGGGTGCGCACTGTCGCCAACGCCGCGCGCCCGCTTGACCTCGACATCATCGCGATGGGCGGGCTTGTGCGCGCGGCCCCCGATCCCATCGTGCCGCACCCGCGTGCATGCGCGCGGGCCTTCGTCCTGCTGCCGCTGCGCGATGTCGCGCCCGACTGGCGCGATCCCGTCAGCGGGGAGGGGATCGACACCCTGCTGGCCCGCGTGGCGGACCAGCAGGTCACCCGCCTGCCGGGCTGAAGGCGTAACAGCGTGCTTGCGTTGTGGGACGGGGGGGAGTATTCCATCTTGTTCCACCGATATATTGTTCCATAGAGAAACCGGAGTCTGGCCTGATGGCACGCGTCACTGTCGAGGACTGCGTTGAGCGGGTTCCCAACCGTTTTGAACTGGTGCTGCTGGCGGCCCAACGCGCCCGCGCCCTGTCGCGCGGCGAAGAACTGACGATCGATCGCGACAACGACAAGAATCCCGTCGTCGCCCTGCGTGAGATTGCGGACCAGACGATCAGTCTGGACCAGGTCAAGAGCGACCTGCTGCGTTCGCTGGCCCGCGCGCCCGAGCCCGAGCCCGCCGATGAGGAGGTCGTGGACCTGATCCCGACGGAACAGAACATCTTCGGCCTGCAGGATGTCTCCGCCGAGGAGGAAGCCCGCCACACGGCAGGCATGACGGCAGAGGAACTCGAGGCCACGATCGAGGCGGAACTCGGCGGTCGGGGTTCGCGATAGCACTTTTGACGGAAGGGGACGGATGTGACGGATCGGGTCGGCTCTGAAACGGCGGCTTCCCTCACGTCCCCTGCCATGCCCGCCACGCAGGCGCCTGCATCCGCCACGACGGATGCCGTCCCGGCCGTGGCGGCGCAGGATACGCCGCCCGCCACCGGGCGCGCCATTTCCTGTGACGGGCTGATCCGCCGCATCCAGGCCTATGACCCCGGCGCGGACATCGACCTGATCCGCCGCGCATTCGACGTGGCGTACAGGGCGCATGAAGGGCAGGCCCGCGACAACGGCGATCCCTACATCACGCACCCGCTCGCGGTGGCGAACATCCTTGCCGGGTTCCGGCTGGACACCGCCTCCATCGCGACCGCGCTGCTCCATGACACGATCGAGGATACCGGCGTCACGCAGGCGCAGTTGCGCACGCAGTTCGGCGCGACCATCGCGGAACTCGTCGATGGCGTGACCAAGCTGACCCGGCTGGAACTCCAGTCCGACCGCACCAAGCAGGCGGAGAATTTCCGCAAGCTCGTCCTTGCGATGTCCAAGGACATCCGCGTGCTGATCGTCAAGCTTGCGGACCGGCTGCACAACATGCGCACGCTGCATTACGTGCAGCGCCTTGACCGCCGGCAGCGCATCGCGCGCGAAACCATGGAAATCTATGCCCCGCTTGCCGATCGTATCGGCATGGAGAAGGTGAAGGTCGAGCTTCAGAACCTTTCCTTCGCGGAGCTTGAGCCCGAAGCGATGGCCACCATCCGCGCCCGCCTGAACTACCTGCGCGGGCAGGGCGCGGACGTGATCGAGGAAATCCGCCACGAACTGCAGAACCTGTGCGCGGAGGCCGGGCTGAAGGGCGTGGAGGTCACGGGGCGGGAGAAGACGCCCTATTCCATCTGGGAGAAGATGCAGCGGCGCAATGTCGCGTTCGAGCAGCTGTCGGACATCATGGCGTTCCGCATCATCGTCCCCTCGCGCGAGGGGTGCTATGTCACGCTTGGCGCGGTGCATGCGGCCTATCCCGTGATCGCGGGGCGGTTCAAGGACTACATCTCCACCCCCAAGGTCAACGGTTACCAGAGCCTGCATACCGGCGTGACCCTGCGCCATCCGCGCAACCAGAAGATCGAGGTGCAGATCCGCACGGCGGAAATGCACGACGTGGCGGAAAACGGGGTCGCCTCGCACTGGCTGTACAAGCAGGGCGGCGACGGGAAGATCGAGGATGCCTCCCACGTGGTGTCCGGCCTGCGCTGGGTGCAGGACCTGCTCGACATCCTTGAGGATTCGGCCGCGCCGGATGAATTCCTCGAAAATACCAAGCTCGAACTCTATCAGGACCAGGTGTTCTGCTTCACGCCGAAGGGGCAGTTGATCTCCCTGCCGCGTGGCGCGACCCCGATCGACTTTGCCTATGCCGTGCACAGCCAGGTGGGCGACAGTTGTGTCGGCGCGCGTATCAATGGCCGCCTGATGCCCCTGCGCCACGAACTGCAGAATGGCGACCAGGTGGAGATCATGACCGCGCGTGGCGGCACGCCTTCGCCCTCGTGGGAGCGTTTTGTCGTCACGGGCAAGGCGCGGGCGCGCATCCGCCGCCATGTGGCGCTGCAGCAGCGTGAATCGCATCTCGACAGCGGGCGCGTGGCGCTGGCCAAGTCGTTCCGGCAGGAAGGCGTGGACGGGTCGGAAAAGGTGCTCGAATCCCTGCTCAAGGACCTGCGCCTGTCCTCGGTGGCGGACCTGTATGTGGCGGTGGGCAATGGCAACCTGTCCGCGCGTGAGGTGGTGCAGGCGGCCTATCCCGAACTGCGCCGCGCGCCGCGTGCGCCGCGCATGGTGCCCGGCCTGTCGATGCGTTCGGCGGAAAGCTCGACCGCTTTTTCCGCCGCCCGGCGCAAGAATGCGGCCGGCATGGCGCTGGCGGGCGTGGGTGCGGGGATGGCGGTGCATTTCGCGGGCTGCTGCCATCCGCTGCCCGGTGACCGCATTGTGGGCATCGTGTCCACCGGCAAGGGGATCACGGTCCATGCACAGGGATGCCAGACGCTGGAGACGTTCGCGGCCACGCCCGAACGCTTCATGGACCTGAACTGGGATTACGACCTGATCGCGCGCAATGCGGGGGGCACCCATGTCGGGCGGCTGAGCGTCGTGACCGCCAACGAACCTTCGGTCCTTGCGACGCTGACGAATATCGCGACCAAGCATGAGGGCGTGATGGTGAACCTGCGCATCGTCAACCGGCAGCTGGAATTCATGGAGATCCTTGCCGATATCGAGGTGCGTGACCTGCGCCACCTGTCGGCCATCATGGCGGCGCTGCGGGCGGAAACCGGCGTGGTGCAGGTCGAGCGTGCCAGGGGGTGAAGGTGTTCCGGCAATGAGGGGCGCGGGTTCATGATGATCGGGATCGGGTCGGACCTGTGCGACATCCGCCGTGTCGAGCGTGTCCTTGCCCATCACGGCGCGCGGTTCGAAAACCGGGTTTTCACCGCGCGCGAACGTGCGGCCGCCAACCGGCGTTCGGGGCAGGCGCGGCTTGGTACCTATGCCAAGCGCTGGGCGGCGAAGGAAGCCTGCGCCAAGGCGCTGGGCACCGGATTCGCCCGTGGCGTGTTCCATCGCGACCTTGGCGTGGAAAACCTGCCCGGCGGGCAGCCGGTCATGGTGCTGTCGGGTGGCGCGCGCGCGCGGCTTGCTGAAATCGTGCCGGACGGGTATGCGCCGCGCATCATGGTGACGATGACGGACGAATACCCTTATGCCTTCGCCCAGGTCGTCATCGTTGCGGATGTCGCGCCGATCGCCTGATCGTCCCATGCATGGCCGCCCATGCTTGACAGCGCATGGCCCCGTGGGCTTGATCGCCAGAATACGCGTCCGGTCCAGTATTGCGCCCGGTCGAGCACGAAGCCGGATTTATGAAGAACATGTCGAGCGATGACCCCCAGACGCCAACTGCCCTGACGAATCCCCCCGCCACGGGGACGCGCGGCATGCTGGAACTCCTGCGTACTGTCGTGGTGGCGGGGGCGATCGCGCTGTTCGTGCGCACCGCCCTGTTCGAGCCGTTCAACATCCCGTCCGGTTCGATGATCCCGACATTGCAGGTGGGGGATTATGTGTGGGTCGCCAAATACAGCTATGGCTACTCGCACTTTTCCCTGCCGCTGTCGCCCAACCTGTTCAGCGGCCGCATCTTCGGCAGCGAACCCCATCGTGGCGATGTCGCCGTGTTCCGCTTCACCAAGGATACGTCCATCGACTACATCAAGCGGGTGATCGGCCTGCCGGGTGACCGCATCCAGATGCGCGAGGGGCAGCTTTACCTGAACGGCGCCCTCGTGCCCCGCACGTCGGAAGGCGAGTATGTCGCGGTGGACGAACACCATACCCACATGGAGGGCGAGCGCTATCGCGAGGACCTGCCCGGCAGTGACGGCCGTCCCCCGGTGACGCATGACATCCTGAAGCTGACGGATGAGGGGGACAAGAACGACACCCCCGAATATGTCGTGCCGCCGGGCTATTTCTTCGTCATGGGCGACAACCGCGATGACAGCGCCGACAGCCGCTTCATGGGCGATGCGCCACAGGATCTCGGCTTCGTGCCGATGGAAAACCTCGTGGGGCAGGCGAAGTGGATCTTCCTGTCGGTGGATGCGCAGTACCCGACCTGGGAATTCTGGAAATGGCCCACGGAAATCCGCTGGGGACGCCTGTTTTCGGGGGTTCACTGATCATGGAAGCTTCCAGCAGTCCCACGGCCGAATTCGAACGGATCGAGGCGTATGTCGGCTATTCCTTCCATAACCCTGCCCTGCTGCGCGAGGCGCTGACCCATCGCTCCGCCGCCCACCAGCGCAGCAGCGCGGTCGGGCGGCGCACGCGCCAGTCTGTGGCGCGGCGTGGCGCGGGGTCGAATGAACGGCTGGAATTCATCGGGGACCGCGTGCTTGGCCTGCTGATGGCGGAATGGCTGCTCGAACGCTTCCCCGATGAGCAGGAAGGCGCGCTTGGCCCGCGCCATGCGCACCTCGTCTCGCGTACGGTGCTGGCCCGCATCGCCGAGGAGATGGCCCTGCCGTCCGCCCTTGACGTGGCGGAGCATGAGGCCCGTGCCGGCGTGCGCCAGATGGCCAATGTGCTGGCCGACGCGGTGGAGGCGATCCTGGGCGCGATCTACCTTGATGGCGGGCTGGAACCGGCCCGTGCCTTCGTGCGCCGGGCCTGGAACGATGCCATCGTGGCGCAGGCCCGCCCGCCCAAGGACCCCAAGACCGCGTTGCAGGAATGGGTGCTGGCGCGCGGACTGCCGCTGCCGGTGTACAAGGTGGTTTCCACCGACGGGCCGTCGCATGCGCCGCGCTTCGTGATTTCGGTGGAGGCATCGGGACGGCGCGGCGAAGGCGTTGCAGGCAGCAAGCGCGCCGCCGAAAGCGAGGCCGCAGCAAGGCTGCTCAGCCAGTTTGGCTGACGCCGCGTGCGCCCATGGTGGCGCGGGCACACAGAATCGAACACTCGGGACGGCCATCGCAGCCGTGGGAATGACAGATGCCGGAACATGAAGACATGACGACCCGCTGCGGTTTCGTCGCCATCGTGGGCGCGCCCAATGCGGGCAAGTCCACGCTGCTGAACCGCATGGCGGGGACCAAGCTGTCGATCGTCAGCCCCAAGGCGCAGACGACGCGGTTCCGGGTGCTGGGGATCCTGATGCGCAATAACGCGCAGATGCTGCTGGTGGACACGCCGGGCATCTTCCGCCCGCGCCGCATGCTGGACCGTGCGATGGTTGCCGCCGCCTGGACCGGGGCGGAGGATGCGGACATCACGCTGCTGATCGTCGATGCGCGCGCGGGCCTGACCGATGCGGTGCGCGAGATCGTCTCCCAACTGGCGCAGCGCAACCGCCGGGTGTGGCTGGTGCTGAACAAGACCGACCTGATGAAGCGCGAGGCGCTGCTGCCGCTGACGGCGGAACTCTCCGCCCTGCTGCCGGTGGAGCACGTGTTCATGATCAGCGCGCGTTCGGGGCAGGGGGTGGATGACCTGATGGACCGGATGGCCGCCGAACTGCCGGTGGGGCCGTACCTGTATCCCGAAGACGACCTGACGGACCTGCCCGATCGCCTGCTGGCGGCCGAACTGGTGCGTGAGCAGATCTTCCTGCAGACGCATGAGGAAGTGCCCTATGCCGCCACGGCGGAGACCGAAAGCTTTCAGGAACGCCCCGACGGGTCGGTGCGGATCGAGGTCACGATCTATGTCGCCCGCGCATCGCACAAGGCGATCCTGATCGGGGAACGCGGGTCGCGGATTCGCAGCATTGGCGAACGCGCGCGCAAGGAACTTTCGCGCCTGCTCGACCGGCCATGCCACCTGTTCCTCAATGTGAAGGAACGCTCCGGCTGGGATGAGGAACGCGCCCGCCTGCGCGCCATCGGCCTCGACGACGCCTGAGACCCCGATGCACGATCCGTGGCGGCGTGTATGATTGCCGCATTATCGGTATCGTGTGCTTGTGAGGGGGGCGAAGCCCCTATATGACATGTGCTGCGTCGGCGCTGCCGTCACTGGCGGGCGGCGGCCTGTCGCCTGTGTCTTATTTCCTGTTGTGTTCGAGGGCCAATGACAAATCCGCTGACAGATCATGCCCCAGACAATGCCCCCGGTTACCGCCGGGTCCTGCTGAAGGTTTCGGGCGAGGCCCTGATGGGCGGCGGGTCCTACGGGATCGATCCCGCAACCGTCGATGGAATCGCCGCCGACGTGGCCGCGGTTGCGCGCACTGGCGTGGAGGTGTGTCTGGTTATCGGGGGTGGCAACATCTTCCGCGGTGTCGCGGCCGCCGCCCGTGGCATGGACCGTGCGCAGGGTGATTACGCGGGCATGCTCGCCACGGTGATCAATGCGCTGCTCATGCAGAATTCGCTGGAACGCCAGGGTGTCGCCACCCGCGTCATGAGTGCGATCCAGATGTCGTCCATCGCCGAACCCTATATCCGCCGCCGCGCCGTGCGGCATATGGAAAAGGGGCGCGTGGTGATCTTCGCCGCCGGCACCGGCAACCCGTTCTTCACCACCGATACGGGGGCCGCCCTGCGTGCCGCGGAAATGGAATGCAGCGCCCTGTTCAAGGGGACGCAGGTCGATGGTGTCTATTCCGCCGACCCGCGCAAGGTGCCCGATGCGCGCCGTTACGATACGCTGACCTATCGCGATGTGCTGGCCAATGACCTCAATGTCATGGATGCGGCCGCCATCAGCCTTGCGCGTGAAAACAAGCTGCCGATCGTGGTGTTCAATATCCATGAAAAGGATGCGTTTTCGCGCGTTATGCGGGGCGAGGGACGCTTTACCACGATCGTGGCCTCGGACTGAGGCGCACACCCCGCACGAATAGAGTCGCATTGCGGTCGAACGCGACCGTCTGAGGAATGTTGGGAGGGCCAAGGTGTCTGTCGATCAGAAAAGTTTGCTGGCGGATATAACCCGTCGCATGGATGGCGCGCTGGAAAGCCTGCGTCGTGATTTTGCCGGCCTGCGTTCGGGCCGCGCGAGTCCGGCGCTGCTGGAACCGGTGCGCGTGGAAGCCTATGGCGGTGAAGTTCCGCTGACGCAGGTTGGCTCCATCGCCGTGCCGGAGGCGCGGATGCTGACGGTGCAGGTGTGGGACCGCTCGCTTGTCGGTGCGGTGGAACGCGCGATCCGTGACAGCGGACTGGGCCTGAACCCGGCGGCTGATGGCCAGACCGTGCGCGTGCCCATCCCCCAGTTGACCGAGGAACGCCGCAACGAACTGGCGCGCGCGGCGGGCAAGTATGCCGAAAACGCGAAGATCGCGGTGCGCGGCGTGCGTCGTGACGGCATGGAACAGACGCGCGGGCAGGAAAAGAAGGGCGAAATCAGCCAGGATGACGTCAAGGTCTGGTCCGATGCGATCCAGAAGCTGACGGACCAGTATGTGAAGCGTGTTGACGAACTGCTCGCGGAAAAAGAACGCGAGATCAAGCAGGTCTGACCCCCGCATGTACCCAGTTGCCGGGGGACGGCGTGCAGGGATCGTGCCTGTCCATGTGGCGATCATCATGGACGGCAACGGGCGGTGGGCGGCATCGCGCGGCCTGCCGCTGCTTGCCGGGCATCGCGCCGGGGCGGAGGCGGTGCAGCGCTGCATCCGTGCGGCTGTGGCCGCCGGGGTGAAGTGGCTGACGCTTTACGCATTTTCCTCCGAAAACTGGCGGCGCACCCCGCAGGAGGTGGCCGACCTGACCAGCCTCCTGCGCTACTACCTGCGCTACAAGGTGGCGGAGCTTGCGGCGAAGGGGGTGCGTATCCGCATCATCGGCGACCTGTCGCGCTTTGCCCCCGACGTGCGCGCCGAAGCCCGCCGTGCGGAGATGGAGACCGCTTCCAACACGGTGCTGACGGTGGTGCTTGCCCTGTCCTATGGCGGGCGTGCCGACATCGTGCAGGCGGCGCTGCGCATGGCGAAGGCCATTGACGCGGGCACGCTGGCGGCCTCGCAGGTGGACGAGGATACGTTCGGCGGCTTCCTGATGACGGCGGACATGCCCGATCCCGACATCGTGGTGCGCACGAGTGGCGAAAGCCGCCTGTCCAATTTCCTGTTATGGCAGTCGGCCTATGCCGAACTGATATTCATAGAGACGCTGTGGCCTGATTTTGATGCCGGGCATTTCGATGCCGTGCTTCAGATCTATTCCCGGCGCGAAAGGCGCTTCGGTGCAAGACCGGTCTGATACCACTCCCCCTACCGTCATTGCGTTTCCTTCGGCCCCCCGGCCGCCGGGTGGCGGGTCGGGGCGCGGGTGGAAGGACCTGCGCGCGCGCGTCCTGTCCGCGCTGGTGATCGTGCCGCTTGCCGCCCTGTGCGTGTGGGCGGGCGGCGTCGCCTATGCCGTGATGATCGTGCTGGCGATGGTCGGCATGGCGTCCGAATGGGGGCGGATGTTTTCGCTGTCCGCGCGCAGTTGGCGCGGCGTGCTCTACCTCATATGGCCGCTGGCCTGTGCCGCTGCGGCGCTCGGCGGGCAGTGGGGCGGCGCGTTCCTTGTCATGGGCGCGGGATTCGTCTTTGGCCCGGCCCTGTGGGGCGGGCAGGTGGCGATCGGCTGCGCGGGGGTATCGCTTTTGTGGCTGCGGTTCATGACGCATCCGGGCGCGGGTGTCGTCCTGTTCGTCGTGGCGTGTGTCGCGCTGAGCGATACGGGGGCCTACCTTACGGGCCGGGCCGTTGGCGGCCCGAAGCTCGCGCCGCGTATCTCTCCGGCCAAGACATGGTCGGGATCGGTGGGCGGCCTGCTGGCCGCGATTGCGGGGGGCGCGACGATCGCGACCCTGCTGCCCGATGCGATGGCGGGGGCCGCGGTGCGCGGTGCGATGATGGGCGGTGTCATGGCGATCGCGGCGCAGGTGGGCGACCTTGCGGAAAGCGCGCTCAAGCGTGCGCGCGGCGTCAAGGATTCCGGGACGATCATCCCGGGGCACGGCGGCCTTCTGGATCGGTTTGATGGATTGCTGGTGGCGGCACCGCTGGCTGCATTGATTTCGCTGGGGGCAGCGGCGGGCGCTGCTTTCTGGTATGTCGGCCTGCGCTGAGCGCGGTCGCAATGAAAAGAAGATTGGGGAAATCGGTAGGATGAAGACAGTTTCCGTTCTGGGCAGTACCGGCAGCATCGGCTGCTCCACTGTGGATCTGCTGTTGCAGGCGCCGGAGCGGTTCCGCGTCGTGGCCCTTGTCGGGGGGCGCAATGTCACGAAGTTGGCCGAACAGGCCCGGGCGCTGGATGCCGAATACGCCGTCATCGCCGATGAAACCCTGGTGGGGGAGCTTGAGACCCTGCTGGCCGGGACATCCACGCGGGTGTCCGGCGGGCGTGAGGCGGTGATCCGCGCGGCGGGCGTGCCGGTGGACTGGACCATGGCTGCGATCACCGGGGCCATCGGGCTGGAACCCACGCTGGCGGCGGTGCGCAATGGCGGGTGTGTGGCGCTGGCGAACAAGGAAGCGCTGGTCTGCGCCGGCGACGTCATGCTGCGCGAGGTGCACCAGGCGGGGGCGACGCTGCTGCCGGTCGATTCGGAACATAACGCCATTTTCCAGTCCATGGCCGACCGGCAGGTGGACCAGGTGGAGAAGATCGTGCTGACGGCATCGGGCGGCCCGTTCCGCCGCGCCAGCATCGAGGAGATGGAGAAGGCCCCGCTCGAAGCCGCGCTGAAGCACCCGACATGGAGCATGGGGGCCAAGATCACCATCGATTCTGCGACGATGTTCAACAAGGGCCTGGAACTGATCGAGGCGGCGCGCCTGTTCGACATGACGGAGGACAGGATCGGCGTCATCGTCCACCCGCAGTCGGTGGTCCACAGCATGGTCCAGTACACCGATGGCAGCATCATCGCGCAGCTTGGCTCCGCCGACATGCGCATTCCCATCGCGCACACGCTGGCGTGGCCGAAGCGCATGGCGACGAATTCCCCGCGCCTTGACCTTGCCGCCATGTCACGGCTGGATTTCGAGGAACCCGATGAGGAGCGTTTCCCCGCGCTGCGCCTTGCGCGGGAATCGCTGCGGGCGGGGGGCGCTGCCTCCGCGATCCTGTCGGGCGCCAATGAAATTGCCGTGGAGGCCTTCCTTAATCGTAAAATCGGCTTCCGGGATATTGCGCGGGTTGTCGAGGATGTGATGCAATCACTTGGAAACCAGAAAGCGGACACGCTGGAGCAGGTCCTGCGCTGGGATGAGGAGGCGCGACGCCTCGCCCGGGCCACGATCACGGCGCGGGCTGCATAAGACGACAGGAACAAGGGGGCATGGCCGCGCGTGATCATCAGGGGAACTCATAATCATCATGCATGATCTGCTGCGGACCATCCTTGCATTCGCCCTGGTCCTGGGAGTGCTGGTTTTCATCCACGAACTTGGCCACTACCTCGCCGCGCGCTGGCGCGGGGTGCATGTGGAGGTCTTTTCCATCGGGTTTGGCAAGCCGCTGCTGCGCTGGCACGACAGTGTCGGCACGGAATGGCGGCTGTGCCCCGTGCCGCTTGGCGGCTATGTCAAGCCGCACGGGTTCGAGGGGCCGGAAGACGCCACCCCCGAACAGATGGCGGCATGGCAGAAGGGGCGTACGTTCCACGACAAGCCCGTGCTGTCGCGGGCCATCGTCATCGTCGCGGGGCCGGTTTTCAACTTCCTGCTGGCGATCATCCTCTTTACCGGCCTGTTCGCCTTTGCGGGGCAGCCGCACATCCGCAATGTCGTGGCGACCGTAATGCCCGGCAGCGCCGCGGCGACGGCCGGCATCGTGCCCCATGACGCCATCGTCAAGCTGGGCGATCATCCCATTTCCGATGTCGCGGACCTGCAGGCGCGCATCGCGGCCGAACCCGGCGCGCATATCGACGTGGTGGTGCGGCGTGACAACAGGGACGTGACGATCCCGCTGACGGTCGGCAGCGTGGCCGACGCGAAGGGGCAGCCCCCGCACGGGCAGCTTGGCGTCTCCTTCCTTGCCGAGATGGGCGCGCCGCAGTCACTGCCGCATGCCTTTGTTTCCGCCGTGAAGGAAACGTGGACCGTCTCCGTGCAGACCCTTGCGGGGCTGTGGCAGATGCTGACGGGGCAGCACAGCACGAAGGACCTTGGCGGCCCGCTGCGCATCGCGCAGATGTCGGGGCAGGTGGCGCAGTACGGGCTGTCAAGCCTCGTGTCCTTCATGGCGCTGCTGTCGATCAACCTTGGCCTGATCAACCTGTTCCCCATCCCGATTCTCGATGGGGGGCGGCTGATGTTCTATATTTTCGAGGCGATCATGGGCCGTCCCGTGTCGCGCCGGGTGCAGCAGTTGAGCTTCCAGGCGGGATTTGCGCTGATCGCAAGTCTGTTTTTATTTTCTACATTTAACGACCTCTCGCATTTCGGCTTGTTTCAATGGCTGGCATCGCATGTCGGATAACGTAAGAATGGCGGCATGAGACAAGTGCTTGCACGAGAGGGGCGATATCGGATACGTCCGCCCATGCGGATAACGCATGACAGCACGGAGACGATTTCTTCGCATGGCTGGCAGTGTGGCCAATCCGCCTACCGAATGGTGAGGAATGCCGATTTTGTCGACTAAACGTTCAGCGCTGCTTGCATCCGTGTGCGTTGTGCCGCTGTTCTGGACGGCAGGAGCCCACGCGCAGGACGCTGGAGCGGAGGGCGCGCCGCCTTCCGACGCCCCACCGTCCGACGGCATGGCCCCTACGCCGGGGATGGCCCCTGACCAGCCGCAGGTCGAGGCCATCAAGCCGCCGCCACTGGCCGACCCGATCGAGGCGGTGGACATCAAGGGCAATGACCGTATCGAGACGAACACCATCCTGTCCTACATGGTGGTCCAGCCCGGTGACCGCTTCGACCAGGATCTGCTCGACCGTTCGCTCAAGACGCTTTATGCCACCGGCCTGTTCAAGGACGTGAGCATGCAGCGTTCGGGCAACATGCTGATCGTGCATGTCGTCGAGAACCCGATCGTCAACCGCATCATTTTCGAAGGCAACCACAGCGCCAAGGACGAGGACCTTACGAAGGTCATCTCGCTGCGGCCGCGCGCGGTGTTCTCCACCAAGACGATCGCCTCCGACCGGCAGAAGATCCTTGGCGTCTATGCGGAAAAGGCACGCTATGCCGCCACCGTCACGCCGCAGGTCATCCGCCTTGCCCATAACCGCGTCGATGTGATCTTCCGCATCAACGAGGCGCAGAAGACCCTGATCCGCAAGGTGACGTTCGTGGGGAACCGCACCTTCTCCAGCACGCGCCTTGCCGGTGTCGTATCGTCGAAGGAGACGGCGTGGTACCGCTTCTTTTCCTCGAGCGACCAGTATAATCCCGAACGCATCAAGTATGATGCCGAGCTGCTGCACCGTTTTTACCTGAAGAACGGTTTTGTCGATTTCCAGATCAAGAACGCGACGGGTGAACTCTCTCCTGACCACAAGGAGTTCTACATCACCTATACGATGGAGGAAGGGCCGCGGTACCGTCTGAACAAGATGGATATCCGCTCTTCGCTGCGGCATGTCAGTGCGGAGTCCCTGCACAAGTACATCTCCCTCTTCCACAACCAGTGGTATGACGGCAGCGCCATCCAGCATAACGCGACATCCATGCAGGAGATCCTGCAGGCCAAGGGATATCCGTTCGCGATGGTGCATCCCGAAATCGCGCGCAATCCCGAAAAGCGCACGGTCAACCTTCTGTTCGACGTGAGCGAAGGCCCGCGCATGTATGTCGAGCGCATCGACATCAACGGCAACACGATCACGCAGGACAAGGTCATCCGCCGCCAGTTGCCGATGTCCGAAGGCGACCCGTATACCCCCATGGACCGCAAGTATTCCAAGGCGGTGCTTGAGGATCTGGGCTTCTTCAAGACGGTCTCGATCGACCAGACGCCCGGTTCCGCCCCGGACAAGGTCAACATCTCCGCCGATGTGGTGGAAAAGCCGACGGGCGAATTCTCGCTCGGTGGCGGGTATTCGTCGGACGCGGGCGTGCTGGGCAACCTGGGCCTGAAGCAGCACAACCTGCTGGGCACCGGCATCGATGCCGGCTTCTCCGGCACGGCGGCCTATTACGAGGACCAGGCCGACATCTCGATCACGGACCCGTATTTCCTCAATCGCAACCTGGTGGCCGGTATCGACATCTTCGGCATCCAGAACCGCTACATGACGTACCAGAACTACTCCGAAGGCCGGTACGGCATGACGCTGCGCATGGGGTATTCGTACAACAACCACCTGTCGCAGTCGTGGAGCTATACGCTCACCGATCGAAATGTCGGCGATACATGGTCGGATTCCTCGTGGTACGTGCTTGACCAGTCGGGCTGGTCGCTGCTGTCGCAGTTGAGCACCACGCTGACCTATGACACCCGCGACCGGCGCATGCAGCCCCACAGCGGCTATGTCATCCGCATTGGCGGTGACTTTGCGGGCATCGGCGGCAACGAACGCTATTTCCGTGGCAAGATCGACGCCGCCTACTACATCCCGCTCGACAGCCTGATGGGCAACCATGACTGGACGGTGGACCTGCGCGCGGGTGCGGGCGACATCGCCAACTGGGGCGGCGGGCGCAGCGACATCATCGATAACTTCTACCTTGGTGGTAATACGCTGCGCGGCTTCCTTGACGGTGGCGCGGGGCCGCGAACGATGGGCATCCCGGCGCGCACCATCGATGGCGTGAAATACCCGATGCATTCGCAGGAAGACTTCCTTGGCGGGCGGTTCCTGTATACCGCTTCCGCCACGATCCATTTCCCCATGCCGTTCGCCGCGGACATGGGGATCAAGGGACGTTATTTTGTCGATGCCGGTGGTCTTGACGGCCTGCGCGTGCGCGAACGCTACACATCGCCCAGCGATGGTTACAAATATACCCCGGTATATGGCGATACGCTGGTGCCACGCGTCAGTACCGGCGTGGGCTTTTCGTGGAAAAGCCCGTTTGGTCTGATCAACATCGATCTTGGTGTGCCGATCATCAAGCAGAAGCATGACCGAACACAGTTGCTCCGCTTTGGCTTCGGCCAACAATTCTGAGGTGATAATGTTGCGTAATTCCGGCGTTCGTCTACTTGCCGCGGCTGTCGCACTGGGATGTGGCAGTCTGGTCGGGTCTGCTGCCCATGCGCAGAACAATTCCGGGTGGTTCGTCCCCAAGGCATCCCAGCAGCCGGAGCATGCGGCATCCCACGCGGCCCAGCCCGCGCCGCAGCCCGTGCCGCTGCCGGCCCCCCCGGCCGACAGCGAGGAGGCCCAGTCCCAGACGCCGCCGGTCCTGCCGCTGCCGCAGATCCCCAACTCCCCGGACCTGCCCAAGGGTGCGCCGCCGCCCGCCCCGATCATCGGCGTCATCAGCGTGCCTGACGTGATGCGCCTGTCGACCGCGGCACAGCAGGCGGAACGTGTGCTGGGTGCGCGTCGTGACGAACTGGCGCGTGATGCGCAGAAGGAGCAGGCCTCCTGGCGTGACGAGCAGCAGAAGCTGCAGGGACAGGCCCGGACCATGACGTCCGACCAGATCCAGGCCAGCGAGCGCAAGCTGCAGGAGCGCGTGATCGCGGCGCAGAAGAACTTCCGCAACCGTAACCGCATCATCCAGGAAGCGGCGCAGGTGTCGCTGGGGCAGATCGAGCGTGAACTGGTGCAGATCATCCGCCAGGTCGCGGCCAGCCGCAGCATGAACCTTGTCCTGCACCGTGAGCAGGTGGCGCTGAGCCAGGACAGCCTCGACATCACGCAGCAGGTGGCGACGCAGCTGAACTCGGTCCTGCCGAGCGTCTTCATCCCGGCGGCGAATGTCGACCCCGAGGTGCTGGCGAAGTCGGGCACGATGCCGACGACCGCAGATGCGGAGCAGGGCGGTGCCCCCGCCCCGGCGGCGGCACCTGCCGCGGCCAAGGCGAAGCACTAAAGGCTTGGGTGGATCCATGCACGTGCGGGAGGAAAGCGGGCCGGGCGATACGCGGTTCTTCGTATCGGATGGCCCGTTTGACGCTGCCGAACTTGCGCGCTGTGCCGGTGCGGAGCTTCGCGGGTCTGATGCGGCCCTTGCCGGGGCGCCACGGTTTTCGGGCATAGCGCCGTTGCAGTCCGCAGGCCCGGCGCAGGTCAGCTTCCTCGACAACCGGCGCTACCTCCCCCTGCTGGAGGAGACGGGAGCGGGGGCCGTGATCGTGGCGCCCGCCTTCGTGGACAAGGTGCCCGCGCATGCCGTGGCGCTGGTGTCAAAAACGCCATACCTGGCATGGGCGCGGGTTGCGTCACGTTTCTATCCCCCGCCACCGGTGAAACCGGGGATCCATCCCACGGCGGTGATCGGCGAAGGCGCGCAGATCGACCCGTCGGCGGCGGTCGGGGCGTTCTGCGTCATTGGCGAACGGGTGCGCATCGGCGCGGGCGTATGCATCGACACGCATGTCATGATTGGCGATGGCGTGGAAATCGGCGCGCGCAGCCGCATCGGCAGCCATGTCTGCCTGTCGCATGCGCTGCTGGGCGAACGCGTGACCCTGCTGCCGGGCGCGCGCATCGGGCAGGAAGGGTTCGGCTTCGCCACCGGCCCGGACGGGTTCGAGACGGTGCCGCAGCTTGGCCGCGTGATCCTGGAGGATGGGGTCGAGGTCGGCGCCAACTCCACCATTGACCGCGGCTCGATTCGTGACACCCTGATCGGGGCGGGTTCGCGCCTCGACAATCTGGTGCAGATCGGCCATAATGCGCGTCTGGGGCGGTGCTGTATCGTGGTGTCCCAGGCCGGTATTTCCGGTTCGACGGAACTGGGTGATTTTGTCACGATCGCGGCGCAGGCCGGGCTGATCGGGCATATCAGGATCGGCACGAAGGCACGGATTGGCGCGCAGTGTGGCGTCATGTCCGATGTCGAGGCCGGGGCCGATGTCATCGGAAGCCCGGCGATGCCATTCAGGGAGTTTTTCCGAAACGTGGCGTTCCTGCGTCGTCTGGCGAAAAAACCGGCGCAGGGCGGGGACGGCGACAAGGCCGGCTAGGCGACGGTGCCGAGGCGCGGCAAGGAACATTCAACCGGCACGGGGCGGCCTGTCCAGTCAGATTGCAGGCGTCCCCCGTACCGAATAGATGGTTGGACGACGTGGATAAAGAAGTAGAGGCATTACCGACGGAGCAGGCGCCGCAGAGTGTCGAGGCAATCGACATCATGCGCATCATGGAGGCGATCCCCCATCGTTATCCCTTCCTGCTGATTGACAGGATGGTTGATATCGTCCGGGGGCAGTCTGCGGTCGGCATCAAGAACGTGTCGGTGAACGAACCGCATTTCCAGGGACATTTCCCCGCACGGCCCGTCATGCCCGGCGTGCTGATCATCGAGGCGATGGCGCAGACGGCGGCGACGCTGGTCGTGCTGACGCTGGGTGAGGCGTTCGAGGGGAAACTGGTCTATTTCATGACCATCGACGGTGCGAAATTCCGTCGCCCCGTCGGTCCTGGCGACCAGCTGCGGATTTCCGTCGAAAAAGAGCGCAGCCGCGCGAATGTGTGGAAATTCAAGGGGGTCGCGCGCGTGGATGGCGTCTCGGTGGCCGAGGCGACGTTCAGTGCGATGATCATGGGCTAGGCCGCGTCCTGCAACACTGCAAATGACCGGCCCGTAACGGCAGGCACCGTGACCGGGGGCCGGTATCGGGATCATGGCTTTTTCTCCGGTGGCTGTCTGCCGGAAGGCCGTCGAAATGGAGGCTGTTCTGGCACACAGCGCATTTACCGGCGCGACAAGGGATGCGGGATCTCTGGGCCCTGCCGAAATCCATCCCTCATCCATCGTTGCCCCTGGCGCCCGAATTGGTCGCGGCGTGTCAATTGGTCCGTGGTGCACCGTCGGTCCCGACGTGGTGATCGAGGATGGCGTCCGGCTGATTTCCCATGTCGTGGTTGATGGCCATACGCATATCGGCGCGAATGTCGTGTGCTATCCCTTCACCACGGTGGGACTGGAACCGCAGGACCTGAAATATCGTGGCGAACCGACCCGCTGCATCGTGGGCGCGGGCACCATCATCCGTGAAAATGTCACCATCCATCGCGGCACCGCCACGGGCGTGGGCGTGACCACGATTGGCGATGGCTGCCTGATCATGGCGAATTCGCATGTGGCGCACGACTGCACGCTGGGGCGCGGTGTCATCATCGTCAACAACGTGGTGATGGGTGGCCATGTCGTGATTGGCGAAAATGCCCGCATCATGGGTTCGGCCGCCCTGCACCAGTTCGTACGCATCGGCCATGCGGCCCTTGTCGGCGGTGTATGCGGGGTGGAGGCGGACGTCATCCCCTATGGCAGCGTGCTTGGCAACCGGGCGCGGCTTGTGGGGTTGCACTGGATCTGGCTGCGGCGCAATGGTGTCGCCCCCGATGACATCCGGCGCATGCGCCTTGCCTTCCGTGCGCTCTATCCCAAGGCCGCGCATGCCAGCGGGGCCGTTTTCCAGCAGCGTCTGGAGCAGGTGCGCGCGCAGTACGGTGACGATGCCCGTGTGTCCGAAATCCTTGATTTCATCGCAGCCCCCAGCCATCGCGGCCTGGTACGGGTCCAGAGAAGCCCCGCCGAAATGATCGAGACCGATGGCGCCTGACCCGTTGGGGGATCAGGTGTCGCCTTCGTCTGGAATATCCGCGCCCGGTTGTGTCGGGATCCTTGCCGGGGGCGGTCCGCTGCCCGCGCAGGTGGCGCAGTCGGTGGTTGCCGCGGGCGGCAGTGTCTTCATCATCGGGTTCGAGGGGTTTGCCGAACCCGATGTCATTGCCCCGTGGCCGCACCGTTTCATCCGGCTTGCCGCGGCGGGCGAAATCCTTTCCACCCTGCGCCAGCATAACTGCCGCGAACTGGTCCTGATCGGGCCGGTGCGGCGCCCTTCCTTTGCGACCCTGCGTCCCGATGCGGCGGGTGCGCGGATTCTGGCGCGGATCGGCCGTGCCCTGTTTTCCGGTGATGACGGCCTGCTCGGCGCGATTGTCCGGGTGCTGGGGGAGGAGGGATTCGTCGTCCGGGGCGCGCATGATTACCTCCATGCTTCTGTCGGGCGGCGGGGCGTGATGGGGGCGGTGCGTCCCGATTCCATCGCCGTGTCGGACATCACGCGCGGGCGCAACGTGGTGGTGGCGATGGGGGGGCTTGATATCGGGCAGGGCTGCGTGGTGCAGGACGGGCTTGTCCTTGCGGTCGAGGCGATCGAGGGCACGGACGAGATGCTTGAACGTGCCGGGCGATACCGTCAGGATGGCCGCCCCGGCGGGGTGCTGGTCAAGATGGTCAAGCCGGGGCAGGAACGGCGAGCCGACCTGCCGACCATCGGCCCCGAAACGGTGCGCCGCGCGGCGCGTGCCGGGTTGCGCGGCATCGCGTTCGAGGCGGGGGCGACGCTGCTGACGGACCCGCGTGAATGTGTGGCGCGGGCCGATGCGGCCGGGCTTTTCCTCGTCGGGATCACGACAGACGGGACAGTAGAATCCCTTTTGTAGACAGGAGTGAAAACGTCATGGGCAGTTACCTGCACACAATGGTCCGCGTCCGTAACCTGGAGGCCAGCATCGCTTTCTATGGCCTGCTGGGCATGCGTGAACTGCGGCGGCGCGAGGTGCCGGAGGGCAGATACACGCTGGTCTTCATCGGCTACGGCGACAATGCGGCGGGACAGGCGGAAATCGAGCTGACCTATAACTGGGGCAAGGACGACGGATATGACGTCGGCACCGGATTCGGCCACTTTGCCGTGGGGGTGGAGGACGTCGCGGCCATGGTGGAGCGGGTTCGTGCCGGCGGCGGCAAGGTCACGCGGGAGGCGGGGCCGGTGAAATTCGGCACCACCGTCATTGCCTTTGTCGAGGACCCCGATGGCTACAAGGTCGAACTGATCGAGCGTCGCTAGCCCTTTCGTCATTCGTCATTCGTCCTTCCGGCGCGCGGGCAGGCAGGTGCGCCGGATCTGGTCCATCCTGCCGACCGTGGCCTCTATGGCCTTTATGATGGCCTCCGCGCCCGCGCGCACCCTGGCGTCAGGGTGCGCGGACAGGATGTCCGCCTGCATCATGGCAGGTGACAGGAGGCCCCGGATGTCATGCAGGTGGGCGCGTATTCCCGCCACGTCTGCGGTGTCCGGTGTGGTCTGGTCCTTGGTCTGTGGCGTCGGGGGCATGGGCATGTCCGTGTCGGTGTGTGGCGTTCCGGTGCGACGCGCGGTCATGTAACGTGCGTTGCGCATTGACGCTGGGAATAACGGGCAGTATAAGGCCCGCCTTGGGGATGTGCAGGGAAATCGCCTGCACCCCCGATATTCATCCGTAACCTGTTACAGTCAATCTGGGAGTGCCGTCGTGAAGCGCACGTATCAACCCTCGAAGCTGGTCCGCAAGCGCCGTCACGGCTTTCGTTCCCGCATGGAAACCGTCGGTGGCCGCAAGGTGATTGCGAACCGTCGCACCAAGGGCCGCAAGCGTCTTTCCGCTTAATTGCCCTGGTCTTACGTTCCGGGACAGCCTGTCCCGGAATGACACTCTGCATTAACAGGGGCTGCTGAACGTGGCCGACCGGTCGATACGTCTCAAGAAACGTGCTGAATTCCTGAAGGTCGCGGCAAAAGGCCGCAAGGCCCCGGTATCCGGCATGGTCGTGCAGGCGTTGCGTCGTGATGACGACGATTCGGCGCGTCATGGTTTTACCGTGACGAAGAAGGTCGGGAATTCCGTGGTCCGCAATCGTGTACGCAGGCGCCTGCGCGAGGTGGTCCGCCAGGTCGGGCGGGAACTGCCCCTCAGTGGCGTTGATCTTGTCGTGATTGGCCGTAGCGCCACAATCGATCGTAAATTTGCCGCGTTGCTGGCTGACTATCGCAAGGCGTTGAAAAAAGCCGGGGTCGTGGGGGACGCGTGAACATTCCTTCCCCCGGTCCGGTTTCACGGGGCCCTGTTGTCGCGGCGATGCGCGGAATGATCCGTGCCTACCAGTTGCTGGTCCGGCCCGTGATCGGCGCCAACTGCCGCTTTACCCCGTCATGCAGCCATTATGCCCGCGATGCCCTGGCATGCCACGGTGCGTGGCGTGGCGGTCTGATGTCGTTGTGGCGCATCATGCGCTGCAATCCCTGGAATGCGGGGGGATATGACCCGGTGCCCACCACGCACCATGATGGTCGCTCCTGCTGCCGCATCCATAAACCTGAATAACGAGAGTCTGGCTGGTCGCTGATGGATATCAAGCGTTTAATGGTGGCGACGGTGATGTCTGCCGTGGTTCTGGTCGGTTTCCAGTATCTGATGCCGCATCCGGATCACAAGGCGGTCACGCCGCCGGCGGCCAGCACCGAACAGGATGCGCCTGCCACGGCATCGTCCGCCCCCACGGGCGACGGTCCTGCCGTGACGGATGCAAAGGACGACCCCCGCCTTGCGATTGATACCGGGCGTGTCAGCGGGTCGATCGACCTGCGTGGCGCGCGCCTCGATGACCTCGTGCTCAAGGACTATCACGAGACGGTCAAGCCCGGCAGCGCGCTGGTCCGTATCCTCGACCCGCGGCAGGACCCGCAGTCGAACCTGGTGGAGGTCGGCTGGCTCAACATCGCGGGCGGGCAGGTGCGCGTGCCCGACGCCAACACGGTCTGGAGCGCGGACCAGTCCACCCTGACGCAGGACCAGCCCGTCGTCCTGACATGGGATAACGGGCAGGGGCAGGTTTTCGAACTCGACGTTGCGATCGACCAGAACTACATGTTCTCCGTCACCCAGAAGGTGCACAACCACGGGGCGGAAGCGGTGTCGCTCTACCCTTATTCGCGCGTCGATCGTGGCTATACCCCCGTGGAGACGGGGGGCTACCTGGTGCATGAGGGGCCGATTTCCGTCATCGACGGCCGTCTGGACGAAAGCTCCTACAAGACCGTGCGCAATGGCGCGGTGCCGCCGGGCAACATGTCGTGGAACAAGCCCGGCACGGGCGGATGGGGCGGCATTACCGACAAATACTGGCTGACCGCCGTGATCCCGCAGCAGGATTCGCTGGTGACCGGCAGCTATGGCTATGCGCCCGAAGCCGGGCATGAGGGGGTCTATCAGGTCGGCTTTACCGCCCGCACGCCCGAAGTGGTCGCACCCGGCGGGGACGGCGTGACCGAAACCCATGTCTTCGCCGGTGCGAAGGAAGTCCCGCTGCTGGAGAAGTACGAGGCCAGCCTGCACATTCCCTCCTTCTGGAAGGCGGTGGATTTCGGCTGGTTCGCGTTCCTGACGCATCCCATCTTCACCGTGCTGGACTGGCTGAATACGCTTCTGGGGAATTTCGGCCTCGCGCTGATGGCCTTTACGCTGGTGGTCAAGGGGCTGTTCTTCCCGCTGGCGACCAAGCAGTTCCGTTCCATGGGCAAGATGCGCCAGCTCCAGCCCAAGGTCAAAGCCCTGCGGGAGCGTTATAAAGACGACCAGATGGCGCTGAACCAGCACATGATCGCGCTGTACAAGGAAGAAAAGGTCAATCCCGCCAGCGGCTGCCTGCCGATGCTGCTGCAGATCCCGGTCTTCTGGTGCCTGTACAAGGTGCTGTTCGTCACGATCGAGATGCGGCATGCGCCGTTCTTCGGCTGGATCCATGACCTGTCGGCCGCTGACCCGACGAACATCTTCACCCTGTTCGGGCTGATCCCGTGGGATCCGACGCACATCTCGACCTTCTTCCAGCTCGGGCTGTGGCCGATCGCCTTTGGCCTGACCATGTTCGCGCAGCAGAAGATCAATCCTGCCCCCGCCGCCGACCCGGCGCAGCAGAAGATGTTCCAGATGATGCCGGTCCTGTTCACCTTCTTCATGGCGCGGCAGCCGTCGGGACTGGTGATCTATTACTGCTGGAACAACCTGCTGACGATGGCGCAGCAGGCCCTGATCCAGCGCCGTGTCGATGCCGAAGCCAGGAACCCCGCGCTCAAAAAGCCGCAGCCGGAAAAGAAGCCGGGCTTCTTTGCGAAGATGCTGCAGGGCGCGCTCGAACGCCAGGCAAAGGCGGTTCAGGAAGCGGCCGCCAGCAAGGCCGGTGGCAACAGGGCAGGTGGCACGGGCAAGCCGGTCGGCAAGCAGATCGAGGGCACCGTCATCCGGGAAGTGCCGCAGCCGGACAAGGCCGATGCGCAGGGGACTGATGCGGATGGGGCCGATGCAGGCAAGGCCGCCGCGACCACCGCGACCGACCTCGTGAGCAAGCCAGACGCGGCAGGGGATGCGGCCGCCACGACCGATAAGGATGCGGGCGCGGCGCCTGCGGTCCATACCGCCTCGCGCAAGAAGAAAAAGCACAACAACAGGCAGGCCAGGAACCGGCAGAAGGCTGCCCGGCGCAATCCTTCGCCGGGCGGCGACAAGGCTGACGGGAATGGCAAGGATGGGGACAAGACAGGCGGCAATGGTTGATTTTACGCCCCAGGCCCCGACGCCAGAGGAAATCGAGCGCGACCGCGAGGCGGGACGCCTGCTGTTCGCGGGTGAGTGCCAGTTCGTCTTCGGCGCGCAGAAACTCGGCCAGTTGCCCGACCCCCTGCTGCCGGAGGTCGCGTTCGCCGGACGTTCCAACGTGGGGAAGTCCAGCCTGGTCAACGCCCTGACGGGGCGGCGGACGCTGGCGCGTGCCTCGTCCGAGCCGGGACGCACGAAGCAGCTCAATTTCTTTGAGCTTGCAGGGCGCCTGACGCTGGTGGACATGCCGGGCTATGGCTTTGCCAAGGCGGCCAAGGCGGTCAAGGAAGACTGGCAGGGGATGATGTTCTCGTTCCTGCGTGGGCGCCCGACCCTCAAGCGCGTGGTGCTGCTGCTGGATTCGCGGGTGGAGATCAAGGAAAACGACCGCCAGATCATGAAGCTGCTCGATCGCGCGGCGGTCACGTTCCAGATCGTGCTGACGAAATGCGATGTCCCCAAGCCCCCCGTGCTGGCGGCGAAACTGCGTGAGGCGCGCGAGATCGCGGCAGCCCATGCAGCCGCCTATCCCATCGTCCTTGCGACGAGCAGCACGAACGGCGAAGGGATTGTTGAACTGCGCGCGGAACTTGCGCGGCTTGCATATCCGCCCCCCGCACGGGCATGAAGGGTCCGGCTGTGATAAGGGTCATGGCCGCACAGTGTTTGATGGATTGAGGCACGATCGGATGACGTTAACAGGACCGGGCAGTCAGGATGCCCGCGAACGGGCAGATGTTCTGGCGCGGGCGTTGCCGTACCTGCGACGCTATGCCGGGGATACGCTTGTCGTGAAATATGGCGGCAGCGCGATGGTCGATACCTCGCTGTCGGATGCGTTCGGTCATGATGTCGCCCTGCTCAAGCAGGTGGGGATCAATCCCGTCATCGTCCATGGCGGCGGCCCGCAGATCAGCGCGATGCTCAAGAGGCTGCAGATCGAATCGACCTTCATCGACGGCCTGCGCGTGACCGATGCGGCGATGATCGACGTGATCGAGATGGTGCTCGCGGGCAAGGTGAACAAGCAGGTCGCGGGCCTGATCAACCGTGCCGGCGCGCTGGCGGTGGGGATTTCGGGCATGGATGGCGGCCTGATTTCCGCGCGCAGGCTTGAACGCCGCGCCCGTGAAAACGGGGTGGAGACGGACCGCCTGCTCGACCTCGGGTTCGTGGGGGAACCCACGCGCATCGACCCGCGCGTCATCTATGCCCTGTCGGGATCGGGCCTGATCCCCGTCATCGCCCCTGTTGGAAGTGGCGAGAACGGGGAGACCTACAACATCAATGCCGACACGGCGGCGGGCGCCATCGCGGGCGCGGTCAATGCCAGCCGCCTGCTGATGCTGACGGACGTGCCGGGCGTGCTGGATGAAAATGGCAACCTCATCCCCGAACTGACGGCGGAGGATGCCCGTCGTGGCATCGCAAGCGGCATGATCTCGGGCGGGATGATCCCCAAGGTCGAAACCTGCCTTGCCGCCGTGAAGGCCGGGGCGAAGGCCGCCGTGATCCTTGATGGCCGCGTGCCGCATGCCTGCCTGCTGGAACTGTTTACCGAAGCAGGGCTGGGCACGCTGATCCGCGGGGAATGAGGCGGCCGCCGCCTCGTGCCCACAAAACGGGGAATGCGTTGACAGGGGCGGCCATCCCCCGCATGGTCCGCGATCACCCCATTTCATGCCGTCGCCGCACCCTGATGCACGGGGGTGGCGATGCTGTCCGGAACAGGATTTGGAATTCATGACTGATACAGCCCTCCAGAGCCAGATCGAGGCCCTGTGGGAACGGCGTGAGACGCTGTCCCCCACGTCTGGCGACGCGGATCGCGCGCCGGTGGAGGCCGCGCTGTCCGCACTTGATACCGGTCGCCTGCGCGTGGCGATGCCGGGCGCGGACGGCTGGGTTGTCAATGAATGGCTGAAGAAGGCGGTGCTGCTGTCCTTCCGCCTCAACGACAATCGCCTTGTGCCCGGCGGGGGGGCTGGCGCGCCTGCCTTTGACAAGGTGCCGCTGAAATTCGCGGGCTGGAACGAGGCGGAATTCGCGCAGGCAGGCTTCCGTGCCGTGCCGGGCGCCGTCGTGCGCCGCTCGGCCCATATCGCGCCGGGCGTCGTCCTGATGCCCAGCTTCGTCAATGCCGGGGCCTATGTCGACAGCGGCACGATGGTCGATACGTGGGTCACGATCGGCAGCTGCGCGCAGATTGGCAAGAACTGCCATATCAGCGGTGGCGTGGGCATCGGCGGCGTGCTGGAGCCGCTGCAGGCCGCCCCGGTCATCATCGAGGATGGCTGCTTCATCGGCGCGCGCTCCGAAGTGGCGGAAGGCGTCGTGGTCGAACGTGGCAGCGTGCTGTCGATGGGCGTGTTCCTTGGCGCGTCGACCAAGATCGTCGACCGTGCGACGGGCGAGGTGTTCATGGGCCGCGTCCCGGCCTATTCCGTCGTGGTGCCCGGCACCCTGCCGCCGCGCCAGCCGACCTCGGCCGAGGGCAGGCCGCTGCCCGCGCTTGACTGCGCGGTGATCGTCAAGCGGGTGGATGAGCGCACACGGTCGAAAACCTCCATCAACGAGCTGCTGCGCGGCTGAAGGGCGGACCGGTCATGAGTGAGACACCCACCGGCAACGCAACCCGCGGGGCACAGGCCCCCGTGGCGCAGGAGGATGCCGGGGGTGTGCTTACGCTGGCCCGCGACCTGATCCGCTGCCCTTCGGTCACGCCGGATGACGGGTGCGCGATTGACGTGCTTGCGGCCGTGCTGCGGCAGATGGGCTTTGCGGTCACGCCGCTGGTGTTCGGGGAAGGGGGGGCGCGCACCCCCAACCTGTTCGCCCGCCTTGGCACGGGGCATCCGCATGTCTGTTTCGCCGGGCATACCGATGTCGTGCCGGTGGGGGATGCGGCATGGCGCAGTGACCCGTTTGGCGCGCAGATCCATGACGGGCTTCTGTATGGGCGCGGGGCGTGCGACATGAAGGGCGGGATCGCCGCTTTTGTCGCCGCCGTGCGCTGCTACCTCGCGCGGCATGGGGGCCGCGTGCCCGGTTCAATCAGCCTGCTGATTACCGGGGACGAGGAAGGCCCCGCGACCAATGGCACGGTGCGCGTCCTGGAATGGATGGAAGCGCAGGGACAGGTTCCCGATTTCTGCCTGGTGGGGGAACCGACGAACCCGCAGCAGATGGGCGAGGTCATCAAGATCGGGCGTCGTGGCAGCCTGAATGCCACGATCACGGTCAAGGGCGTGCAGGGGCATGTGGCCTATCCCCACCGGGCGGACAACCCGGTGCACCGGCTGCTGGCGCTCCTGCAGGAACTTACTGCGGTCCCGCTGGATACCGGTAGCGAATGGTTCGAACCGTCCAGCCTGCAGGTCACCAGCATCGATGTCGGCAATAGCGCGACCAATGTCATTCCCGCCACGGCGTGCGCGCGGCTGAACATCCGGTTCAATGACCTGCATACGGGGGCGGACCTTTCCGGGTGGATACGCACCGTCTGTGCGCGGCATGCGCCGGGGGCGGATGTCCAGATCCGCATCAGCGGGGAATCGTTCCTGACGCAGCCGACGGCCGGGGTGGATGCCCTGCGCGATGCGGTGGCAAAGGTTACCGGACATGCGCCACGCCTTGATACCGGGGGCGGGACGTCCGACGCCCGGTTCATCAGCCGCTACTGCCCGGTGGCCGAATTCGGCCTTGTGGGGGCCAGCATGCACAAGGCGGATGAACATGTGCCGGTTGCCGACCTGACGCAGCTGACACGGATTTATGACATGTTTCTGGAAAGGCTGATGGCCTGATGGCGGATGACGGCATGACGCCCCAGCCCGCGCCCGGCGGGTTTGGCAATATCCTGCGCGGGATGCTGCTGCTTGGACGCGGGCGGCTTACGGGGCTGGTATATTTCGGCAATACGGCCGATGCGGTCCTGACGGCGCTGGCGCCGCGTATTGCGTTGTGGCTGGTGGGCGGCCTGCTGACGATGGCGCATGCGCCCGACGCCACCAGCGCCACGCGCTGGCTGTTTTCGCTGTGCATGATCCTGCTGCCTGCAATCGTGACCCATGCGCTGGCGCAACGGTGGGGCCGTTCCGCATTGTGGTGCCGCTATATCGCCGCGGCGTGGTGGACCGACTGGCTGTCGCCCTTTGTCATGCTGGGGGTGGCGCTTCTGATGGCGCTGGGGGCCCCGGCGCTGCTGGAGACCACTTATGGTGGCCTGATCATCAATGGCGTCGGGTTCGCCTACAGCCTGTGGATGACATGGTTCATCGCGCGTGTCGGACTGGCGCTGGGTGGCGGGCGTGCGATGCTGCTGGTCGGGGCCGTGCTGCTCAGCCTGACGCTGCTGGCCGGGATTACCGCGCTGCTGCCGCCGCATTACATGCCGTGGCATGATTTCATGGCGCTTCCGGGGGCTTCATCCGCACCCCATCACTGAAGTGCCGTTTCCAGGCGTTGCCTTTATTTCGCGAACGGGTCCTCGGGGTAGCCCACGCCGGTCAGGTAAAGCCCTTCCGCCGGTGCCGTGGGGCCACCGGCGCGCCGGTCGCGGGCGGCAAGCGCCTGCGCCACCCGTTCAACCGACCAACTGCCTTCGCCCACCATCTTGAGCGTGCCGGTCATGTTGCGGACCTGATGGTGCAGGAAGGCGCGGGCCTCCGTCACGATGACGATTTCCTCTCCCTCGCGCAGGATCTCCAGCCGGTCGAGCGTACGGACCGGGCTTTTCGCCTGACAGGCGGAGGCGCGGAAGGTGGTGAAGTCGTGCCGTCCCAGCAGTGACTGCGCGGCCTCGCGCATCAGGTCCACATCCAGCGGCTGGCGCACATGCCATACCCGTCCTTCATCCAGTGTGGGCCGGGCGCTGCGGTTGAGGATGCGATAGCGGTAGGAGCGGCGGATGGCGGAAAAACGCGCGCTCCAGTCCGGCAGGACGGGACGTGCGATCAGGATGGCCGCGCGGTGCGGCTTCATGTGGTAATTCAGCGCGTCACGCACCGCCGAACTGCTCAGCGGGATATCGGCGGGGAAATCGAGGTGCGCCACCTGCCCGGTCGCGTGCACGCCGGAATCGGTGCGCCCGGCGGTGATGCTGCTGACGGGACGGCCACCGGTCAGGCGCGTGGCCGCGGCCTCCAGCACGCTCTGGACCGAGGTCAGGCCCGAAGCCTGACGCTGCCAGCCGACAAAGTCGCGGCCGTCATATTCGATCCGCACCGCCCAGCGGCGCACGTTGGCCGGGGCTTCGGCGCGTGGGGGGACAAATCCGGGAGGCAGGCCGCCCCATGCGGGGCGCGTGGTCTCGTCGCTCATGCGCGGGACGGGTCGAAACGGGTGCCCACGGGCATGTCCTGCCCACGCAGGAAGGCATCGGCCTCCATCATGCCGCGTCCGGGCCGTTGCAGGCGCGTGATCCGCAGGGTCGTGCCGTCCCCGCAGGCCACCAGCAGCCGGTCATCAATGACCGTGCCCGGTGCCGCCGATGTGGTGACGTGTTCCGGCACGACGGCCCCGATCTTGATCGTCTGGGCCGCCAGTTCGGTAAACGTGCCGGGCCATGGCGTCATGGCGCGCACCTGCCGGTCCAACTGTTCCGCCGTCCTGTCCCAGTGCAGGCGCCCGTCCTCACGCGTCAGGCGCGCGGCATAGGTCACGCCTTCCTCCTGCTGCCTGACGCGTGAGGACGGGTGCCAGCACTGGGACAGGAC
>NZ_POTC01000022.1 GCF_002906255.1 Novacetimonas maltaceti | reverse complement strand
ACGGAGGACACCCCCATCCCCCGCCCCGCCAACTGGAGCGGGTTCCGCCTGGTGCCCGACAGTTTCGAATTCTGGCAGGATCGCCCCTACCGCCTGCATGACCGCGCGACATGGACCCGCACGGGCGGCAACGACTGGACCAGGCAGCGTCTTTATCCCTGAACTTGCGGCCCCTTCATCCGTTTCCTGAAAGAGTGAGTGTCACAACCCACGAAAAAAGATCGGGAAACGGCCATGAAAGGGGCGTGCATGCACATCCGCAAGATATTGCTGCCACTGTCAGGCGCGGAAAATGCCGGAAGCGCCCTGGGCATCGGGGTCATGTTCGCACAGCGTTTCAACGCCCACCTTGCCGGGCTGCATGTCGGCAGCGACTGGCAGGAGGTCAGCCCCATGGCGGGCGAAGGCCTGTCAGGGGCCATGGTGCAGGAGATGATCGCCGCCGCCCTGCATGAAAGTGCCGGGCACCTCAAGGAAGTCCGCCACGCATTCCACAGCTTCATCGAGGATGCGGGCCTGCCTCTCGTCGCCCCGCGCTCCGCGCTGTCAACCATCCCGATGGACCGGCCAAGCGCCAGCTTCACGGCCATGGCGGGCAACATGTACACCGTTGTCGCCCATCAGGCACGGATGTCCGACATCGTCATCGTGCGCAATACCGGGGCCAGCGGGCAGGTCTCCTCCTCCGATGCGCTGCATGCCACGCTGTTCGACAGCGGACGGTGCGTCGTCGTCGCCCCGATCGAACGCCCCGTCAGCGTGGGACGGCGCATCTGCATCGCATGGAACGGCACGACAGAAGCCGCGACCGCCCTGCGCCATGCCCTGCCCTGGATCGTCGAGGCGGAGGAGGTGCGCATCCTCTACAGCCGCAGCTACCAGCGGCTTGGCCCGGAGGCGCGTCACGTCAGGCACTATCTCGACATCCATGGCGTGGATACGACGATGCACGAATTCCACGCCGAAGGCCGCAGCGTCGGCGCCGCCCTGCTGGAAGCATACCACGATTTCAATGCGGACATGATGGTCATGGGGGCCTATTCCCATTCCCGCCTGCGCCAGATGATCCTTGGCGGGGTGACGCGCCACGTGCTGGAGAACGGGAAACTGTCGGTTTTCATGAGCCGTTAATGCACGATTAAAAATAGTGCATTAAGTCCTCCCGAACGCATGGGCTTGCCATGCGTAAACCGGGGGACGCACATTATTCCCCTTGCATCCGTGGGAAATAGTGATTAACTCCTCACCAAAATAACGATTTAATATCGTGAACCGTGGAGGGAGATTGCAAGGTGCGGGTTGATCCGTCAATTATACGGTCACTGCAGGCCGAGGGAAATACGGCACATGACGTCCTGCGGATCGCCCTGACGGGAGAGATGCGCGGGCGCATCGGGCTGGTATCGTCCTTTGGCGCGGAATCCGCCGTCCTGCTGGCCATGGCCGCGGAAATCGACCCGGCGGTGCCCGTCCTGTTCCTGCAGACCGGGCAGCATTTTCCCGAAACGCTGGAATACCGGCAGGAACTTGCGCGTTTCCTTGGCCTGACCAACGTGCATGACATCCACCCCGACCCGGCGCAGATCCGTAACCGCGACCCGGAAGGACAGTTGTGGGCCTTCGATCCTGACGCCTGCTGCGCCCTGCGCAAGGTTGAACCCCTTGACGAGGCGCTGATCCCCTTCGACGGGTGGATCACCGGGCGCAAGCGTTCGCAGGCCGCCACCCGCGTCAACCTGCCCGTCGTGGAAATGACCGAGGACGGCCGCATCAAGGTCAACCCGCTGGCGCAATGGACCCCGCGCCAGCTCGATGCCGAGATGACGCGCCGGAACCTGCCGCGCCACCCGCTCAGCCTGCGTGGCTATCCCTCGATCGGCTGCGCGCCGTGTACCCTGCCCGTCGATGCTGGCGCGGACCCGCGCTCCGGCCGGTGGGCGGGACAGAACAAGACCGAATGCGGCATCCATGTCCGCAAGGTTTCCTGACCCTCACGGCAAGGCCACATCCCCAACCTTATGGTAAACCAGTCTCCATCTTCTCATCCCGCCCCTATTTCTTCCCCGGAAAGGAAGGTCTGCAAGTCCATGGACGATCTTGATCAGCTCGAAGCCCAGAGCATTTTCATCCTCCGCGAGGCCTATCGCAAGCTCAAGCCGCTGGCGATGCTGTGGTCGCTGGGCAAGGATTCCAACGTGATGGTATGGCTTGCGCGCAAGGCGTTCCTTGGGCGCGTGCCGTTTCCGGTCATGCATGTCGATACGGGCAAGAAATTCCCCGAGATGTACCAGTTCCGCGACGAATACACCAAGAAGTGGAACCTCGACCTGCTGCTTGGCGACTGCCCGGCGGTGGAGGAAATCGACCCGACCCTGCCGCCGGCCGCCCGTTCGGCCGCGCGCAAGACGGCGGGCCTCGCCGCGATGATCGAGAAATACAAGCTTGCGGGCGTCATCGCTGGCATCCGCCGCGACGAGCAGGCCACCCGCGCGAAAGAGCGCGTCTTCAGCCCCCGTGGCGCGGGCCACAAGTGGGATGTGCGCAACCAGCCGCCCGAATTCTGGGACCAGTACGCCACCCCGCACGAAGCGGGCATGCACATCCGCGTCCATCCCCTGCTGGCGTGGCGGGAGATCGACATCTGGCGCTATATCGAGCGTGAGGGCATTCCGCTGGTGGACCTGTATTTCTCCAAGAATGGCAAGCGCTACCGCTCGCTCGGGGATCAGGACATCACCAATCCCGTCGAAAGCAACGCCAGCACGGTGGCCGAAGTGATTGCCGAACTGGAAACCTCGCGCACGTCGGAACGGGCGGGACGCGCGATGGACCATGAATCCGAAGACGCGTTCGAGCGCCTTCGTGTTGCCGGTTACCTGTGAACGTCGAGCCGAGCGGAGCATCAAGGACATGAATACGATTTCCCCTCCGGTCTCGCAGGAGGCCGCAACCCCGATCGTCATCGTCGGGCATGTGGACCATGGCAAATCCACCCTGATCGGGCGACTGCTGTACGATACCGACAGTCTGCCTGACGGACGCGTGGCGCAGATCGTCGAATCCAGCACCAAGCGCGGCCTGTCGGTTGAATGGAGCTTCCTGCTCGACAGCCTGCAGATCGAACGCGACCAGGGGGTCACGGTCGATTCGACGCGCATCCCCTTCCGCCTGGGACAGCGGCAGTTCGTGATCGTCGATGCGCCGGGCCACCGGCAGTTCCTGCGCAACATGATTACCGGCGCCGCCGATGCCGAAGCCGCCGTGCTGGTGGTCGATGCCGCCGAAGGTGCGCAGGAGCAGACGCGCCGCCATGCGATGCTGCTGCGCCTGATCGGCATCCGCCATGTCATCGTGCTGATGAACAAGGTGGACCTGCTCGATTACGACGAGGCGAAGATCACCGCTTCGGAAAAGAGCGTCGCCGCCCTGCTCAAGCAACTGGAGATCGAACCGACCCTGTTCGTGCCCGCCTCCGCGCGCGAAGGCGACAACATCGCATCGCGTTCGGAACGGATGGCCTGGTACAAGGGTCCGACCCTGACAGAAGCGCTGGCGCTTGTCCCCGCGCCCTCGTCGCGTTCCGACCTGCCGCTGCGCCTGCCGGTGCAGGATGTCTACCGCTTTGACGCGCAGCGCGTCGTGGTCGGGCGCATCGAACGCGGCCGCATCAGCATCGGCGACAGCGTCGTCATCGGCCGCCATGGCACGGTTGCAAAGATCGCCACCATCGAAAGCTGGCACACTGCGCCGCAGACCTCCGCCATTGCGGGGCAGTCGGTGGCCATCACGCTGGAACCCGACGTGATCCCCGACCGTGGCGACCTGCTGTTCCCGCCCGGCGAGGCCCCGCTGCAGGGGGCACGGGTGCGCGCGCGCCTGTTCTGGCTGCGGCAGGAACCGCTGCGCGTGGGTGAAAGCTTCCGCCTGCGCCTGGCGACGGCGGAACATCAGGTGACGGTGGCCTCCATCGATTCCGTCGTGCGGCTTGAGGACCTGACCGAACATCCCGCCGATGTCGTCCCGCCCGAAGGCTTTGCCGAAATCACCCTTGCGGTGTCGGAAACGATGCAGTTCGACCCCTTCCTGCCGGGCACGGCGGACGGGCGCGGCGTGCTTGTGGACCGCAACCAGCAGATCGTCGGTGGCGTGCCGCTGATCGGGGTGGCGGAGATCGCAAGGGGGACGAAGGCCATCCACCCGACCGGCAGCACGGTGTCCACGTGGGACCGCGCGCAGGCCAAGGGGCACCATGGCGGCGTCTTCTGGATGACCGGCCTGCCCGGCGCGGGCAAGAGCACCATCGCCCGCGCGGCGGAGGTGCAACTGTTCTCCCGCGGGGTCGATGTCTCCGTGCTTGACGGGGATACGCTGCGCGCGGGCCTGTGTTCCGACCTTGGCTTCAGCGAGGCCGACCGGCGCGAGAACGTCCGCCGTGCGGCGGCGGTGGCGCGCATCCTTGCCGACAGCGGGCAGGTCGTGCTTGTCGCCCTGATCTCCCCCACGGTTGCGGATCGGGAACTCGCACGCCAGATCGTGGGCGATGAATTCCACGAGGTGTTTGTCGATACCCCCCAGGCCACCTGTGAATCGCGCGATCCGAAGGGCCTGTATGCAGCGGCGCGGGCAGGAAAGATTTCCGGCTTTACCGGGATCGATGCCCCTTACGAGGCCCCGGCAAAGCCCGAACTGCGGCTTGCGACCGAAAACCGCGATGCCGCCGCCAGTGCGCGTGACCTTGTCACGTTCATTGCGGAGACGACCGCGCTGGACCGCAAGGCCGCACCCGCGACCTGAGGAACAGGGCGAGGCGGACGGGTTTTCCCACTGCTTCGCCCGCCCTTTCCCATGCCGCCGCGCCCGTGGCTGCGGTCGATATGTCTGGCGTCATGGGGAAATATAAAATATACGTGCACACCCGTATGAATCACGCGCCTCTCCATCCAGCAGGGTGGAATGCCAGTGCCTGCCTCGCCTGAAAGGGATTGACCAGAAGTGGATGTCAGGAACAACCGCCGCACAACAACAGGTTCCAGCGTTGTCACGGCCAATCGCCTGCTCGACGGGCGGATCGTCTGGCTGACGGACCAGGGCACATGGTCCGTTGATATCGCCCGTGCCGCGGTCTGGCCGAATGACAGGATCGAGGCCGTGATCGCCGATACCGCCCGCAACCAGCAGGAACAGGGCGTCGTGGGCGTGTATGGCGTGCAGCTTGCGGACGGGGCGGAGGGGATCATGCCGCTTACGGTGCGTGAGCGTATCCGTGCCTTTGGCCCGACCGTGCATCCCCAGTTCGTTCCCTCCCATGAGGAGACAGCCCATGTCTGACACAATGTCCCAGACAGCCGTGGCGCCCGCCGTCGGTCGCTACGCCTATGACCAGGTGGACCGCACGTTCCTGCGTGAGCGGGTGGAACAGTTCCGCGACCAGGTGGCGCGCCGGATCTCGGGCGAACTGAGCGAGGACCAGTTCAAGCCGCTGCGCCTGATGAACGGCCTGTACCTGCAACTGCATGCCTACATGCTGCGCGTGGCCATCCCCTATGGCATGCTGGGTGCGGCACAGATGCGCGAACTTGCGCATATCGCGCGGACCTATGACCGGGATTACGGGCATTTCACCACGCGGCAGAACATCCAGTTCAACTGGATCCGGCTGGAGGATACGCCCGATATCCTTGGCCGTCTGGCGGACGTGGACATGCACGCCATCCAGACCAGCGGCAACTGCATCCGCAACGTGACATGCGACGAATTCGCGGGGGCCGCGGCGGACGAAGTGCTCGACCCGCGCATCCATGCGGAAATCCTGCGGCAGTGGTCCACCCTGCATCCGGAATTTTCCTTCCTGCCGCGCAAATTCAAGATCGCCATCACCGGCAGCCCCCATGACCGGGTGGCGGCACGTTTCCACGATGTCGGCCTTGTCGCGCGTCCTGGCGAGGACGGGCGCGCGGTCTTCGATGTCTATGTCGGCGGTGGCCTGGGCCGGACCCCCATCATCGGCGTGCTGCTGCGTGACGGCCTGCCGGAAGAAGACCTTCTGGCGTGGCTGGAGGCGATCGTGCGTGTCTATAACGCGCATGGACGCCGCGACAACATGTACAAGGCCCGCATCAAGATCCTTGTGCAGGCATTGGGGATCGAGCGTTTCCGCGAGGAAGTCGATGCCGAATTCGCGCAGATGGACCGCGCGCGCTACCGTCTGGACCCGGCCATTGTCGCGGGCATCCGCGCACGCTTCGCCGTGCCGGACCTGCAGGCCCCTGCGGATGCGGCGCAACGGCTGCAGGCCGATCGCGCACGCACCCCCGCGTTCGACCGCTGGGTGCGCACCAACACGCACCCGCACCGGGTCAGCGGATTCATTTCCGCCGTGATTTCGCTCAAGCCCGACGGGGGCATTCCGGGTGACGTGACGGCGGACCAGATGGACACCATCGCCGCCCTTGCCGAACGCTACAGCTTTGGTGAAATCCGCATTACCCACATGCAGAACGTCGTGCTGGGACATGTGCGGGAGGACCAGTTGCAGGAACTGTGGCGGGAACTGGCGGCAGCGGGACTGGCGACGCCCAATATCGGCCTTGTGGGGGATATCATCGCCTGCCCGGGGCTGGATTACTGCTCGCTCGCGAATGCACGCTCCATTCCCATTGCCCAGAAGCTCAGCGCACGTTTCGCCGACCCCGGCCTGCAGGAACGCATTGGCGCGCTGCGCATCAACATCTCCGGCTGCATCAATGCCTGCGGGCATCACCATGCGGGCCATATCGGCATCCTTGGCGTGGACAAGCGCGGGGAGGAATATTTCCAGCTGACCCTGGGCGGTTCAGGGGAAAACGATGCGGCCATCGGCCAGATCATCGGCCCGGCCCTGCCTGAGGACGAGACCGTGGACGCCATCGCGGCCCTGATTGATGCGTATCTCGTGCATCGGCATGAAGGTGAGCGGTTTGTTGATACCTATCGGCGGCTTGGCGCTGCCGTCTTCAAGGATGCTGTCTATGCCACTACTTGAAAATGGCCGGATTGTCGCGGATACGTGGACACAGCCTGCCGATGATGCCCCCTGCCCTGCGGACGGGGCTGTCATCGTGCCGCTTGCCCGGGTGGAAGAGGCGCTGGCGCGCGCGGGCAATGCCCCGGTGGGGGTGCGCCTGACGCCTGACGAGGATGTTGCGGCCCTGCGCACCGTGCTGCCACGACTGGCGCTGGTGAGTGTGGATTTCCCCGGCTTTCGTGACGGGCGGGCCTTCACGCAGGCCCGCGCCCTGCGTGAACACCTGCATTTCACGGGGGAAATCCGCGCCACGGGCCATGCCCTGCCTGACCAGTATGAGTTCATGCTGCGCTGTGGCATCACCACGGTCGAACTTGCCGACGGGGCGGACCCGTCCGTATGGGAAAAGGCACATACGCGTTTCACCGTGGCCTACCAGCCCTCCGTCCTGAACGAAAAGCCCCAGGGCTTTGGCCTTCGCCGCTTTCTGGATGCCTGAGGCCCTTACGGGGTGAAGCCACAGGCATGAGCTTGTGCTTTCACCCCGGCATTGCCCATGCTACCGCAGGGACATGCAGACGCGCGTACCGCAACGAGGCAGCCTGACCTTCCGCGACAGGATATGTGCCCGACTGTCGTGTGCCCTGTGGGCGGGCATTGCCACGGCACTCGCCCCCATGCTCCGGCCATACCTTGACCGGCGCATAAGGCGGGGAAAGGAAATTGCCGCCCGTGTGTGCGAACGGCGGGGCATCGCCACCCATGTGCGTCCCGAAGGGCCGCTCCTGTGGCTGCATGCCGTCAGCGTGGGCGAAACCCTGTCCATCCTTCCGCTGATCGCCGCGTTGCATCATGACCGGCCCGACCTGCATTTCCTTGTCACCACCGCCACGACCACGTCGGCATCCCTGCTGGCACGGCGCATGGCGGAACTGCCGACTGGCATACGGGTCATCCACCAGTTCATGCCGCTTGACGTACCGGCATGGATGAGGCGGTTCGTGCGTACGTGGCATCCCGATGGGGCGATCCTGACGGAAAGCGAGTTGTGGCCGAACATGATCGCGGCCTGCGGGCAGGAAGACGTGCCCGTTATCCTGGTCAACGCACGCATGTCCGATCGGTCCTATGCCATGTGGCGGCGACTGCCGTGCCTTGTGGGCGCCATGCTCCGCGCGATTGCATGGGTCTGCGCCCGTTCGGTGGAAGATGCGCGGCGCCTGCAGGCGCTGGGCCGGTCCGATATCGCGCTGCTGGGCGACCTCAAGGATGCGGTCCCGGCATCACGCAGCGACATCGACCCTGCCCTGCTGAAACGGCAGATTGGCAACCGGCCTGTCTGGATCGCGGCATCCACCCATCCGGGGGAAGAAGAGATTGTCCTGCAGGCCGCAGCACTCGCCCGTGAACAGGTCACGGACCTGCTGACGATCATTGTGCCGCGCCATCCCGAACGCGGCGCTGCCCTGATGCCGCTTGCGGGGCCGCAGACGCCGCGCCGCGCGCTGGGGCAGGTCCCCACTGCACGCGATGACATATGGATCTGCGATACGCTGGGGGAAATGGGGCTGTTCTACGCCCTGCACTGCCCTGTCCTGATGGGCAACAGCCTGCTGCCCGCGCTACAGGGCGGTGGCCATAACCCGATGGAACCCGCACGCCTTGGCAACGCCATCGCCAGCGGTCCCGCCATCGCCAATTTCCGGCAGGCCTTCGCGATGCTGGGGGACGCCGTGACCTATGTGACGGACGCGCATGAACTGGCGCGCTGGGTGGTGGACATGCTCTCAGACGAAGACAGGATGCACGCCGCCATCGCCGCCAGCAGCACTGCCGCGACCAGTGATACGCAGGTTGCCCGACGTGTCGCCGCAGGCATCCTGAAGGTGGTGTATCGCTGATGCAGGCCCCCCGCTTCTGGGAATGGCAGGCAGGCTCCCGCAGGGTGCCGTTACTGTTGCTGTCTCCGTTCTCATGGCTCTATGCCGCCATCGGCATGTGGCGCCAGCGCCGCCGTCCGTGGTGCGCGCCCGTTCCCGTCCTGTGCTGTGGCAACCTGACGGTGGGGGGCACCGGCAAGACGACCGTGGCGCTGGACCTTGGCCGCCGCCTTGTCGCCCGCAACCACCGGGTCGTCTTCCTGACACGGGGATATGGCGGCAACATCCGGCAGGTCACGCGCGTGCAGGTGGGACGCCATACCGCACGCGACGTGGGGGACGAGGCCCTGCTGCTGGCAACCGTGGCCCCATGCTATGCCGGTGCGGACAGGGCGCAGGCGGCACGCCTTGCCATCGCGGACGGGGCGGACTGCCTCCTCATGGATGACGGGTTGCAAAATCCGGGCCTGCGGCGTGATTTCTCGCTCGTGGTGGTGGATGGATACCAGGGGTTCGGCAATGGCTGCGTGCTGCCGGCAGGCCCCCTGCGCGAACCCGTGGCCACTGGCCTGTCACGCGCGCAGGCGCTGCTCATGATCGGGGCGGACCGGACAGGCCTGCTGCATGCCCTGCCATCCGTCCTGCCCTGCCATCATGCAATGTTGCAACAGGACGGGACCGCCCTTCCCCCGCACTGTCCTGTCGTGGCGTTCGCGGGGATCGGACGGCCTTCCAAATTCTTCGACGGACTGCGCCAGTCAGGCGTCAATGTGCAGCACACCGTCGCCTTTGCCGACCACCACCCCTACCGTCCCGCCGAACTGGCGCAACTGCTGAAGACCGCCCACGACATGAAGGCCCGACTGGTGACGACACCCAAGGATTTTGTCCGCCTGCCCGCCGATTTTCAGGCACGGGTCACGCCGGTTGGCGTTTCCCTCCGCTGGGCCGACCCACAGGCGCCCGAACGCCTGCTGGACGCATGGCTGCGCGGAGCGGGCCGATGAGCGCGTCGCGCGACCGGAGGCTACCACGCCGCATGTGGGTGGAGGCGGCGCTGCTGTCCCTGCTGCTGGCCGGATTGCGGCGCATGAAGCCCGAACATGCTTCCAACGCGGCGGGATGGCTGTGCCGACTGGTCGGGCCATGGCTGCCGGTTTCAAAGGTGGCCGACGCCAACCTGCAATATGTCATGCCGCACCTGGGCCGACGGTCGCGATGGCGCATCATCCGCGACATGTGGGAAAATATCGGCCGCAATGCGGGGGAACTCCCCCACCTTGCCAGCCTGCCGCACAACCCGGCCTCCGGTCCGGGATGGGACGTCGTGGGGGAAGAACACCTGCGCGCCCATGCCCATACGGGACAGCCGGTCATGTTCGTGTCTGGACATATCGGCAACTGGGAAATGCTGCCACCCGCCGTGGCACGCTACGGGCTTGCATTCTCCTCCTTCTACCGCGCGCCCAACAATCCCTACGTGGACCGGATGCTGTGCGACCTGCGTGACGAGGCCATGGGACAGGCCGTCCCCCTGTTCGCCAAGGGTGCGCGTGGCGCACGGCAGGCGCTTGCACACCTGATCCGTGGCGGCAACCTGGGGATGCTGGTCGACCAGAAGATGAATGACGGAATCGAGGCCCGATTCTTTGGCAAGCCCGCCATGACGGCAAGTGCCATGGCCGCGATGGCATTGCGGCAGAAATGCCCGGTGATTGCCGGATATGTGGAGCGACTGGGCCCCGCGCGCCTGCGCGTCCATGTTTCCGCGCCGCTGGAACTTCCCGATACGGGCGAACGCAAGCGCGACCAGCAACTGCTGACACAGATGGTCAATGACTACATTGAACAGAAAATACGCCAACATCCGGGCAACTGGCTCTGGCTGCACCGCCGATGGAATAGGCATCTGAACAATAAATAACCATTTAATGACTCTAAAGCGCAACAAAGCATTGCTTTTTTGTCACGGTCGGCAATTTCTGCCTCTTTCTGCGGCTTCCCGAGACAGATTCAGTTTGGCAAGCACTCATGCAAGACTTACGGTCGAGACGTGCCGTTAACGCATAGGATATGTCAGAGGGCCGACATTATGAGCATGATGGATCATCAGATTTCTGCCTCCAATGTTATTCCGCTTCGGCAGGGGTTTCTCCCCCGTCATTACGAATACCTGATGCGTTGGCTGGAAGCAGGCACCTGCATGGGACTGTGCGATGTCGATGTCGCCTCCGCCGAGGAAGGCGATGGCATTGAACATGTGCTGGTCTGGGTGCGTGAAAATGCTGACCCGGCCTACATGATCCAGCCCGAGGGCATGCGCTGGGTCCTGATCGACCAGTTGCGCGACCGCCGCCTGTCATCGTATCGCAGTTTCGAAGCGGCATTGTATGCCATCCGTCCGGTGCTGTCCTGTGGCGCGACTGCTGCGGCATGATTGCCGCAGCCCGCTATCCCAACTGACGCCTCCGAACGGGCAGAGTTCCCGTCAGTTCGTTCCGTTCTGCAACCGCCCTGAAGGGGCCTGCACCATCTGGCTGCCACCTTCGGGCAGGATCTGGAAAATCGCCAGGTCGCGGCGTGTGCGGCCATTGGCCGTGAAGCCGAAAACGCCATCCACCCCTGAGAAACCTTCGTTGCGGGTCAGGGCCTGCAACGAATAGCCATTTTTCGCACCACCCGTCCGTGGTGCCTGGTCCAGTGCCTTCACCAGTGCCGCCGCGTCATAGGACAGGTCGGCCAGCGGGGTCGGCATGTGATGGTACTGCGCCATGAAAAGCTGCACGAAATGCTGCCGGCTTGCCGGGTCCGGCGCGGCATACCAGGCATTCTGCAACGAGGCCAGCTTGCCCGCGAACGCCCCCCACAGGCCCGGCCCCATGATGCGCGTCTGGGTGGAGGACACCTGCGCCGCACGCAGCCCCTCGATCACATGGCCCAGCTGCAGTCCCGTATCCGCCAGCAGCAGCGCATCGAATGGCGGTGGCGGCAGGGGCACGTCAGTGGATGGCTGGGTGGTGGTGGCGGAGGGAGCCGCATCCATCGTGGCGGCTTCGGGACTGGCCGGATCGACACCCTCCGGCGGCGCGGACTGCGCTGGTGCTGCCGCTGCCGCCTGTGCCGCGGCAGTGGCGGCCCGGCTTTCAAAGGCGGAGAGCGTCTTCAACTGCTCGGTAATTTCAGCGGCGGTCGCGCCATGATACATGATCTGGGGCGATTGCAGCCCATGTTCGCTACAGCTCTGCTTCAGGGCATCGCCCATGGCGTGGCCCAGCGCCGTATTGGGCAGGAAGGCCGCGAAATGCTGCCGGTTTTCCCTCACGGCGGCCCCGACCATGCGGCGCACCTGCTGTTCGGGCGCAATCCCCAGTATCCAGACATCGGGGCGCGCGACGGACACGTCTGACGTAAAGGCAAGCATCGGCAGGTTGACCTGCGCCGTCATGGCTGCCGCCTGCGTTGCATCACCTGCCGTCAACGGGCCCAGGATGATCCCGTCCCCTGCCTTGACCGCGGCCTGCGCGGCGGCGGCGGCCCCACCGGGTGCCGTCGTGTCATGGACGTCGAGTTTGGGCGCCGTGGGCGTGTTCATGGCCATGCGCGCCGCGCTGAGCATTTCCTGGCCCAGCCGTGCATTGTTGCCGGTCAGCGGCAGCAACACGCCGACATTGCGTCCGGCATGGGGTGTTTTTCCCCCTTCCCCCCCACCGGCACACGCCGCAAGCGTGGACATAAGCACCCCGGCCAGCAATAAGGCCTTGCAAGGAAATCCCTGCATGGCAGAAACAGGATCCTGTCCAAGCTTGCGGGTTACCAATGTCTGACGACTCATGTCTTTCGCCTTTGCAATCTCGACCAGCGACGATCCATAGCGGAGATGCGAAGCCGCGTCATGCGGAGAGAGAGGATATACAGGTCATGTCATCACATGATGGGGGCATATTGACGCTGGTGGCAACGCCGATCGGCAATATGGGCGACATTTCCACGCGCGCGGTACAGTGCCTGAACGAAGCCGACCTGATCCTGTGCGAAGATACGCGCACAAGCGCGAAACTGCTGCAGGCGCATGGCATCAGGACCCGCACCTGCCCCCTGCATGACCATAACGAGCAGGAACGCATTCCCGCGCTGCTTGAACTGCTGAATGAAGGCCGCAGGATCGCGGTCATTTCCGATGCCGGCACGCCCCTGATGTCGGACCCCGGATACCGCCTGGTACGCGCCGTCATTGCGGGTGGCGGACACGTCACGGCCGTGCCGGGCGCCAATGCGGCGGTCATGGCACTGACCCTGTCGGGCCTGCCCCCCCATCCGTTCCTGTTTTCCGGCTTCCTGCCGCCACGCGACACCGCGCGGCGCGAAAACCTGTCGGTCCTGCGCGCGGCGGAGCAGGCGGGACTTTGCGCAACGCTGATCTGGCACGAGGCCCCGCATCGCCTCGCGGACATGCTCGCCTCCCTTGCGGCGGTGTTCGGCCCGGACCGCCCGGCGGCGGTCGCACGAGAACTGACCAAGAGGTTTGAGGAAGTCCGGCGTGGTCCGGTGGGCGAACTGGCGCAGCATTACCAGGAACATGCCCCACGCGGGGAAATAACGGTCATCCTCGGGCCGCCACCTGCCGACGATACGGGGCCGCAGGATCTCGACACCCACCTGCGCGAGGCCCTGAAGTCCCTGTCCATCAAGGATGCGGCGTCACTGGTGGCCGGGATCGTCAACCTGCCCCGGCGCACCGTCTATGCCCGCGCACTGGAACTGACGCGCGCGCAGGATTAAGGCAACCGGCAGGGCCGCTGCCCTTACTTGTCGCCAATATCCGTATTGAACAGGCTGTCCGGCGGTTCCGCCCCGCCCACGGACGCATGCAGCAGGTCCACCCGCGTGCTTTCCCCCTGCGCGTCCTGAACGATCCATCCCCGCAGCAGCAGTCCCCTGTCCTCATGGAAAATGAGCGTCAGGCTGCCATCACCGGGCGAGTCCGTGCGCACCAGTGTGATTTCGACCTCAGGCCCTTCATGCAGCAGCGCCGTGACCTGCACATCCCCCGACAGCGCCAGATGCGGGCGCAGCAGAAGCCCGATCGGCGTCTTGTCCATCGGCATCGTGGTCGTCTGGCCCAGTTCACTGTCATTGAAGACAACCTGGTCATGGTTGGCCACAAGCAGCAGCGGGCTGGGCGGGTCATACTGGAAGCGCATGCGGCGGTTCCTGCGGTCCAGCCATGCGGTGCCGGTGGACTGCTTCCCGTCCGATGCGACCTGGTGGAACTTCGCGGTCAGCAGCGTAATGGTATTGAGGTGTTCCTCGATTCGGGTGATCAGGGCATGATCCTGATCCGACGCCCCCACGACCATCTGCGCCTGTGCCCGGGCCGGATGGGCATATGTCCCCAGGCCGAGCATCAACGGCATCGCCAGCACGACTGGGCACAGGCCCCACAGGCGCGAAAGGTGGAAACGGTCAGGGTGTTTCATCGGGAAATTGTCCGGCCAGAAAAAGCACATGCACGTGCGTGCCCCATCACTTCGTCAAGATCAAGGCAAAGCGCGGACAGGGGCTGGCGCATCAGCCGGAACTGCCGATCAGGACGCCTGCGGCGAACACCAGCGCACCGCCAATGACGATCTGCACGATGGCGGACCCGAACGGCGTATCCTGATACCGCCAGCGTATCCATGAAATGACGAACAGTTCGAGCACCACAACAACAACGGCAGCCATCAGGGCGGTGGTGAAATTATCGATCAGGAACGGCAGCGTATGGCCGATTCCCCCCGCCGTCGTCATCAGCCCGCAGATCAGCCCGCGCAGCAGCGGCGCACCACGGCCAGACAGCTTGCCATCATCGGACAGCGCCTCCGCAAAGCCCATGGAAATCCCTGCCCCGACCGAAGCCGCCATTCCGACGAGGAACGCATTCCACGGCAGGTGCGTCGCAAAGGCGGCGGCAAAGACCGGCGCCAGCGTGGAGACGGAGCCATCCATCAGCCCGACAAGGCCGGGCTGTATGATCTGCAGGACAAAGCGGCGGCGGGCGTCCTCATCCTCCTCCTCACGCTTGGAGGCGGGAAGCCGGTCGAGCTCGATGGCGCCCGCCGCCTGTTCATGCCGGTCCTCCGCCAGCGCGAGGTCACCAAGCAGCTTGCGTGTCGCGATATCGGTCGTGCGTGTCGCCGCCTGACGGTAGAACCGCGCCGCGTCGAGTTCCATCTGCCGCGCATGGCGGCGCACCGCATCGATCCCCTGCCCCTGGATCTGCCATGCGGGCTTGCGGATCAGGAAGCCCGCAATGTCCTGCCGCCGGATCAGGGGAATATGCTGCCCGAACCTGCTGGCGTACAGGTCGATCAGGTCACGGCGATGCTGGTCTTCCTCCTTCGCCATGTCGGTAAAGATTTTCGAGGTGTCGGGAAATTTCTCCCGCATGGCATAGGCGAAATCAGAATAGATGCGACCATCCTCTTCCTCGTTCGAAATGGCGAGGGCAAGGATTTCCTGATCCGTCAATGTCGAGAATTTGCGCATGAATTACTGTATGCAGAAAGAAGTTATCGCATTCAAGCCATTTCACAAGACGAAAATAATTCTCATTATACAATAACAGCCCACAAGAACGATCAATAACACGAGAACATTACTGGCACCAGGAATTGAGAGCGCGTCGCAATACAAGACAGGGTCCGTACATACATGGGGCCGGCCATCAATTCCTGATGACCGGCCCCATGCAAATCCCATCATGCGATGGGTTCAGATCGCGGCTTCGTCGAAGATACGGGTCACATCCCCGCCCCAGCGGCCATGATAGGCCTGCAGCCAGGCCTCGGCCTGCGTCGGCCCGCCACGGGTGATTTCATGCAGGGGGTCAAGGTAATGTGCCTCGTCCCGTCCGGCGGCATCCTTTCGCGCGCGGGCACGCAGCCCCTGCGTGGCGATTTCGACCATGCGTTTCGCAAGGTCACGCAGCACGCCCCCCGCCCACGGCGCATGCAGACCAAGGCGCGGCACCGCCGCACGCAGGGCGCGATAGCTTTCCCACGGCTGTTCATGCACAAGGGCATCCGCTGCGGCCAGCGCTGCATCATCATACAGCAGGCCGACCCACAGCGCGGACTGCGCCAGCATCATCGCCGGCGACCCGGCATCCGCGCCACGCATTTCCAGAAACTGCTTCAGCCGGACATCAGTGAAGGCCGTGGTCATGTGGTCCTCGAAATCGCCCACGGTCGGGGTCAGCCCTTCAAGGCCCTGCTGGCTGTCACCCTTCATCCATGCGCGGAAGGAACGGCCGGCCACATCGTGGATCCGCCCGTCGCGCATGACGAAATACATCGGCACGTCCAGCAGCCATTCGACATACGCCTCGAACCCGAAACCGGGGGCGAAGAATTCGAGGGGCATGCCTGAACGCCGGTTGTCCGTGTCGGTCCAGACATGGGCACGGTTCGACAGCAGGCCATTGGGATGGCCCTCGTAAAATGGCGAGTTCGCGAACAGGGCGGTGGCCACGGGCTGCAGCGCGAGGGAGACGCGCATCTTGCGCGCCATGTCCTGTTCCGACGCGAAATCGAGATTGACCTGCACCGTGCAGGTCCGCAGCATCATGTCCAGCCCCAGCGTGCCGACCTTGGGCATGTAGTTGCGCATGATGGCGTACCTGCTCTTGGGCATGGCGGGCATGTCCTCGCGCCGGGCGAAGGGATGAAAGCCCAGCGGCGCGAACCCCAGCCCCAGCCGGTCGCTGATGGGACGCAGGCTGTCGAAATGTTCCTGCATCTCCGCCCGGGTCTCATGCAGGTCCACCAGCGGCCTGCCCGAAAGTTCGAACTGCCCGGCAGGCTCCAGCGAGATTGACGCCCCCCTGTGCGCCTCGCGCCCCTTCAGGCCGATCAGCGCGCCCGTGTCGCGGATATCGTGCCATGCCCCGCGATCCTGATCCCGCAGGCCCGACAGGACGGCATGGATGCCACCGGGTTCATACGGGGGGGGCAGCCAGGGCGCATGGCCCGGCGGCGTGGCCTGGGGCCGTATGAAGCCGAATTTCTCATGTTCCGTGCCGATCCGCCACGCATCTTGTGGTTTTGACCCCGCAGCCAGCAGGCCGGCCAGTTGGGTAACCGATTCGATCGGAGTTGTATCTTGGTCGCCAGGATTGGACATGACGTGGCGGGAATCCTCGTTACAGAAAAGTGCGAAACCATTGTGGACCGGATCTGGTCCCTATGCCAGAGAGCGACCGGATCAATCCCCTCCGGCCGGTTCCCTGCGGATGCCAGCCCCCAGCAGGGCCAGTCCCGCCGCCGCCGCCGTATCCGCCCGCAGCACGAGCGGGCCGAGCGACAGGACCCGTGTGACAGGCTGGCGGCGCAGGAACGCCTGCTCCGGGGGCGAGAACCCGCCTTCCGGACCGATCAGCAGGGCATCGCCGGGACGCGCACGGGGAATTTCATCTTCCTGTGCCGTGGGGTCCAGACGTTCAAGTGCAACGAACAGTTGCATATCCGCCGGGTAGTGCGCAATCGCATCCGTCATCGGCCGGATGGGACGGATGGCGGGCACGTCGAGCCGTTCGCACTGCTCGCTGGCCTCCCGCGCGATGGCCGACAGGCGCGCCCCGTTCAGGCGATGGGTATTGGTGCGTTCCGTAATGACGGGATGGAAACAGCCTACGCCAAGTTCCGTTCCCATGCGGATGACCATTTCGGTCGCATCGCGTTTGAGCGGCGCGAACAGGATATCCGGCCCCCGCGTCACGCAGGGCGGGCGATCCATGTGCACAAGGCGGATTTCCCCGCGATCACGGCGCAGCGTCTCTATGGTGGCGGACCATTCGCCATCGCGGGCGTTGAACACGACCACGCGCGCCCCTGCCCCCAGGCGCAGGACATTGCCCAGGTAATGCGCGCGGTCCGCCTCCAGCCGGATCACCATGCCGGACTGCATCTGCGGGTATGCCTGCGGGTCCATGAACAGGCGGGGACTGTCCCTCATGATGTTTCCTTCGCTCCGTGGCGTTTCCGCCTGTCTTCGTGGTTCACGTCATGGCGCGGACTTGACCATGCACGATCATCCGGCCCATCTGTGTCCGCATTAGCAGCCAGGTCGCCCGGCGTCATCGTCATGTCGGGCCGCACAGCCGGGAGAATACATGTCGTGACCCAGTCCGCGTCGCATACCGACATCCGTACTGACGGCTGGATCGGACGTCTTCCCGCGCCCCTGCGTCCCTATGCGCTGCTTGCGCGCCTCGACCGGCCCATCGGGACGTGGCTCCTGTTCCTGCCGGGTGTGTGGGGCATCCTGCTGCCCGCCGGCGTGGCACCACGCGAACGCCTGCGCCTGATCGTGCTGTTCGGCATCGGCAGCATCGTCATGCGCGCGGCGGGGTGCGTGGTCAATGACATGTGGGACCGCGACATCGACCGCATGGTCGCGCGCACTGCCGGGCGCCCGCTGGCCAGCGGCGCGCTGCGCATGCGCGAGGCCGGGCTGTTCCTGATCGCGCTGCTGCTGATCGGGTTCAATATCCTGATGTGCCTCAATCCGCTGTCACGGGTGCTCGGCGCCTCCTCGCTCCTGCTCGTGGCGCTGTATCCTCTGGCCAAGCGGGTGACGTGGTGGCCGCAACTGGTCATGGGTTTTACGTTCGGGTTTGGCGCGCCGCTGGGATACGCGGCGGCGGCGGACCGGATCGATATGGCGCAGGGCGTGCTCTATGCCGCCACCATCGTCTGGCAACTGGGGTTCGATACGATCTACGGCTTTCAGGACATGGAAGACGATGCCCGGATCGGGGTGAAATCCACCTCGCGCCTGATGGTGAACCGGGCGCGTGGATTCGTCGGGACGTGTTACGCGCTGGCACTCGTGGGGATTGCGGCGGCAGGTGCCCTGTCGCATCAGGGGCTGGGGTTCTGGGCGGGGCTGCCGCTGCCGGCCGCCCTGCTGGCATGGCAGGTCATGCGCCTGGACGAACATGACGCACCGCAATGCCTGCGCCTGTTCCGCTTCAACCGTGAAACGGGCCTTGCCGTCGCACTGGTGCTGGTGGCCGGACTTCTGACGCGCGGCGCGCCCTGAACCGCTGCGGGCGGGGAAACATGTTCCCCCGCCCTGTCATCATCATGTCAGGTTGCGATGGAACAGCGCCCTGGCCATGTCCATGGACTGCAGGAACAGCGCCGCGTCGTAACGTGGCCCCTCATCACGCAGGAAGGCATGCTGCGCATTGAACTCATGCCACTCGTACCGTAGCCCGGCCTGCTCCATCCGCTCACGGATCAACTGCCGGCCGGCAAACGGGACATGCGGGTCCTGACGCCCCCAGACCATCATCACCTCCCCACCGATTCCGGACATGCGTTCAAGCGTATCATCATGCTTCCCCGCCCCAAGGGAGGCACAGTGGATATCGGTGGCATAGAAGCATGCCGCCGCCCGCACGCGCGCATCGAACGCGGCACGAAACGCCAGATGCCCGCCAAGGCAGACACCCAGCGTGCCAACCTGCCCGGAACAGGCCGTGCAGTCATCCACCAGCCACGACACCGCGGCGCGGGCATCATGGTCATAGGCCGCAAGCGGCTTGGTATATTTCAGCTCATTACCCCGATCCGTGCCCGCCCTGTCATAGGCCAGCACCGTGCCCGCGGGTTCATATTCATGGTATACCTCAGGCACCGCGACGACATATCCCTGCCCCGCCACCATGGCCGCAAGCCTGCGGATGGGGGCCGTGACCTGATAGATCTCGGAAAACAGGACAATGCCGGGGTATCGGCCCTCCGCCACGGGGCGGAAGACATGCAGGCGCATCCGGCCTGAGGGCGTGTCGATATCGAATGTTTCGTCAGTCCGGATAATCATGAAACCTGCAATTCCGCCATTGGGTCAACACTCCCCCGGCAACCGGCATCAGCGACCAAGGTCACGCAGCCTGCGCCCCTTCATCAGGTGATCCTCGATCGCCTCGAGGGAAACACCTTTGGTCTCTGGCACGAAGCCAAGGGTAATGACGATGAATATCGCGTTCATCAGCGCGAAAAGCCAGAAGGTCCGCGCCTCCCCCAGCATCTCGAGGACCGAGAGGAACGTGTTGCTGATCAGCCAGTTGGCGGCCCAGTTCGTGAATGTCGAACATGCGATGCCGAAATCACGCCCGCGCAGCGGCTGTATTTCCGAACACAGCGTCCACACCAGCGGCCCCGCCCCCATGGCGAATCCCGCGACGAACAGCAAAAGCGCCACCACCATCCCGATTTCCTGCGGCAGGGTCGAGGCCCCCATCGCCACCAGCGCGCCCGCGACCGCCATGCTCAGCGTCATGACGACGCAACTCAGCAGCAGCAGCGGCCGGCGCCCCCAGCGGTCGATGAACAGGATCGCAAGCCCCGTCGCCGCCATGTTCACCAGCCCGATGATGGCCGTGGACCAGGTGGCGGCCGCGACCCCGAAATGCGCGGCCTGAAACACCTTGGGCGCGTAATACATCAGCACGTTGATGCCCGTCAGTTGCTGCATCACCTGCAGCAGCATCCCCAGCCCGACGGAGCGGCGGAAATTGGGATTGGTGCGAAAGAAGGTCCACACATTGCCGTGTTCCTTCTTCAGTTCCGTGGCGATGTCGTCGATTTCACGATCCGCCTCCTGCGGGCTGGAACGCAGGTAGCGCATGACAAGGCGCGCATGGCGCGTATCGCCACGCATCATCAGCCAGCGCGGGCTGTCGGGAAGGAACAGGCACCCGATGCAGAACACCACCGCCGGCAGCGTCATAAGTCCCAGCATCCACCGCCAGTGCCCGCCATAGGACAGGAAACTGTCCACGACATAGGCAAGGAAGATGCCCAGCGTCATCATCAGCTGGTAACATGAAATCAGCGACCCGCGCGCGGATTCCATCGCCACCTCGGAAATATAGAGCGGCGCGGTAAATGCCGCGATCCCGACCGCAAGGCCCAGGAAGACGCGGCCGATGACCAGCACCAAGACGGACGGCGCCAGCGCGCAGGTGATCGACCCGGCAAGGAACAGGATCGCTGCCCCCATCAGCGCCCTGCGCCGTCCGAAACGGAACGAAAGGTTCCCCGCCACGATCGACCCCACGGCGGCAGCCGCCATCATGGAGGAGACGATCCATTCCTGCATCTGTGCCGAGGCATGGAATTCATCGCCGATGAAGGTCAGGGCACCGGCGATGACCCCCGTATCAAGGCCGAACATCAGTCCGGCAAGGGCCGCCAGAAGGCTGACACCCACGGAACGGGCCAGGAATTCGGAAGAGGCCTGCGCCCCCTCCTGCCGTGTTACCGGTTCCGGGGGCTGAAGTGACGACATGACAGTTTCCTTATCCGGTTCTTATGATGAAAGCGCGGGCGTCTTTCATTCTGTCTTGTTATTTGCAACTGTTGTCATTGCTCGCGATGCTACCGCCACACGGATGTCTCCCCATGTCGGGCATGTCCGGGCAGCTTATGGAAAAGGATTTATTTTTCCAGTCACCATCCCGACACGGGGACACCGTACCGCCGCGTCGTGCGTAACATCGCCCATGTTATGCCATGGTCGTGTTCCATGATCGCCTTCCGCCTCCGCATGCGGCACATGTCGCGACAGATCACCCGACAATAATAATTTTCCAGATGTGATGATGTCCCCTTTCATTGCCGTTACCCTGGCCACCATGGCCATACTCGCCGTGGTCGTGCTGATCGGGCGTTGCAGGATCAATCCGTTCATCGTGCTGTTCGGCGTGTCGGTACTGCTTGCACTATGCGCGGGCATGCCGCCGCAAAAGGCCATTTCCTCCTTCGAGGAAGGCGCGGGCAAGGTGCTTGGCCATGTCGCCACCGTCATCGCGCTGGGCACGATGCTGGGCAAGATGCTGGCGGAATCCGGCGGCGCGGACCAGATCGCCCTGACCATCACCCGCATCACCGGCCCGCGCCGCGTCAGTTGGGCCATGATGGTCATCGGCCTTCTGGTCGGCCTCCCGGTCTTTTTCGAGGTCGGGTTCGTCCTGCTCATCCCGCTGGCCTTCACCCTTGCGCGACGCACGCAGACACCGCTGCTGATGGTGGCGCTCCCCATGGGGGCGGCGCTGTCGGTTACCCATGCGATGATCCCGCCCCATCCCGCAACGCTGCTGGCGCTGGCGGCCTATCACGCGGATACGGGCCGCACCATCCTGTGGGGCGCCGTGATCGGAACACCGGTCGCGGCCCTAGCCGGCCCCGTCTATGCCCGGTTCATCGCCCCACGGATCGGACCGACGGACGAGGCGGCGCTTGCCAGCCAGTTCGTCACCGACAAGGCCCCCACGAACCTGCCACCGTTCCTGACCACGGTATTTTCGATCCTGTGCCCGGTCCTGCTGATGCTGGTGGGATCAATGGCGGACCTGCTGTCACATCCGGGCGGGACGGCCAACGGTTTCCTGCATTTCATCGGCAATACCGACATCGCACTGGCCGTCGCGACAGTGCTGTCGTTTTACGTGTTGGGAATCGCGCGGGGCTTTTCACGCGCGACCATCCTGAAATTCACCAATGAGTGCCTTGGCCCGACCGCGCTGATCATGCTGCTGGTCGGCGCGGGTGGCGGGTTCGGGCGCGAACTGGTCGATAGCGGGATTTCATCGGCCATCACCACGCTGGCGCTGGGCGCGCATGTGCCTCTGCTGGTGCTGGCGTGGCTGCTGGCGGTCGTGGTGCGCGTCGCCACAGGATCCGCCACCGTGGCGATGAGCACGGCTTCGGGAATCGTGGGGCCGATCCTGCTGCATGCGCACGGGGTCTCGCCCGAACTGATGGTCATCGTCACGGGCGCGGGGTCGGTCGCCCTTGGCCCGCTCAATGATGCGGGGTTCTGGCAGATCAAGGAATATCTGGGCCTGACGGTGGGGCAGACCATCCGCACATGGTCGGTCGTGGAAACCCTGATCGCCGTGCTGGGACTGCTGTTTACGCTGCTGGCGTCACTGGTTGCCTGACATACCGCAGAATCATAAGAAAGTTTTTGGTGAAGCTTTTTTCAAAAAGCTTCAAAGAACGCCGCCTTTTCAAAAAAGGCGGCGTCCAAAAACTTTTACCTCTGGCTCAGAGTGTCATTTCGTCGGCGCGTAAGGATTTTGCGAACCGCGCAGCAGCAGGCGGATCGGCGTGCCCGGCAGGTCGAACGCCTCGCGCAGGCCATTGACCAGGTAACGCTGGTAATCCTCGGGCATCTGGTCGGTCCGGGTGCCGAACAGGATGAAGGTCGGCGGCCGCGACTTGGCCTGCGTGATATAGCGCAGCTTCAGCCGCCGTCCCTGCACCAGCGGCGGCGGATGGCGCGAAACCATCATTTCGAACCAGCGGTTCAGTTCCCCCGTCGGCACACGGCGGTTCCAGACATCATAGGCACGGCGCACGGTCGGCAGCAGCTTGTTGACCCCGGCCCCGGTCAGGGCGGAAAACGCCACGACGGGAATGCCCTTCATCTGGCTGAGGGATGTCTCGATACGGTCACGGATGGCCTGCCGGGTGGCGTTGCGATCCTCCACCGCGTCCCACTTGTTCAGCGCAAGGACACAGCACCGCCCCTCACGCTCGATCAGGCGGGCGATCTGGAGGTCCTGCTCATGCACGCCGAGCGTCGCATCAAGCGCGAGGATGACGACTTCGGCCATCTTCAGCGCCTCGATGGAGGCGGAGACGGACATCTTCTCCATCGTCTCGTCAATGCGGGCCTTGCGTCGCAGCCCGGCGGTATCGACAAGCTGGATCGGACCTTCGTCGTCATGCAGCATGACGGACACCGAATCCCGTGTCAGCCCCGGTTCGGGGCCGGTGATCATCCGTTCCTCGCCCAGCAGGCGGTTGAGCAGCGTGGACTTGCCCGCGTTCGGCCGTCCCACGATGGCAAGGCGCAGCGGACCGGGCGGACGGATATCCTCCTCATCCTCGCCCTCGGCCCGTTCGCGCCGGGACGGGCGGCGCGGCTGTGTCGGGCCGTCGGGGATACGGTCGGCGATTTCGCCCATCAGGTCGGCAAGGCCTTCGCCATGCTCGGCAGAGATCGCAAGCGGCGCGCCCAGCCCGAGGGAGAATGCCTCCATCGCGGCGGCGGCGCCCTGCCGCCCCTCCGCCTTGTTTGCAAGGACGAGGACCGGACGGCCCTGCCTGCGCAACCATGCCGCGAAATGTTCGTCTGCGGGCGTGATGCCCGCGCGCGCGTCTATGCAGAACAGCACGAGGTCCGCCATCGCCACGGCGGATTCGGACGACGCACGCATGCGCCCGAACAACGTGTCGGGGGCGGCTTCCTCCAGCCCGGCCGTGTCAATCAGGCGGATACGGCGGCCACGCACGGTGGTCTCGCTCTCCTTGCGGTCACGGGTGACGCCGGGCGTGTCCGCGACCAGCGCCTGACGGCGGCCGACCAGACGGTTGAAGATCGTCGACTTGCCCACATTGGGGCGGCCGGCGATGACCACGACGGGCAGGTCGTGCCCCGGATCGGACGGGAATGATGAGGTCACGACTGGAACTTTCTCAACTATAGGCCATGAGGCCGCCGCTGTTGTTGAGCAGGAGCATAAGCCCGTCAACAACAATCGGGGTCACGGTAACGATATCAGGCAGGGTATGCAGCGACATGATGTGCCCCACCGCGGGGTCTATGATCACGACACCGTTCTGCGGCAGGCTGGAGATGCACACAAGCTTCCCCCCCGCCAGCAGCGGGCCGGTCCATACGACGCCGCCCTTCTGCTTGGTGGTGTTCTCATACTGGCGCAGCTGCGTGATCCAGCGCACATGTCCAGATTCCCGGTCAAGGCAGGCCAGTTCCTCGTCCATCGACAGGAGGAAGATCCAGTCCCCGATCACAACGGGAGTGTTCTGCCCCGAAATCGCGCGTTCCCACAGGCGCCGCCCCGAACGCATGTCGATCGCGACAAGGACAGAGCCGGTGCTGATGGCGTATGCCGTGCCGTTGCTGATGACCGGCATGCCATGCACGCAGGAAAAATCGATCAGCGCCCCCTGCCCGTTGGAACTGGCCAGCGTATCGGCCCACACCACCTCGCCGCCTTCGGCGCGCAGCGCGACAAGGTCGCCCGAGCCGAACCCGGCCAGCACGACGCCGTCCATCACGGCGGGTGCGGGCTGTCCCGCGATGATGGTGTCGGCCGACGTGGCGGTATAGGTCCACAGGATGTCGCCATTGGACGCATTCACGGCGAACAGCTTTTCATCAATGGTGCCAAAGAACAGGCACCCATTGGCATAGGTCGGCGCGGAACGTCCCGGCGTCCCCAGTTGCAGCCGCCATTTCAGCTTGCCGGTATGCGCATCCACCGCCAGCGCCTGCCCGATGCCATCGACCACATACAGCGTGTCGCCATCAATGGTGAGGCCACCACCGATGTTGTTCGACAGCATCTTCTTCGGCTTGGGGTTGTATTCCCAGACCTTGTGCATGCCGGGCCATGTGAAGGCGCGGATGACGCCCTGCGCGTCCGCCACATACAGCCGCCCGTTCTGGACCACGGGTGGCGACTGGATCATGCCGCGCCCCGACTTGCCCAGCGCGACATAGGACAGGAATTCAGGTTCCGAATTGCCCGCGCCGATCCGGTGGCTCCACTGGTGCTGCATGTTGCCGGCCCATGCGACGTTCACACCCCCATGCCCCGACGTCAGTCCCGGCTGCGGCCATGCGCTGACCGGTGTCGCGGCGGGCACCGTCACGGCGGCGGTTTCGTCCGTATCGACCGTAAGGCCCGCCCCGGTGCTGAGCACATCCGTCCGTCGCCCGATCAGCAGCGGCTTTTTCTTCTGCGTCCCGCCGGTACATTCCGCAAGCAGCGGCAGAAGCGCCGCCCCGAGCAGGGTACGGCGGCGGGTCAGGGTCTTTTTCATTGCGTTCATGCCTGTCGGGTGGGGGGAGCGTACCATGCCGGGGGACACCTTATCCGCCGGCATGGCCGGTCCCCAGCGTCTGCAGCAGTCCATCGGCGCGGGTGCGCACCCCGTCAGACACGTTCATGTCCATGCTCAGCCGTTCCAGCCGGTGGCGGGCATCATCCTCATGCCCCTGGCGCAGGTCCAGCAGGGCCTCGCACTCCAGCGCAAGGCCACGCCACGGCTGCTGCGCCCCGTCAAGCAGCGCCAGTCGCGACCGCAGCATCGCGGGATCCGCCGTGTCGATCTGGTGCTGCACCCACAAAAGTCCGGCAAGCGAACTGATGGTGGGATCGGCGGCCTGATCCGCGTTCACCTGCGCCCACAGCGCCAGCGCCTGCGTGGTGTCGCCACTGTTGACCAGCAGGGCGGCGCGTTCCATGCGCGACAGCGCGCGCAGCGGCGGACGGGCGGTCTTTTCCAGCGTTTCAAGCTGCGTCAGCGCGGTTTTCTGCTGGGCGTTGAGCGCGGTCACGTCCCCATCGGGGGCATGCGCCGCCGTCGCATTTTTCAGCGCCGCGAAATAGGCGTCGGCGCTGGCCTGGTCCGCCTGCTGCACGCGCCATGCGTTGTACTGCCATGCCCCGCCACCGATGCAGATGGCCACGACAATGACGCCAGCCAGCATCATGTAGCGCCGCGCCAGTGCGCGCAGCCGCTCGGCGCGCATTTCCTCATCGACTTCCCTGAAGATGTCGTCAGCCACGTTTAACCCGCTCTCCGCTTGCTGCCGCGCAGGATGCACGGCGCCCGTCCCGCCTGGACGATACCTGTCATGAATGGCAGACCATACCTGTCCTGCGCGGCGACAGCAAACCCGGATGTACCGATCCTGCAGGCGTCGTGAAGCCCCCACGTGGCGCCGCCGGCCCCATTACCGGGCCGACGCCATTCCCCGCACCGTCGCGGTGACGGGGCTAACGGGCGGCCAGGCGGTCATGGCCCTTTTTCATTTCCGCTGACAGGCGCGTGAACTGCTCGGAAACCTGCTTTTGCACCTGTGTCGCGGAATCATGGACACGGTGCATGCGTGCGCTGGCATCCGCGCTGATGGCCGCCTGTTCCTTCGCCGACGCCGCGGACACGCATGTGGCATAGGTCCGGGCGGCCTTTTCATAGGCGTTGACCCGGTCGACGCTGGCGTTGAAACGCGACACGTCGGCTGAATCGACCTTTGGCGCGACCGGGGCGGCCCCGCACCCCCTGGGCACCCATCCCCCCGCCGCAGGCTGCGCCCGCGCCGCAGCGAAAGGCAGCACGCAGTGCAGTACTGCGACCCCACACAGGGCCATGAAACCACGGGCCATGAAACCGCCGCGCATGTGCATCATGTATCGTCCTCGGACCTTGCGAAAATTATGTTGGCACAGGGGTGTAAAGGCGCGTCGTGGCAAGAACGGGGCAGCCACCGCCCTGTCGCCGCCACGGACGCGCGGCGCGCCTTTACCCTGCTTCGCGGCTGTCCGCCAGCAGGTTCAGCGCTGCATCAACGACATTGGCCACGCCAAGGTCGCGCATGTCCGCCTGCCCCGCCGGGCCGGGGGCGACCACATGGGCCACGGCGCGCCCGCACGGGGCGTATTCATCGACGCGGCTTGGCCCGAACAGGCCCAGCGTCGGCGTGCCCGCCGCGGCGGAAAGGTGCATCAGGCCCGAATCGTTGCCCACGAACAGCATGCAGCGCTGCAGCACCGCCGCGACCTGTGTCACCGACAGCCCCCCCCCGGTATCGAGCGCGTTGCCAAGCGCGGAGATGACCCCCTGCGCCATCCGGCGTTCGGTATCGCCCGGCCCGTACAGGATCACGGGCCGGGCGGGGCCATGGGCTGCCACGAATTCATGCCAGAACGCGACGAATCGTTCGGCGGGCCAGACCTTGCCCGCCCAGTTCGCGGTCGGGGCCAGTGCGACCCATGGCCCCTCCCCCCCCGGCAGCAGCGCGCGCGCGCGGTCACGTTCGGCGGCGCTGGTCCAGACCACCGGCACGGGCGGCGGCGACAGGCCCAGCACCTGCGCCAGATGCGCAACGCGCGGCCCCGGCCTGCGCCCGCCACGCATGCCCCGCCGGTTGCCCACACGCAGCAGGAACGGAATGACCGACCCGCGCAGGTCCACGCACAGGTCCCACCGCGTCCCCATGCACTGCCGCCACAGGTCCACCCAATGCATGTCATAGGGGCGCTTGGTCATGACGATCGTCTGCTCCCGTCGCGGCATGTGCGCGAACAGGCCCGCCGCGACGGGGCCGCAGGCAATGGTGAACCGCGCCTGCGGATATCGGTGCAGGAGGTGGTCCAGCAGTCCGGTCGAGATCACGGCGTCCCCCAACCGGGTGGAGGTAATGAACAGGATGCGCATGCAACGGTGCATATGCGTCTTCAGCGGGGATGCCAAATCTCCGTTATCCCCTTGCCTGGCGGCGCGCATGTCAGCACAGTGCATGCCATGGTGAAGTTTGCGTATCTGCCGGGCCGCGCGGTGCTGGCTGTCTCCGGCAGGGACCGGGTTTCCTTCCTGCAGGGACTTGTGTCCAATGACATGACAACCGTAACCCCGGCCCAAGCCGCATGGACCGGCTTCCTCTCCGCACAGGGGAAATGGCTGGCGGATTTCTTCGTCTTCGCCGACCAGCATGGCGAACGCCTGCTGCTCGACTGCGATGCGTCGCAGGCGCAGATGCTCCGCCAGCGCCTCTCGCGCTATCGCCTGCGCGCCGATGTGGACATCGGTGAAACCGGATACGCCGTGCACGCGGGATGGGATAGCGCGGCACCTGATGACGGGCGGTTCCCCACCAGCGCCGACCCCCGCCTGCCGCAGGCCGGGTGGCGCACCCTGCGCGGGCATGCCGCGACGGATGCCACGGCGGACGATGTCGATTACGACCGCCACCGCCTCTCGCTCGGCCTGCCCGATGGGGTGCGCGACTGCGAATCAGGGAAAACGCTGCTGCTGGAGGCCAATTTCGACCGACTCAACGGCATTTCCTGGACCAAGGGGTGCTACATGGGTCAGGAACTGACGGCACGCACCCGCTATCGCGGGCTGGTCAAGCGCCACCTCCTGCCGGTTGCCGGCACACGCGACCTGCCCCCGCCGGCAACCCCCATCGTGCATGAGGGGCGTGAGGTCGGCGAACTCCGCTCCTCGCGCGATCAGGCGGGCATGGCCATGATCCGCAGCACCCACATCCACAGCCCGGGCCTGACGGCGGCGGGACACCCCATCAGCGTGCGCGTGCCCGACTGGTTCCGCCTGCCGCAAAAGGATGGCGAAGGCTAGACATGTCCCGATGTTGCGGGCATGTGACTGGGGCATGTTCCCTTTACCGGATTGACTGATCGCCATGGCCTATACCCCGCCCGACGCCGCCACCTGCGCCCGCATGATCGCACAGGTCCGTTTCAACGATGCCGGGCTGGTTGCCGCCATTGCCCAGCAGCATGATACGGGCGAGGTGCTGATGCTGGCCTGGATGAACGCCGCCGCCCTTGAGGAGACGCTGCGCACGGGCCGGGTCTGCTATTTTTCACGCAGCCGCCAGGCGCTGTGGCGCAAGGGGGAGACATCGGGACAGGTGCAGACGCTGGTGGATGCGCGGCTCGACTGTGACCGTGACGCGGTCCTCGTGCTGGTGGATCAGAAGGGCGTGGCATGCCATACCGGGCGGCGCAGTTGTTTCTTCAACGCCATGCGGCCCGAAGGACTGGTGGAGATTTCGCAGCCGCTGATCGGGGCGGACGAACTGTACAAACACGCCTGATCCCCATCATCGCAGCAGGAAAGTAGAGAGCACATGCCCGCCGACCTTCCCCCGGAACAGGATCCTCGCGCCAAGCTGGCCTGGATTATCCTGACGATTTTCCTGACCGTCCTGCTTGGCGGATACATGGTCGTCTCTCAGGTGCGCGCGCTTGTGAATGCGCAGGTGGAACTGCCGCAGCAACCCGATGGCGACAAGCCCACGCCCCCGGCCACCCCGGTTCCGCCCGCCGGCAGCCCGCAACCGTCGAAGACCCCCAACAACGAGCAGTAAGAACCGGGTGCAGCCCGCCGTTTCCTACTGCGGCGGCGCCACGGATGCCTCGACCTGCAGCAGGTCGAGGATTTCATCCGCCGCGGCGGCCGTCGGGTCGCCCTGCGGCCCGTGCAATGTTGCGATAATGTCCCGGAACCCGGCCCGTTGCATGCGCGCGCTGTGCCCGTCCGTCAGCAGGCGCACGATGGTCTCCGCCAGCAGGTCCGCCCGGCAGCGTTCCTGCAGCAGTTCGGGCACAAGCCGGTGTCCGGCCAGCAGGTTGACCATCGCGACATAGGGCACCCGGATCAGGCGTCGCGCGATCGCGGCGGTCATGGGATTGACGCGGTATGTCACCGCCATCGGCACCCCGGCCAGGGCAAGTTCCAGCGTGGATGTCCCGGATTTGGTCAGGGCGGCCCCTGCGGCGGCAAAGGCATCGTGCTTGTCCTGCAGGTCGGTCACGATGATGGGTTGCACGGGCCAGTTGGCGACCCCCCTGCGGATGGTATCGGCAATGACCGGGGCCACGGGCACGACCGGCACGATGCCGCGACAGCGTGACCGCAACAGGCGCAGCACCTCGCCAAACACGGGCAGCAGGCGCGGTGCCTCCGATCGTCTGCTGCCGGGCATCAGGACCAGCACCGGCGCATCGGGCGCAATGCCGTGACGCGCACGAAACGCCGCCCCATTGCCCGTATCCGCCCCGGACTGCACCACCGGATGCCCGACAAAGCGGCCTTCCACCCCGTGGCGGGCGAAAAACGCGGGCTCGAACGGCAGAAGGCAGAGCATGCGTTCCCACAGGCCGGGGAATCTGCGCACACGATGTTCGCGCCATGCCCAGACCTGCGGCGCGACATAATGGACCCGTGGCACCGACAGCGCAGCCACCCGCCGCAGCAGGCGCAGGGCGAATCCGGGGCTGTCGATCGTGATGATCAGGTCGGGCCGGACCGCATGGATATGCGCCACCGCCTGCGCCAGTCGACGCGACAGGAAACGCAGGCGCGGCAGGACTTCCACCAGTCCCATGACCGCAAGATCACGCATGGGAAATTCGCTTTGCAGGCCCGCCGCCTCCATCCGCGCGCCGCCAACCCCGACAAACCGCAGGCCGGGGTCGCGTCGCGCCAGTTCGCCCATCAGGCGCGCGCCCAGCACGTCGCCGCTCGCCTCTCCCGCCAGTATCCAGATCGTCCGCTTTGTTGTGGGGGCGGGGGCGGGCGCGGCGGAAGGGGTCGGTGGTGTCATCAATGCCTGTTTCCCGGAAAATGGTCACGGCATGGTGCCATATCCGCGCCCGTCATGCCGACTTCATGTGCTTTTTTCAAATGCTGCTGTCAGGTGCTTCATGCAGCCTCCCAGGGCTCTGCCCTGAAACCCGCCAAAGGGCATTGCCCTTTGGAAACCATGACTTAATTCACAGGTCCGATATCCCTCCAATTCATTGCAAGGGACATTTCAACACGTAATCATCATTCAAAAGTTTTTGGTGAAGCTTTTTTCCAAAAAGCTTCAAAGAACCCCGCCTTTTGAAAAAAAATCCGCACCTGCATCTTCGCTATTCCTGCTTCAGGAAGCTTTCGATCCCGGCCTTCACCTCCTGCGGCAGGGGCACATATTGCAGCTTGCGCGCCGTGTCATCCCCGCGCTCGAACGCCCAGATGAAGAAATCGCGCACCGCCCGTCCCCGCGCACGGTCCGTGGGATCGGTGGGAATCAGGACATAGGTCGCGGACATGATCGGCCATGCGCCTTCCCCCGCCGCGTCAAGGATATCGACGCGGCGCGTGGCGTCATCCTCCCATTTCGCGGAATGGGCGGCGGCCTCGAAACTGTCGTTGTCGGCGGCCACGTCCTCGCCATGGCTGTTACGCATCCGCACCATGACCATGTGGTTCCCTGCGGCATAGGCATATTCGAGGTAGCCGATGCTCCCTTCCGTATTGCGCACGGCGGCGGCGATGCCGTCATTGCCACGCGCGCCCTCTCCCACCGGCCACTGGATCGAGGTCCCGGCCCCTTCCTGAGCTTTCCATTGCGGCCAGGACTGCGACAGGTAGGTCGTGAACACGAAGGTCGTCCCCGACCCGTCGGCCCGGCGCACGGGGGCGACCGGAATGTCCGGCAGGGCCAGTCCCGGGTTGACGGCGGCGATACGCGCATCGTTCCATGACGTGATTTCCCCGTCATAGATCTGCGCCACAAGCGCCCCGGTCAGGCGCAACTGGTTATCGGCAATCCCCGGCAGGTTGATGACCGGGACGATCGCCCCCATCACGGTCGGGAACTGCGCAAGCCGGGCATCCTTCAGCGCGGCGGCCGACATCGGCGCATCCGACGCACCAAAATCAACCGTGCGCGCACGCGCCTGGTTCTGCCCCGCGCCAGACCCGATCGTCTGGTAGTTCAGGGTGATATCCACATCCCGTGCCGCATCCTCGCCCCACGCGCCATAGATTGGCGCGCCAAAGCTGGACCCGGCCCCCGTGATCGCCGTGGCGTCCGCGGTGCTGGCATATCCCGCCACCAGGACGGCAAGCCCCGTCCCGATCCATCCCCCTATGGCGCGCAATGGAGTCTCTCCCCTGATGGACATACGCATGACAGATGCACGGATGCGACGCGGCACGGCGCCCCATCGCATCGCGCGCCTTCAGCCACGCAGTTCGGCATTGCAGGTTTTCTGCGCAGCCGCAATCACGCGCGCGCATACCGCCTCGATATCCGCATCGGTCAGGTTGCGGTCCGTGGGCTGGATCGTGATCTCGATGCCCATGGATTTGTGGCCCGCCGGGATCTTGTCGCCTTCATACACGTCAAACAGGCTGACAGCGGAAATCAGGTTGCGTTCAGCCCCCCTGACGGCGCGCAGCAGCTTTTCCGCCGGAACGTCGCCTGCAACGATGAAGGCGAAGTCCCGGTGCAGCGGCTGGAATGGCGACAGGTTGGGCACCGCGCGGCGACGGCGCTTGGGTTCCGGCACATCCTCGATGAACGCCTCGCATCCCACCACCGGCAGGTCGATCCCCCGTTCGGCCAGCAGCGCCGGATGCAGTTGCCCGAAATGGCCCAGCACCAGCTTCGGCCCCTGCCGCACCGTGCCGGAACGGCCCGGATGGTAATGCGCGGGCGCGTCAGGCGTGATGCTCAGCCCCTCCATCGGGGCACCGGCGACACGCAGCACGTCAAGGATGTCCGCCTTTGCGGCCCACAGGTCCACTGCCGTTGCCGCATGGCCGGGGGTGCGCGCCGAATGGCCACTGCGGATGGCGGCCGCGATCTGACGCTGCCCGGCCTCGCCAAAGCCCGCGCCGATTTCAAACAGGCCCAGGTCGGGATAGCCGCGCGCCGCGTTGTGATGCACGGCATTCAGCAGGTTCACCAGCGGCGTGGGCCGCATCTGGTCTAGGTCGGCAGCAATGGGGTTGAGCAGGTGCAGGCTTTCGGGCGTCTCGCCAAAAGCCGCCGCCTGCGCGTGCGCGACGAAGGAGAAGCCGACCGTCTCCAGCAGGCCACGCGCAGCCAGATGCCGCCGCGCAGACGCCGCACGCACCTGCGCGGGCGTCAGCGCGGGCACCGGCACGGCAGACACCGGCGGCAGGGAAACCGCCGGGATCGCATCCATGCCCTCCAGTCGCAGGACCTCCTCGATCAGGTCCACTTCCGAATCCACCGCCATCGCACCCTGCGCCGCACGGGCGGCCTGTTCGGGCGGCAGGTCGCGTCCCTGGTCCAGCACCATCGGCGTTGCGATGTCATTGCGCCATGACGGGACGCTGACGACCACATGCTCCGCATCACGCTCGCGCACCTCGAACCCCAGCCCTTCGAGCGAGGCCACGGCATGATCCGGCGCAACCGTCAGGCCACCCAGCGTCCTGATCCGGTCAAAGCGCAGGTGCGCCGTACGCTGCCATGCAGGCGGCGTCCCGGCGGAGACGACCTCACTGGCCTCCCCCCCGCACAGGTCGAGGATCATGCGCGTCGCGGCTTCGAGCGCCGCGGGAGGCAGGGCCTGGTCCACACCACGTTCGAAACGCTGGCGCGCGTCGGAATGCAGGTTGTGCCGCCGCCCGCTCAGGGCGATATGCACGGGATCGAACAGCGCGCATTCGACGAAGACATCGGTCGTCCCCTCGTCCACGCCGGTCGCCTCGCCCCCCATGATGCCGGCCAGCGACTGCACGCCATTGGCATCGGCGATGACGCAGTCATCCACCGTCATCACATGCTCGCCCCCGTCAAGGGTGCGCAGCGTCTCGCCCGCGCCACGGCAGACGGTCAGGACATTGCCCCCCACCTTCGCCACGTCGAAGACGTGCAGCGGGCGGCCAAGGTCGAACGCGAAATAGTTGGTGATGTCCACCAGCGCGGAAATCGGGCGCAGGCCCACGGATTCCAGACGACGCTGCAGCCATTCCGGGCTGGGGCCGTTGCGCACGCCACGGATCGTGCGCCCCAGCACCCACGGGCAGGCCTCGGCAAAGCTGTCGGCCCATATCAGGGGAGAGGCAAAGTGTCCCTCCACCGTTTCGGCCAGCCATGGCCTGAGCGTTCCCATCCCCGCCGCCGCCAGGTCGCGCGCGATGCCACGGATGGCCAGCGCATCGCCCCGGTTGGGCGTGATGGCGATTTCGATGACCGGGTCATCCATGTCCGCGAACAGGGCATAGGACTGCCCCACCACCGTACCGTCGGGCAGTTCGGCAATGCCGCCGGTTTCCTGACCCAGCCCCAGTTCACGCAGGGAGCACAGCATGCCGCCGCTGGCCTCGCCCCGGATCTTGCCCGCCTTGATGGTGATGTCGCTGCCGGGGATCCATGTGCCCGGCGGTGCGAAGATGACCGACAGGCCCGCGCGCGCGTTGGGCGCGCCGCAGACGACCTGCACGCGCTCGAACCCCTCGCCCGCGTCCACCTGGCAGACGCGCAGGCGGTCGGCGTTGGGGTGCTGTTCCGCCGTAAGGATACGCGCGGTGCGGAACGGGGCGAGGACCGCGCCGCGATCCTCGATCCCCTCGACCTCCAGCCCGATCGTGTTCAGCCGTGCGCACAGTTCCTCAAGGCTTGCCGTGGTATCCAGATGTTCACGCAGCCATGACAGTGAAAACTTCATCGATCACAGACCTTCATGCAGCAGGGCGGGAGACAGGGGGCTGGTTCCGTAATGGCGCAGCCAGCGCACGTCGCTGTCGTAAAAGGAGCGCAGGTCGGGAATGCCATGGCGCAGCATGGTCAGGCGCTCGATCCCCATGCCGAACGCGAATCCCTGCCATTCCCGCGGGTCGAGGCCACAGTTCGCCAGCACGCGCGGATGCACCATGCCGGAACCGAGGACCTCCAGCCAGTCGCCGCCGCCGCCGATCTGCCCCGTCCTGCGCGACCAGCCGATATCGACCTCCATCGACGGCTCGGTAAAGGGAAAGTAGGAGGCCCGGAAACGCACCGGCAGGTCGGGCTGTGCGAAGAACGCGCGCAGGAAATCCGACAGGCAGCCCTTGAGGTGGCCGAGCGTGATGTCACGGTCGATCACCAGCCCCTCGCACTGGTGGAACATCGGCGAATGGGTCGCGTCATGGTCGGCGCGGTAGGTGCGGCCCGGCGCGATGATGCGGATGGGGGGTTCATGCGCCAGCATGGTGCGGATCTGCACGCCCGAAGTCTGGGTCCGCAGCACGCGCTCCACCGTGCCGCCTTCCTCCTGCGGGAGGTAGAACGTGTCCTGATCCGTGCGCGCGGGGTGGTGCGATGGCGTGTTGAGGGCCGCGAAATTGTGCCAGTCGGTCTCGATATCCGGGCCTTCGGCGACCTTGAAGCCCATCGCGCCGAAGATCGCGGTCATTTCCTCGATCGTGCGGGTGATCGGGTGCAGCGTGCCTTCGGCCTGCGGTGCGGCAGGCAGGGTGACATCGACCCGTTCGGCAGCGAGGCGGGCATTGAGGGCCTCGGCCTCGAGCGCCTCCCCACGGGCCGCGATCTCGCGCGAGAGTTCGTCGCGCAGGCGGTTGAGCGCGCTGCCGCGGACCTTGCGCTCCTCCGGCGACATCCGGCCGAGTTCCTTCAGCAGGCCGGTCAGGCGCCCTGACTTGCCCATCGTCGCGACACGCACCTCGTCCCATGCCCGCAGGTCGGGGGCTGCGGCCAGCGCCTTGAGAGTGTCTTGCTTCAGGGTTTCGAGATCGTCACTCATGCTACCTCGCACAGGCTCACCGGACTGGCAGGCCGAGGCGCATTCGACAAATGGCGGCCATGCCGGTCATTGGATAGGGTGGGATGCGACCACGGCGCCGCTGTCGCGCGCGGGGATGCACCCGGGGAACTTAAAAACAAAACGGGCCGCCCGGCAGGACGACCCGTTTCGCGGACCTGTCACCACGCGGGGTGGATGACAGGTTCAGGCCAGAGCGGCCTGCGCCTTCTTGACGATTTCGGCAAAGGTCGCCGCGTCGTCGAACGCAATGGCGGCCAGCACCTTGCGGTCGATCTCGATCCCCGCCTTGTCCAGACCGTTGATGAAACGGCTGTAGGTCAGGCCATGCTCACGCACGGCGGCGTTGATGCGCTGGATCCACAGGGCGCGGAATTCACGCTTCTTGTTGCGACGGTCGCGATAGGCATAGCGAAGGGCCTTTTCAAGCCGTTCGAGCGCAATGCGGTAGTTGGTGGAAGACCGGCCACGGTAACCCTTGGAGAGTTCCAGAACCTTCTTGTGACGGGCGTGTGAGGTAACGCCCCGCTTGACGCGTGCCATGTGTCAGATGCTCCTTATGCCAGCCCGTAGGGCGCCCACTGCTTCACAGTGCGGCCATCCATTTCCGTCAGGGTCTGCGAACCACGGTTGGTGCGCTTCATCTTCTGCGAACGGTTGATAAGGCCGTGACGCTTGTTGCCGGGGCCAGCCAGCACCTTGCCGGTCGCGGTGATCTTGAACCGCTTCTTGACCGACGACTTGGTCTTCATCTTGGGCATTTTCATCTCCATCGGTTTTTCGCGCGCCGCCTGCCCATCGGGCCGGCGGGAACGCGAACGTGACATTGCGGCCGGGCATGCCCTTGACTCAGGCCCGGACGCGCGAACATCGCTGCCTATAGACAAGGCCGCGACACCAATCAAGCCCTGATCGGCCATGGCGCGTTGTCTCTCCCCTGCCGCGCGCCTATAAGGTGGGGGCAAACAGGGGGCGGACAGCCCCCGGACGGAAGGAAACGAGCATGACAGCACGACGCGTGGCGATAGTGACCGGCGGCAGCCGCGGAATTGGGGCCAGCATTGCCGAAGCCCTGGCGAAGGACGGGTTCGACATCGCGATTTCCTATGCCCGCAACGCGACGGCGGCGGAAGAGACGCTGGCGCGGGTCAGGGCGCTTGGCCGCGATGCGCGGGCCTATCGCGCGGGCGAAGGCAACGACGCGGCGCGGGACCTGATCGAACAGGTCGTGCGTGATTTCGGGCGCCTGGACACGCTGGTGTGCAATGCGGGCATCTATCCTTATGCCAGGGTACAGGACATGACGGTGGAGCAGGTGGATGCGACGCTCGGCCTGAACGTGCGCGCCGTGATGCTGGAGACGATGGCCGCCGTGAAGCACATGAAGCGTGGCGGGCGCATCATCCTGATCGGTTCCACCTTTGGCGAACGCGCGCCCTTCCCCGGCATCTCGCTTTACAGCGCGACCAAGGCGGCGCTTGGCGGATTCGTGCGGGGCGCGGCGCGCGACCTCGGGCCGGAGGGCATTACCATCAACGTGATCCAGCCCGGCCCCATCGATACCGACATGAACCCCGCCGATGGCGCGGGTGCTGACATGCTGCGCAGTTTCCTGTGCGTGCCGGAATATGGCAGGCCCGCCGACATCGCCTCCATGGCGGCGTTCCTTGCCCGTCCCGAAAGCGCCAACATCACCGGCGCGGCCCTGAACGTGGACGGCGGACTGTCGGCCTGACAGCCCCACCCCGGCCCTGCCGGCCGGGCTTCCCGCCTGACCGTCGCCATGGGGAACGGGCAGGCAGGCAGGCGTCCGGGAAACATGCCATTTCCCCTATTTCCAGTATCTGCATGGCGCATGAAAAAACGCCCCGGATTACCCAGCAATATTTCGTAATACCGCCCCGCCATGTCCCACCATGCGCGAAATCCTGCCAAAGCGCGTCCCCCGCGCCACCCCTTTCCAAAAACCGGCGGCAGGCACATCACTTTCGCGGGTTGTCACATTTTCCTTTTCTGATTAGGCGTCGTGAATACTTTGCCGTGGAAAATGGTCATGACCATACTCAATTCGACTACCCTGCCCCACCTGCCGCCGGAGATCACGGTTCCCGCCTATGACCGTGCCAAGGTCAGACCGGGCATCGCGCATCTGAGTGTCGGCAATTTCCACCGCGCCCACCAGGCCGTCTATATCGAACGCATCCTTGGCCGCCCGGGACAGGCGGACTGGGGCATCGTGGGCATCGGCCTGATGGACAGCCCGGCCGAGACGGACAAGGCCGACGCCATGAAGGCGCAGGACGGCCTGTATTCCCTGACCGTCTGCGCCCCCGACGCGCCCGATACGGTGCATGTCATCGGCTCGATCGTCGAATACGTCCATGGCCCCGCTGATCGCGCGGCCGTCATTGCACGGCTGGCCGATCCCGCGATCCGCATCGTCAGCATGACGATTACCGAGGGGGGATACTACGTCGATGAAAACGGTCATTTCCCGCTCGACCTTCCCGTCATCGCCGAAGACCTCAAACGCGACGTCCCCCACTCCGCCTTCGGCGTCCTGACCGAGGCGCTGCGCCTGCGCCGTGACCGCGGGGTCGGGCCGTTCACCATCCTGTCGTGCGACAACCTGCCGCAGAATGGCCATGTCGCACGCACGGCCGTCCTGTCGTGGGCGCGCGCGCGCGATGCGGCACTGGCGGAATGGATGGAAGAAAATGTGACCTTCCCGTGCACGATGGTGGACCGCATCACCCCGGCGGTGCGCCCCGACGACGTGCGCCGCCTTGACGGCGCCAGCGGACTGGACGACCGCATCCCCGTCTTCTGCGAGGATTTCATCCAGTGGGTGATCGAGGACAAATTCTGCGCGGGCCGCCCCGAATTCGATGCGGTGGGCGTGCAGTTCACGGGCAACGTCCACCCGTATGAGGAAGTGAAGCTGCGGATGCTCAATGCCTCGCACTCGCTTCTTGGCCTGTCGGGCGTGCTGTCGGGATACCGCATCGTCAGCGACATCATGGCCGACATGTATGAAGTGGCGCTGGTGGAGCGTTACCTCGGCTATGACGCCGAACCGCTGCTGCTGCGGCGTTTCCGCAACCATGCGATCAGTGACCAGTTGCTGCGCATCGCGTCGGACAGCACGTCCAAGCTGCAGATGTTCGTCCGCGAGACCGCAATGGGGGTGCTGGCGACGCACCGCAATCCCGTGCGCATCGCGTTCCTGATCGCATGCTACCTTGAATACCTGCGTGGGCATGACGATAACGGCGCGACCTATCCGATCGTGGAGCCACACCTGAGTGCGCAGGACCGTGCCCTTGCCACCGGCGCGGACATTGATGCGGCGCTGGGCATGACGGTCTTTTCCGGCTGGGGCCTTGCGGACTCCGAAGATTTCGTCACGCGCTATCGCACGATCCGGCAGTCCATCCGCACGCATGGGACACGCCGGACACTGGCGGAGGTCGTCCTCACGGCAGAATAACCCCCTCCCTTTCCCACCTTCATGAACTGTCGCCCTTCCCGCCTGCCATACCCCCATGGCGGGACGGGATGACACGTCATCGTCAAAAATAACCTCTTGACCTGGGGGCGCTTTATAAGCTGTCTCCTTGAGCAAAGCGTTCGCGCGCCTTTTTTTCGCTTTGTTCAGGATGATCATGAATACGCCCCCTCCCCGTCCCGGCCCCACTCTCCTCATCGTCATCGCCGTATGTGCGATATCCGGTCTTTATCTGCTTGGTGGTGGCCTGTGGCTGGCGGTTCTCGGGGGGTCTTTCTACTATGTCCTCGCTGGCGCGGCGCTGCTGGCAACGGCATGGATGCTGTGGATACGTTCCCAGGCCGCGCTGAGCCTCTATGCCGTCCTGCTGGCAGGCACGATGATCTGGGCCGTGCGGGAGGTCGGGTTCGATTTCTGGGCGCTCGCCCCGCGTGGCGATATCCTCGTGCCGATCGGACTCCTGTTCTTCCTGCCGGGTGTCACGCGCTCGCTCTCGACGCAGGCGCGCCCGCCGCGCCTTGCGCTCGGCGCTGTCATTGCCGTGGCGGTGGCCGTGGTCGGGATCGCCCTGACGCAGGACCCGCAGGACATCGCCGGCAGCCTGCCGCCCGTGGCGCAGAACGCCCCGACGCCGGGTGACGCGAACGAAATGCCCGACGCGGACTGGCAGGCCTATGGCCGGACGGAATTCGGGGACCGCTTCTCCCCGCTCAAGCAGATCACGGCCGCCAATGTCAGCAAACTGAAGGTCGCATGGACCTTCCGCACCGGCGACATGCGCGGTCCCGGCGACCCGGGCGAGACGACGGACGAGGTCACGCCGATCAAGATCCGCGATACGGTCTATCTGTGCTCCCCGCACCAGATCCTGTTCGCGCTTGACGCCGCCACGGGCAAGCAGCGGTGGAAATTCGACCCGCAGATCGTCCACAACCCGACCTTCCAGCACCTGACCTGCCGTGGTGTCTCCTACCACGAGGCAAAGGCCGACGCCGATGCCGCACCTACCGAATGTGCGCAGCGCATCTTCCTGCCGACCAATGACGGCCGCCTGTTCGCCCTTGACGCGCATAGCGGCGAACGCTGCCACGGGTTTGGCAAGGACGGGGAAATCGACCTGAAGGACGGCATGACGGTCAAGACACCCGGATTTTACGAACCCACATCCCCGCCGGTGGTGACCGACAGCATGGTCATTGTCTCCGGCGCGGTGACGGACAATTATTCCACGCATGAACCCTCTGGCGTCACGCGCGGGTTCGACGTCAACACGGGCGAACTGAAATGGGCGTTCGACCCGGGCAACCCGGACCCGAACGAAATGCCGTCCGAGCAGCATCATTTCGTGCCCAATTCACCCAATTCGTGGATCACGGCGTCCTATGACCCGCACCTGGACCTGGTCTATATCCCCATGGGCGTGCAGACCCCCGACATCTGGGGCGGAAACCGCAATGCGGATGCCGAACGCTATGCCAGTTCGATCGTCGCCCTGAACGCATCGACCGGCAAACTGGCGTGGAGCTACCAGACCGTGCACCATGACCTGTGGGACATGGATATCCCGGCACAGCCCAGCCTGGTGGACATCCGCAATGCCGATGGCGAAATCGTCCCCACCCTGTATGCCCCTGCGAAAACCGGCAACATCTTCGTGCTGGACCGCCGCAACGGGAAACTGGTGGTGCCCGCGCCCGAACGTCCCGTCCCGCAGGGTGCGGCGCCGGGGGATCACCTGTCGGCGACGCAGCCTTTCTCCCAACTGACATTCCGTCCCAAGAAGAATCTGACGGATGCGGACATGTGGGGTGGCACGATGTTCGACCAACTGATCTGCCGCATCATGTTCCACCAGCTTCGCTATGACGGGCCGTTCACGCCGCCGTCGCTTCAGGGCACGCTGGTCTTCCCCGGCAACCTGGGCATGTTCGAATGGGGCGGGCTTGCGGTTGACCCGGTCCGGCAGATCGCGATCGCCAACCCGATCGCCATCCCGTTCGTCTCCACCCTGATCCCGCGTGGCCCGAACAACCCCGCGACCCCGGACAAGTCCCTGCCGTCCGGCAGCGAAAGTGGCGTGCAGCCGCAGTTCGGCGTGCCCTATGGCGTGGACCTGCATGCGTTCCTGTCGCCGCTGGGCCTGCCGTGCAAGCAGCCCGCGTGGGGATACATGTCGGGCATCGACCTGCGCACGAACAAGATCGTGTGGAAGCACCGCAACGGCACGATCCGTGACAGCGCGCCGCTGCCGCTGCCGTTCAAGATGGGCGTGCCCAGCCTTGGCGGCCCGCTGACGACCGCAGGTGGCGTGGCGTTCCTGACCTCCACGCTCGATTATTATATCCGTGCCTATGACGTCACGACCGGACAGCAGCTGTGGCAGGACCGCCTGCCTGCCGGTGGGCAGTCGACGCCCATGACCTATGCCGTCAACGGGCGCCAGTTCATCGTGACGGCCGATGGCGGCCATGGCTCGTTCGGCACGAAGATGGGCGATTACGTGGTCGCCTACAGCCTGCCGGAATAACAGCCGGCACCCGCAACATGCCGGGGACGACAATCCGTGTCGTCCCCGCTTGACCCGGCGGCGCGTGTCTGTATATAAGCGGATATAGACATCCCGCCGGGAAAATTCATTTCCCCGTGCACACTGCCCCATCTGCCATCAGGCCCCTGTAAAAGCCACTTATTCAGGCTTTTACAGAAGATTTCCCATGGGGTATGAAAATCCAAATAAGTCTTATAGGCGTTTTCACCTTACGTTGGGTGGAAGCCCTTGACTAGGAAACAGAAGACTTACTGTCCGCCGCGAGGAGGAGCGCCGATGCGCGTCCTGCCATCCGGTGCCGGAAGGCAGCGTGCACGCGCATGCTGATTTCGTTGTTTCTGAAGACGTAGCGCCGAAACTCGGGGCGGATGATACGGGGTGATCTAATGACTTTCACAACCGCGAGAACATCGTGATTAAACGCATTGCAGCAGCGATTGTGGGAATCGGTGTCGCCGGAGGCGTCGGATTCCTTGCTTACGCGTGGTATCCGGAGATTTCTCCGGTCGCACCGCCACCTCCTTCCTCCTTCAGCAAGGCGCAGATCGAACGCGGCCGCGTGCTTGCCGCAGGCGGCTACTGTGCGGAATGCCATACCCGCACCGATGGCAAGCGCGGCATCGAACTGGCTGGCGACTACAAGATGGACACGCCCTTTGGCGCCATCTTCTCCTCCAACATCACGCCAGACCCGGAAACCGGCATCGGCCACTGGTCCGAAGCGGCGTTCAAGCGTGCGATGCGCAAGGGCATTTCGCGTGACGGCACGCAGCTGTTCCCGGCCTTCCCGTTCGACCATTTCACGCACATGACGGACCAGGACATCGACGATGTCTATGCGTTCCTGATGACGCGTGAGCCGGTGCATTCGGTCAAGCGTGAAAACACGGTCGCCTTCCCGTTCAACATCCGCCTCGAACAGGCCGGGTGGAAGCTGCTCTTCCTGCATGAAGGGCCGCTGAAGAACAACAACGCGAAGGATGCGGAATGGAACCGTGGCGCGTACCTGGCCGAAGGGCTGAGCCACTGCTCCGCCTGCCATACGCCACGCAACGCCATGGGCGCGGAAAAGAGCAGCGCGCCCTATGATGGTGCGCCGGTCGATAACTGGATCGCGCCCCCGCTCAATGAACACAACCCGACCCCGGTCGTGTGGACCGAGGACGAGTTCTTCAAGTACCTGCGCTATGGCTCCGCCCCGCTGCACGGCAGTGCCGCCGGCCCGATGTCGCCCGTCGTCCATGGCGGCCTGAGCGAGATGCCGGAATCCGACGTGCATGCGATCGCGCACTACCTTGCGGATATCGACAAGGCGTCAAGCCGCGTCAGCGAGGACCCCAAGGCCATCGCCTGGGCCATGAAGGCCTCCATGCGTGACCTGGTCGGCCCGCAGACGGACCCGAACGCACGGCTGTATGCCGGGGCCTGCGCCGCGTGCCACGCCAATGCCGGGCCGCAGCCGGTCGAAGGCCGCCCCGACCTGGCGCTGAACAATGCGCTGTGGCTGGATGAACCGACCAACCTGTACCAGGTGATCCTGCATGGGATCGGAACGACAGAAGGCATCTCCACCGCCTCGATGCCGAGCTTCTATCATTCCTTCTCCGACGCGGACCTCGCACGTCTGGCCGCCTACCTGCGCGCCACGCGGACGACCCTGAAACCCTGGACCGACCTTGAGAAGAAAGCCGCGGATGTCCGCAAGACGCTGGCTGCCTCTCCTGTCGCCTCTTCTCATTGAGATGAAAGACGGAGCTAGAACATGACGACCTTTCACCTCAATGGACGCGAAGTCACCGTTGACGTCCCGGAAGATACCCCCCTGCTGTGGGTCATCCGTGACGAAGTCGGCCTGACCGGGACGAAATTCGGCTGTGGCATCGGCATGTGCGGTGCGTGCACCGTGCATATCGGCGGTCGCGCCACGCGTTCGTGCATCACGCCCGTCAGCGCCGCCGAAGGCGCCGACATCACCACGATCGAGGGCCTCGACCCCGAGGGCAAGCATCCCGTGCAGGAAGCCTGGCGCGAACTGCAGGTGCCGCAGTGCGGCTACTGCCAGTCCGGGCAGATCATGCAGGCCGTCAGCCTGCTCAAGGATTATCCCTCCCCCACGGATGAGGAAATCGACGCGGTCATGGCCGGGAGCCTGTGCCGCTGCATGACCTACATTCGCATACGCGAGGCCATCAAGAAGGCCGCGGCAGCCGCACGCGGAGATTCGTCAAATGGGTAGACTGAACCGTTTTCTTACCGGGAAAGGCTCCGGCGCTGGACAGGGACTGTCGCGGCGTGGCTTCCTTGTCACCTCGCTTGGCGCGGGCGTCATGTTCGGCTTTGCCCGGCAGGCTTCGGCCAACCAGATTTTCCCGCTTGACAAATCCGGTCCCGGCGACGGGGCGTTCGAGCCCACGATCTGGTGTTCGATCGCGCCGGATGGGGAAATCACGGTCAACATCATCCGAGCGGAAATGGGCCAGCATATCGGCTCCGCCCTTGCCCGCATCATCGCGGACGAGATGGAAGCCGACTGGGAAAAGGTCCGCATCAATTACGTCGATACCGATCCCAAGTGGGGCCTGATGGTCACGGGCGGGAGCTGGTCGGTGTGGATGACGTGGGACGTCTTCCGCCAGGCGGGGGCTGCAACGCGCACGGCGCTGGTGGAAGAGGCCGCACGCCTGCTTGGCACGACACCGGACAAGTGCACCGTCAGCAGGAGCATCGTGTCGGCCGCCAACGGCAAGCAGATCAGCTTTGGCGACATTGTCGCACAGGGCCATCCAAGCCATTCCTTCACCCCCGAAGAAATGGCCAAGCTGCCCCTGAAGCCCGCGAGCGAGCGTCGCCTGATCGGCAATTCCGAACTCAAGAAGGCGCTGGACATCCCTGCCAAGACCACGGGCGAGGCCATCTATGGCATCGACGCGAAGGTCGAGGGCATGGTCTATGCCCGCCCGAAGATGCCGCCGACGCGCTATGGCTCCAAGGTGCGTTCGGTTGATGACAGCGAGGCGCGCAAGGTCAAGGGCTATATCCGTTACCTGAAGATCGACGACCCGTCGGGCGTCGTGCAGGGATGGGTCGTGGTACTGGCCAGCAGCTATGCCGCCGCCATCCGTGCGACCGATGCGCTGAAGGTGGACTGGATCCCCGGCGAAACCGCCCATGTCAGCGAACGCGACATCCAGGATCGCGGTCGCGAACTGATCAACCACAAGGAAGGTGGCGTCTACGTCTTCAATGACGATGGCGTGGACCAGGCATTCAGTTCGGCCCATACGGTCATGGACAAGGAATATACCTGCGCCTCCGTCCTGCATTACCAGCTGGAGCCGACGAATGCCCTCGCCTTCGTCAAGGATGGCGTGTACGAGATCCATGCCGGCAACCAGTGGCAGTCGCTGATCCTGCCGACACTGGCCAAGGCGCTGGAAGTGCCCGAAAGCAAGGTGCTGCTGCGCAGCTACCTGCTGGGTGGCGGGTTCGGGCGTCGCCTGAACGGGGATTACATGATCCCGGCCGCCCTTGCCTCCAAGGCGCTGGGTGGCAAGCCGGTCAAGCTGATCCTGACGCGTTCGGACGACATGGTGTTCGATTCCTTCCGCTCCCCTTCGGTGCAGCGGGTGCGCATGGCGTTCGATGCGTCCAGCAAGATCACCGCCATGGATTACCAGGCGGCGGCGGGCTGGCCCACCGGCGTCATGGCCGAAGCGTTCATGTCCAAGGGCGTCAATGACGTGCCCTATGACCAGTTCGCGATTGCGGGTGCCGACCACTGGTACGAGGTCGGTGCGTTCCGCGTGCGCGCGCTGCGCAACGACCTGGCGGAAAAGACCTTCCGTCCCGGCTGGCTGCGTTCGGTCAGTCCCGGCTGGACCAGTTGGGGGGTGGAATGCTTCCTTGACGAAGTTGCCCATGCGCAGAAGAAGGACCCCGTGCAGTTCCGTCTGGAACTGCTGACCGGTGCGGGCCGCAACAAGGGCGAGGCCCCGGATGCGGTCGGTGGTGCGCTGCGGCAGGCGGCGGTGCTGCGCCGTCTGGCCGAAAAGGTTGGCTGGGGCAAGCAGAAGCTGCCCAAGGACACGGCGCTGGGCATCTGCACCACGGCGGGCCAGGAACGTGGCATGCCGACATGGATCGCATGCTGTGCGCAGGTTCATGTGGACCGTGCCACCGGGGTTGTCCGCTGCGAAAAGCTGACGATCGTGGTCGATGCGGGCACCGTGGTCGATCCCGACGGCGCACGCGCGCAGACCGAGGGCGCGGCCCTGTGGGGCCTGAGCATGGTCCTGTTCGAAAACACGGAAATCGTGAACGGACAGCCGGTGGACCGGAACCTGAACACCTATACCCCGCTGCGTATTGCGGATACGCCGGAGATGGACATCGAGTTCCTGCCGAGCACCGAAAAACCGATGGGCCTGGGTGAACCCGGCACCACGGTGGTCGGTCCGGCCATTGGCAACGCGATCTTCAATGCCGTGGGCGTGCGGCTGCGTCATATGCCGGTGCGTCCGGCGGACGTGCTGCGCGGGCTTCAGGGAAGCTGAACCCGTCCCGTGCAGGGGTTATGAAAAAGGGGGCTGGCATATCATGTGCCAGCCCCCTTTTTTTTCGTTATGCCCGTAAAAAATCAGCCGGCCATAAAGGCAATGTTAATAAGCAAAATCACATCCGCACGGCCTGGCGGCCAAGGGCCGGATCGTCGGTGAAGAACCCGTCGAGCCCGAGGTCGAGATACCGCCGGATTTCCGCAATCGACCCTTCGGGATTGCGGACATTGTCCCCCATTGCATTGCGCAGTTGCAGCGGCAGGAAACAGTTTTCCGGGCGGAATGTATAGGAATGGACCAGAAGTCCCGCCCGATGTGCGTCATCAATCAGGGACGATGGCGCAAGCCATGCCCCGGACCCGTCGCGCGGGATGATATCGACATTCGACGGGCCGATGACATCGGCATACTGCCGCACGTCACGCAGGGCCGCAGGCGTCATCAGATCCCCGAATGTCGTGCCATGGCCGGACGCGGCAAGGTCGGGTACGCGCTGCGTACGTTCCCCCATCAGGAACATCAGGCGTGCCTGCGGGTTGATCGCCCTGACCCTGCCATACAGCATCTTCAGGTTCGTGGTCTCAAAGGACTGCACTTCCAGCGGGCAGTAACGCGTATATTCATGCGCGCCGATAACCTGCAGGAACGTCTCCTCCGGCGTATGGCCGAGCTTGTGGAAATAGGTCGAGTTCTTGATTTCGGGGATCAGGCCGATCACACGTCCCCGCGCGGCGGCCTCCGCCGCGACGAAATCGATGACCTCCTCAAATGTGGGGATATCAAAATGCCCGTCGTAACGCGTGTTGTGCGCACGCACCGCGGGCAGGCGTTCGCGCGCGCGCAGGGTCTTGAGTTCCTTCAGCGTGAAATCCGTCGTGAACCACCCTGTTTCCGACACGCCGTCAATGACAACGGTCCGTTTCCGCGATGCGAATTCCGGATGATCGGCAACATCCGATGTCCCTGCAATGTTGCTTTCATGGCGCGCCACCAGCACGCCGTCACTGGTGGGGACGAGGTCGGGTTCGATAAAATCGGCACCATCCGCGATGGCCCGGGCATAGGACGCCAGCGTATGTTCCGGGCGCAGGGCGGACGCGCCACGGTGCGCCATGACCAGCGGCACGGGCGCCAGCGCGGGGGCGGCATGGCCCGGCCTTACCGGGAACATGGCGACACCCCCCGCCAGTATGAGTGCCCGCCTGCGTGTCAGCATGGCCTTGTCCATCAGTCTTTTTCCAGTTGCGGTCCCGTTTGCACACCAGCGGAACGGGGACTCTCCTAAACACGACAGATGCCACGGCGGGGCCGCGACATGCCGGGCATCATGCCCGTCAATGCAAACGGGGGCAGGCGCTGCTTTCGCCCCTGCCCCCGTTACATGGGTCAGAGGGGGGAATGGGTCGCGGCGTCCTGCTCGATCGCGCAGGCCTGCGCATTGGGGGCGGAAGACGCCTGACGCAGGCCCGCCAGTTCCGTCCGCGCCGCATCCAGATCGGCACGGAACGCCGGATTGCCGTGCATGGCGGCGATATCCGCCGACGCGCTCATGTATCCTTCCAGCACGTCACTGGCCCAGTGCACGCCGCAGACGATGCGGCTTTCACCGAACACACGCCCGCGTTGCAGGATTTCGGTCGACCGGTCCGGCAGCAGTTCCGCCAGCACCAGCGCCGTACTCCACCCCAGGATCGTATGCCCCGACGGATAGGCCCCGGACGTGGCCAGATGGGCACGGTCCGATTCCGTGCAGATCGGCTGGTTGTTCCCCACGAAGGGACGCGGCCGATGCCATGTGGACTTGGCGTATCGCATGGCGGGGCCTTCGCTGGAATCCATCCTGCTGATCAGCGCGACAAGGCGCGGTGCCTTGCGGGCATCAAGCGTAAACCCGGCAGCACAGGAATAACTGCGCAGCAGGGACTCCATGCTCAGGTCCGCATCGGATGTCGCCAGCGCCCAGCGCGCGCCCCCTTTCAACCCGCGCGTGGATTGAAAGGCATGGTCGTCGGCCGCCTGTCGCGCCGACCCGGCCTGAGGCGGCGGCGGCAGGTACCGGGTCGCGTCCGGCTGTGTCGCTGGGGTCAGGTATCCCGCATCTGGCACTTTTGCAGGCTGTGGCGCCAGTGCCACGCAATTTCCCGAAACCATGAACAACGACGTACACAGCACTGGCAATAGATAATGTTTCCGCATGACATCCCACAATAATGAAATCACGATAACGCACCAAAGGCAGGACATGGCCCTGCCTTCCTTCCGGACGGTGACATGCCTGTCCCTTTTTTCAATACAAATCCGGAACGATCATGTCATCAGGGACAGGCTGGCGGATATAATCCGGATTGAACACGCGCTCCGGCAGGGTGACTTCGGGCTTTTCCACGTCCCGGTAAGGAATCTGCGACAGCAGGTGGCTGATGCAGTTCAGGCGCGCTTTCTTCTTGTTGACAGCAGGCACGATCCACCATGGGGCCTCTGGAATGTTGGAGCGTTCCAGCATGATTTCCTTGGCAAGGGTATAGGCCTCCCACCGCCGGCGACTTTCAAGGTCCATCGGGCTGAGCTTCCACTGTTTCAGTGGATCTTCCATCCGGGCCCGAAACCGCAGTTCCTGTTCATCATCGGAAATTGAAAACCAGTATTTGACAATCTGGATCCCGCTGCGCACCAGCATCCGCTCGAACTCCGGCACGGAGCGGAAGAATTCCTCATATTCCGCATCGGTGCAGAAATTCATCACCCGCTCCACCCCGGCGCGGTTGTACCAACTGCGGTCGAACAGCACGATTTCACCTGCGGCAGGCAGATGGCTGACATATCGCTGGAAATACCACTGCGTGCGTTCGCGGTCATTGGGCGCAGGCAGGGCGGCGACGCGGCATATGCGCGGGTTGAGGCGCTGTGTGATCCGCTTGATGACACCGCCCTTTCCCGCTGCATCGCGTCCTTCGCAGATCACGACCAGCCGGTGCCCGGTCTCCTTGACCCAGTCCTGCAGTTTCACCAGTTCGCCCTGCAGGCGCAGGAGGTCGCGGAAGTAGGTCTGCCGGAAATCCAGCGGATCACACCCCTCCCCCGTCCCGAGGCGGGCATCGTCAAGCTCGAGTTCGATTTCCTCATCAAGGTCATCAAGGATTTCTTCACGCATGCGAACCTTGTCCGGCATGTCGCGATCGTGACCAGACCTGTAATTCATGAAGGAACCCGCATCCCGTTCAGGTTGCACCGCAGGGGCATGGCCCATGCACCATGTTCAGAATTCGTCGTGGATATAGGCATCCTCATCATCCACAGGCGGGAGGTCGCAGGAGGACAGGTCGCAGGAAGGCGGCTGCGTGTTTCTGGCCTGTTCATACCGACGTCCCTTCCATACCAGCACAAGCGCGGGACGCCATTCGCAAATGGTGTCCTGCTTCTTTTCACGTGACGTATCCTGCATGATCCACCCTTTGCCGAACCAATGGACCTGCGGACCATAGTCCTGATTTCCCACGGGAATTATGAACGTTTTCTGAAACTATGTTTCGTTTTAGAAACATAATTCCGCCCGCAGGCAGGGAACCTTGCCCGCATCCGCACGATCTGTATCCGGACCGGCGCATGCCAACGCATGCCCGGCCCCCGCCCCTGCCGGGCATGTCCTGTCATGTGGCCACTTTCTTGTTGCAAATGATATTCGTTTGCAATATGAAAAAGGAACTCACGGCGTATCAGACAGTTCCCCAACCGTCGATTTCCCAGCCCTATCGCCGTGAAAACTCTGCGGCATCGCCCACCTGCCTACGGGCGATGCCGCACTTTTTTTTCCGTGCAGGGATCAAGCCACCATGTCCGAAACCACAGGATGCTCCGCCGACTGGCACCTTGAGCACTCCCGCCCCGCCCTGTTCCTTGATTATTTCAACCCGCGCACTTCCTTCGCCGCACAGGCCAACACACTGGTCACGCGGTTCCGCGATATTCAGGCATTGTGTGACGAACATGCCCCCCCGCCCGAACTGACGCGCCTTCGCAATGAGCTGGCTTTCCACCTGGTCAAGATGTCACGCTGGTGGGGGTTCGATTTCTGTCCGCGCGGCGTCACCAATGTCCGCAATCCGCTGTTCATGGCCTATGTAAAGGCGCATATCGAACATTCGCTCGAGGATGAAAGCCTGTTCGACCTCCTGACGGTACAGCGCTACATGCATGCGGGCGATGCGGGACACCTCCTTGTGCTGGGAGGGGAAACCGGAACGGACCCGGCGCTGGGCGTACTGTTCGGTATCGACGGGCAGCGCGGTTTCCGCTTTGCCATAGGATCGGTGGGCCTTGCGCCATTATGGAACGGGCAGACCTATCCCGATTTCGCCAGCATGTGGCTGTCAGCGCAGGCAGTGCATGCGCTGATCGCCGACAGCCATGCCAATGTGCAGGAATATGAAACCGCCCATCGGGAACATATCCAGGCGCGTGCATGGCACAGGCGGCATTTCCATCGCCATATCACCCGCCCTGCGCTGGACATGTATGTCCAGGCCGGGTCCCAGCTTGACAGTTGCCAGTCCGCATTTGGCCGGGCCGAATTCGAGACGATCGTGAACCGGGCGGCCTTTCACATCGCCCGGACCGCATTTCACCACAACATGACGATTGCGGACATGATCGGCACAAGCGGCCTGCGGGACATGGGACTGCGCCAGGCGAACACGATCAAGCGGCAAGCACGGACCTATATCATGACCTGCATTGATCCGATCGAGCGCCCGGAAATGGATATCCTGCTTGACCGTGTCATCTCATACCTGCCACGGCGCTGCACCTGAAGCCGCGCCGTGGGCCGTCATCAGGCGGAAACGGGGCTTACCAGCCCCCCCATCCCCAACCACCATAGGGATAGCCGTAATATCCGGGATACCCGTAATAGCCATAACCGGGATATCCGTAATACGGGTAAGGCACGCCCCAGCCGGGCCCGCGATCCCAGCCGCCGCCCCAACCGCCACGGTCCCAGCCACCTCCACGCGGGCCACCCCC
>NZ_POTC01000021.1 GCF_002906255.1 Novacetimonas maltaceti | reverse complement strand
CAATCGGGGCTGTGGGGGCCTGTGCCTGCTGCTGCGGCCTTGGCTGCGGCGTGGCGGCAGCCTGAGTGGCCGCAGCCTGAGTGGTGCTGGCCTTCGGCGCATTTGCAGGGGTGGGCGCAGGCGCGTGCGCGCCCGGCGTCTTCTTGCGGTAATAGGCGATCAGGCGGTCCGCGCGCACCGTGACATTGCCACGCACGGCCTGCGCGCGGTCATAGGCGGTGACGGTCTGGCTGTTCTGGTCCCAGTCGAAGCCGCCCGCCGCCGTGATGCTGACCTGCCCGCCCTGTGACATGTCCAGGCCCTGCGCGGTGGCAGGAGCGTTGCCAGCCGTGGCGAGCGCACCGCCCGCAAGCAGCGCGAACGCAAGGGAATGTCGCCTGCGCATCAGTGTTTCCCCCCACCGGGTGCTGGTGTGGGTGGTGTGCTTTTGTCGGCCGACCCGCCATGCGTGGTGTTGAGGACCAGGCGTCCCGGCCCGCGGAACTGCATGATGCCGTCATGGATCAGCAGCATCGTCCCCTGCGCGTCCAGGGTGCCGAACGGACCTTCGGAATGGATCCAGCTGTCGGACACGATGACGCCGTGTTTCATGTCGATATCCGCGGTAGGGCTGTACATGGTGGTTCCGTCGCTACGATAAAGCATCACGTCCTGTGTCAGGTCCAGAAGCTGGCTATGCTGGATATAGACGCCATTGCGTGCCGTGACATAGACCCAGTTGCCCGGCCCCAGCAGGGTATCCGCCTGGGGCGTGGTCAGGTCGATGCGTTCGGGGGAGATCTGGCGCGCCTCGTTTGCCGTGACCATGAAGGGATGGCCATGGTCGTCCATCCCGCGATAGGTGGCGTTGAGCATGCTGCCGCTCTTGACGCGCACATGCGACATCTGCGCCATCGTGCCGCGATGCATGATGACCGCGCGCTCCACGGCGGGCCACGCCGCGATCGATCCCAGCAGCACCAGCGCGGTCAGCGGCAGCGCCCATTTGGCCGAGCGCATGATCGCCCGCCGCCGCGCCAGGTCATTTTCGTTGGGCAGGAGCCGCTGCCGGATGGAGCGGGTGTCGAAGATGCTGCGCTGCCGGGCGATGTCTTCGGCTGAACGGGCGTAATCCTCGCGCTGGATGCCGCCCTCGCGCGGGTCATCGCCCCGCGCGCGCGCGTCCTGTGGCGGATCGTCTGGCGCCCTGTCGCTCATGCCACCCCGGCACGCAGCAGGTCATGGATGTGCAGGATGCCAAGTGGGCGGCGCTGCGTATCCAGCACGAACAGGCTGGTGATCGGGCGCGGGCGGTCATTCATGATCCGCAGCGCGTCCACCGCCAGCACGTCGGGGCGGATGGTCTGCGGGTTCGTGTTCATGATGTCGGCGGCGCGGGTGCCGTCGATATCCTGTTCCAGCGCACGGCGCAGGTCGCCATCGGTAATCAGGCCGACCAGCGTGCCGTCCGGTCCCACGACGCCCATGCAGCCGAAGGCCTTGTGCGTCATTTCCATGATGACCTGGCGCAGCGGCAGGTCCGGGGAGCCAAGCGGCATGCTTGGCCCGACATGCATCAACTGGCGCACGTCGCGCAACTGCGCGCCAAGGCGGCCGCCAGGGTGGAAGATCCCGAAATCATCCGCCCCGAACCCGCGCTGCGTCAGGAGCACGATTGCCAGCGCGTCGCCCAGGGCAAGCTGCATTGTCGAACTGGTGGTGGGCGCCAGCCCCATGGGGCAGGCCTCCGGCGACTGGGGCAGGACCAGCGCGATGTCCGCAGCCCGCGCCAGGGTCGAGTCGGCGCGCGCGGTCATCGCGATCAGCAGCAGCCCGAACCGTCGTGCGTGCGAGACGATGTCCGCAAGTTCCGACGTCTCCCCCGAATTGGACAGCGCAAGGATCGCATCACCGGGCTGGAGCATGCCAAGGTCCCCGTGGGAGGCCTCGGCCGGGTGGACGAAGATCGACGGCGTGCCGGTGGAGGCCAGCGTGGACTGGATCTTGCGCCCGATATGGCCCGACTTGCCGATGCCCGTCACCACGACGCGGCGCGCGGGCATCGACAGGGCCTCCACCGTGCGGATGAACGCCTGCCCCAGATCGGATGCCTCCGGCCCTTCATGCGCCGGGCCAAGGGCCTGGCGCAGCGCCGCCATCATGTGCGCCAGCCCGTCGCGTTCGGTCTGCAGGACCTTGCAGGCCGATTCGATCATGTCGGCCTGTTCCGTGCTGACGGGACTGTGGTCTGGATGGGGCTGGAGGCTGTCGGTCATGCCTGTATTTTCTGTATTGCCATAAAGGCGCCCCCGGTGCGCCGGGGGCAGGTGAGGGGATCTGGACGGTTTTCAGGCCGCCCGGTGGGCGAACAGGTCCGGGTCCTCGTAGCCGAGGATGTCCAGGCGTGCGCGCGTCGGCATGAAGTCATAGCACGCCTGCGCCAGTTCGCGCCGCCCCTCCCGCACGAGCAGCGCCTCCAGCCGCGCCCACAGCGCATGGAGGTAAAGCACGTCCGATGCGGCATAGACCATCTGTTCGGGGGTCAGGTCTGGCGCCCCCCAGTCGGAACTCTGCTGCTGCTTGCTGAGTTCCACCCCCAGCAGTTCGCGGCACAGGTGGGCCAGGCCGTGCCGTTCCGTATAGGTCCGCACCAGCTTGGACGCGATCTTGGTGCAGATGCACGGGGCGACCGTGATGTCGAAGGTGAATTGCAGGATGGCGACGTCAAAGCGTGCGAAATGCATCAGTTTCGTCACGGACGGGTCCGTCAGCACCGCGATCAGGTTGGGGAAATCCGCCGCCCGCGCATGGGCCGGGACCTGTACCAGATGGGCATGCCCGTCCCCGCCCGAAAGCTGGACGAGGCACAGCCGGTCACGATGAGGGTTGAGGCCCATCGTTTCCGTATCGACGGCCACCGCGCCCGTGAATTTCACATCGGCGGGCAGGTCGCCACGATGGAAATGGATGGTCTCTGGGACGGTGGTCTGTGGCATTGCGGGTCGTGCTCCGTAACGGTGTCTGTCCGTGACATGCGCCATGGGGCGACAGGCGGCAAGGGGCATGTCCGGCGGACCGGGACGACAGAAACCGGAAAACAGGGCACGCCGCGCCACTGTCAGCATCCAGGCGGCCTCATGCCGACAGGGTCAACAGTGTCGCGGTTTACACGAAATTCATATCGGGAACAGGGGGGATTGATGCGAACGTCCAACTATTTGGGACATCGGGCGGGGCCGGAGCCAGCCGGAGGCATCGGAAGGACAAATCCCTGCCGGGAATGTCCCGGCAGGATTTGACGTGATTTTTCTTGGGAAAAATCCTGGTGCCCAGAAGAAGACTCGAACTTCCACGACCTTGCGGCCACAGGTACCTGAAACCTGCGCGTCTACCAATTCCGCCATCTGGGCTCAGAGGCTCCCCGTTGCCGGGGTGGTGTGAGGCGGTTTCTAGTCCGGCTTGGCGCGCCGGTCAACAGGGGGGTGCGTATTTTTTTGAATTTAAGGATATTTTTTTGTGAACCCCGCGGAAAACCGCCCTTTTGGCGCAGGGTGCGCGCGCGGGAATGACGTGCATGTGGCCCCGGGCTGGCCCATGATCGTCCCCGCAAGGTCCGGGTAGGGGATCGCAAGCCACGGGAGGTATGTCGGATGGATATTCGCAAGGTCGCAACGGTCTTTGGCGGTACGGGCTTCGTGGGGCGGCATGTGGTCGCCCACCTTGCGCGCGACGGCTACGTGGTGCGCGTCGCCTCGCGCCGGCCCGACCGGGCGGCGGGGATGCGCCCGCTTGGCGATGTGGGCCAGATCGTCCCGCTCTATGCCTCCATCCTCGACGAGCGTTCGAGTGTCGCCGCCATCGAGGGCAGCGACCTTGTCGTCAACCTCGTCGGGATCCTGGCCCCGGGGCGGCATGCCAGCTTCGAGGCGGTGCATGTGCAGGGCGCGGCGCGGGTGGCGCGCCTGTGCGCGTCCGCGGGCGTCGGGGCGCTGGTGCACATGTCCGCCATTGGCGCCTCACCCGACAGCGTTTCCGCCTATGGCCGCAGCAAGGGCATGGGGGAGGTGGAGGTCACGCGCCACATGGCGGAGGCGGTGATCATCCGCCCCTCCATCATCTTCGGGGCGGAGGACCGGTTCACCAACATGTTCGCCGCGATGTCGCGCTACCTGCCGGTCATGCCGGTCTATGGCGGGGCGACGCGGTTCCAGCCCGTCTATGTCGGGGACGTGGCGGAGGCGATTCGCCGCATTGCGCGCGGCACGGGGGCCGGGGCAGGGACGGGCATGGCGGGGGACATCTTCGAACTGGGCGGCCCGCGCGTGTGGCGGATGGACGAACTGGTGCGCTGGATCGCGCACACGGCGGGCCATCCGCGCCGCATCCTTGCCGTGCCGCCGGTGGTGGCGCGTGTGCAGGCGTTCTTTCTGGAACACCTTCCCGGCAAGATGCTGACGCGCGACCAGCTCTCGATGCTCTATGTCGACAATGTGGTCGCGCCGGGGATGCCTGACCTCGCGCAACTGGGCATCGCCCCGCTTTCGCTCGAAGTGGTCGGCCCGCAGTACCTCGCGCGTTTCCGTCCCGGCTGACGGGCCGCCATCTGTGGGGATCTGGCGATATCTTGCCGTTTTTTCGCAAGAAGGTCAGCAATGCTGTCTTTTCTTTGCGCCATGGCTTGCGTAGGTGTGGCTCACTGCGGGTGCGCAGAGGTGCGCCCGCATGTCTTTCCAGACCCGATTTTCCAGACCCGAGGGGCAGGCCAATGGCAGAGCGCATGCTGAAATTCGTCTCCGTGGCGCAGGAGCAGCCCGAAAAGCGGCCTGCGGAGTCACGGCGCCGGGATTTCAATGAAATCTATGACGAACTGCCACGCCAGCAGGCGCAGACGCAGTCCTCGCGCTGTTCGCAGTGCGGCGTGCCGTTCTGTTCCGTGCACTGCCCCCTGGGCAACAACATCCCCGACTGGCTGATGATGACGGCGGCGGGACGGCTGGAGGAAGCCTATGAAGTCTCCTCCGCCACCAACAACTTCCCCGAGATCTGCGGCCGCATCTGCCCGCAGGACCGCCTGTGCGAAGGTAACTGCGTGATCGAGCCGGGGTTCGAGAGCGTGACCATCGGCGCGGTGGAACGCTTCATCACCGACACCGCGTTCGAGCAGGGATGGGTCAGGCCCGTCACGCCCGTGACCGAGCGCACGCAGACGGTGGGCATCATCGGGGCCGGCCCCGGTGGCCTTGCCGCCGCGGTGCAGCTGCGCGAACTGGGTTTCCAGGTCCATGTCTATGACCGCTATGACCGCATCGGCGGGCTGATGATGTATGGCATCCCCGGCTTCAAGCTGGAAAAGGACATCGTCCTGCGCCGCCATCGCCTGCTGGTCGATTCTGGCGTCACCTTCCACCTCGGCAAGGGGGTGGGGGACGTGGATAATGACGACACGATCGCATTCTCCACGCTGCGCGACCGCCATGACGCGGTGCTGATCGCGACGGGTGTGTACAAGTCGCGTGATATCGGCGGCCCCGGCGCGGGGCTTGGCGGGATCGTGCGCGCGCTGGATTACCTGACGGCATCGAACCGCGTCTCCCTTGGCGACAGCGTGGCGGAATATGACAGCGGCGCGCTGAATGCCGCGGGCAAGTCGGTGGTCGTGATCGGCGGCGGTGATACCGCGATGGACTGCGTGCGCACCGCCATCCGGCAGGGCGCGCGGTCGGTCAGGTGCCTGTACCGCCGCGACCGCGCGAACATGCCCGGCTCCGTCCGGGAGGTGAAGAACGCGGAGGAGGAAGGCGTGGAGTTCGTCTGGCTTGCCGGGCCGGAGGCCTTCCTTGGCGACGATCACGTGACCGGCGTGCGCGCCGTGCGCATGAAGCTCGGCCTGCCCGACGCCAGCGGGCGGCAGTCGGTGGAGCCGGTGGAAGGCAGCGCCTTCACGCTGGAGGCCGACCTTGTGGTCAAGGCGCTGGGCTTCGACCCCGAACCGCTGCCGACCCTGTGGGGGCAGCCCGACCTTCAGGTTTCGCGCTGGGGCACCCTGATGGTGGACCGGCAGACCTTCATGACCAGCCTGCCCGGCGTGTTCGCCGCAGGCGATATCGTGCGCGGGGCCAGCCTTGTGGTGTGGGCCATCCGTGATGGACGCGACGCGGCGGCGCAGATGCACCGCTGGCTTGAGACCGTGGCGGCCGTGCGCGCCGAAGCGGCGGAGTGATGACAATGGACCAGCACACAGCACACAACACGGCCGCGAACGGGGATTTCGTGCGCGAATGGCGCGACAATGCCGAAGCGATTTCCGGCCTGTACGATCCCGCGCAGGAACATGACGCCTGTGGTGTCGGCATGGTCGCCGCCCTTGATGGCAAGCCGCGCCGTGACGTGGTGGAGGCCGGGATCGCGGCGCTGAAGGCGGTGTGGCACCGTGGCGCGGTCGATGCCGATGGCAAGACCGGCGATGGCGCGGGCATCCATGTCGAAATCCCGCAGGACTTCTTTGCCGACGCGATCCATATCGGCGGCGACGCCAGCGTGGACAGCCAGATCGCGGTGGGCATGATCTTCCTGCCCAAGACGGACATCGCGGCCCAGGAACGCTGCCGCCAGATCATCGAGAGCGAGATCCTCGCCTTCGGTTACGCGATCTATGGCTGGCGGCAGGTGCCGATCAACACCGACTGCATCGGGGACAAGGCGAACGCCACCCGTCCGGAGATCGAGCAGATCCTGATCCGCAACACGCCGGGCACGGAAGAGGACGCGTTCGAGCGCGACCTGTACGTCATCCGCCGCCGGATCGAGAAAAGCGCGATCGCCAACCAGGTGGACCTGTATGTCTGCTCCCTGTCGTGCCGGTCGCTGATCTACAAGGGCATGTTCCTGGCCGAGCACCTGACGGAGTTCTATCCCGACCTGCTCGACCCGCGTTTCGTCAGCCGCTTTGCGATCTATCACCAGCGCTATTCCACCAACACCTTCCCGACATGGAAGCTGGCGCAGCCGTTCCGCCGCCTTGCCCATAACGGGGAGATCAACACCATCTCCGGCAACGTCAACTGGATGAAAAGCCACGAGACGCGGCTGGCCGACCCGGCGCTCGACCCGTACATGGACGACCTCAAGCCCGTGGTGCAGGCGCAGGGGTCGGATACGGCGTGCCTTGATAACGTCTTCGAACTGCTGACATTCGCCGGGCGTGACGCGCCGATGGCGCGCTGCCTGATGGTGCCCGCCAGCGTCGGCGGCAATTCCGCCATGCCGCAGCGGCACAAGGACATGTATTCCTACTGCAACGCGGTGATGGAACCGTGGGACGGGCCGGCGGCGCTGTGCGCGACGGACGGGCGCTGGATGCTGGCCGGCCTCGACCGCAGCGGCCTGCGTCCGCTGCGCTATACCGTGACGTCGGGCGGCCTGCTGATCGTGGGCTCCGAGACCGGGATGGTCAAGGTGCCCGAGGCCGACATCGTCAGCCGTGGCCGCCTCGGGCCGGGGCAGTCGCTCGCACTCGACCTGAAGGAAGCGAAGCTCTACAACAACGACCAGTTGCTCGACCTGCTCTCCGCGCGGCAGGATTTCGCAGGCTGGGTGAAGCGCACGCGCGACATCTCCTGCCTTGTGCGCACCAACAGCGGGGAAATCAGCCTCTACCAGGGCGAAAACCTGCGCCGTCGCCAGCTTGCGGTCGGCACCACGCTTGAGGAACTCGAGGCGATCCTCCAGCCGATGGTCGAGAATGCGGCCGAAGCCATCGGCTCGATGGGCGACGACACGCCGCTTGCGGTGCTGTCCACGCGCTATCGCGGGCTTGCGCACTATTTCCGCCAGGCGTTCAGCCAGGTGACCAACCCGCCCATCGACAGCCTGCGCGAGACGCGGGTGATGAGCCTCGTGACGCGTCTGGGCAACCTTGGCAACATCCTTGAGGAAAGCGAGACGCAGTGCGACCTGCTCCAGCTTCCCAGCCCGGTCCTGACCACGGGTGAGTTCAAGGCCCTGCGGGAGTTCTGTGGCGAGAATGCGTGCGTCATCGACTGCACCTTCCCCGCCGCCGACGGGGAATCCGGCCTGCGCGAGGCCATCGCGCGCATCCGCACGGAGGCCGAGGACCATGTCCGCCGTGGCTGCACCCATGTCTTCCTGACGGACGAGCACCAGTCGGCCGAGCGCGCCTACATCCCCATGATCCTTGCGACGGCGGCGGTGCATACGCATCTCGTGCGGCAGTCGCTGCGGACCTTCACCTCGCTCAACGTGCGTTCGGCCGATGCGCTGGACGTCCATGCCATCGCGGTGACGATCGGGGTGGGCGCGACGACCATCAACCCGTACCTGGCGCAGGAAAGCATTGCCGATCGCCACCGTCGCGGCCTATTTGGCGACCTGTCGCTGGTTGACGCGGTGGAGCGTTGCCGCAAGGCGGTGAACAAGGGCCTGCTGAAGATCATGTCCAAGATGGGCATCTCCGTGGTTTCGGCCTATCGCGGCGGCTACAATTTCGAGGCGATCGGCCTGTCGCGCGCGCTGACGGCGGAATTCTTCCCCGGCATGCCCTCGCGCATTTCGGGTATCGGCCTGCTTGGCATCGCGCGCAATGTGCTCAGCTTCCATGAAAAGGCATGGGATCGGCAGATCGAATCCCTGCCGGTCGGGGGCCGCTACAAGCTGCGCCGCACGGGCGAGGTGCATGCCTTTGACGGCACGCTGATCCACATGCTGCAGACGGCTGTCGCGACCGACAGCTTTTCCATCTACCAGCGCTATGCCGATGCGGTGCGCCGCCAGCCGCCGGTGGCGCTGCGCGACCTGCTCGACTTCCGTGGCGGGCGCACGCCCATTCCCGTGGAATCGGTCGAAAGCATCACCGAACTGCGCAAGCGCCTGATCGCGCCGGGCATCTCGCTTGGCGCGCTCAGCCCCGAAGCGCACGAGACGCTGTCGATCGCGATGAACCGCATCGGCGCGAAGTCGGATTCGGGCGAGGGCGGCGAAGACCCCGCCCGCGCGAAACCGCGCGCCAATGGCGACAATGCGTCCTCCGCGATCAAGCAGATCGCCTCGGGCCGGTTCGGTGTGACCGCGCAGTACCTCAATGACTGCCGCGAGATCGAGATCAAGATGGCGCAGGGCGCGAAACCGGGCGAGGGCGGGCAGCTTCCCGGCTTCAAGGTGACGGGCCTGATCGCGAAGCTGCGTCATGCGACGCCGGGGGTGACGCTGATCTCGCCCCCGCCGCACCATGACATCTACTCCATCGAGGATCTGGCGCAGCTGATCTACGACCTCAAGCAGATCAACCCCGAGGCCACCGTGACCGTGAAGCTGGTCGCGCGTTCGGGCATCGGCACGATCGCCGCCGGCGTGGCGAAGGCGAAGGCGGATGCGATCCTGATTTCGGGTCATTCCGGCGGCACGGGCGCAAGCCCGCAGTCTTCGGTCAAGTATGCCGGCATGCCGTGGGAACTTGGCTTGGCGGAGGCGCATCAGGTGCTGATGCTCAACCGCCTGCGCCACCGGGTGAAGCTGCGCACCGATGGCGGGCTGAAGACCGGGCGTGACGTGGTGATCGCCGCCATGCTGGGGGCGGAGGAATTCGGCATCGGCACCGCAAGCCTTGTCGCGATGGGCTGCATCATGGTGCGCCAGTGCCATTCCAACACCTGCCCCGTGGGCGTGTGCACGCAGGATGACGAACTGCGCAAGAAGTTCGAAGGCACGCCGGAGAAGGTCATCAACCTGTTCTCCTTCATTGCCGAGGACGTGCGCAACATCCTCGCCTCGCTGGGCTTTGCGACACTCAACGAGGTGATCGGCCGCACCGACCTGCTGCATCAGGTGCTGCGTGGCGCGGACTACCTCGACGACCTCGACCTCAACTCCCTGCTCGCGCAGGCCGATCCGGGGCCGCATGCGCGCTACTGCACGCGTGAGGGCCGAAACGAGGTGCCCGAGACGCTCGATGCGCAGATGATCGCCGATGCACGCCCCCTGTTCGACCATGGGGAGAAGATGCAGTTGCAGTACAACGTGCAGAACACGCATCGTGCGATCGGCACGCGCATCTCGTCGCTGATCGTGCGGCAGTTCGGCATGGACAAGCTGGTGCCCGGCCACCTGACGGTGCGCCTGCGCGGTTCGGCGGGGCAGTCGCTGGGCGCGTTCGCGGTGCAGGGTCTGAAGCTCGAGGTGCTGGGCGATGCCAACGACTATGTCGGCAAGGGGCTGTCGGGGGCGACGATCATCGTGCGGCAGTCGCCTTCGTCGAACCTCGTGTCCAACGAAAACGCCATCATCGGCAATACCGTGCTGTATGGTGCGACGGCGGGCGCGCTGTATGCGGCGGGGCAGGCGGGCGAACGCTTTGCCGTGCGCAATTCCGGCGCGATTGGCGTGGTGGAGGGCTGCGGCTCCAACGGGTGTGAATACATGACCGGCGGGCTTGTGGTGATCCTTGGCGAGATCGGGGACAATTTCGGCGCGGGCTTCACCGGCGGCATGGCCTTCGTCTATGACGCCAGCGGCACGTTCGAGGAGCGGGTCAACCCCGACACCCTGACATGGAACCGGGTGAGCGACCCGAAATGGGAGGCCGCGCTGCGTGAGCAGGTGGAAACCCATGTGCGCGAGACGAGCAGCCGCTATGCCGAACTGCTGCTGCATAACTGGGACAAGGTGCTGCCGCGCTTCTGGCATGTCGTGCCGCGCGAATATGCGAAGGTCATCGGCTTTGCCCCTGCCGAACTGCCGCGCAGCGCCTGACGCACATATTTTGCAACATTGGTAAAACTGATGACGGGGCCGGGGATTTTTTACCCCGGCCCCGTCTGTTTCGGGGGCCTCTTTTCGGGGAATGTGGCATCAGGGGGTCGCACTGGCGGGGCAGAGGGACTAGATTCCCCGTCACTGGAACTCAGGGCCTGTGTGACGGTGTCGCGTGGGCCTGTTGCGATGACGGGTAATGGTCCGATGTCCGATCTGTATTTTCCCCATGCCTTCGCGCACGGCGCGCGCGTGTCCTCTCCCGCTGACGGGAACGGGGCTGTTGTCCCGCCACATGACGGGACCCTGCCGCGATGGGACCTGCGCGACCTGTATGAAAGCCCCGAATCGCCGCAGCTCCAGACAGACCTTGAGCAGGCGGACGCGGATTCGCGTGCGTTCGCCGATGCGTGGCGCGGCCGCCTGGCGCAGGCCGATGGCGCGGCCGTGGCGTCGGCCATCGTCGAATACCAGCGCATCGACGAGGTGCTGGGCCGGGCAGCGTCCTATGCGCAGCTTCTGTTCGCGGCCAATTCGTCGGATGCGAAGATCGCGCGCTTCAGCCAGTCGGTGAACGAGCGCCTGACGGCGATTTCCACCCACCTCCTGTTCTTCACGCTGGAGATGAACCGCATCCCCGACGATGTGCTGGCGCGCCAGATGGCCGACCCGGCGCTGGCGCACTGGGCGCCGTTCATCCGCGACCTGCGCGTGTTCCGCCCGTACCAGTTGTCTGACGAGGTCGAATCCGTCCTGCATGAAAAATCCGTCACCGGGGCGGCGGCGTGGAACCGCCTGTTCGACGAGACGATGGCCAGCCTGCGCGTGCCGCTCGATGGGGAGGAGATGACGCTTGGCTCGGCGCTCGACCGCATGTCCTCGCCAGACCGCCTTGCCCGCATGAAGGCGGCGAAGGCGGTGGGGGAGACATTGCAGGAGCGCATCCGCCTGTTCTCCCTGGTGACGAACACGCTGGCCAAGGACAAGGCCATCACCGACACGCTGCGCCATTACCCGCGCCCGACCTCCGCGCGCAACTGCGCCAACATGGTGGAGGACGAGGTCGTCGATGCGCTGGTGCAGGCCGTCACCGCCTCCTATCCGCGCCTGTCGCACCGCTATTACGCGCTCAAGGCGAAATGGCTGGGTGTGGGAAAGCTCCAGTACTGGGACCGCAACGCCCCGCTGACGACGCAGGACGAACCGCTGATCCCGTGGGCCGACGCCACGGCGCAGGTGCTTGGCGCGTATGAGGGGTTTGACCCGCGCATGGGGGAAATCGGCCGCCGGTTCTTCGACAATGCGTGGATCGACGCGCCGCCGGTGCCGGGCAAGGCGTCCGGCGCGTTCGCGCACCCGACCGTGCCGTCGGTGCATCCCTATCTCCTGCTCAACTATCGCGGGCGCACGCGTGACGTGATGACGCTGGCGCATGAACTCGGCCATGGGGTGCATCAGGTGCTGGCCGGTGCGCAGGGCTACCTGATGTCGGGCACGCCGCTGACGCTGGCGGAAACGGCCAGCGTGTTCGGCGAGATGCTGACCTTCCGCGCGCTGCTCGATGCGCAGAAGGACCCCACGCGCCGTCGCCTGATGCTGGCGGCGAAGGTGGAGGACATGCTCAACACCGTCGTGCGCCAGATCGCGTTCTACCGGTTCGAGACGCTGGTCCATGAGGAGCGGCGTTCGGGCGAACTGCTGCCTGAGCGCATTGGCGAGATCTGGCGCGAGACGCAGGCCGAAAGCCTTGGCCCGGCGTTCGAATTTACGCCTGATTACGATGTTTACTGGACATACGTGCCGCATTTCATCCATTCGCCGTTCTATGTGTATGCCTATGCGTTTGGTGACTGCCTGGTGAACGCGCTGTATGATGTCTTCCAGTCCGGGCATCCGGGTTTTCAGGACAAGTATCTGGATATGCTGCGCGCGGGCGGGACAAAGCGGCATCGCGAACTGCTGGCGCCCTTCGGGCTGGATGCGGCGGACCCCGGTTTCTGGAACCGGGGGCTCGATGTGATCGCCGGATTTATTGATGAACTGGAGCGTATCTGACGTGGCGCAAGAACGGGATCTCGATAACAGCGGACTGTTTGGCGAATTCCGCCGCATGGTCCGTACCTCCGGCACGATGGGGGGAATCGCGGCCCGGATCGCCGGGCACAAGATGGGCTTCCGCTCTGACAAGGTGATGCATGCGGGCGACCTGAAGACCGCGCTGGGCGGGCTGAAGGGGCCGCTGATGAAGGGCGCGCAGCTTCTGTCCACCATCCCCGGCGCCCTGCCGGAAGAATATGCGACCGAACTGGCGCAGCTGCAGGCCAATGCCCCGCCGATGGGATGGAACTTCGTGCGCCGCCGCATGGCCAGCGAGCTTGGCCCCAACTGGGAGCGCAATTTCCGCAGCTTCGGGCGGGAGGCCTCGGCCGCGGCCAGCCTTGGGCAGGTGCATCGCGCCGTGCTGCCCGACGGGCGGGTGGTTGCGTGCAAGCTGCAGTATCCGGACATGAAGGCCACGGTCGAATCCGACCTGCGCCAGTTCCGCATGGCGGTCGGCCTGTTCTACCGCATCGACAGCACGATCCAGCAGGATGACGTGCTCGAGGAGCTTGAGGCGCGGCTCTACGAGGAACTCGACTACACGCGTGAGGCCGCGAACATGCGGCTGTATCACCTCATGCTCGCCAACTCGCCGGATGTCACGGTGCCCGCCCCGATCGAGCCGCTGTGCACGAAGCGGCTGCTGACGATGGAATGGGTCAACGGGCGCGGCATCCAGAAGGTGCTCGACGCCAACCCGGACCAGGAACAGCGCAACATGATGGCGCGTTCGCTGTTCCATGCCTGGTATATCCCGCTCTACCGCTATGGCGTCATCCATGGCGACCCGCACATGGGCAATTTCACCGTGCGCGACGATTACGGCATCAACCTGCTGGATTTCGGGGCGATCCGCATCTTCCCCGCGTCCTTCGTGCAGGGGATCATCGACCTGTACCGCGCCCTGCAGACCAATGACGAGGACCTGGCCTATCACGCCTATCAGGGGTGGGGCTTTACCAACATGTCGCGTGAGACGATGCGCGTGCTCAATGAATGGGCGCGCTTCATCTATGAACCGCTGATGCAGGACCGCGTGCGCGCCATTCAGGAGGATAACGACCCGCAATATGGCCGCGTGGTGGCGGAGAAGGTCTATGCCGGGCTGAAACGCACCGGCGGCGTGCGGCCTCCGCGCCCGTTCGTGCTGGTGGACCGTTCGGCCATCGGGCTGGGCAGTGTGTTCCTGCGGCTCAGGGCGCGGCTGAACTGGTATCGCCTGTTCCAGGAAATGATCGAGGATTTCGACAGCGCGAAACTTGCGCAGCGCCAGGCCGCCGCCGTGAGCGAGGCGCGCGTGCCTCCGCCGCTGGGCGACTGACATCCCGTGGCGCGGGAGGCGATGCGGGGGTGAAAAGGGGCAATATCTTTGCCCGTCGCCCTTGCGTCCGCCGCCGTTGCTCCCCACTGTCAACACATCATGGCAGCAGCACCGCGCAAGAAAAAACGCATTACCGACCGGATCGAACCCCCGGTCACCTTCCAGCCCGAACGTCAGGCCGCCAAGCCCAAGACCCGGCAGTTCAAGATCCACTCCCCTTACGAACCGGCGGGCGACCAGCCCACGGCGATCGGTGAGCTCGTCGCAGGCGTCGAGGCGGGGGAACGTGACCAGGTCCTGCTTGGGGTGACCGGGTCGGGCAAGACCTTCACCATGGCCAAGGTGATCGAGGCGACGCAGAAACCCACGCTTGTCCTTGCGCCGAACAAGACGCTGGCCGCGCAGCTTTACGCGGAGATGAAGGAATTCTTCCCCGACAACGCGGTGGAATATTTCGTCAGCTACTACGATTACTACCAGCCCGAAGCGTATGTCCCGCGCTCCGACACCTATATTGAAAAAGACAGCCAGATCAACGAGCAGATCGACCGCATGCGCCATGCCGCGACGCAGGCGCTGCTGGAGCGCAACGATGTCATCATCGTCGCCTCGGTCTCGTGCATCTATGGTATCGGCTCGGTCGAGACGTATTCGCGCATGGTCGTGCGGCTGGAAAGCGGCGGCTCGATCGATCGCGACCAGTTGGTCAAGGCGCTGGTGGAACTGCAGTATCGCCGCAATGATGCAGGGTTCCAGCGCGGCACCTTCCGCGTGCGCGGCGAAAGCGTGGACATCTTCCCCGTCCAGAACGAGGACCGGGCCTGGCGCGTCACCCTGTTTGGCGACGAGATCGACGAGATCATCGAGTTCGATCCGCTGACCGGTGACAAGACCGCCGACCTGCAGGAAATCAGCATCTACGCCAACAGCCATTACGTCACGCCGCGCCCGACGCTCAATCAGGCGGTCACGGGCATCAAGGCCGAACTGCGCGCGCAGCTTGAGCACCTGACGAAGGAAGGCAAGCTGCTGGAGGCGGAGCGGTTGCAGCAGCGCACGACCTTCGACCTCGAAATGATCGAGACGACCGGCGTGTGCAAGGGGATCGAGAACTATTCACGCTACCTGTCGGGGCGCAAGCCGGGGGAGCCGCCGCCGACCCTGTTCGAATACCTGCCCGAAGATGCGCTGCTGATCGTCGATGAAAGCCATGTGACCGTGCCGCAGATCGGCGGCATGGAACGCGGGGACTATGCGCGCAAGTCGGTGCTGGCGGAATTCGGATTCCGCCTGCCGTCCTGCCTTGACAACCGGCCGCTGAAATTCGGCGAATGGGACGCTTTCCGCCCGCAGAGCATCTTCGTCAGCGCAACGCCGGGTCCGTGGGAACTGCAGCGCACGGGCGGCGTGTTCGCCGAGCAGGTGATCCGCCCGACCGGCCTGATCGACCCGGTGACCGACATGCGGCCCGTCGCCCACCAGGTGGACGACCTGCTGGCGGAATGCCGGCAGGCCATTGCCGATGGCGGCCGCGTGCTGGTGACGACCCTGACCAAGCGCATGGCCGAAGACCTGACCGAATACATGAACGAGGCCGGGATCAAGGTGCGCTACCTGCATTCCGACGTCGATACGCTGGAGCGGATCGAGATCATCCGCGACCTGCGCCTCGGGGCGTTCGACGTTCTGATCGGCATCAACCTGCTGCGTGAGGGGCTGGATATCCCCGAATGTTCGCTTGTCGCCATACTGGACGCGGACAAGGAAGGGTTCCTGCGTTCGCGCACCTCGCTGATCCAGACGATCGGCCGCGCCGCGCGTAACGTGGACGGACGCGTGCTGCTGTATGCGGACAAGATGACCGACAGCCTTGCCTACGCCATCGAGGAGACGGCGCGCAGGCGTGAAAAGCAGACCCTGTGGAACGAGGAACACGGCATCACCCCGCGTTCGGTGCGCAAGCATATCGGCGAGGTCCTGTCCTCCGTCTTCGAACAGGATTACGTGACCGTGTCCCCCACGCCGGAGGGGGATATCAAGGACATGGTGGGCAAGGACCTCAAGGGGGCGATTGCCGACCTTGAAAAACGCATGCGCGCGGCCTCTGCCGACCTGGAGTTCGAGACGGCGGCCCGCCTGCGTGACGAGATCCGCAGGCTTGAGGCGGTCGAACTCGGCCTGGAGCCACCGCCTGTCGCGCAGTCCATGGCCGGGCGCGCGGGCAGCAACGCCCGTGCCGACGCCCGGCGCAGCCGCACGCCACAGCCACTTGGCCCCGGGGGCGGGGGATACGATCCCGATGCCCGGCGCGGGGGTGGCCGCCGCAAGGGGCGCTGACGTACCACGGCGTGCGCGCCCGTGCGATGGGCCATGGCTTTTCGTGCGCGCGAAAAACGGGCAGGATCATTCCGGATGGCAGCAGCAGGGGGAGCCGGGATGATCGAACTGAAGGCGGGCGAGGCACGTCTGGGCCTGCTGCCCGACGTGGGCGGGGCGATCGCCTACTGGCGGCGCGGCGGCATGTCGTTCCTTCATCCCGTGGCGGACCCGCACCTTGTGGCGCAGCGCGGACGCGCGGTGGGGGGATATCCCCTCGTGCCGTTTTCAAACCGCATCGCCCATGGCCGCTTCGGTTTCGAGGGGCAGGAGTACCAGCTGGCTCCGAATTTCGTGGGCGAGGACAACGTCCTGCATGGCAATGGCTGGGAACGGCGCTGGCGGCTCGACCTGCTGGCCGATGACAGCGCGACGCTGGAACTCGACCACGAACCGCCCGGCGACCCGGTCGCCCAATGGCCGTTCGCCTATCGCGCGCTGCTGCGGTTCGACCTGCGCGAATGTGGCCTGTCGATCGGCATGATGATCGAAAATACCGATACGCGCGACCAGCCGGTGGGGCTGGGCTTCCATCCCTACTTCCCGCGCCATAACGGCCTGCGGCTGGGATTTTCGGCGCAGTCCGTCTGGACCAGCGACGATGACCACCTGCCCTCGCTGCGCGTCCCGGCGCAGGGCGACTGGTCGTTCGAGAAGATGCGCGATGTGGGCGGGGCCGCCATCGACAACTGCTATGCCGGGTGGACACGCAGCGCCTTCCTGCGCTGGCCGCGCCTTGGCATGTCGCTGACGATGGAGGCGAGCGACATCTTCCGCCACCTTGTCCTCTATACCCCGCCGGGCCAGCCTTTCATCGCGGTGGAACCGGCCTCCAACATGAATGACGCGTTCAACCGTCCCGGTGTGGAGGATGGCGGCATACATGTGCTGCCCCCCGGCGGGAAGCTGGAAGGACATGTGCGCATGACCGTCGCCACATGCTGACGCGCGCACCGGCAGGGGCCGGGCAGGGAAGCGGGCAGGGCGCGGAGCTTGCGCGCTATATCTCCCCTGCCGGGATGGAGGCGCTGCGCGGTGAACTCAACACCCTCCTGCGTGACGAACGTCCCCGCATCGTGGAGATCGTGTCATGGGCGGCGGGCAATGGCGACCGGTCCGAAAATGGCGACTACCTGTATGGCAAGAAGCGCCTGCGTGAAATCGACCGCAGGGTCCGCTTCCTGACGAAACGCATCGAAAAGGCGATTGTCGTGGACCCCGCGCAGCAGCCCCGGCGTGACCGGGTCTTTTTCGGCGCGACCGTCACCTATGCCACCGAACGCGACGAAACGCGCGTCGTTACCATCATGGGCGTGGACGAGGCGGATACCGTGCGCGGGGAAATCAGCCTCGTCTCCCCCGTGGCGCGCGCCCTGATGCGTGCGCGCGTCGGTGACGAGGTGCGGCTGGTGACGCCACGCGGTGATGAAATGCTGGAGGTCATGGCCATTTCCTACCCGCCGGCAACGGCGGGGCAGGGGTGAAAAACGCATCGTGGATGCTGGCCGTGGCACGCCTTACACATTATGACGTTTTTCAAGAACGGTATTTCGTATTATTACACGGTCGGAGTATCCGTCCCGCAGCCCGTCCGGAGGCCCACCCATGTCGCGCCCACTGAAGATAGCGGTCCAGATGGACCCGCTTGGTGCCATAGACATCAACGGCGATTCGACCTTCGCCCTGATGCTTGAGGCGCAGGCCCGGGGCTACGAACTCTATGTCTACCAGGTGGAGACGATGACCCTGAGCGAGGGGCGCATCTCGCCGGAGGGGACGCGGCTCGAACGGCTTGTCGCACGGGCGCGGCGCGTGCAGGTGCAGCGCGTCGCGGGTGCGCATGCGACCTGGGGGGAGGAACATGTCCTCGACCTTGGGAGCATGGATGTGATCCTGATGCGCCAGGACCCGCCGTTCGACATGGCCTACATCACCGCGACGCACATGCTCGAGCATGTCCATGGCGTCGGGCCGGGGCGTGCGCTGGTGGTCAATGATCCCGCATCCGTGCGCAACGCGCCCGAAAAGCTGCTGGTGACGCATTATCCCGACCTGATGCCGCCCACGCTGGTGACATGGGACGTGCGCGCCATCCGTGATTTCCGCGCCAGGTGGCGCGACATCATCGTCAAGCCGCTGTTCGGCAATGGCGGCGCAGGCGTCTTTCGCATCCGCGAGGACGACCCCAACCTCAATTCCCTGCTGGAGATGCACTTCGCCCGTTCACGCGAACCCCTGATGATCCAGCGCTATGAACCCGCCGTGCGGCAGGGCGACAAGCGGATCATCCTGGCGGACGGGCAGCCGATCGGCGCGATCGACCGTGTCCCCGCCGAGGGGGAGGCGCGGTCGAACATGCATGTCGGCGGACGCGCGGTGAAGGCCACCCTGAGCGCGCGTGACCATGAGATCTGCGCCACGATCGGGCCGCTGCTGCGTGAACAGGGGCTGATTTTCGTGGGGATCGACGTGATTGGCGACTGGTTGACGGAAATCAATGTGACTTCGCCCACGGGGTTGCAGGAAATCGACCGTTTCGATGGCGTCAATACCGCCTCCATGCTGTGGGACTGCATCATCGCCAGCCTTGGCCACGGCAGGGGATGAGGTGAGACGGGAATGCGGCAGGGGCCGTATCGGCAGGCGTATGAAAATGCTATGCCGTTGCGTGCAATCGCCGTGACACATGCCATCTGGCGTCATTGCACAGGGGAATATTCCGGGCAGCAGTCCCGGGATACATAATGGGAATCTAATGCAGCAGAACGGGACAGGTTTGATTATGCCAGACGCGCAACGGCAGGGCCGGACCCTGAAGACGGTTTGCATCGAAGGGGCAGGTACCATCTGATGAGTGACGTTCTGCGTGATTCCACCGCCGAGAAGGTGGTCGAGATTCCTTCTCCGCGTTCCGCCCTGGACGCCGATGCGGTCAAGGTGGCCTATCGCCGGTGGGCGGCGGTGTATGACGCGCTGTTCGGGGGGGTCTCCGCCCTTGCGCGCAAGCGCGCGGTGGAGGCGGTGAACGCCCTGCCCGGCAGGAAGGTGCTGGAGGTCGGGGTCGGGACCGGCCTTGCGCTGCCCTATTACCGCCGCGACAAGCAGATTACCGGCATCGACCTGTCAGAAGACATGCTGGAGCGTGCGCGTGGGCGCGTGAAGAAGCTGCACCTGTCGAATGTCGACGCGCTTCTGGAAATGGACGCGGAGGAGACGAAATTCCCCGACGCGTCGTTCGATATCGCCGTGGCGATGTTCGTGGCCTCCGTCGTGCCGCATCCGCGCCGCCTGCTGAGTGAACTCAAGCGCGTGGTCAAGCCGGGCGGGCACATCCTGTTCGTCAACCATTTCCTTGCCACCGGTGGCGTGCGCCTTGCGGTCGAACGTGGCATGGCGCGGGCCTCGCGCTCGCTGGGCTGGCACCCGGATTTCGCGATCGAGGGGCTGCTCCCGCCGGAGGACCTGGCCCGCGCGACCATCCGCCCGGTGCCGCCCGCGGGCCTGTTCACGCTGGTGACGCTCGACCGGCTGGACGACAGCAGTGAATCGCTGGTGGCCTGAAGCCACCCGCATCCGGCACTTTCCATGCGCAGCCCTGTCCTGACGGCAGGGCTGTAATGACATTCCCGCGACCGACATGCCCGCTCACGGGGTCGTTTTTACGGATATGCCGGGATATATTGCCGCCTGAAATGCTATATCAGGGCCGTGGCGCAATCCCCGCGTCACAAGGGGAGTAGATACATATGCCAACAGTCGGTCAGGATCGGATCGATGGCGCGGGCGCGGCTTCGCCCACCGGGACTGCCGGGGCGCGGGCGGGTTCGGGCGGCCATCGCCATGTTGGAACCCTGTATCTGTCCCTTGCCGTCGTTGCGGGGGCCGTGGGCGGCATGCTTGCCGTCGCGCTGCAGGCGGGACTTCTGCCGCATGACCTGCTGGCACGGTGGGGCGGCGGGGACGCCGATGGCATGTGGGAACGCATCGCCACGCGCCATGGCATGATGATGGTCTTCTTCTGCGCGCTGCCGGCCCTGTTCGGCGGGTTCGGCAACTGGTTCGTGCCGTTGCTGACCGGCGCGCGGGACATGGCGTTCCCCCGTCTCAATACCCTGTGCTGGCTTGCCGTCGGCGGCAGCTTCGTGCTCGCGCTGCTGGGCCTGTCGGTCGTGACCGCGCCTGCCATCTCGATCGCGGCCCTGCTGCTGTGGTGCGTGGGCATGCTGGGGATGGCCATCAACATGGTGGCCTCGGTCCTGAACATGCGCGCGCCGGACATGCGCCTGCGCGACATGCCGGTGTTCGTGTGGGCGCAGGCGCTCACCGCGATGATGCTGGTCATGGTCGTGCCCGTGCTGGCCGGTGCGCTGACGCGCGCCGTGCTGGACGGGGGCGATGTCTTCGCACGTCTCGACACGGTCCTGCGCGCCTTTGCCGGGCCGGAAATGGCCCTGCTGCTGCTGCCTTCCATCGGGATCGTCAGCCAGGTGGTGGAGACGTTCTGCGGCGTGCCCCTGCGCGGGCGCATGCAGGTGGTGGGGGCGCTGACGGTCATGTCCGTGGGGGGCGGCGCCGTCTGGACGCATGACCTGTTCAATGGCGGGCCCGGCGCATCCGACGGATATCACACGGCGGCCGAACTGCTGGTGATCCTGGTCCCTGTCGCCATGGTACTGTGTGCCTGGGTGGCGACGGCCATGGCCGGGCGGGTGCGCGCCAGCCTGCCGATGGCGTGGGCCGCAGGGTGTGCCGTGCTGCTGGTGGCGGGTGGCGTCATGGCGCTGCTGCCCGGTGGCATGGGGGACGTGCATGCGGCCACCGTGTTTGCCGCCGTGTTCGCCACTTTCGCCGGTTTCTATTACTGGGTGGGCAAGATGAGCGGCCATGTCGCCCCGCGCCTTGCCGGGTATGTCCATTTCGTCCTGACGGCGGCAGGTACCATCGTATCGCTGATGGCGCATCAGGGAACGCTGGCCATGGCCGGGGCGATGCTGATGGGGGCATCCATCCTTGTCTTCGCCGGGGTGGTCGCCGCAACCTGCATGCGGGGGCGTGGGCATATCGCCGCCAATTACTGGGGCGAAGGCGCGCGGACGCTGGAATGGACGCTGCCTTCGCCCGTCAGCATGGAGAGGGGGAACAGGGCATGAGTGGTTCGGTCGCATCGGTCCAGGACAGCCCGGCCTATCCGGTTGAACTCGTCGGGACGCAGGCGCGCGACTGGTTCGTGCTGCTCAAGCCCCGGGTCATTTCCCTTGTGGTCTTTACGGGGGCGGCGGGCCTTGCCATGGCGCCCGGGCACCTGAACCCCGTGATCGCGGCCATCAGCATCCTGTGCATCTGCATGGCGTCGGGTGCGGCGGGTGCGATCAACATGTGGTACGACCGCGATATCGACGCGGTGATGAAGCGCACGGCCACGCGGCCCATTCCCGATGGCCGCATGCGCCCGGACGAGGTGCTGGGCTTTGGCATCGGCCTGTCGGTGGCGTCGGTCATCCTGATGTGGCTGGCGACGAATGCGCTGGCCGCCGGTATCCTTGCGTTTTCGATCTTCTTCTACGCCGTTGTCTATACGATGTGGCTGAAGCGCTCCACACCGCAGAACATCGTCATTGGCGGTGCGGCGGGGGCGTTCCCGCCCATGATCGGTTGGGCGGCAGCGACCGGGTCGCTGACGGTGCTGCCGATCGTCATGTTCGGCATCATCTTCCTGTGGACGCCGCCGCATTTCTGGTCGCTGTCGCTGTATGCGTGCAAGGATTACGGGCGGGCGGGCATTCCCATGCTGCCGGTCGTTCGTGGTGCGCGTCACACGCGCTGGCAGATCCTGTGGTACACCATCATCCTGATGGCCGTGACGCTGGTGCCGTCGGTGATGCATCTTGCCGGCTGGCTCTATACGGCGACGGCAACCGTCCTTGGGCTGGGCTTCATCTATCGCGCTATCGGCGTCCTGCGGGACCAGCAGGATGCGCAGGGCGTCAGCCAGACGGGTGACCTGCCCGCGCGCAAGGCGTTCCGTTATTCGCTGGCTTATCTGTTCCTGCTGTTCTGCGGCATGCTGGCGGACCATTTCCTGGTCATGCAGTGAGGGCTGGCGCGCCGGGCGTGCCACCATCCAAGAAGGGATATTGCAATGTCATCGGATAATGCCCCTGTGGCCCGTACCCCGGCCGAGGAATATGCCCGCCGTCACAAGGGCCGCATCTATGGCGTCGCCCTGACTCTGGGGGCGCTCGCGATGATCCTGTATGTGCTGAGCCTCGTGCGGATCTGATCCGAAACACGCCGCCTTTTTCGATCAAAGGGCGGCCCCAAAAACCTTTATCTGTTTGGCGATGGGCTGGCGGGTCCGGCGCATAAAAAAAGGGTGGCCCGACATCTGCCGGGCCACCCTTCTTCTGTTGTGTCGCGGATCAGCGCGCCGCCTGCTGGATGGCGGACAGCAGCCATGTGCCGCCGCGGGAACTGCGCTCGAACGTCCACAGTTCCGTCACCGTCTGGCGTTCGGTGGAACTGCCGTCGATGACATGGCCCATCGTGTCGGTGGTCATGTCGATCAGCGAATAGCGCATGGCCACCGTGGCGAAATCCATGCCGCCTTCCCGCCAGCTTTCCGTCAGGTCGCCGTTTTCAAACCGCACGTCGGACACGATATTGCGTGCGCCACGGCTGGCAAGCTCGGTCAACTGACGGTTGAAGTAATTGACCATCTCCGGCGTGGCCATCTGCTGCAGTGCGCCAAGGTTCTGCTGGCTCCACGCGGTCTGGATGTTGATCAGCGCCTGCTGGAACGCCTGGTAATCCGCCGCCGTCAGGGCAAGCTGCTGCGTGCCCGCGCCCACCACCGGCTGCGGCGGGGCCGCGTTGCCGCCTGTCAGGCTGGACAGTCCCGGCAGGCCGGAGGAGGCGCCCCCCTGTCCCGCAAAGCGGCGGATCAGCCAGCGGACCACGAAGAACACCAGCAGGAGCTGGATCAGCAGGCCGAGGATCCCGCTGCCGCCCATGCCATGACCGAACATGCCATGGCCGAAGACCATGCCGAACAGGCCCGCGCCAAGCAGCCCACCGGCAAAGCCGCTGAGGAAGGGATGGCGGGGCCGTCCCATCATCGCTGCCGCACCCGCGCCATAGGGCATGCGCGTGGCCGCACCATAGGGCGCGGACGGGCTGCTGCGTGGCGTCATGGTCTGCTGGAACGGGGTTGCGCCATAGGGGGCCGTGGCCGTGCGTGGGGGCGCGCTGTAGGTACGCGACCCCCTGCTGCCCATCGACATGCCGCCACCGGCGCGTGCGTCAGCGGCCACCGGGTGGACGAGCAGCGGAAGGGCCGCAAGCGCGGCGCCCAGGCTCAGGGTGATGCGTTTACGGAGCATCGGTCGCGAAAGGGTCTGTTTCATCTGCGTCAGGGTATCTGGTATCCTGCGATAAGGCGATCCCGACGACTGCCGACGGAACCGTGGTTTATTTCAATATGGGGATTTATCCGTCGATAAACAGGGGGCAGGGGACATTATCGCGTCCCCTGACGCACAATTCATGCGCCCGCAATCATCATGTCATCAATCCGCACGGTCGGGGCGTTGGTGGCGCGGCGGAACTGCAGGTCATTGGCGGGCTGCATGCGTGCGAACATGTCCACCAGGTTGCCCGCCACCGTCAGTTCCGCCACCGGTTCCGCCAGTTGCCCGTCACGGATCATGAACCCGGCGGCCCCACGGCTGTAATCCCCGGTAATGCCGTTGATGGCCGATCCCATCAGTTCGGTGATGTAGATCCCCTCCCTGATATCCGCCATCAGCGCCTGCGGCGTGACCGCGCCGGGCTGCATGTACAGATTTCCCAGAGAGGGCGAAGGCGGTGACGACGCGCCCCTGCTGGCGCAGCCGTTGGAGACCAGCCCCAGTTGCCGCGCGCTGCGCGCGTCGAGCGCCCATGCCTGCAGCATCCCGCCGTGCACGATCGTCAGTGGTTCTGTCTGCATGCCTTCGCCGTCGAACGGGTGCGCGCCCAGGCCCCGGACACGCAGGGGATCGTCGATGATGGTGATGCCCGCATCCATGATCCGCTGGCCCATGCGGTCCTTGAGGAACGAGGTGCCACGGGCGATCGAAATGCCATTGATGGCGCCTGACAGGTGGCCAAGCATGCTGGTGGAAATGCGCGGGTCCAGCACGATGGGCATCCGCCCCGTGCGCGGCCGCACGGGGTTGAGGCGCGCGACCGTGCGTTCGCCCGCATGCCGCCCGATGCTGGCCGCGTCCTCAAGGTCCGACAGGTGCACCGCCGAATGGTAGTCGTAATCGCGCTGCATCCCCGTGCCCTGTCCCGCCACGACACTGGCGGAGATGGAGTGGCTGCTGCGTGAATACGCGCCGGAGAACCCGGCGGAAGTCATCAGGGCGATCTCCACGCGACCCGCGCTGGCGGAGGCGCCGTTGGTGTTGCTGACGCCGCTGATGGCAAGGGCTGCGGCTTCCGCCGTGCGGGCACGTTCGATCAGGTCGGCGGTGGAAGGCTGCGCCGTGTCCAGCAGGTCCAGTCCCGCCGCATCGACATGGCCCACGACCGCCTGGTCACACAGGCCCGCGAACCGGTCCTCCGGCACGACACGCGCCATCGCCAGCGCCTGTGTCACCAGCGGGTCGAAGCGCGCGGGGTCAAGGCTGGTGGCCGACACGATGGCCGAACGGTTGCCGACGAACACCCGCAGGCCAAGGTCGCAGGTTTCGGAGCGTTCAAGCTCCTCCGCCCTGCCGTTGCGCACCTGTGCCGCGTGCGCGACCCGGGTGATGTAAACCGCATCGGCCGCATCCGCGCCGGCGGCGCGCGCCTGCCTGATCAGGGTCGCAATGAGGTCGAGCGGTTCCGGTGTCATCGGGCAAGGATCTCCGCAACGGTGGCGACGTGGGGCATGTGCCGGACCGGCCCCAGCGATGTCAGGGTGGGGGTGCCGTGAAAGACGCGGGCGGCCACGCGCTGCACATCGGCGATGGTGACGGCGTCGATCCGCTTCACCGTTTCATGGGTGGGGATCAGGCGGTCGAAGATCTGCAATTGCCGGGCAAGCTGCTCGCACCGGCTGCCGGTGCTTTCCAGCGACATCAGCAGCGACGATTTCAGCTGCGCGCGCGCGCGGTCAAGCTCGTTCTGCCCCACCTGTCCCTGCACCTTGCGCAGTTCCTCCAGCGTGACCGGGATCAGGTCCGCCACCTGGGATTCGCCGGTGCCCGCGTAAATCCCGAACAGCCCGCCCTGGCGGAACGGGGCGTTGAAGGAATAGACGGAATAGACCAGGCCGCGCTTCTCGCGGATTTCCTGGAACAGGCGCGACGACATGCCCCCCCCCAGCAGCGTGGACAGCAGCAGGGCCGGGTAATAGTCCGGGTCGCCATACCCGACCGAGGGGAAGCCCAGCACGATATGCGCCTGGTCAAGGTCACGCTGCTGCGCGAATTCGCCCCCGACATAGCTGACGCCGGGACGCGGCGGGATGTCCGTCTGCGGCAGGTCGCGGAAATGCTGCTCCACCATCTCCACCACATGGTGGTGGTGCAGGTTGCCCGCCGCCGCGATGATGGTGTTGCGCGCGGTATAATGCGTGCGCATGTAGGTCATCAGCGTCTCGCGGCTCATCTCCCGGATGCCGGCCTCGGTGCCCAGCGTGGGACGGCCCATCGGCTGGTTGGGGAAGGCGGTTTCCTGGAAATGGTCGAACACGATGTCATCGGGCGTGTCGTTGGCCTGCCCGATTTCCTGCAGGATCACGCCGCGTTCGCGCTCCAGTTCATCCGGGGCGAAGCTGCTGTGGGTCAGGATGTCGCCGATGATGTCCACGCCAAGCGGCAGGTCTTCCTTGAGCAGCTTGACGTAATAGGCGGTGTGTTCGCGTGCGGTATAGGCGTTGATGTGGCCGCCGACATTTTCGATCTCTTCCGCGATGCCCGCCGCCGTGCGTGTCGCCGTGCCCTTGAACGCCATGTGTTCGAGGAAGTGGGAAACCCCGTTCTCGCTCGCGTCCTCGTTGCAGGTGCCGGCGGCGACATACGCCCCGAAGGAAGCGGTTTCGACGCGCTCCATCCGTTCGGTGACAACGGTCAGCCCGGAAGGCAGGCGGGTAACATTGATGAGGTCAGTCATTCGGATCCTGAAGGCCCGGCCGGGTTCACTGACCGGCAGGGCCATGTTGGAGAAATCAGGGAAGGAGGAGGGGAGCGGCAGGTCAACTGTTTTTCAGCACCGCCGCGCGCACCCTGTCCTCGATCGCGGCGAGGTCGGCGGCCACGACCTCGTAACGCTCCGGGCGGTCGAACAGGTCGGCAAGCGCTTCGGGCAGGGCGGGGCGGATGCCGATCGCCTTTTCCATTGCGTCGGGGAACTTGGCCGGATGCGCGGTCGCCATCGCCACCATTGGGATGCCCGACTCACGGAAGGCGCGTCCGGCGGCGATGCCGATCGCGGTGTGCGGGTCGGCCATGTACTGGCTTTCGGCGTGCAGGCGGCGGATTTCGGCCACCGTCGCGTCATCATCAAGTGCGACGCCATGGAACAGCGCATTGGCCTTGTCCCACACTGGCGTGGGCACATGCATGCGCCCGGTCTTGCGGAACTCCGTCATCGTGCGCGCGCACGCTTCGGCATCACGGTCGAGCAGTTCGAACAGGAGGCGTTCGAAATTCGACGACACCTGGATGTCCATCGACGGCGACAGGCTGGGCACGACGCCATGGATGGACATGTCGTTTTCGTTGAGGAAGCGCGACAGGATGTCGTTGCGGTTCGACCCCACGCACAGCGCGCGCACCGGAAGCCCCATCTGGCGCGCAACCCACGCGGCCAGCACGTTGCCGAAATTGCCGGTCGGCACGGCGAACGCCACCTCCCGGTCCGGCGCGCCCAGCGCCAGTGCGGAATAGACGTAATAGGGCACCTGGGCCGCGATTCGCGCCCAGTTGATGGAATTGACCGCCGACAGGTGCATGTCGGTGCGGAACGCGGCGTCGGCAAACATCGCCTTGACCATGTCCTGGCAGTCGTCAAACGTGCCCTGGACCGCAAGGTTGGTGACGTTGGGTTCCAGCACGGTGGTCATCTGGCGGCGCTGCACGTCGGATGTGCGGCCTTCGGGGTGCAGGATCACCACGCGCAGGCGTTCGCGCCCGCGACACGCCTCGATCGCGGCGGAGCCGGTATCGCCCGAGGTCGCGCCGACGATGGTCACGTGCTCGCCGCGCTGCGTCAGCACGTGGTCGAACAGGCGGCCGAGCAGCTGCATCGCCATGTCCTTGAACGCCAGCGTCGGGCCGTGGAACAGTTCCTGCACGAACAGCCCGTCTTCCACCTGCGTCAGCGGCACGATAGCGGCATGGTCGAAATGGGCATAGGCGTCGCGGCACAGCCCCGCCAGCACGTCCGGCGCGATGGAGCCGGCGGTAAAGGGGGCCATCACCCGCGCCGCGAGTTCCGGATAGGGCAGGCCACGCAGGTCACGCCATTGCTGGGGGGAGAATTCCGGCCAGCTTTCCGGCAGGTAAAGTCCACCGTCCTCGGCCAGGCCAGCCAGGAGCACGGACGAGAAATCGCGGACAGGGGCTTGTCCCCGGGTAGAAATATAGCGCATGGGTCCGATCATAATGCCATCTCCCCACGGCGCGAAGGGGCGCGTGGGACTCGATTGCCCTATCCTGAACGATTTTGCGGCGGGTGTGTCAGAATTTCGCTTCGGGCAGGGCGGCGACATTGATGCGGTAGACATGGACCGGCCATGACACCTCCATCTTCCCGGCATCGAGCGCGGGCGTGCGGTCAAGCTGTGCCGCGGGCACATACAGCATCCCGTCCGGCGTGACATATGATCCCGCGGGCCAGTGCAGGCGCGGGTCGGTCACGATGCGTTGATAGATCCGCTTGGGCGTCAGGCGGAAGATGCTGCTGGTGGACACGTCATTGAGGTAGAGCGTCCCGTCCGCCCCCACGGCGATCCCGCCATAGGGGGGGGATTTGTACCACAGCGTGGGGCTGTCCTCCAGTTCGATGGGCGTGACCTTGGGGTCGATCAGCACATCGGTGCCGAGCTTGTAGATCGGGCCGCTGAGCGGTTCGAAATACAGCCATTTTTCATCCGGGCTGATGGCCATCTGGCTGACATTGATGATGGCGGTATGCCCTGCCTGGTTCTGCATCACGCGCCCGTCGGGGCCAAGGATCGGCCGCCCCGCCGTCAGCGCGGGGTTGTGTTCCATCAGCCGCCGCTGCCCATGGCCGTCAAGGTCGGCCACGATCAGCGCGGGCACGCCTTCGTCACCGATATAGGCATGGCCATTGCCCACCCGCATCGTCGACAGGTGGCTGTCGGGGCGCAGGGCGGCGGCGTCGATCGCCCACGTGCCCTTCACCTGCGCGCTGGCGGCATCAATGCGCACGACCTTGGGCTGCGCGCGCGTCCCGTCGGCGGCGATCCCGCTGTCGAGCACCCACAGCGTCCCGTCCGCCTGCAACTGGATGTCCGCGGGCGCGACCAGACGCTGCGCCGCCGGGGTGGCGGGATCGTTCCATGCCGCGTCGGGATAGGGAACGGGTGGCTGTCCGGGCGTGAAGATGACAAGGCCGCCCTGCTTCACCCCGGTCCATGCCGGGGCCAGCGCGACCAGACGCCCGTCAGGCAGGGCGATGACACGCTCCCACGTCGTGGTGGAGGATGTGGCGACATCCTCCATCGGGGCGGACGGGTCCAGCGGCGGCGCGGGCTTGGCCGCGTGCGCGCCGGACATGTGCGTCAGGGCCAGTGCGCCCGCAAGGGCGACGGCGGCGCCCGCATGGCGGACGCGATGCGGGCGGGACAGTGCGGAATCGTGACTGGACATCGTGCGCATGTCGCCATGAACCGCCCCCGAAGGCAAGGGGCCGCAGGTGATGGCGGGTATCCGCGCGCCTATTCCCCGCAATAACGATGCCGCAGGTGCCGCAGGTAGGCATCCGGCCCCGGCGGCGCGCCGGTGGCGTCGCGCACGATGTCACGCATCGACACGCTGCTGGCGCGATGGTGGACATGGGTGCGCAGCCACGACAGCAGCGTGGAAAAATCGCCGCGCGCGATATCGTCCATCAGGGCCGGGTGCGCCTTCTGCGCCGCCTCGCGCAGTTGCGCGGCGATCATCGCGCCAAGCGTGTAGGTCGGGAAATATCCCCACGATCCCGATGGCCAGTGGATGTCCTGCAGGCAGCCCAGCCGGTCCTCGGGCACATGCAGGCCCAGCAGCGCGTGGATGCGGTCGTTGAAGGCGGCCGGCAGGTCGCGCAGCGCCATCTGGCCGTTGATGAGCGCGGTTTCCATTTCATAGCGCACAAGGATATGGGCGGGATATGTGACCTCGTCCGCGTCCACGCGGATGAAGCCGGGACGCACGCGCGTGACCTGCCGGTGCAGCGTGTCGGCCGACCATTCGGGGGCCTGCGCGTCACCGCCCAGCGCGTCCGCGATGACCGGGGCCGCCCATGCCATGAACTCGGCCGAGCGGCAGACCTGCATTTCCATCAGCAGCGACTGGCTTTCATGCAGGCTCATCCCCCGTGCCGCACCCACGGGTTGGGAATGCCAGTCGCGCGGCAGGCCCTGTTCATACAGCGCATGGCCGCTTTCATGCAGCACGCCCATCAGCGCATTGAGGAAGTCGCCCTCCTCGTACCGCGTGGTGATGCGCACGTCGTCTTCCGCCCCGCCGCAGAAGGGGTGCAGACTGACATCCAGCCGCCCGCGCGTCATGTCGAACCCCACGGTGCGCATCATGGTCTGGCCCAGCGCGGCCTGCGCGCTCGTGGCGAACGGCCCGCGCGGCAGGGTTGGCGCGGGATGGGCGCGCTGCTGTTCCAGCGCACCGGAAATCAGGCCTGGCAGTTCGGCGGCAAGACGGTCGAACACCGGGTCGATGTCCGTCTGGCGCGTGCCCGGATCATACTGGTCCAGCAGCGCGTCATAGGGCGAAAGCCCAAGCGCCGCCGCCTTGGCCTGCGCGACTTCGCGCGTGCGTTCGAGCACTTCGGTCAGGGACGGCAGGAGGCTTGCGAAATCACTGTCGCGGCGTGCGCTGCGCCATGCCATCTCGCACCGCGATGCCGCGCGTGACGCCGCTTCCACCAGGTCGGGGGGGACGGCCATGGCATGGGCATGCAGCCTGCGCATTTCACGCAGGTTCGCCGCCTGCCACGCATCGGCGGGCTCTGGTGCCGCCGCCAGCAGGTCCGCCATGTCCGGCCCGGTCATGATGCCATGGTGCAGGACCGACAGGGTCGCGATGCTTTCGGCGCGGCTGTGCGCGGCCCCCGATGGCATCGTCGTGTCCTTGTCCCAGCCGAGGATGCCCAGCGCGTTGGCGATATGTCCCATCCGCGCAAAGCGGCGGGCCAGCGTGGCATAGGCATCATGTGCGGGGGCGTTGGGGGCGGGGTCAGGCATGGAGGAATTCCCGGCGTAAAGGAGTCGTTATCAATTCCGCCCTAGCGTGGCGGCCTGAGGCACAACACGCAAGCAGGGACGGTTTCACCCATGCCGCAAAAGGCAGGCGACGTGATCGAACAGGGCCTGCGCCTGCTGGCGCAGGGGCAGGCGCAGGCGGCGGGCGGGCATTTCCGCGCCATCCTGCGCCGGGATGCGGGCCATGCCGGCGCGCTGCACGGGATGGCCTGCGTCGTGCGCGCCTGCGGGCGTGACGACCTTGCCATCGGCCTGGCCGGCCGCGCGATCGAGATCGAGGGCGCGGCCCATTATTATGTGACACTGGCGCAGGCGCTGATGGCGCGCGGCCATGTGGTGCAGGCCCGCGCGGCGGTGAATGTCGCGCTCCTGAAGGCGCCGCGCGACCTGGCGGCCCGGGCGGTGCAGGCCCGCATTGCCGAGGAATCGCACGATTTCACCACGGCGGAGACCGCGCTGGCGCAGGCGATCGCCTGTGGCGGTGTCGATGCGTGGCGCCCGCGCGCGGACATGGCGCGGTTCCTGTGGCGCAGGAACCGCCGCCCCGATGCCCTGTCATGGATGCGCAAGGCCTTTGCCCTTGCCCCGGCGGAAGACAGGCTCCTGTTCCACGAACTGGTGGAGATGCTGCTTGGCTGTGGCGAAGTGGGCGAGGCACGCGTCAGTCTGGAGGCATGGCTGCGCCACCTGCCCGACGATGCGATGGCGGCAGGCAACCTTGGCGCCGTCCTGTTCACGCAGCGTGACTATGCCGCCGCCCTGCCATGGCTGCGCCGCTGCGTGGAGGCCATGCCGAATGCCGATGCGTGGAACAATCTGGGCCTGACCTTCATGGCGCTGGGCGACGTGGCGCGGGCGCGGCGGGCGCTGGGGCAGGCATGCGACCTGAGGCCGGGTGACGGGCGCATTGCCGCCAACCTCGCCACCGTGCTGGCGGAGCAGGGGGAAGACGCCCCCGCCGCCGCCCTGTGCCGCGCGGTGATGGAGGATGCGCGCACCGATGCGCAGACCCGCGCGCAGGCACGCTTCAACCTCGGCACGCTGCTGCTGGGGCAGGGGCGCATGGCCGAGGGGTGGGAGGCGTGGGAGGCACGGCATGCGCTGCTGCCGCCCGATACGACGCATTATCCCGTCCTGCCCCGCTGCACCCGCGCGATGCTGGCCGATGACAGGGGGACGACGGGGGAGCGGATCGTGGTCCAGGCCATGCAGGGCATGGGCGATACGATCCAGTTCCTGCGTTACGTGCCGATGCTGGCGCGGCGGCGGCGCGTGGTGCTGGTGCTGCCGCCCGCGCTGCATCGACTGGCGGGCAGCCTGCGGGACCGGACGGGGGCGTCGGTCGCCCGGCGTATGGAAATTATCGCCCCAAACGATGAATATCCTCGTGGAGTCGTGGCGCGGTGCGACCTGTTCAGCCTGCCGTACCTGCTGGGACTGGAAGGACTGCCACAGTCGGTGGGGGCCTATCTCGGTCCCGTGGGGATGCCGCGCGCGACGGGTGGCCTTCGCGTGGGGCTGTGCTGGTCGGGGAATGAACGCTACCGCTTCGACAGGCTCCGCTCGATCGGGGCGGAGCGGATGGCGATGCTGGCCGGGGTGGAGGGGGTGACGTTCGTCAGCCTCCAGCACGGGGCGGGGGATGCCGACCTGCCGTTCCCGATGGAAACGCCGTCAATGGGTGACGTGATGGATACGGCATGGGTCATCGCCACGCTGGATCTGGTGATCTGCGTCGATACGATGGTGGCGCACCTGGCCGGGGCGATGGGGCGGCCGGTCTGGCTGCTCAACCGTCATGGGGGTGACTGGCGCTGGTCCGCCGCACTCGATGGGGGGGAGGCATCGCCATGGGGGCGGCAGGGCAGTTGCTGGTATCCGCGCCTGCGGCAGTTCCGGCCCACGCAGGCCGCGCCCCCGCCCCATGCGTGGGACGGGGTGATGGAACAGGTCCGCGCCGCGCTGCACCAGTGGGCTGCCGCGCGGCGCGGCGTTGTCAGATCGTGACGGTGTCGAGCGCCGATGTCATGCTGGTCGCGTCGGCCTCCGCCTTCTGAAGCCCCGCAAGCAGCGTCTGGCGGATGGTTTCCAGCCGGGTCTTGTCCGTAATCTTCAGCCCGAACAGGTCCTTGACGTAGAAGACGTCAACCGCCCGCACGCCATAGGTCGTGATGTGGGCCGAGGCGATCTGCAGCTTCTGGTCGCTGATGGTCGCGGTGATGTCATGCAGCAGGCCGGGACGGTCGCGCCCGTTGATTTCGACCACCGTGCAGGCATTGGACGCGCGGTTGTCGATCACCACGCGCGGCGGCACATGGATGGCGCGCATGCGCCGCCCGCTGCCGCGCCGCCCGCAGGTCGCGATTTCCCTGTTGATGTTGAGTTGTCCCGACAGCGCCTGCTCCACCAGCATCGACAGGAGGGCCAACTGCTGCGGTTCCTCGAACGCCGCGCCATCGGCGTCCTGCACCCATAACGTATCAAGCGCCATGCCGTTGGTCATGGTGTGGATGCGCGCATCGACAATGGATGCGCCCGCAATGGCCACCGCGCCGGCAATGCGCGAAAACAGGCCCGGATGGTCGGCGGCATAGATCGTGACTTCTGTCACGCCCCGCGCCGGGATGGGCTGGGGTTCGACTGTCAGCGGGGAATCCCGGGCCTCGGACTCGGTAATCAGCTGGATGTGGCGGCGATGGGTGTCGCGGTCGAACGACAGCCAGTAACTGCCGTAACCCAGGCCCATGAAATGGGTGATGTCACTTTCGGGCAGGCCATCTTCGGCCAACCACTGCGCCGTCGCCGCCTTGGCGCGCGCGACGCGGACATCGCGTTCCGTCGTCGCCATGCTGCCTTCGAGCACTTCGGCCACGCGCATGTACAGTTCATTGAGCAGCGTCGCCTTCCACGCGTTCCACACGCGCGGGCCGACCGCGCGCATGTCCACGATCGTCAGCAGCAGCAGAAGGCGCAGGCGCTCGGGCGACTGGATGATGTCGGCAAGGTCGAGGATCGTCTTGGGATCGTCGATGTCGCGCTGGAACGCCGTGTGGCTGAGCAGCAGGTGGTGCAGCACCAGCCACGACACGGTCTCCGTCTCCTCGCTGTCCATGCCGAGTTCGGGGCAGACATGCAGCGCGATTTCCGACCCGATTTCCGAATGGTCCCCGCCACGTCCCTTGGCGATGTCATGCAGCAGGACCGCGACATACAGCGCCCGGCGCGAATGCAGGTTGCGCGCCAGTTCATAGGCCAGCGGGATCTCGTCCGCCATTGACCCGTGCTCCACGCGCTCAAGGATGCGCAGCGCGTCGATGATGTGCTCGTCCACCGTGAAGACATGATAGGTGTCGAACTGCATCTGCCCCACGACCCGCGACCAGTCGGGCAGCAGGCGTCCCATCAGGCCGGTTTCGTTGAGGATGTGCAGCCAGTAGGCGTTCCCCTTGCGCCGGCCTTCGTCCATCTGGTGGAAACTGGGAGCGTCATCGCCCTGCACGGCGGCAGGTGGCGTGCCTGCCGCGCCATGGCGGGAGCGTTCGGGCGGGGTGCCGCACATCAGGTCGAGGAAGATGGAAGACGCCTCCGCATTGCCGCGCAGGGTGGCGGCATGGCGTTCCCAGCGGATCATCTGCTGCATCGCCAGCGGGTGGATCGGCAGCTTGCGCTTCTTCGCCCAGGCCAGCAGGCGCATCATCTGGATCGGTTCATGTTCGAACGACGTGCCGCGTTCGGGCAGGATGCGCCCGTCCATCACGGTGAACCCGGCATCGCGCATCTGCGCATCGGCCTGCGGTGCGTTGGCGATGGGGCCAAGCGCCTGGCGCAGCACGGCAGGTTCCAGCACCAGTGTGAGGCGCATGACCTCGCGCACCGTCAGGAAGTAGTGGCGCATGAAACGCTCCACGCCCACCTGCCGGCCATGGCGGGTATAGCCCATCCGCCCGCCGACCACGGGCTGCATGTCGAAGGTCAGGCGCTCCTCCGCCCGGCCGGAGACGTAGTGCAGGTGGAAACGCACGCGCCACAGGAAATCCCACGACCGGCGCGCGCGCTTGGCCTCCTGCTCCGTCAGCAGGCCGAGCGCGCTGAAACCGGGCGCCAGCAGGTCGGAGACATGGCGCGTGCCGAACGTGTAGCGACACATCCAGTACAGCGTCTGCAGGTCGCGCAGGCCACCGCGCCCTTCCTTGACATTGGGTTCGACCAGATAGGGGCTGTCGCCGAAACGGTGGTGGCGCGCGGCGCGTTCACGCCGCTTGTCGGTGATGAAGCACGCAGCCCCCGCCGTGACGCAGGCGACGATGTAGCGGGCCTCGAACATCGCGAACAGGTTGGCATCCCCCGCCAGCAGCCGCGCGTCGAGCAGCGTGGTGCGCACGGTGGTGTCGGCCTCGGCCTCCGTGATGCATTCGTCGATGGTCCGCGTGGCATGCCCGACCTTCAGCCCGAGGTCCCACAGGAAATACAGGATGTATTCGACAACGCCGCGCACCTCCTCCGACGGTTCGTCGGGGGTCAGGAACAGCAGGTCGATATCGCTGAACGGTGCGAGCAGCCCACGCCCGTAACCGCCCGTCGCGGTGATGGCGAAGGTGATGTCCCCCTTCGCATGCGACTCGGCGCGGACGCTGAGGGTCGCGAATTCGCACAGCGTGCGGATCATGCCGTCGGTATAGCCTGCCAGCAGCTTGCCCGCGTCCGCGCCGCCCAGCCGGTGCGCCTCGAACTGTGTGCGCACATGGGACTGGAACCGCGCAAGGTGCCTGCGGAACAGGCTGATCGCCTCCTCCCGCGGGAGTTCCGGGGCATAGGGAGCGTTCAGTCCCAGCGCGTCGCGCAGGGCAAGGGTCATGTCCTCGACGGTGGAGGAGGCGTGGGCATGGCTCGGCATCGGGGTATGATCGGCGTCCTTTGGGGCGAATGGGCCGGACGAGTGTGCCGGTCTTTGCAGTTACGGGTCCAGATGTTCCTTACTGGAATGTAGGAGTTTTTTTAACCGGTAAAGGGCGTCAAGCGCCGCGCGCGGGGTCAGTTCGTCGGGATCGAGGGTGGTGACCATCTCGATCACTTTTTCCGGCAGCGCGGGCTTTTCCTCCTGCGGCGCGGGGGCGGCCGTGTCGATCCGCTCGAACAAAGGCAGGGCGGGGGCGGCGGCGTGACGTTCCTTTTCCAGCCCCGCAAGCAGCCGCCCCGCGCGGCGCACCACGGGTTCGGGCACCCCGGCAAGGCGTGCGACATGCACGCCCCAGCTACGCCGCGCGGTGCCGGGGATGACCTCGTGCTGGAAGATCACCTCGCCCTTCCACTCACGTACGCTCATGGTATGCGGCGACAGGCGCGGCAGGCTTTCGGCCAGTTCGGAAAGTTCGTGGAAATGGGTTGCGAATATGGCCCGGCACCGCAGCGTCGAGTGCATGGCTTCGAGCACCGCCCACGCGATCGCCAGCCCGTCGAGGGTCGCCGTCCCGCGCCCGATCTCGTCCACCACCACAAGGGAACGCGGCCCCGCCTGGTTGAGGATGGCTGCCGTTTCCGTCATTTCCACCATGAAGGTGGAACGCCCGCGCGCAAGGTCGTCCGACGCCCCCACGCGGGAAAACAGGCGATCGACAATGCCGATGCGCGCGGCCTTCGCGCAGACAGGCAGCCCCGCCTGCGCCAGGATGACCGCCAGCGCCGTCTGCCGCAGGAAGGTGGACTTGCCCGCCATGTTCGGCCCCGTCAGCAGCATGACGCGGCGGTCGGGCGACAGGTCGCAGCTGTTGGGGGTGAAGCGCGCGTCACGCGGCAGGGCGGCCTCCACCACCGGGTGGCGGCAGTCGGTCAGTTCGAACGTGGTGTCGTCGCTGATGGCGGCGCGGCACCATGTTCCCCCACCGGCGAGTTCGGCACACGACTGCACAATGTCGAGCACGGCCAGCGCGGAGGCGATGTCCGGCAGGGCAGGTTCGGCGAGGATGCGCTGCACCAGTTCGCCAAACAGCGCGCGTTCGCGTGTTGCCGCGCGTTCCGCCGCCTCGATGATGCGCTGGTCGAGGGCGACGAGGCGGTCGGTTGAGAACCGCGCGGCGCTGGCGGTGCCCTGGCGCAGGATCAGGTCCTCGCGGCCCTTGATGCGCGCGGAGGCCGCCGATGGCACCTCGATCACATAACCCAGTTGCGCATGGTGGCGGATCTTGAGGTTGGAGATGCCGAATTCGTCGGCATATTCCTGCTGCAGGGCCGCGATGATACGGCGGCTGCCATCGCGCAGTTCACGTTCGCCATCCAGTTCGGCGTCATATCCGGTGGCGATGACGCCCCCGTCCTCCAGCCGCGCGGGCAGGCTGTCGGACAGGGCGCGCGCCAGCAGGGCCTCAAGCTCCGTCGCCTTGTCGAGGTGGGCTGTGGCGCGGGCGACAAGGGCGGGGATGTCCGTGCTTTCGCGCACGATGCGCGCCACATGCCGCGCGGTGGACAGGGCGGTGCGGATGGCGGCGGCGTCGCGCGGCTGCCCCCGGCCCAGCGACAGCCGGCCCAGCGCGCGCGCCACGTCCGGGGCGGGGCGCAGCGCATCACGCAGGGACTGGCGCACCTGCGGCTTGTCCAGCAGCCACGTCCATGCGTCCTGCCGCGCGGTGATGCGCCCGCTTTCCGTCAGGGGGGCCGCGACCCATTCGCCAAGCATCCGGCTGCCTGCCGCGCTGACGGTGCGATCGACGGCGGCGAACAGGGTATGGGTGTTTTCCCCGTCGCGCGTGCGCAGCAGGTCGAGGCTGGCGCGCGTGGCCGGGTCAAGGCCAAGGACCTCGCTGCTGTCATGGGGCTGCGGGCGCGACAGGCGCGGCAGTTGCCCCGCCTGGCTGCGACGGATGTAGTCGATGGCGGTCGCGCCTGCCATCGCCTCGCCGTCGGAAAATGTGCCGAATGCGTCAAGGCTCGCCGCGCCGAAGGTTTCGGCCATGCGGCGGCGCGCGGCCTCGGCGTTCACGGGGATGACGGGTGGGGCGCGGCGGGCTGCGAAATCGCCCAGCGCGATATCGTCGGCGCACAGGATTTCCGCCGGGTCAAGGCGGCCCAGCAGGTCAAACAGCCCGTCGGGCGGGATGCTGGCGGTTTCGAACAGGCCGGTGGAAATGTCGATCCACGCAACACCCAGCCGCCCCGCGCCACGCTCTGCGACGATGCAGGCCAGAAGGTTCTGCCGCCCGGCCTCGAGCAGTTCGTCCTCCGTCAGGGTGCCGGGCGTCACCAGCCGCACGACCTCGCGCCGCAGGGGGCCTTTCGCAGCACCACGCCCCTTTCGCGGGGCCTCGGTCTGTTCGGCGACCGAGACGCGGAACCCCCGGCGGATCAGCCGCGCAAGGTAGGCGGGGGCGGCATGGACCGGCACGCCGCACATCGCGATCGGCGTGCCTGCATGCGTCCCGCGCGCCGTCAGCGAGATGTCGAGGGCCGCCGCCGCCGCCTCGGCATCGGCGAAGAACAGTTCGTAGAAATCGCCCATCCTGAAGAACAGCAGGGCTTCGGGATGCTCCGCCTTGAGGGCGAACCATTGCGCCATGGCCGGTGTGGCGCCTTCGGGGGAGGGGATGGTCATGGCATGGATGTGTAAAGAGGCCACAGGCGATTTTCCAGACCCCAAATCCCGATCAGGGTGAAAAGGGCGCCGGGGCTATTGCGTCCGGGCGCGCAGGCCCAGCCGCCGCGCAATGGCGGAGGCCACGCGCCCGCCATCCATCACGCCCGTCAGGTGCAGCCCCGCGCCATAGGTAACCGCCGCCACCACCATGACCGCGCCCAGGACCAGCGTCCGTGCCGTGCGGGTCATGTCCATCATCTGCCCTGCCGGCGTCCACTGGCACAGGGCCATGACGACCACCGCCATGATGGCGGTGCATGCGCTCATGCGTGAGAGGCGCGAGATCAGGTTTTCCGTAAGCCGCATCGCACCGCTGCGCAGCAGGATCGCGCCCAGCACGACCACGTTGACGATGGCGGCGAGGCTGCTGGCCAGTGGCGGGCCGACATGGGCCAGCGGGTGCATGAACATCAGGTTGAGCACGAGGTTGAGCGCAAGGGTGCCCAGCCCGATGATGACCGGGGTGCGGGTATCGCCACGGGCGAAAAACCCGGGGGAGAGCACCTTGACCATCACGAACGCCGGCAGCCCCAGCGCATAGGCACGCAGCGACTGCGCCGACATCACGGCATCATGGGCGGAAAACGACCCGTGCCCGAACAGCGTCATCATCACCGGGTCCGCGACAAGGATCAGCCCCAGCGTCGCGGGCAGCGTCAGGACCAGCGCATATTCGATGGCGCGGTTATGGATGGCGTGCGCGTCGTCCAGTTCGCCACGCGCAAGGTGGCGGGTCAGCACCGGCAGCAGCGTCGTTCCCGCCGCAGCGCCCAGCACGCCAAGAGGCAACTGGTTCACGCGGTCGGCGAAATACATCAGCGACACGCTGCCCGCCGGCAGCAGGGTGGCGATGATGGTGTCGATCATCAGGTTGATCTGCGTGATGCCGCTGCCCACCAGCCCCACCGCCATGCGCCCGAGCAGCAGGCGGATGCGCGGCGTTACGCACGGCACCACCGGGTGCAGCGTCATGCCCGCGCGGTGCAGCGCGAACAGCAGGATGGCGAACTGGATCACGCCCGACGCCGTCACCCCCCATGCGGCGGCGGGGGCCACGCCGCCGACATAGGGCGGCAGAAGCAGTATGGCGGCGATTCCCACGACGTTGAAGCTGACATACGCCGCCGCCGCTACGCCGAAATGGTGCATGCCGTTGAGCACGCCCGACACCAGCGCCGCCCCGCAGATCAGCACGAGGTAGGGGAAGGTGATGCGACTGAGCGAGACGGCGAGCGTGTCGCGCACCCCGTCATGGGCGAAGCCGGGGGCCAGCAGTCGCAGCACGCCGGGCATGAAGATTTCGCCCAGCACCATCAGCAGCGTCAGCCACGCAATCAGCACGCTCAGCGTCTCGTTGGCGAAGCGGCGGGCGGGTTCGCGCCCTTCCGTTGCCAGCAGGGAGGAGAACAGCGGCACGAACGCGGCGTTGAGCGCGCCTTCGCCAAACAGGCGGCGGAACATGTTGGGCAGGCGAAAGGCGATCTGGTAGGCGTCCTGGACCGGCCCCACCCCCATCAGCGCGGCCAGCAACTGGTCGCGCACAAGCCCGAGGATGCGGCTGAGCATGGTCCAGCCGCCAACCGTCAGGAACCCCCTAAGCACGTGCGCCGCACCCGTGGCCGCGCGGTGATGGCGCCATCAGTGGTCCATGACGGCGCGTTCGACCGCCATGCGGACCCGGCGTGATTCGGGCGAGGTGATGGACGAAAACCAGTTCACCAGCGTGCCGTCGCGCCCGATCAGGTATTTGTAGAAATTCCATCGTGGCCGCGCGAGGAAGCCGCCCTGCTGCGCCAGCCAGCGGAACAGCGGGATCGCCTGCGGCCCGCGCACGTGGCTTTTCGCCGCAAGCGGGAAGGTGACATGGTAGTTGCGTTCGCAGAATGCGCCGATTTCCTGCGCTGTGCCGGGTTCCTGCGCGCCGAAATCGTTAGACGGCACGCCAATCACCATCAGGTCATGGCTGCGCCATGTCGTCCACAGTCCCTGCAACCCCTCATACTGGGGGGTGAAGCCACATTTCGATGCCGTGTTGACAATCAGGATCGGCTTGCCACGCAGGGTGGAAAGGTCGATCGGCTCTCCGCTCAGGGCGGGCAACGTGAAGTCATACGCACAGGTCATGGGAATTGCTCGGGCTTGGAAGAGGGATGCGGCATGGCCAGGGGCCTTTGGGGATAGGCGAATATTCGCCCCCCGCAGTCAAGACCCCTGCCACGCGAAGGCAGGGGATTGCATGGGAGATCTGTGTAAAAGCCCCGTAACATGGCATGGCCGCGTCCGGCGGCGCCATGCGTCACGCGGTTGCGTGGAACTCCTGTCCTACCGGGCGGCTCATCAGGCGCGTGCGCGCGGCCGCAAGGTCGATCTCCCCCGCCAGCAGCATGGCCACGGTCTCGATGATCGGGACGCAGACCCCCCGTGCACGGGCGAGGGCAAGCAGAGCGGGCGCAGTGGTCACCCCTTCCACGACTCCGCCGCCCTGCGTCAGGGCCTGCTCCAGCGTCCTGCCCCGGCCCAGCGCCAGCCCCAGCGTGGAGTTGCGCGACGCCGCCCCCGTGCAGGTCAGGATCAGGTCCCCGATTCCCGCCAGTCCCGACAGCGTTTCCGCCCGGCCGCCCAGCGCATGCGACAGGCGGCCGAGTTCGGCAAGGCTGCGGGTGATCAGGGCGGCGCGCGCATTTTCGCCAAGTCCCGCGCCGATCGTCGCGCCTGCGGCGATGGCGATGACGTTTTTCGCCGCCCCCCCGACCTGCACCCCGGTGGGGTCGTCGCTGGCATACAGGCGGAATGACGGCGTCGTCAGCAGGTCGGCCAATGCGCGGGCCTGTCGCGCGTCGGCGCAGGCAAGGACGGAGGCGGCGGGCAGGCCACGGGCGATTTCGTGGGCGAAGTTCGGGCCGGACAGCACCCCGTGCGCCACGCCGGGATGGACCTGCGCCATGATTTCGGTTGGCAGCAGCCCGGTCGCAAGCTCGACCCCCTTGCAGCATGCGATCATCGGCGCGATCGGCGGCACCCGCGCGCACACGCCGCGCAGGTGCTGCGTCGGCACGGCAAGGAGAATCGCATCGGCGCGTACCGGCATTTCGGTGGACAGGGTGACGCGATCAGGCAGCGGCGCGTCAGGCAGGCGCGACAGGGTGCGCGTGTCCGGCAGCGGTTCGGCCCGGCGCGCCCACAGGTGCACATGCCCGCCCGCCCGCGCCGCCTGTATGGCAAGCGCGATGCCCCATGCCCCCGCGCCGATGACGGCGATATGCGCGCTGTTCATGCCCGTGTGCTCCTGTCGTGGCGTATCATGACCGCACTGGCATGCGCCTGAACGTGGCCCCCATGCAAGCGTGGAGAAACCGGCCCGGCCGGACGTGTCTCAGGCGGTGACGCCGGCCGGGGCGAAGCGCGCGGCCATGTCCGACAGCGGCCAGCGCGGGCGCGGGCGCAGGGCGATGTCGTCGGGGATGGGCAGGTTGCGGGACGCCGCCTCTCGCATCGTCTCGATCGCGGCCCAGGCCACCATGACCGCATTGTCCGTGCACAGCCGCAGCGGCGGGGCCGCGAACGGCAGGCCACGCGCCTGCGCGATGCCGGTCAGGCGCGCGCGCAGGGCCGTATTCGCAGCCACCCCGCCCGCCGCGACCAGTCCGCGCGCATCGGGCATCATGTCCAGCGCATGTTCGATTCGGTCGGCCACGATATCGCTGACCGCCATCTGGAAACTCGCCGCCAGTCCCGCCGCGACGTCATGTGGCAGGGCCGCGCGGTCATGGGGGGCAAGTTTCTGCGCCACCGCCGTTTTCAGGCCGGAAAAGGAGAAATCGCATCCCGCCCGCCCCATCAGCGGGCGCGGCAGGGCAAAGGCGGTCGGGTCGCCCTGCCGCGCCAGGGCCTCGACCGCCGGGCCGCCGGGCCAGCCAAGGCCGAGCATCTTGGCCACCTTGTCAAACGCCTCGCCCGCCGCGTCGTCGATCGTGCCCCCCAGCCTGCGGTACCGGCCCACGCCCTCGACCGCGATGCACTGGCAATGCCCGCCGGAGACCAGCAGCAGGAGGTAGGGGAACGGCGCGCCGTCGGGCGTGATGCCGGGCAGGCGGGCCGTCAGGGCATGGGCCTCGATATGGTTGACGGCAATGAACGGGCGACCCACCGCAAGGGCGAGGCCCTTGGCGAAGTTCGCGCCAACGATCAGCCCCCCGATCAGGCCGGGGCCACAGCTTGCGGCAACCGCGCCGACATCGCCCGGCCGCATCCCGGCCCGGTCCAGCACGTCGCGCACCAGCGCGGGCAGCGCGCCAAGGTGCGCGCGGGCGGCAATTTCGGGCACGACCCCGCCGAATGGCACATGGCCGGATTGCGTTAATGTCGCCTCTGCCATGATGGTGCCGTCGGCGGCCACGATGGCGCAGGCCGTGTCATCGCAGGAAGATTCAATCGCCAGCACGGGTGATGGCAGGTCGGGTGCGGGGGCTGGGCGCTGGCTCATCGTGCAAAATACCGTCCGTTCGGGGCGAATGTCATCTTTCCTTTATCGCGATGGGGTAATAGACACGCGATATGGATTTCGCAAAGTCTTCCGCCCCCGCTCCGTCGTCCGCGCTGCAGAAAGTCGCGGCCGAGGCCGCTGCACGCCAGCGAAAGGACGCCCCCCGCGCCGAACCGCACCGCCGGCAGTTGCCGCTGAAGGTGGGAACGCGCGCGTCCCCGCTTGCGCTCGTGCAGACGCGCGCGTTCCTGACGGTGCTGACGCGCTTCTGCCCGGTCCTGCGCGACATGGGCGCGTTCCAGGAACACCAGATCAGCACCACGGGTGACCAGGTGCTGAACCGCAAGCTGGCGGAAATCGGCGGCAAGGGGCTGTTCGCCAAGGAAATTCATGAAGCCCTGCTCGACGGGCGGATCGATTTCGCGGTCCACAGCCTCAAGGACCTGGAGACGACGCTGCCGCCGGGTCTGGTGCTGGCATGCACCCTGCGGCGCGAGGACGCGCGCGATGTGCTGATCCTTGGCCCCGACTGCCCCACGCCCGACCCGATGGACCCATATTCCGCGCTGGCGCCCGGCGCGCTGGTGGGATGTGCGTCGGTCCGGCGGCAGGCGCAGATGCTGCATGTCCGTCCCGACCTGAGATTCGGCCTGCTGCGCGGCAATGTGCAGACGCGCCTCGACAAGCTGGCGGCGCGGCAGTGCGACGCCACCCTGCTGGCGCTGGCGGGTCTGCGCCGCCTCGGGATGGAGGACCGCGCCGACGTCATCCTCGATCCCACCATCATGGTGCCTGCCGCGGGGCAGGGGATCGTGGGTGTCACGGTGCGCGAAAGCGATGTCGAACTGCGCGAACTCCTCGCCGCGATCGAGGATTACGAGGCCCGGGCCGTCGCCACGGCGGAACGTGCGCTGCTTGCGGAACTGGACGGGTCGTGCCGCACGCCGATCGGCGGGTATGCGCGCCTGATCCCGGTGGTGGCCGGTGGCGCGCCGGAACTGCACCTGACGGGCCTTGTCGCGCGGGAGGACGGGACCTTCCTGCTCAAGCGCTCCATCAGTGGCGCGCCGTCGGATGCCGCGCGCCTTGGTCATGCGCTGGGCCGCAGCCTGCGGGCCGACAGTCCGCCGGACATCTTTGCCGAATAGGCACCACGCACCGGTGCGGGGCAGGGGGAGCGTGCTGGTAACGCGCCCGCCCCCCGGCCTTGCCGAAACGATGGCCGCCACTGTCGCACAGGGATGGTGCCCGGTTGCCGCCCCGATGCTGGACATCGTGTCGTGCCCGCTGGCGCACGGTGGCGCGGTCCCGCCGCAGGCCGTGGTCGTGACCAGCAGCCAGGCCATATCCGCCATTGCCCGGCCGGACCTTGTGAACATTCCCTGTTATGCCGTCGGGGCCGCGACCGCACGCCGTGCGCGTGCCGCCGGGTTCGCCCATGTGCATGTCGCGCCCGAAGGCACGGCGGAGGGACTGGGGCGGATGCTGCTGTCCTCTGCCGCCCCGTCGGCCGGGGTGCTCCTGCTGGCGATGGGGCAGGGATATGGCATGGACCTTGCGCACGGGTTGCGCGGCGCGGGGTTCCGGGTGCGGCGGCGCGTCGTCTATCGCGTGACGCAGCGCAGGCGGCTGCAGGCGGGGGCATGCGACGTGCTGCTGCAGGGGCATGCGGGGGCGGTGCTGTTTTATTCCCCACGCACGGTGCGGGCGTTCATGGATGCGCTGACCCCCGCGCTGCGTGCGGCGCTGGCGCAGGTGCGCGCCATCGTCATTTCCGAACGTACGGCCGATATGCTGGAAGCCGCGCAATGGAAGTCGGTGGAGGTCGCCCCCACCCCCGACAGCGCGGGGATGCTTTCCCGCCTTGGCGCGCGGGGTTGAAATTTTGCCGCATGCCCTGCAGGGCTGCAGGCCCCTGATCCATGGCCGGGTCCTGGCCTCCAAAGGGCAATGCCCTTTGGCGGGTTTCAGGGCGGCGCCCTGAAGAGGGCGCCCCGCGGCCGACCTTTCCCCGGACCGGGCGCACTATTCATGAAAAAAGCCCGGCGGGATGATCCGCCGGGCCTTTGCCATTACCGCAATGCGCTGCGCCGCCCTCAGGCGTGCCCGGCTGCCTGCGCGAAGGTGTTGCGCTTGTGCTGCCACAGCGCCGCGAAATCGATGGGCTGGAGCATGACGGGCGGGAAGCCGCCGTCGCGCGTCGCATTGCACAGGATGTTGCGCACGAACGGGAAGATCAGGTACGGCACCTGGATCATGAGGATCTGCTCAAGGATGTTTTCAGGCGCGCCCGTTACCGTCGCCAGCGCGGAGTAGGCCAGTTCGACAATGAACACCGGCCGGCCACCCGCAGGTGCGTCGGGGGTCACGGGCGGCAGCTTGGCCTCGATCTTCGTGATCAGCGTCACCTCATAGAGGGGCTGTTCGGGCGTGACCTGCCGTGTCACCACGTCGATGTCATACGAGATGGTGGGATTTTCCGTCTGCAGCTGCTGGAAGATCGCCGGGCCACCGGGAACCTCGAACGAGAGGTCCTTGATGTACTGCTTGTTGATGGTCATCGAGAACTGGGGAGCAGCCTGTCCCTCCTGCTGCTCGTCGGCGTCCTTCGGAAGGATGGAAGGCGTATCGGTCATGTGGCTCTGTATTCCCTGAAAACGGAAAGGGGAAGGAAAACGGGTGTTCCAAGCCGGTAGCATGCCTCCACGCGTTCGCCAACCGTGTCGCGTCGTGATGCAATTGCCGCGATATGCGCATTAAACGCTTCTGTCGCATTGTCTTGGCAGCAGGCGTTGCCTATGTTTGCCGAAGGATTTTTTTGACGGGCCGGGGTTCTCCCGCTCGCGGGTATGGACAGGCGGCATGGATTTTCTATTCGGGCATTTCCCCCTTGATCTGGTGTTCCTGGGGCTGATCGCCGTGTTTCTGGTGGTGCGCCTGCGGGGGATCCTCGGCAAGCGTGTCGGTGCCGAACCCGCCCCGCAGCCGATCCGTCCCGCCACCGCCCCCACACCGGTGATCGAGGGGACGCCCGAACCCGTGGCCCCCGCCACGACCTATGACATCCCGACCCCGGATACGCGCGTGGGGCAGGTGCTGTCCGCGATTGCCGCGCGCCAGCCGGGCTTTACGCCCGACAGCTTCATCAGGGAAGCCGAGGCCGCGTTCCGCCAGATCGTCCACGCCTATGCCGTGGGCGATGTCGAGACCCTGCGCCAGCACCTGACCGAAAGCACCTTCACCGCGTTCGAGGCGGCGATCGTCTCGCGCCAGCAGGCCCATGAAACCATGCGCAGCGAAATCCGCGACATCACCGACATGGCCATCACGGACGCGGAGCTTTCCCCCGATGCCAGCGTGCCGTACGCCCGCATTGAGGTGCGCATCGTGTCCGACCAGGTCAGCGTGACGCTGGACCAGAACGGGCAGCCCGTCGCGGGCGTGGATGCCGTGACCGAATTTTCGGATCTGTGGACGTTCGAACGTATCCTTGGCGTCGCGGTCGCCGGCGCGCAGTGGCGTCTTGGCGCCAGCCGCAGCGCCTGAGTTCCCGGCCCCCTTTCCAAGCAACACCCCAGCCAGAGACTGTTCCCGATTGATCATGAAGCCTGTACCTGTCGTTGTGTCGGCGCTGCTGCTGTGTGCGTGCCATAGCCTTGTCCCGCAGATGGGACTTCGAACCGCCCATGCCGCCCACCATGCCCATCACAGGTTTCCCGCCAAGACCAAGGCCATTTCATTTTCAAAGGTGCCGGGCTGGGATGCCGACGCGACGGCGCAGGCGCTTTCGGTGTTCGTGGAGGAATGTCACAAGCTCGGCTCCCTGCCTGCCGACAGCGCGCTTGGCGACACGGCGGGCCGCGCGGGCAGCCATGTGGGCGACTGGCTGGCGGCTTGTGATGCCGCGCGCAGGGTCGCCCCTGACAATGACGCCGCGGCGCGTGACTTCTTCCATGCCTGGTTCCAGCCCTATCGCATCGGCACGCCCGACCGGCAGGGCACGCTGTTCACCGGCTATTACGAACCGGAAATCCGCGGCTCGCTGAAACGTGGCGGGATCTACCAGACCCCGGTCTATCGCCGCCCAACCGACCTGCAGCGCGTGCGCGACGCGCAGGGCCACATGCAGACCGGCCGGTGGGAGGGCAGGAAATTCGTCCCCTATGCCACCCGGGCGCAGATTGATGGCGGGGCGCTTGCGCATCACAAGCTGGAACTGCTGTGGGTGGCCGATCCGGTGGACCTGTTCTTCATGCAGGTCCAGGGCGCGGGACGCGTGCGCCTGCCCAACGAGAAGGTCGTGCGCCTGAGCTTCGACGGGCATAACGGGCAGCCTTATGTCCCGCTGGGGCAGGTGATGGTGCGGCAGGGCTACCTTGAGGCGGGGCATGTCAGCCTGACGGCGATTCGTGGCTGGCTGGAGACGCATCCCGAACAGGCCCGCAGCGTGATGGAGGAGAACCCCAATTACGTCTTCTTCACCGAACTGCCGTCCGACACCACCGAAGTGGGAACGCCGGGTGCGCTGGGCGTGCCGCTGACACCGGGACGTTCGCTGGCGGTGGACCGCCATGCCATCCCGCTGGGCGCGCCGGTCTGGATCGATACGGCCGTCAACGCATCAGGCCATGTCGAAATGTGGAGGCGGCTGGGATTCGCCCAGGACCTGAGCCGTGACGTCAAGGGGACGGGCAGCGTGGACCTGTACCTCGGCTGGGGGCCGGAGGCGGCGCAGGATGCCGCGGCCCAGCATTCCGTTGGCCAACTGATCGTACTGCTGCCCCGCAAGGCCGCGAAGGATGCGCCCGATGGCAGGGACGCCGGGGATAACGCGTCCTGAGCGGTGATGGCCGGTCACGCGACAACAAGGGGTAGAGAGCCATGGCGGGGCGGTCCACCACCACGGCGGCCGGTCCACAGGGGGCCGTGCCGCCACGCACCATACGGTATCGCGAGGGCGTGCATCAGCTGGTGCGCGGCGACTGCCTGAAGGTCCTGCGCCGGATGCCGGCGGACAGTGTCGATGTCGTGGTGACGTCGCCGCCGTACAATATCGGCCTGCGCTACAGCACCTATAACGATACGCTGGATGAGCAGGGCTACCTTGACTGGATGGTGGCGATTGCACGCCAGGTCCGGCGCGTGCTGAAACCTGACGGGTCGTTCTTCCTCAACATCGCCGGGTCATCGGCGCAGCCGTGGCTTCCGTTCGAACTTGCGGTGCGTCTGCGCGCGCTGTTCGCGTTGCAGAACCATATCAGCTGGGTGAAGTCGATTTCGATCGGGACGGAGACGTTCGGCCATTTCAAGCCGGTCAACAGCCACCGCTACCTTCACCGCAACCACGAACACCTGTTCCACCTGACACATTCGGGCAATGTGAGCCTCCGGCGGCTTGAGGTCGGCGTGCCCTATATGGACAAGTCGAACATCGCGCGGCGTGGGCACAGCCAGGACCGGCGCTGCCGGGGGGATACGTGGTTCGTGCCCTATGAGACGGTGCAGGGCAAGGCGCAGAAATACAACCATCCCGGCACCTTTCCCATCAGCCTGCCGCAGATGTGCATCCGCCTGCATGGCCGTCCCGATGCGGTCGTGCTGGACCCCTTCATGGGGACGGGCACCACCATCGTCGCCGCCGTGCGCGAGGGCGCGCGTGGAATCGGCATCGACCTTGACAGCGGCTATGTCGCGATCGCGCGCGAACGCGTGCGCGCGGCCCTGTGTGAAAGCGGGGCGTAAGCGGCATTTCCTGTTATTGAATTTTTCACTCGTTTTCATTGAAACGATTATTTTGACAAATGCTCCGCCGATCGGTCAGAACATCCCCGAACACAGACGGGGGAATACAGGGACATGTCGGTAAGGAAGGCGATTCTGGGGATCGTGGCCGCCGGGGGCGTAGCGTATGGCGGCACTGTCGCCTATCTGACCCATTTCGATCATGAAACGGCACCTGCACCGGCAGGGGCGGGTGTCGATGCGGTTTCGGCCACGGCGCTGAATGTCCTGCGTGAGGCGCGGTGCGACTACTGCCACGCGGCCAAGGTGGAACTGCCGTTCTATTTCAAGGTGCCGGTGGCCAACCAGTTGATGAACCGCGACCGTGACCAGGGGCTGCGTCATTTCCGCGTCGAACCCGTGATCGAGGCGCTGCAGACCGGCAAGGTCCCCGGCGAGGAAGCCATGGCCCGGATCGAGGAAGTGGTGCGCCAGAACCGCATGCCGCCCTCGCTGTACCTGCTGATGCACTGGCATGCCCGCATGTCCACCGAACAGCGCGATGCCGTCCTGTCATGGATCGCGCAGGAACGGCGCGAACATTACGCAACACCGGGGGTCGCGTCGCGCTTTGCCGCCGAGCCGGTGCAGCCCGTGCCCGAATCCCTGCCCGTGGATGCGAACAAGGTGGCGCTGGGGCAGCGGTTGTTCTTTGAAAAGAAGCTGTCGGAAAATGGCGAGTTGAACTGCGCCAGCTGCCACAGCCTGCAGCATGCGGGCATGGATGGCCTGGTGACCGCGACGGGCATCTTTGGCCAGAAGGGGCCGATCAATGACCCGACGGTATTCAATGCCGCGCTGAACAGGAGCCAGTTCTGGAACGGGCGTGCAGCAACCCTGGCGGACCAGGCGGCCGGTCCGGTGATGAACCCGCTGGAAATGGGGTCGCATGACTGGAACGCCGTGGCCGACCGCCTGCGGGCCGACCCGACCTATGTCACGGATTTCCAGACCGCCTTCGGCAGCCCCGACATCAACCAGGACACGATCACGGCCGCGATTGCCGAATTCGAAAAGACGCTGCTGACGCCCGACAGCCGTTTCGACCAGTACCTGAAGGGTGATGACACCGCGCTCAACACGCAGGAAAAGCACGGCTACGAACTGTTCAAGACGATCGGCTGCTCCGGCTGTCATACCGGCGCGTCGATGGGCGGGCAGGCGTTCGAGGTCATGGGGCTGGAAGGGGATTACTTCGCCGCGCGTGGCGGTGCCCTGACCGATGCGGACAAGGGACGCTTCACCGTTACCCACCAGCAGCAGGACATGGAACGCTTCAAGGTGCCCAACCTGCGCAACGTGGCCCTGACGGCGCCGTATTTCCATGACGGCAGTGTCAAGACGCTTGATGGTGCGGTGCGGGAGATGGCGCGTTACCAGACGCCGGATCATGACATCTCCGACCAGGACGTGGCCGACATCGTCGCCTTCCTCAACACCCTGACGGGCAAGTACCAGGGGCAGACCCTGACGCTGGAACAGCCCGGAGCGCAGTAAGGGTCATTCCCCCTGCAATGACCGGTATCCTGCCGGTTCTGGCCCCGCCGCATCATGCGGCGGGGTTTTTTGATGCGGGCATGGCAGTATGTCATGATAAGGAACGGCGATAGGACCCTGTCCTGTCGTGTGGCGCATGTCGGACTGCTGCGCGTCATCATCTGCCGGGAAAACGGGAACAGCGGGCGCGGGAGGAAGGTCAAGGTGCGGCGGCGTCGGATACTCAATCAGGATGAGCAGGCGCTGTGGGCGGCCTTTACGCAGGATATTTCCCCCTTGCGCCCGGCCCGCGCCGCGCCGCGCGCGCCACTGTCGCCGCCGCCAGCCCCGGCGCAGGAAGGCGCGCCAGCCCCCAGGGTCGCCGCACCCGCCGATGGTATCCGTCGCCTCAACCCGCCCGGCCTGCACCAGCGATCCCCCCATGGCCGGACGGACCATGACCGCGCGCTTGAAATCGGGGTCCGGCGTCCCGGCCTTGATGATACAAGCTGGCGGGGACTGGTCAGTGGCCGACTGCGCCCGCAGCGGCGGCTGGACCTGCATGGGCAGATCGCGCAGACGGCGTTCTACCGGCTGCATACCTTCCTGCTGCAGGCGCGCGCCGACAATGTGCGGTGTGTGGAAATCATCACCGGGCTGGGCAGTGGCGTCAATGGCGGCATCCTGCGCCGTGAACTGCCGCTGTGGCTGGGGCGTGCCGACCTGCGGCGCTTCATCCTTGCGGTGGTGCATCCGCACGCGGCCAACCAGGGCGCGGTTCGGGTGCTGCTGCGACGGCAGTCGCGCGCCTGAGGGACTGTTTTGAATGCTTGAAGGGCTGCCTTGTTTGCAAAAAGGCGGCGTTCTTTGAAGCGTTTATGATTTCAGTGGACCGAAAGTAGCGGCTTTCAACCCATCCGCCAGTCGGGCAGGTGGGTCGAAAGCCAGCGCCGCAGCGCCATGATGGAGGTCACGTCGCCCGCCATCTGCCGGTAGGGTGCGGCGCATGCCTCGGCATCAAGCAACTGGCGTCCCGTGCCGCTGGCCATGGCGCGGATGTCCGTGCCGTCGATGGCAAGGTCGGTGGCGTGGCGCCATTCCGCGACCAGGGGCGGCGGGGTGAGCATCGGCAGCACCAGCCCGATATCCAGCGATGCGGCCCCGGCCAGCGCCGTCCACGCGGCATAGAGCAGCGTGGACAGGGCCGAATGGTTTTCGCGCATCAGCACGTCACGCATGCACGGCACGTGCTGCCCGCCAACCTCGATCGCCACGCTGTCGGTCAGGGTAAAGAGCGCGCGATAGCCATCGCGTGACAGCGCCTCGATCGCCGTGCGTGTTTCGGGCGATCCCTGCGGGTCGAGGATCTGGATCACGTCAACCTGGTTGTCCCGCAGCGCCGTGATGGCATCCGTCACGCTGGCAAGGCCGGGAACCGGGATGGGACGCAGGCCGAACAGCGTCATGCCAAGGACGGTTGGCAGTTCGATTCCCGTCAGGGTGGAGACCGCGATGCGCACCGGGCGATCGCGCATGAAATTTTCAAGGTTGTGGTGCAACTGCGCCCGCCCGATCACCACTGGCGAGAGCAGGCTGAAGAACAGCGGCAGCCAGCGTGTGTAGTCGAAATGGATGCGCGGCGCGCCCGACAGCGCGGCGACCAGTGCCGCCCCCGGCACCGCCAGCGCGGTGGTGCCGTCGGGCGGGGTCTGGGTATCGAACAGGTTGGCCGCCGTGACCCCGTCCTGCCCCACGGTCATGCGGGTTGAAACCACCTGCCCATGGCCAAAGGCGCGTTCGAGTTCCGGGGCCAGCACGCTGCCCCACCGTCCGGCCGGGCTGCCCCTGTCCCCGCCAAGCAGCAGTTGCGGGTTGGTGACGGACTGCGCCTGCACCGGCAGCCGCTTGGGTGGCAGTTCCGACGCCCCCGCCCGCCCCGCCAGTGCTGCCGCCCCGAAGGGCAGCGCCGCCAGCAGGAAATCC
>NZ_POTC01000020.1 GCF_002906255.1 Novacetimonas maltaceti | reverse complement strand
GGGAAAGCCGCTCTTCAACATCAAAAAAACCAGGCTGCTTCATATCGCCATTCCCTCAATCAACGCAGAAGAAATAGAATCATACAGAAGACCTCAAAACCAGGGGGTTTTTAGAACCCTCCAGATGGGTCGTGCCGAATGGTGGACCAAATGCCGGTGGACCATACGGCGCCTGCAGGAAGCCCGGGATGGTCTGGTACAACGGCGTGGTCGGCTGGGTTTCACCGTAGGGCGTGGGGTTGGAAACTTCCGGCGGCCCTTTGGCCTTGGTCTTTTCGCCCAGTATTTTCCTGATCCAGCGCGGAAGTTTGACATCCTGCGAATTCTGCGTCGCGGGTTGGGCCTGCTTTTCCTGAGTATCCTGCACGGACTGTACCGTTGCATTCGGATCCTCCGCCGCCACGGCCACGGACTGGTACATAAAGACACAGACCAGACAGGCGGCAATCCGGAACGGCAGTTTCATGACTTTCCGGTTACATGAACGCCATATGACCGAAAGCAGGCAATTCAAAACGGACGGGAAAAATGATTCATGAAGGACGCGCATGCCCTGAACCTCATCCTGACGAAGATCATGAACCTGAATCAAGCCAGACCTGATGATATCAAATATTGCCCGTTCATTTTTTCGGAGATCCATGAACCATCGGCATCAATCCGGAACGGTCCCGCACCTGTTCGCGGACCTGATGCGTACGGCCATGTTCAAGGCATGTATCAGTCTGGCTTTTACCGGGTTCGTGAATTATTTTTATTGATTGTTAGCCACGAATATAACAAATATTCCTACACAACACTTTTTGTGATCACATCTTGCCAGAATCAGCGCGCCATCAATGCAACCGACCTGAAACATCTTCAAAGCGTGTACCGATATGAATGTCTGATTGTGTCCTGCAGGAATTTCGTTGCCCGTCATAACGGGGCCAGCCCCGCACGGGTTGCTTCTCCATGGGGGAATATTACCGTCACAAAACCGCGGACGGCTGCCACAACAGGGTCGTGGCCGTTTTTTCATACAGCTTCCCTTGAGGAAAGCTGACCAGTTCCAGCTGCATCCCCCACGGGGCCAGAAAGTATATCCATGTCTGGCCCGCACTCGGCCCGGTATCGCGGTAGGTTGGCTCCCCCAGCAGCCGTATGCCATGCCCCTTCAGATATGCAAGCGCCGCCCCGAAATCATCGACATAGAACGCCAGATGATGCCCCCCGACATCACTGTTGCGCGGGGGAGATAGGCGTTGACCCGAGGCCTCGTACTGGAAGATTTCAAAGTTCGGACCATTCCTGCACCGGAAAAACCTCAACTCCCGCATGATGGCATCGGCAGGAACATTCAGGTGCGTTGCCATCCAGTCGTCAGAAGACCGGAACGGACCGAGGGAATAGACATGTTCGCACCCGATGACATTGACGAAAAAACTGGTGGCCTCTTCAATATCCGGCACGGTAAAACCGACATGTTCCACACCGCGCAACCCCGGCAATCCGACCATGACCGCATCCCTTCCGTCCAAGGTGCCCTGGCGTTACATCTGACCAGCCACGGCAGCTTCGTTCTTTTCGAATTCAAGGCGTGTCCTGCGGATATGCACCTGCAAAAGGCGTTCCGCATTGTAACTGTCACGCCGGCGGATTGCATCCATCAACAGCCTGTGTTCGGAATCAACGATCGTCCGCAGGCTGAACCCGACCTCATTCATGTAGGCCCGGCGATACTGCTGTGTCGTGTTCCAGTAGCGCACGATCATGGCGTTGAGTTCAGGCAATGACGAATATTCGTAACTGCGCAGATGGAATTCCCGATCCAGCGGAATGAACGCTTCGACGGTCGTAACCTGTTCCATGCGTTCCACCAGCGCCTCAAGCCCATCCATCGCCGCCGCCGGCATGCGCTGCGTGCTTTCGCTCAGCGCAAGGGGCTCTATGCGTTCGCGGATCTTGTAGATCTCCAGGCATTGCGCCTGGTTCATATGGGCCACCCATGCGCCCCGGTTCGCCTGAAGCGTCAGCAGGCCTTCGCTCTGCAGGGCCTTGAGCGCTTCCCTGACGGGGATGCGGCTGGCGCCAAAATGGGCGGAGTAATCTTCCTGACGAATGCGTGTTCCCGGTGCAAGGACGCCCGCCAGGATATCATGCCGCAGCGCATCGGCAATCCGGCGGGCCGTGGGGGCAAGTGGCTGGGAGGCTGCATTGTCGGTCATACGTTACCCTGCATGGAAAATCACGTTTCCACCCCCATCAGGATTTCACCGGCCCGTCCTCCGCCAGTCCCGAAAGGGGCACGGCCATCCCGCATGCTGGCGGTTCGTCAACGGGTGTAAAGGATTCCACAAGTATGGCAATAGCGACAAATCCCGCCACCAGCATGACCGATGCGCAGAGGAACGCCGCACCAAACGATCCGGTCAGGCTGACCAGATATCCTGTCAGGACGGTTGCGATGATCCCCGCGCCGTTATTGACGAAATTCGCAATCCCGGTCACCGTGCCCCCGACCCCGCGCGGCGCGACCAGTGAAGGCAGGCTCCAGATGATCGGGGCGGCACTGGACAGGCCACCGAGGGAGATGGATATCCAGAACACCGCCCATCCGGGACGATGCGTAAAAATGGCGCCGATCATCGCCATGCCGAGCATGAAACCCAGCATGAGCATGGCCTTGCGTGTCCATGTGTCGTCATATCCACGGCGGCAGAGCGCATCAATCAGCCAGCCCCCGACAAACAGTTCCCCAAGGGTCGCGACACCCCACGGTATCATGATGTAGATGGCGGACTGCATCATGCTGACATGCAGTTCGCGGACAAGGTAGTTCGGCATCCATGTCAGGAACAGCGTAAAGAAATACCCGTATGCCGCAAAGCCCAGGATGATGCCCCAGATCTTGCGCTGCTGCAGCAGGTGGGGAATGGTGGCCCAGCCACTTCCGGCCGTCGCCATCCCTTCGGCACAGGCCCCGCCCGCCAGTATGTAACGATGTTCCGCCGCCGTCAGGCGCGGATGCCGTGACGGATCGCGATAGCCAAGGAAAAAGGCAACCGCGTAACACAGGCTGAAACATGCGGTCATGACGAATGACCAGCGCCAGCCCAGATGGACCGCGACAAGTGCGACAAGCGGGACGCCCACCACATTGGCAAACCGCGCGGAAGCGTCAAACACGGCCGTCGCCGTTCCGCGTTCACTGCGCGGGAACCAGTATCCGGTAGCTTTTGTACCGGCCGGATAAGCCGGCGCCTCCGCCAGTCCCAGCAGCATGCGCGCGCCAAAGAACCCCGCGAACCCCTGTGCCAGCGCCATCAACCCCGATGATACCGTCCACAGCACCGTGCTGAGGCGCATTGTCGCGCGCGCACCAAAGCGATCGGCCAGCAGCCCGCTGGGGATCTGGGCGAAGGCATAGACCCAGAAAAACCCGCTGAAAAGCCAGCCAAGCTGAATGTTTGTCAGGCCATATTCCCCCTGGATCTGCGGCGATGCCACCGAAAGGGCGATACGGTCGATATAATTGACGAAAACCCCAAGGGCGAGCAGACAGCCAATACGCCATCTGAACCCCGGAACCGGACGGGACTGGTCCATGACGACCTTCTTTCATTACGCGAAACCCTGCGGCAGGCGCGGGATTCACAGATATCCATTCGCCGTCCAGCCACCGTCCACCGACAGGACATGACCCGTGACATGGGCGCTGCGCGGTTCGCACAGATACAGCACCGCATCCGCGATCTCGCTCGCCTTGCCAAGGCGGTGCTGCGGGGTGCGCCGTTCCAGCGCGGCCATGTCCAGTCGCCCCGACGCCGCAAGTTCACGTGTCAGGGCACTGTCCACATATCCGGGCGCAACACAGTTGACGCGGATGCCAAGATCCGCCCATTCCAGCGCAAGGCATTTCGTCATCATCGCAATCGCGGCCTTGGTCGTGCAGTAGGACAGGCGCTGCGGTGCCGCGACAAGGGAATAGATCGAGCCGATATTGACGATGGTGCCCCTGCCCGCCCTGCCCATGCGGCGTGCGGCCTCCCGACTGCAGAAAAACGGGCCGTTGAGGTTGATGCCCACCACACGCAGCCAGCTTTCATCCGTCAGGTCGAGTGTCGGGCCATTCCCGCTGATCCCCGCATTGTTGACGAGGATGTCAGGGGTTTTTCCTTCCTCGTCAAACTGGTGGAACAGGCTGCGCACGGCATCCGGGTCGGCCACGGATGCGACATAGGGACTGGCCTGTCCCCCGGCTTCGCCAATGGCGGCGCATGTCGCCTGCGCCGCCTGCTGCGCCACGTCATTGACCAGGACGACAGCCCCTGCTTTGGCAAGGGCGATGGCGGTTTCACGGCCGATGCCCGATCCCGCGCCAGTGACCAGCGCCGTGCTACCGGAAAGTGATTCCATGGATTTTCTCCGCTGAACGGTATTCTTATTTTATGACAACCGGATTCACAGGCGCGCCGGAACCGCCGACAACCTTCAGCGGGGCAGCAGTATACAGGAAGGACCATTGCCCATCGGCGGCACAGTCCTCCGCCAGCGCATCAAGGGCGATGATCTCGGTAAAGGTGATGCCGAGATTACGCATCAGCGCACAATGCAGCGGCAGGACAACCCCGCTTTCGGGATCGACGGTCACCTCGTTGGCGATCGTGTCGGTCACAAGGTTGGGAATTTCCTTCTTGTGGAACCAGTGGACCAGTTCAGGGCTGTAGGTCAGGCCGGGTTCCAGAAAGTCCTTGTAGAATTCTTCCTTGGGCGTGCGATAGAATTTCCCGATCCAGCCCGTGCGGATCACCAGCACGTCATGGGGCATGATCTCGACGCCCTGCTGCGCGGCGGCGGCCTCAAGATCCTCATGCGTGAAGGTCTCGCCCCGGTCCAGGCAGTCCTTGCCCCGGAAGCGCGCCATGTCGATCAGCACACCGCGCCCGACCACGCCACGTTCCGCGATGGGCAGCACGCTGGCCTTGCTCATTGCCCCCACCGTCGTCGTCGCGGGATAGCCGTTGTAGAGTGTATTGTCGTACCAGACATGGCCCAGCGCATCGTACTGGCTGGATCCCTGCAGGTACATCACCACCATGTCATCGGCCCATTCGCCCCCACCGGACAGGGGTTCCGCCTTGCCACACATGAAATGGGCACGATCCATGACATTGACCCGGTGCGCCGTTGCGCGTCCGGGCCAGATCGGGTCCCCTTCCGGCGCTGCGATACGGATACCCAGCGTAAATACCTTTCCCTGCTTTACGGAGGCAACACCGCGCAGGACTTCCTGCGCGGTCAGGAAATTAAGGGAACCGACCTCGTCATCCTTTCCCCACCGCCCCCAGTTCTTGGGCAACTGCTCCAGCAGGCGGCCAAGGTCGGGCATGTAGCACCGTAATTTGCTGTCAGCCATTATCCTGTCTCCCGCGCCCTTCTTCCGGGGCGTCATCTGAAGAAAATGTTTGTCAGGTCAGCAATCTTATGGGTTGTTCAACGATATTCCTGAATGTGCCCAGCCATTGCGCGGCCAGTGCACCATCGACAACGCGGTGATCGACACAAAGGGTGCAGGTCATGAGTGACGCAATCGCAAACTGCTCCTCCCTGACCACCGGCCTGCGACTGATGGCCCCGATCCCAAGTATCGCGGCATGGGGCGGGTTGATGATGGGGGTGACCGTATCAACACCGAACATCCCGACATTGGAAATCGTGAAGCAGCCACCCTGCATTTCATCCGCGCGCAGTTTTCCCGCACGTGCACGTTCAATCAGGGCACGGACCTCCCTGCTGGTGGTGGCAAGCGACTTGCGCCCCGCATCACGCAGGACAGGCACCAGCAGCCCGTCGGGAACCGAGACCGCGACAGCGATATCAACCTGCTGCGGGAATACCAGCGCATCCGCGGAATACATGACATTCATCGACGGCACCGCGACAAATGCCGCACTGGCGGCACGGATCAGCATGTCATTGACCGACAGGTGAAACGTATCCGGGGACGGCGGCGCTGGCGCAACATGATTGAGCTCATCACGCAGCGTCAGCAGAGCATCGACCTGCACATCAACCGAGACATAGAAATGCGGGATCGTCTGCTTGGCTTTCGTCAGGCGCTCCGCAATGACGCGCCGCATGCCCGACATGGCGACACGGTCACCTTCGTCCTTCGGTTTTTCCGTTTCCTGAGCAACCGTTTTACTACCGGACAGCAGGCGATCGATGTCGCGACGCAGGATCCTGCCCTGTGGCCCGCTGCCATCGACCTGCTTCAGGTCCACTTCATGCAGGCGCGCAAGGCGACGTGCGACAGGGGATGCGAAAATACGTGCCCGTGTTTCCCTGCCTGACACAACAGGGGCGTGGGCCTTCTCCTCCCTGACCGGCAAAGGAACCTCCGCCACAGTTTCCTGCGCCGGGTTCGGTACGGTTCGGACATCCATGCCGGATATGTCGGGAACCTTCTCATCCGACCTGACAACGATACCGACCACCTGATCCGCGCAGATGCCCTGTGTACCGTCCGGGACAAGGATACGCCCCAGGATGCCGTCCGCTGGCGCTTCTATTTCTATCGTGGCCTTGTCCGCCTCCATCTCCGCAAGGATGTCCCCGGCAGAAATCGCATCCCCTTCGGCCCGGAGCCAGCGGGCCAGTGTAACCGTCCCTGAGGATGCGGACAGGTCCGGCATGAAAATATTGACAGCCATGAAGGTCTACCTCGCTGACAGGCGTCACCCGGCCATATAGAGGCCGCCATTGACATGAATGACTTCCCCGTTGACAAAACTCGCATCATTCCCGCACAGGAACGCCACGACGGACGCCACTTCGCCGGGTTGGCCGAAACGGCGGGCCGGTGTCTGGGCCTTGAGCATCTCGCCTTTCTGGCCGCGAAGGTCACGTGTCATCGCGGTCTCGATGATCCCGGGTGACACCGCATTGGCGCGCGTGCGCCCGGCAAGTTCCATGGCAAGCGAACGCGTCAGGCTGAGAACCGCGCCCTTGGAGGCGGAATAATGGGCATGGTTCTGGCTGCCACGATGGGCGGCGACGGATGTCAGGGTCACGATCGCGCTGTCATCGCGCAAAGCGGGCATGGCCGCCTTGCACAGGTAAAAGACGCTATCCAGGTTTATGGCAATGACCCTGCGCCAGTCGGCGGCATCCATCCGCACGACCGGACATTCCGGGTAAATGCCTGCACCCGGCACCACGAAATCAATGCCACCAAAATGATGGACCGCACGATCGACAATGTCCTGCGCATCATCTTCGCGGCCCGCGTCATAACGTGCCGCGATGACACGCTCCGCCTTCGGGTCCATCTGGCGCGCCATCTCCGTGACGGCGCCCTCATCAAGGTCCGCCAGAAGCAGGCTGGCCCCACGCGCGAAAAAAAGCGCGGCGATTTCGCGGCCAATGCCCCCTGCCGCCCCGGTCAGGAGCAGGGCACGACCTGTAAATTCCTGCATTGCAGTCTCCATAGATAAACGGGACCGGTGCCAGAAGACCTCTCCGGGAATGGCCGCTAGGCCAGTTCAAGAAGTTCCCCGAGGGCAGCACTGATTTCCTCCCGTCCGGCACATGCCGCGCGTTCCAGAACTTTCGAAATGCTTGGTGAGGCTTCGCCACCCGTCACCCGCATGATCGGGCCATCCAGCCAGTCGAACAGGCGTCGCTGGATCTCGTCCGCCAGCCAGCCGCCATAGGACGTTCCACGCGCGCCCTGTTCCACCAGAAGCACACGGTTTGTCCTGCGGATGCTTTCTCCTATCATGTCCCAGTCAAGGCTGGCGCGATCAAGCCAGCGCAGATCAATGACGTCCACATCCGCATCAAGTTCATCAACAATATCGAGAACGGGCTGCACCATCGCCAGATAGGTAATGACCGTCACTTTACTGCCTGACCTGCGCAATGCCGCCGATCCGGGCGGGATAATGCCATCCAGATCGATGGGGGCCGGCAGCATCTGCTGGTACAGGTCCACATGTTCGATCACCAGCACCGGATCATTGATGGCAAGGGCGGCATTCATCAACCCGACATAATCGGCAGGACATGACGGCGCCACGATGCGCCATCCGGGTGCCGTTGCGAAAATACCTGCCGGGTCCATGGAATGTTGCGATCCGTATCCCGTTCCCATCGCGACCTTTGTGCGCAGGACAAGGGGAACATCAATCGCGCCGCCAAACATGTGCCGCGCCTTGCCCACCTGATTGAACACCTGGTCCGCCGCCACCCACATGAAATCGGGATACATGAACTCCACCACCGGCCTGAAACGCCCATCCATGGCAAGGCCGCCGGCAAGGCCCATGAACGCGTTCTCGCTGATTGGCGTCCCGAACACGCGGCCCGGAAAATTGGCGGCCAGATCACGCGTGGCGCCATTTGTCCCGCCCTTGAGGCGATGGACATCTTCGCCCAGCACGACAATGCGGGGGTCCTGTTCCATCCGTCGGTTCATGACATCGGCGACAACATCGACAAATTTTCGTTTTGTGCTTTCTCCCGCCGTTCCCTGCGAAAGGCGCGGCAGGGCACTGATCTCGTCAAGGTCGCTGCGGATCCCCACATCCCGGAAGGAGGCTGCTGGCCACAGATCCGAACGGACGGCGCGGCGGTTGCCCTCCATGACCGTCAGTTCGGCGGAGATTTCCTCCATGACCGCACGGCAGCGTTCGCGCAGGTCGGAGATATCCTTTGCCGTCAGCAGGTCGCGCCGGATCATTTCCCGACCGACCTGCTCTATCGGGTCACGCTCGCGCCACGCGGCCTCCTCCCCCTTGTCACGATAGCCAAAGGCGCTGCCGGGAAGTTTCCCGTTCTGGTGGAAATAACGATAGACCGTGGCTTCGATAACCGCCGGCCCCTGTCCCGCGCGACAGACCGACAGCGCCTGCTGCATCGCCATGTACGTGGCGACAGGGTCCATGCCATCGACCCGCCATGACGGAATGCCAAAGGCCAGTCCCCGCGATGACAGGCGCGGTTCGGCCGTGGCCTCGTCAACATGGGTGGAGACGGCATAGAGATTGTTTTCGATAAAAAACACCAGCGGAAGTTTCCATGCCGCCGCAAGGTTCATGGTTTCAAGGACGGAACCGATATTGACCGCCCCATCCCCGAAATAGGTCACCGAAACATTGTCGGTCCCCGCCATGCGGTCCGCCCATGCGGCCCCGGCCGCAAGTGGCACGCCGCCGCCAACGATGGCGTTGGTTCCCGTTACCCCGGCCTCGGCCCATCGCAGGTGCATCGACCCGCCACGCCCGAGACAGAAACCGTTCCGAAGCCCCATGATTTCGGCAAGCGCGCCCTGCAGGGTTTCGCGGATGGCCCCGTCAAAGGGCGCATCGCGCGCAAGGGGTTGCTGTTGCGCGACATAACCAAGCGCCTTGGCGAGGAACTGATGATGTCCCCGATGGGATCCATTGACCTGATCGCCGGGCAACAGGGGAAGGATGCTTCCCACCGCGCCGCCTTCCTGCCCGATGGAGGAATGGGCCGGACCATGGACCAGGCCATTTCCCGCGAGATCGAGGACACTTTCTTCAAACGCCCGTATCAGGCTGAGCCGGACCAGCATTGTATCCAGAATGGCAGGATCCATCGCATCCCAGTCATCCTGTGTCGAGCAGAGTTGCACCCATGATGCCTGGGGATCCAGAGGAATGGTACGCATCATGCCTGTTCCTTCATGACATCCCGACCGCATCGGCGGCCGGGGCTATCCGCAAGGCGTATCAGCTAATTGGATACATTTGTATGGATATGTCCGCATGAGATGTAAAAAATAGGTGATATTTTCATCATATGGATACATTTATATACAGGACCGATCCCCAAAAGGCAGCCAGACCTGTCTTCCCACGGGAAATGCCATCCACAGGCACCCCGCCCCACGCAACGGGCAGGCGGGATGTCGCGACATGGTCCGCTGCGTCAGTCAACCATCCGGGCAATATGGGCGCACGCGGACGTCCCCGCAGCCTCACGGATGCGGCCGGTTTGGGGCCCCCGTCATTTCGCGGATCGCGCCTTGCGCACCATCAACCCGACAATCATCATGAACGCCAGAAACATGAAGCTGCTGCTGACGCTCAGGCTGGCGCTGATCGCACCCTTGTAGGCCTGCGTCACCTGTGCGTGCATGGCGGGGGACAGCGTCTGGATGGCCGCCATACCTTTTTGCAGAAACCCTGATACATCAATCTTTTGCGGCAGGGCCTGAAGCCGGTTCTGCAACGTCAGCGCCATTACGCCACCCGACAGCGCCACGCCAAGCGCGCCCCCAAGCGAGCGGATGAAGGACATCATGGCCGTGGCAATGCCCAGCGCGCCAGACGGCACGGCATTCTGGATCATGACGGTCGCATTGGGCATGCCGATCCCCATGCCAAGGCCCAGACACCCGAGGCTGAGCAGAAAGAAAAGGGCCGGCGCGCCATGATGGGCGCACACCGCGATCAGCGTCAGCGACGAAAATTCGATCCCCACGCCAATGGCCAGCAGCAGCGCATAACGCTGCGTGCGGGAGGAGACATAGCCCCCCAGCACCGAACTGACCATCATCGTGCCGACCTGTGGCAGCATCATCAGACCGGACGCCGCCGGTGTTTCACCCAGCACGAGTTGGTAATAAAGGGGCAGGAAAATCATCGACCCCATCATCGCGAACGACATTATCCCGGTTGCGGCGACGCAGACGGAAAACTCCACGATGCGCAGCAGGCCAAGGTTGATGAGGGGTTCTGGCGCACGGCGTTCCTGCCCGATGAACAGCACGAACAGCACCATGGTAAAGCCCAGCAGCAGAAATGTGAGCGGCGATGTCCATGGCAGCGAGGTTCCCAGCGCATTGAACAGCAGGAGGAAACCCGCCGTTGCGACGCTCAGCAACGCAGCGCCGGGATAGTCGATGCGGGGTCTTGCCTCCGCCCGGTGGGCAGGCAGGCTGAACATGACCAGCGCCAGCGCCAGCAGCCCGACCGGAAGGTTGACCAGGAAAACCCATCGCCATGAAAGCGCACTGGTCAGTACACCGCCAAGGAACGGTCCCGTCACGCTGCTGACCGCGAACGCCCCGGTGAAAAGCCCCTGGTAACGGCCGCGCTGCCGTGGCGTCACCATGTCACCGACCACCGTCTGCGACAGCGTCATCAGTCCGCCGGCCCCCACGCCCTGCAACCCGCGGAACAGGATCAGTTCCCACATGCCCTGCGCCATCCCGCACAGGAGCGAGGCACACAGGAACGAACCGATGCTGAACGCCAGCAGGGGACGCCGCCCGAACATGTCGGACAGCCGCCCATACAGGGGTGTCGCGATGGTGGAGGTCAGCATGAACGCCGTGACCACCCAGGACATGTGCGCCAGGCCGCCAAGGTCACTGACGATGGTGGGCAGCGCGGTGGAGACGATGCTCTGGTCCAGCGCGCCCATGACCATGGTCAGGATCAGGCCGATGAACACCATAAGCCGTGGTGCGTTACGAGCGGCGGAAGCTGTTCCTGCCGTGGAAGAAAACTGCACGAAGATTTCCCGTCATGACAAAACAGGCCGCACGATGCCCCATGACGGGTATCGGCGGCCCCGGATATTGGTAGTCGTAGTCAACAGGTGATGCGCCGTCACATCAATTCCGGCTCGAAACGGCTGACCTCGATCCCTGTCCCTACGGGCAGCAGGACGCTGGACATCCCGGGGCGCGCCCGGATGGCCCGGCCATATTGCTTCACATCCTCGGTCGCGGGCCGGATCATGTTATCCGCCACCACGATCGCCCCCGGATTGAGGCGGGGGTAGAACGCGTCCAGGCAGGGCACATACAAATCCTTCCACAGATCGACGAAGACGAAATCCACATTCTCCGTCAGTTCCCCGATCATGGCCACGGCATCACCGACACGAAAGTCGATCCACTCCGCAAGCCCGGCCCTACCGGCCATTTCCCGCGCATGGTCGGTCTTGTAGGCATGGCGTTCCATCGTGATCAGTTTCCCGCCCGTCGCACGCGCGGCCTCGGCCAGCCAGATCCCGGAATAACCGAAGGACGTGCCGAGTTCGAGAATGGTCGCCCGGCCAAGGCTGCGGGCAAGGATATTGAGCACCCGCCCCGTATCCGGCCCGATGGCGCGCATGCGCTGGTCCTGACCGCCATCCCGCCCGCCGGGCGCTTCCTCACGCGGACGGTGCCGTTCCTCCGCCATCCGGGCATGATAGAGAGCGAGAACCGCCCGGATCCTGTCATCCATATCGTGCATGCCATCCTCCCCGTCCTGTGGACCCTCAGGCCTGTTCGATCGCGCGGGCGGCCGCGTCCAGCACGGCTGCATATTCTTCGATATAATTCACGATATATCTTACTTCAAGATATATCGGAATGTATTCCCACTTTCCCGTCCCGGCAGGACGTGAGACTTGATGCGCCTGCTACGGCGGCACATGCCTTCCCCGCTGCCGACGCAGGGCAAAAAGGTTGGCAGGCGGGAATTATAACCATATGACGTATTTCATTTTTCCTGACATACACGCCACCTTACGAAAGATACCGACCATTGGACCACACGGAACTCGTCAAGGCGCTTGGCACTTTTCTTGCCATCATGAACCCTTTCCTCAGCCTGCCTGTCTTCCTGGCGATGACAGCAGGGTTTTCGGTGGCCCAGCAGCGCACGCTTGCCGTCAAGGTGACGGTCTATTCAGCCATCATGTGTCTGGTCATCCTGCTGGCGGGACAGAAGATCATCGGTTTCTTCGGCATTACCATTGACCAGTTCCGTGTGGCGGGTGGCATTGTGCTGGCCCAGATTTCATGGTCGATGCTCAATGGTAGCAACATCCCCTCCCATCAGGGCAGCCATCAGGAACAGTCCCAGTTGCAGAACCTGTCGGGGCTGGCCTTCTATCCCCTCACCTTTCCCATGCTGATTGGCCCCGGCACCATTGCGACCATCATCATCTATACCGGCCATGGCAGCTCCCTGACCAACAATGTGGAAATAGGCGGCATTATCGCGGGAATACTCCTTGTCCTGTTCGTCACCCTGTTCTTCGCCTCGGAAATTGGCAGGGTGATGAGCGAGACGATGCGCACCATCACGACGCGCCTGATGGGGATGATCCTGCTGGCCATTTCCGTCGGCATGGTCATGGCGGGCCTCAAGGCGGTCCTGCCCGGACTTTCCCATTGAGGACAATGGTCATGAGGCCAGCAGGCAAGGCAATATGGCGAAACGGCCACCCGTGACGATGATACGTCCGATCACGCCACCCCCGTCAGCGTGAATTGCCATGTCCTTGTGCCTCACAGCCTCCATCGTGACTGACGCGCCCATTGGCGAATGGTGTCTGTCAGGGGCAAAAGGCCGGGGTCCTGTCGGGTGGCTGCATCATATTTCAGGATGAAGCAGGCAGGGCCGTCCTGCACGGACTGGCGCACGGCGGCCTTGCCAAACACATGGTCGATGCCGGTCGCAAACAGTCCCCCGGCAATATCGGCATATTTTTCCCAGAATGGTCCCTCATTGGCCTTTTGCAGCATGTCCGGCGTTACCGTGCCATTCTTGAAAGCAAGGATGACCTGACCCAGCGTATCCATGGCGGCCTGTCCATGCGCACGGGGAAAGCCGGTCCGTTTCCAGGCGGGATCCCCCAGATAATGGGCAATGCCTTCATCCTGCACATCCAGCAGGAGCTGTTTTTCCGGCGTCATGGCCTTCATGAAGGACTGCCACCGGACATCCGTGGTGCGATACCATGAAAAATAGATATGGAACATTTCATGGTGCAGAACATCTTCTACAATATCCGCTGCATTCTTGCCGGTATTCCCGTATGATACAACCTGCCGCGCATCAATCAGCATCACGGGATCGCCTGACGTTTCATTCAGGAACGGCATGCCGTGCCGCCATGAAAAATGACGGACATACATGTCACTGAATAACGGGGCTCCATTACCCACCACGAAAATGCGCAATATGTGGCCGGAACCTTTCAGGGGCGGGACATAGGCGCCGACATCGCGGGCGATATCGTACATGGGCCAGTGGTTCATGCTGTCCAGAAGTTCCTGCACATTCTGGACCGATGGCTGCGTAACGGTGCCCGGGGGCAAGGTGCCAAATGTGGGAACTGACAGTTCCGCCAGTTTCCCACCGTCCGTAGCCGCACTTCGGGCGTTGCATCGGGCAATGTCGGTTTTGGCGGCGCGCATGCAACGCACCCATTCCGAAGCCCCCCGGGTATCGAGGATAATGGTGGGAACGGCAATGGCTGAAGACGTCCCGGAGGCCATGGCCGCCGATGCGTTGACCGCCAGTCCGGTTGTCAGGAGGAGCGGGAGGAAAACAGAACGTCGAAACATTGGAAGAAACCCCGCACAGCCAGCAGACACCATGAACGCACGTTGCTGAAGCCATCCTGTCCTTCATACCAAACTGCCCCGAGGCGGCAAGACGTGGCCATGCAGGGGGAAGTACTGTCGCGCTTTTCCCGCGCATCCGTACAGACCTCAGCTTTCTTCGTGTTTCCCATCCCCTTCCGATCGCACAGCGCTTCCTTCACGCTGCGGATCCGGAAGATGACTGATCCATTTCGCACACGACTGGCCTGAGCCGTCGGGCCCATACCGTCAACGCCCGGTCCCCGACGTCACGGTGATGGCGGCGGCCTGCACGGCCAACCCGTGTTCAGCCGCGACACGTCGCAGCAGGGCGGCCACTTCCGGCATCCGGCAGCGTATCTTCCGCCCCGTTCCTGCCTCAACGAAAGTAACGGCCAGCCTGCCCCTGCGCTCCGGCGCGATGCTGTAATGCCACAGGCGGTCGGGCGCAACGTCGCGGCACAGGATATCGCGGGCGACCAGCAGGTTCAGGTTGCGCTGGATCGAGCCCAGGCTGGGCGGATGGCCATCGGTCATGAGGCCAAGGGTTTTCCAGATCCCGATGGCCGTAGCCCCTGCTCCCGCTGCGAGGATACCATGCAGCATTACCCGACGCAGGTCGGTCATCTTCACGCCTGCCTCCCGGCAGCGCCCTTCCAGCTTCCGCACCGCATTTCGGCTGGCCTCCATGCCGGGACGGATCTGTTTCAGCACGGGCGGGGAGCGGCGGTGTTCGGCGAAGGCGGGCATGGCGATGATCCTGTCACGATCGGGGCAAGGGAATGGCCAGAAACCTCAGTTCCTGTCGGCATGGATGTAGAATTCGACCGGCACGGTCAGCGTAATGGGATCCCCGGCGACACTGTCCGGTGGAACGGGCAGAGGCTGGGCACGTTTGGGGAGCGCCATGGCTTCCCGGTCCAGCAGTGCATGGCCGGAACTGCTGGCGAGTGTGACCGAGAGCACATGGCCCTTGCGGTCCATGGAGAAGGTTACGGTGGGCACGCCTTCCTGATGGTCGCTCATGGCGTCAGATGGGTAGCGCTTGAACTTCTCCAGTTGCGCAAGCAGCGCCCCCTGCCAGGTGACCGGGTCATGTGACGCATGGGCCGATGACGAACCGGGTGCGGGTGCAGCCTGCGTGGGGGCCGGGGGCGCTTCCGAGGACGGCGGTGCGGTCGTGGCCTCGGCCGGTGGCGTCCTGTCCGGTATGGGCTTTCTGATTTGCGGGACCGGCTTGCTCTTCTTGACGATCTTGCGCGGCTTTTCGGGTTTTGGCACCGGGACTGGTGGATTGGACGCGGGCGATGGCGGGGCCATGATCTTCGGTGGCTCGACCGGGGCCGGATCGGGAATGGACTGGGTCTGCTTCGGGCCGATGGGCGCGTCGGTCGGCGGGGTCGGTGTGGAGACCGGTTCCGGGGCCATGTCGATGGCGATCGCCGCAGGTGGCGGTTCGGGCACGGCCATGGCTGGCGGCGGCAGGCGCATGACCCACCAGACCGCCCCGCCGCTGACCGCCAGCACGGCAAGGAAGGACAGGCCCCAGCGCAGCGCATCATGGCGTCGGGCCAGACGGACCTGTCGCCTCTGCCATTCGGCAAAGGACGATGGCACGGAAACATCCGCCATCCGCGCCATGTCCGTCGTGCTGCTCATGGCGTACCTCCCGCAGCAGGAGCGACCGCAGGATGACCTCCCGAAGGCGCATTACCGGTCGGTACCACGGCCGTGCCCGCTTCCTTGCCTTCCTCCTGCCCCTGCAGGTTGACCAGCGCCACCTTGAGGTAGCCTGCTGAACGCAGCTTATCCATAACCCCCATCAGCGTACCGTAATCGACCGTTTTGTCGGCACGCAGAAAAATCCGTTCGTCCCTGTTGCCCTTGGTGGCACTCTCCAGAGCGCCCGCCAGACCATCCATGGTGATGTCGTCTTCACCCAGCGCCAGACCATGATCGGCCTTTACCGTCAGGAACACCGGATCATCCGGCCGGGGCGCGGGTTTTTCGGTCGAGGACGGCAGGTCCACCGGCACGTTCACCGTGGTCAGCGGCGCTGTGACCATGAAGATCACCAGCAGCACCAGCATCACGTCGATGAAGGGGGTGACATTGATCTCGCTGGCCTCATGCGGGCTTTCATCGGTGTGGCGCATGCGGATCATGGCGGATCACTCCCCGGCCATCGTGCGGACATCCCGCGCCTGCGGACCAAGGCGTACGATGTTGCCCTGCGTCATGAGCATCTGCGTGCGGCCCAGATCGCGCGACACCAGACGCATCACCAGTGCGGTCAGGTCGGCCACCTGCGCGCGGCACGACGCCGTCTGGCGGGCGAGATGGTTGTAGATCACCACCGCCGGGATGGCGGCCACCAGACCGAGAGCGGTTGCCAGCAGGGCCTCGGCAATGCCGGGGGCGACCACGGCAAGGCTGGTCGCCTTGCTGGCGGCGATACCGGTGAACGACGTCATGATCCCCCAGACCGTGCCGAACAGGCCGATGAAGGGAGACGTGGCCCCGATGGTGGCCAGCACGCCGGTGCCACGCAGAAGCCTGCGTCCCTCGGCTGCTTCCAGCCGTTCAAGGTGCAGGACGATCCGTTCCTTCAGACCCTCGCTATCGTCGGGAATGTCGGCGGAACGCGTGCGTTCGGTCTCGGCGGCCATGACCAGCGTGTGGGCAATGGATGAGTTGCCCCGTGTCCATTCCTCCCCAAGGTCCAGCGTATTGGCGTCTTCCAGCGCTTTTTCGGCCTTGTGGAGTTTAAGCCGCACGCGCAGCAGTTCCACCGACTTGGCGATGAAGATGGTCCATGTCAGCAGCGAGGCTGCGGCCAGCAAGGTCATCACACAGCGGACCACGGGACCTGCATTGAGGAACATCTCCCACGGAGAGAACGAAATCGGGGTCATGACTGACCTCCCTTGACTGACGGATTGCGACGCCACGCCCGGATCAGGCAGGCGAGCGTCACGATGAGGGGAATGGAAAGGGCGGCCCATGAGAAAGCCAGCCAGATGCCGTGCTGCCCCAGCAGGGCGGACAGCAGGCCGAAAGCGGTGAGCAGGCCGAGGGCGATCGGCCACGGCCAGACGGCAACGGAGGAACGTAGTGCCGCGTGTTGAGAAAAGGCGTTCATCGCGCGCCCTCCGCCCAAGGAGGCACGCCGCCCGTATCGTCGAGTTCGTAACCCAGCGCGCGCAGTCGGGCATCGGTGGCGATTTTCCGCTTGCCCGCCCACAGCACCAGTCCGCTGACCAGCACGAAGATCACCACCATATCGAGCAGCGCCCACAGGATACGCAACGGCATGCCGCCATAATCCCCGAAGTGCAGCGGGCGGGAGATTTCAAGGAAGCGCAGGTACCACGGCATCGGATACGCCCCGGTCAGTTCGCCCGTACGGGCATCGACCAGCACCAGGGTGAACAGGCGCGCCCGCAGCGGTGTATTTCCACGGGTCCACAAAACGTAATGGACCGGACTGCCAAAGGACGCGCCGGGGAAGGACAGGCCGGTCACTTCATTGCCGGGCGCGGCTTTTGCTGCCGTTTCAAACGCGGCCTGCACGGATGACAGATGATCCTGCGGGACAACGGGCAGGCTGGCATAGGGACGCAGGATCTGCCGCACATCGGTCACGCGCCACAGGCCGAACAGTGGCGTCTGGAGTTCGTTGACCATCCCTGTAAACCCCACCACCATCGCCCAGACCAGTGTCACGGCCCCCAGCAGGTTGTGCAGGTCCAGCCATGCCAGGCGCGAGGCGCGATCCCGCCGGACCGCGCCGAATGGCACCCGCTTCATGAACCGGCCATACAGCACTGTACCGGATACCAGGGAGGCGACGAATACCGCCCCCATCGCCCCCATGAACAGCGCGCCGGAAAGGCCCGCAAACAGGTTCATGTGCAGCCGCGTGCAGGTCCCCATGATGAGGGCCGTCCATGTCCGCGGCTCTTTCGGGGCATCGGGGGGGCGTGACTGCTTCAGCACCTTTGCCGTGCGGGCGTCGAACTTGATCCAGTGGCCGGAATGACGGTCGGGATAATTCTCGTCCTCCTTCAGCGCCTGCCAGCTTGGCGCCATGGAGACCAGCACGGCCGGTTCGTCATCATCGGGACTGACACTGGTGACGATCTGCCCCGGATAAAGTGCCCTCGCCTTCTCCACCATCACATCAAGGCTGGCGTTCGGCGTGCCCGGCGGCAGGACTTCATAGGGCGGATCATCGTCGCCAACGAACGTGTCCCATATCTGTTCGGAAAACAGCATGGGCAGGCCGGTCGCGCATACGATCAGCAGGAACAGCGTGCAGGCCAGGCTTGTCCATTTATGGACCACAAACCAGCGGCGAAGGGTGGGGACGGTCATGTTTCCAGACAGTTCGGAAATGTGGGTAATTCTCGTTCGCAACTAAATGACGCACGTCTCGCCGGGTTCCATCTTTTCATCCCTGCCTCCATGGGGTGCTGGTCCATCGGCCTCCACCCCATGCCGGATCCCCGGACGCAGGCGGTTCGCCTCAAAAAGCCTCTTCTGTTGTCTATGACGACCGGACTGTTTCTTTTTCTAATGACGGCACGGAATTTTATGGCCGGACGACGATGGTGCCCGGACACAAAAAACGGAGCACCGGATCATGCCACCCCATGACCCGATGCCGCCCCCTCCCCTTCCCCGTCACTGTGACGCCCGGACCACAGCACCCCCGACGCCTCATAAAAAAGACAACAGGGGAAAATCGATTGGAAAAAATCCCGCCGCAACGTCAACCGGGATAGAGGGATACGAATGCAATTCATTCTCAACTTATGGGTTGAGGCGAAGCACAGGTCCCACAACAGACACGATGGAGAACCACAGGGTGACGTCAGGGACCGAACGCCGCGCGCACGCTCGGCACATATGCAACACCGGAGTTCTGGCTGACGGGGCCGATGACCGGCACGCGTCCGGCCCGTCGCAGGGCACGGTCCCGCAAGGGGACACATACCCCCTGATCCGGTTCCACCAGCCTGCGCGCAGGAACCTGCCGCACGGTGTTCACGATACATCCGCCTGCGCCTCCCACCGCCCGTTGCGTCCGTCCCGCGCGCCCTTCGTCCTGACCGGCACGGCCCTGATTGCACTCGCACTGTCCGATCCCGCCCGCGCGCAATCGACAGCGGCCACCGTCACGCGAAATGCCGCCCAGGCGACCCATACTTATGATATCCCGGCACAGTCCCTTGTTTCCGCCCTGCTGGGTTTTGGAAAACAATCCGGCCTTGCGGTGACCGCACCGGGCGAACTCCTGCGTGGGAAAACGACCGCCGGCCTGCACGGACAGTTTACCTCCAGCGACGCACTCGCCCGCCTGCTGCAGGGCAGTGGACTGTCATATCAGCCTGTGGGAGAAAAGGCTTTCCAGATCATTCCCGCTCCCGGTGCCGCCAGCATCACCCTTGGCCCCGTGCGCGTGGGGGGCACCGTCGCCGCGACACCCGCGTCCGACCCGCAGGCCCCCTATGGTCCCGGCGAAGGTTTTTTTGTCGCGCGCTCGACCGCCGGCACCAAGACCGATACGCCGATCGTCAAGACGCCGCAGTCGATCTATGTCATCAACCGCCAGCAGATGGACGATCTCCAGCCACTGACGATCGACGAAGCCCTGCGCTATGCCCCCGGTATTTCCGACCCGGTTGATGGTGGCGGCACGCCATGGGCGAACACGCACGATATTTACCAGCGCGGTTTCCAGTCGGATACCTTTGTCGATGGCCTGATGACCGGCGTCGACCCGTCCATCGCCGAACCCTTCATGATGGACCGTATCGAGGCGCTCAGCGGACCGGCCTCGGTCATGTATGGCTCGGCCGCGCCGGGCGGCATCATCAATGTCGGCCTGAAGCGACCGACCGAAAAGGCGCAGCATCAGGTCAATATAGGTTTCGGCAGTTACGGACGTTACCAGGGACAGTTCGACAGCAGCGGGCCGATGACCAAACAGGGCAATCTTCTCTACCGTATCGTCGCCATGGGCGACACGCAGGACGATCAGGTCAGGTATAACAAATATAAACGACTGATCGTGCAGCCTGCCATAACATGGAAAATCGACAGCAAGACCGAACTGACATTGATCGGGCAGTATAATTACACGCCGATGATGAACCAGTCCTCCGCCGCGCCGGCATTGGGATCCATCTTTCCAAAACAGTATGTGAGATACTCCCCCAGCCTCAATGCCGGGGACCCGGGCTTCGATACCTCACGCGATACAAGTTATATGTTCGAATACATATTTTCGCATAAGTTCAACAAACATCTGCAATTCAGCCAGAATTTCCGCTACGAGCACGATGACTGGTATTTCACCGACCTTTTCAGCGATGGACTGGTCAACGGAACGTCGGAGATGGAACGTTACGCCATGGCCTATGCCAACCATGGCTATTCCGTACTGCTGGACACCCATCTGCAAGGCGATTTTTCAACCGGCCCCGTCAAGCATACGGTACTGGTGGGCGTCGATTACCGCCTGCAGCGGGCGTGGGGCAAATGGATGTTCGATTTTTCCGCGCCAAGCCTGAACCTGCTGGCGCCGGTCTATTACCAGTACAACATGAAAAACCTGATGGCCGCATCAGGCGGGAAATGGGGATCGGAAGACGACTACCTGAATCAGAACGGCATCTATTTTCAGGAACAGCTTCAGTGGAAGGGGCTTAACGTCATGCTGGCGGGGCGCGAGGACTGGGACAACTGGTACAATAAGTTCCAGCGCGCCTTCACCTGGCATGCCGGGGCATCCTACCAGTTCGGTTTCGGCCTTGCTCCCTATTTCAGCTACGCCACGTCGTTCAACCCGCAATCGGGCAACATCTACGGCGCGGGGCAGGCAGCGCCTCTGGTCGGGAAGCAGTGGGAGGTCGGGCTGAAATACCAGCCCCCCGGTTCGAAAATGCTCTTTACCGCCGCCGCCTATGACCTGCGCGAGGACAATGTGCTGGTCAATGATCCGTATCACCAGAATTTCTCGCTCCAGATCGGGCAGGTCCGCGTCCGTGGCGTCGATCTTTCCGCGAACGTGAATATCGCCGAAGGTCTTAATCTGAGCGCCACCTACAGCTATATGTATCCCGAAAATTCGCGCTCCAACCTGACGAGCAAGAACCTGGCGGGAAATCTGGTCTCCACGCAGGGGAAATCACCGACGGAACTGCCACGCAACACGGTCAGCCTGCTGGTGGATTACAAATTCCCCCGGGGTATCCTGCAGGGTCTCTCCTTCAACGCGGGCATGCGTTACGTCGGCTTCACGCAGGGGGACATGGCCAATTCCTTTCATGTTCCCGGCTACACAGTGTTTGACGGCGGTGCTGATTACGATTTCGGCAAGCTGAGCAGCACCCTCAAGGGCGTCAATTTCCGTGTGAGCCTCGTGAACGCCTTTAACAAGGAATATGTCGTCGAATGCACCTCCGGCACCAGTTGCGGATGGGGGCAGCTTCGGCGCGTCTTCGGCACGATCGGCTATCGCTGGTAAGGTTTTCCCCACACCACGCCCCCCCCCTGCAACAGGCGCACGGTCATGGCTGGCGGCCGGCCCGGGACCGGATGTTGCAGGGGCATCCGGCCATCACTGCTGTCCGCCAGACCTTCCACGGATCGCGCCCCTGTTCCGCATGGCGCAGGAGACAATGCGGAGAACCTGCAGGGAGCCGGGAGTGCTGCAGTCAATAGATCGCGGCAAACCACGGGCCGATCCGGCGGACATGCGCCTGACGCGCGCGGGCGATGACCTCCAGCGTGGCGGAAGGATCGGCAAGGCTGTAAACGCCGGAAACAGGCTGTGCCGCAAGGCGGGACGAGACGACGACCTTCCCCGGCAGCCACGGGCGAAGCCGGGCGATGACCTCGCCCATCGGTTCATCGTTCGCCACCAACACCCCGTCCGCCCATGCGCCAACCTGTTCGGGCGGTCCGTTGCGCGTGCCCCAGACCGCCGGGTTCGCGGCCAGTGCCTGCCCCTCCCCCAGTTCCTGCCCGGTGCCCGGCAGGGCCCCGCCATGGACGCGGACCCGGCCGGACTGCACGGCGACGACAACACCCTCCCCGTCACGGCGCACGTCAAACACGGTGCCGATGTCTTCCGTCCGGAACGCGCCTGTTTTCACCACGAATGGATGGCGTTCATCATGCGTGACGGAAAATAATGCCTCCCCCCTGAGCAGGATGATATGGCGCTGATCGCCATCGAAGGCCATCGCACTCGACGGGCCGAGCGTCATGGTGCTGCCATCGGCCAGCGGAACGGCGATATGCTGCCCCGTGCCCGTGATCCGGTCGGCACGCAGGCGCAACGCCACATCCGGTGCAACGAACATCAGGGCAAGACAGGCCGCCAGTCCCGTAACACCAGCCATGGCCCAGCGCCGCGGCCGCCCCCCATGTGCACGCTGCCGGATGGGAAGCGTGCGGATAGCCGGGGTGGAAGAAACATCCTCAGCCCCCCGCCGCCGTTCGCGGGCCGCGCCGGGGCGCAGTTGCGCCACGACCTCCATGGTCTTTTCAGTACGCAGCCAGGCTTCCTCATGCAGGGGCGAGGCCGCACGCCAGTCGTGGAATCGTTGCCGGGTCACGGGATCGTCCGACTGCTCCTGAAGCAGGATCAGCCAGTCCGTCGCGTCTTTCAGGGCGCGCTCACGGATCGGATCAGATTGCGTCGCCATTACGGTCCCTTGAGATCAATCCACGAAACATACATCCGCACGGCGGCATGTGATGTTCTTCCATTGTCTTTGACGGAAACCGGGATATTTTTTCCAGACCGGGAGGCCATTTTCTTACGGCCATTCGACATGCCGCCGACAGCGATCCACTGCCTCCGACACCAGCACGTGCGCCATCGAGACCGAGATATGCAGATGGGCTGCGATCTCACGCAGCCTGTAGCCATCAAAGCGGTGCATCTCAAAGGCGACGCGCATCTGTTCAGGCATTTCCGCCATGACCTTCCTGACGGCTTCGACCGCGTGCCTGTCACGCATGGCCAGATCCGGCGGCGCCCTGCCGTCCGTCGCAGCTTCGGCAGCCGTCTCGAACGGGCCGGGATCGAGCACCCCTTTTTCGCGGATTTTCTGGCGGAGATGGTCAATCGCGAGATTGCGCACGATGCTGTAGAGATAGCGCAGGGGATCGCTCGGCCGCGCGTCCGCGACAATCCGGGCAAAGCGCAGCCATGCTTCCTGCACGATGTCCTCTGCCTGGGCGCGATCACGGACGAGACCGCTGGCGTATTTCAGCAATGCGCGTTGATGCGTGGCATACAGGGCCGCAACCGAGCCCGTCTGTTTCAAAACATCCACTGTTTCCGCGCCCTGACCATTCTGCGCACGATGTCACCTTGGGGTAACAAATTGCAATTTATTCTTAATATCATTTTTAGCCGGTTTGCAACCGTCCGGCAAGCACGGGACTGCGGTGTTTTCCATCCGTGGCCATGGGCACTTCTGCCACCCCGACGCCATACCGACAGAAGGATGTACTGCCCGTGCCGCTCTGGCGTTCTCAATCCCGTGACTGCCATGCCCGCGCCGTATAGAATGTGCGCATGAAAGAAAAAATCGTGGATGATGCCTTCTGGCATGAGAAGTGGCAGCGTAATGAAATCGGTTTTCATGAACCGCAGCCCAATGCGTTCCTCCTGCGCAATTTCGCGCAGATGCACCTTCCGGCCAGTGGGCGCATCTTCGTGCCCCTGTGCGGAAAAACCCTTGATATCCACTGGCTGCTGTCACAGGGCCATCAGGTCTGCGGTATTGAACTGAGCCCGATTGCGGTCGGGCAGCTGTTTGCCGCACTCGGCCTGTCGCCGCGCGTCACGGCGACAGGCACGCTTCAGCGTTTCGAGGCCGGGAAACTGTGCATCTTTGTCGGCAACGTCTTTGACCTGACCCGCCATGACCTTGGTCATGTCGATACAGTTTACGACCGTGCGGCCCTGATCGCGCTGCCTGCCGCTGCAAGGTCACGTTACGCCACGCACCTGGTTTCCATCACAAACGCGGCCCCCCAGTTGCTGGTCTGTGTGGAATATGACCAGTCATGCCGGGCAGGGCCGCCATTCAGCGTGGACGAGGCCGAGGTCCGGCAGCATTATGGGCGACAATTCATGCTGACCCGCATGGAAAGGCACGACATTCCCGGCGGCCTGAAAGGGGCCTGCCCGGCTGCGGAAACCGTCTGGAAACTTGTCCCCCTTGATGGGAACGCATCCCCTCAATCGCCGGGCGCGTAACGCCGCTCCACATGGCCCAGCAACTGTTCGGGGTAGAAATAGACTTCGCGCAGGTTCCCGTCGCTATATCGCTGGGCCTGGTCGGTGAAATGCCGGGAGGCCGGATCGCTGCTTTCCCCCCCGGTGGAGACCGCCCAGGCACGGAGTTTCCTGCCGAATTCCACCACGGCGACAAAGCTGTTGCCGCTTGTGCCGTAATAGCGTTTCGTCCCCGGATGGCGTTTCGCCCCGAAGGAGGCGAGCGATCCCCATATGGCGGACGTGAACGGGACGGGAATGCTTGGCTTCGCATCACTGAAGGACTGTGTCAGGTCGCCATTGATGCGCTGGAACCGGTTGATCGTGCCCCATGGCACCTGCCATCTGCCGAAATCATGTACCAGACGGTTTACCGCATCCTCCAGCCGGTCCAGACGTTCCCCGTCACTGACCCGCGTGCTCAGGTAATCATAGAGCGATCCACCCTCCGCCTTCGCCAGCGGACGCACCCGTTCCAGCAGTCCATCCCCCCAGAACACCGCCAGTGATGTCGCCGTGGACTGCGCCGACCACCGGTCATCCCAGTTCCGCAGCAATGCCACCGGCCCCGCCAGCCGCGCTTTCTGCCGCGACCCGGCAGGCAGCCGTTCCCATGCGGAGACGAGTTGCGGCACCAGCACGCCAAATTCCGGCAGCCACGGGTCATAGGCCGCAGCCATCAGGGAGCGCGCGGTGAAATCCCGTCCCTCGCTCAGGAGGCGTGCTGCATGGATGCCGCGCGGGTTTTCGCCCACCATGTCCATGTAACGTGGAAAGGCCTCCCGCCTCGGGCTGTCGGGGCCAGAGGCGGACCAGGGCCAGTCGTTGGTGTTCATCACCCACCCGCTTGACGGATTGACCACCTGTGGCAGTTCCGACAGCGCATGCAGTCCGTGCCAGTCGGTTGCCGGGTCGCTGCCATCGACGGGATGGCGGTAATCGAAACGGTCATCGCGACGCGGCACGAACTGGGGATGCAGGTAGGCGATCTCCCCCTTGCGGTCGGCGAAGATGGTATTGTTCGACGAATTGGCCTGCAGTGCTGAGACTTTCAGGAAATGCGCGTAATCCTTCGCCTTGGTGCGCAGAAAGGACTGCTCCAGCGCGGGGATGGGTTTCCACATCAGGGCAGTGCTGACCCATTTCTCCCCGTCCGCCCGGACGATCGGTCCATGGCGGGTCGCATTGATGCTGAATTCGCGCTCGGCCAGTGTCCCTGATGGCGTGCGCACCCGCAACGTGACCCTGCGGGTCTCGACCGGGACATCCTTTCCCCCATAACGGTAGCAGGTCTGGTTTCCGCAGCGGGAGACCGTCTCGGTAAACTCATCGACCACATCGACGCCGCTTGACGTATGCATCCACCCGGCATGCGGGTTGAACCCCTGGTAGATGAAGAACTGTCCCCATGTGACCGCGCCATAGGCATCAAGCCCCTGGTCACTGGTCATCTGCAGTTCGGAGCGGAAAAAGAAGCTGGTATGCGGGTTGATCAGCAGCAGCGCATGACCATCGGCCGTACGGGACGGCGCAATCGCGATCCCGTTGGAGCCTTTGGGTTCGCGCGGTTTTGCGCCCCGTTCTTCAGCACTCGGCGCGACAGGGCGTTTTTCATAGAATGCCTGAAGCTGCGTCAGCGAGATGCGTTCCACATCGCCACCGATGCTGCCCTCGGTAAAGCTGAGCGCCATCCATGGCTCGAAATGGGCAATGGCGCGCGGTTTCACCTGCGGATGTGTCCGCAGATACCAGTTGAGGCCATCGGCCCACGCCTCCATCAGGCGCTTCAGCCACCGCGGCGATGCGGCATAATCCACCTGCAGGCGCACCGGATCGACAAACATCCGCATGCGCAGGTCCTGCCACAGCGCGCTTTCGCCCTCCGCCTCCGCAAGGCGACCGAGCGAGACGAGGTAATTCGTCTCCACCCGGTTGAAGTCATCCTCCGCCTGCGCATAGCTCGCGCCGAAAACGGCGTCCGCATCCGTATGCCCGCGCACATGGGCAATGCCCCAGTCATCGCGGGTGATCGTCACCCGGCCGGCCTCATGCCGCAGGCGGGTGGCCTCATCCGGTGGCGCGGCGTGCGCGCACGGACTGATCCCCGCGCACAGGGCCGAGACAAAGAGCATGCGGGAGGTTGCAACACGAAGACGCAGGGCTATCATCGGCAAAAATCTATCCACAGGCGCAACGACATGCAAGACCGACAGACCGCCCGCATGGGAAAGACCATGATGCGTTTGGCAAGATATTTTCTGGGCCTAGCGCTGCTGGGCCTCCTTGCGGTTCCGGCGTGGGCCGATGACCTGCTGATCCGCCCCGCGCGGGTCTTTGACGGGATCGATCCCCGCCCCCACGAAGGCTGGTCGGTTCTGGTCCATGACACGCGCATCGCGGCCGTCGGCCCGGCGCTCGCCGCGCCTGCTGGCGCACATGTGATCGACCTGCCGGGCATGACGCTGATGCCCGGCCTGATCGAGGGACATTCCCACCTGTTCCTCCATCCCTATAACGAGACGAAATGGGACGACCAGGTCCTGCATGAACCGCTGGCGCTGCGCACCGCGCGTGCGACCGTCGCGGCAAAGGCGACGCTGATGGCGGGCTTCACCACGGTCCGCGACCTCGGCACCGAGGGGGCAGGCTATGCCGATGTGGGCCTGAAACAGGCCATCGAGCAGGGCATCATCCCCGGCCCGCGCATGCTGGTGGCGACGCGCGCGCTGGTGGCGACCGGTTCCTACGGACCCAAAGGGTTCGAACCCGGCGTCGCCGTTCCGCAGGGCGCGCAGGAGGCCGATGGCCCCGACCTGGTCCGTGCGGCACGCACGCAGATCGCGGCGGGTGCTGATGTGGTCAAGCTGTATGCGGATTACCACTGGGGGCCGGGGGAGCCGAGCCGCCCGACCTTCCTGATGGAGGAAATGCGCGCGGCGGTGGAAGCCGCCCATTCGGCGGGCCGGATCGTCGCCGCCCATGCGCATTCGGCCGAGGGCATGCGCCGTGCCGTCCTGGCGGGGGTTGATACCATCGAACATGGGTCGGAAGGCACGCCGGATGTCTTTCGCCTGATGCACGACCACGGCACGGCGCTGTGCCCCACGCTGTCGGCCATGGAAGCCATCGCCCGCTATCGCGGCTGGAACGGCAAGGAACCGGCCCCGCAGGCCGTCCAGACCAGCCGTGCGAGCTTTGCCGCCGCGCGAAAGGCAGGCGTGACCCTGTGTGTCGGGGGCGATGTCGGCGTTTTCGCCCATGGCACCAACGCCCGGGAGCTTGAGGCCATGGCCGCCGCAGGAATGCCCCCTGCCGCCGTCCTGCAGGCCGCGACATCGGGCAATGCGCGGATCTTCCATATCGACGACCGTCTGGGCGCGATCCGGCCCGGCCTTCTGGCCGATCTGGTCGCGGTCGCGGGGGACCCGACGCGCGATATCAGCACCCTGCATGCCGTGCGTTTTGTTGCCAAGGGGGGCGTTGTCGTGCGCAATGGTGAATGAGGCGCGAAGGATTCCCGGGGGCTGCCTGTTTTCAGGAAGGCAGCGTTCCCTGAAGCTTTTTGAAAAAAGCTTCACCAAAAACCTTTGGATGATTTTTGCGATATTTCTTCTTGTCCTTTGCATCATGAAACCATGGCGGCAGGCCCGGCGTTGACCGATCCCCTTTCAACGGGTGTTCCATGTCGCCTGCCCGTTCCCTTGTCGCCGCCATTCCCGTGCGTAATGAGGCGGAGCGCATCGGCCACTGCCTGCATGCCCTCGCCACGCAGCAGGGTGCCTGCCTGACCCATGCCGTCCTGCTGCTCAACAACTGCACCGACGCCACGGCCGACAGGGTGCGGGACGTTGCCGCGTACCTGCCATTTTCCCTTTCCCTGATCGAACGGACCTATCCATTGCCGATCGCCCATGCGGGCACCGCACGGTGCGAAGCCATGGAAGAGGCCGCAACGGTGGCGGGGCCTGACGGTATCCTGATGACCACCGATGCCGACAGCATGGTCGCGCCGGACTGGCTGGCGCGCAACCTTGCCGCGCTTGATGCCGGGGCCGATGCGGTATGCGGACGCGCCCTGATCGACCCGGCGGATGCCCTGCTGATCCCCGACAGCCTGCATGCCGACGACCGTGCGGAGATGGCCTATGCCACGCTGCTGGACCGTATCCATGACCTGATCGACCCCGATCCGCATGATCCCTGGCCACGTCATACCGAACATTCCGGCGCCAGCATCGCCGTGCGTGTCGGGGCATGGCGGCAGGCAGGCGGCATCCCGCCCCTGCCACTGGGCGAGGACCGCGGCTTCCTTGCGGCGCTACGGCGGATGGATGCGGCCATCCGCCATGCGCCGGACGTCACGGTCCGCGTCTCTGGCCGCACCGTCGGGCGGGCACGCGGCGGCATGGCCGACACGATGGCCCGTCGCGTGATCCGGCAGGACGAGATGCTGGACGATAGCCTTGAGGCCGCCGGGACATGCCTGCTTCGGGCGCAGGCTCGCGCCAGCCTGCGCCGGGTCCGCGCCCTTCCCCAATCGGGCAGGCAGCATCATGAAACTGCCCGGTCCCTGGCCCGGCGACTGGACCTGCCGCTGTCCCGCGTCCTCGAAATGATGCACGCGCGGTTCTTCGGCATGGCGTGGAGCCAGTTGGAAACCGCCAGCCCCCCACTGCAACGCAGGCCCGTCAGACGCGCCGAACTGGACATGCACGCACGACAGGCCGAACAGATCCTGCGCCATCTGCATGTATCACGATCCGCCACCTGCGTGTAACGGTTCAGGCGGCCGCACCGATGTCCTGTCATTGAGCATATCCAGACGATAGCCGGGATAACGCCGGGCATGCACCACCCGCACATCTTCGGAGGCGCACTGCTGCATGAAATGGGCTGCCGCTTCGTCACCATGGCAGGGCGTGTCGGTCGGCCCGGTCCAGTTGACCAGGATGATCGGCGCACCCGGCCGCCGCACGTGCAGGCATTGCATCGCAAGGCGGGCGATATCCCGCGCGGCAAGAAAATACAGCAGTTCCGAAATCACGATCAGATCACACGCATGTGGCGGCAGGGCAGGAAACGCTTCGGGCAGTTGCCCCCTGTAAAACGACACCCCCGGCAATCCGGCGCAGCGACGCCGGGCGCGCCTGATGGCTGTTTCCGCCACGTCCACCGCAAGGACATGCGCACACTGCCGCGCAAGGCGCACCGTCATCACCCCGATGGAACAGCCCAGTTCCAGCGCATGATGGAAATGCCGCCCCTCCAGCAGGGCCAGTGTCTGGCGGTATTTGTCACGTTCGTACGCCCGTGTCCCGAACCCCCACGGGTCGGGGTGATGTGCGTATATCCGCTCGAACACGCCGCGGGACCAGCTTGCCCCCGTCATGGCCTGACAAAGACCTCGAAATCCGTCACCAGCGCCTCCAGCAATGTCCCCGGCAGGCGAAAACCGGTGGGATCATCGGTAATCAGGTCGCCATACTGGCTTTCGTGCATGCTGATGGCACGCGCCTTGGCCGCGCGATAGGGCGCGATGTCCAGACGCATCCCCACGGGCCGTTCATGGTCCACGTCCACCCCTGCCGCCAGCAGCCAGCCCCACACAGGATAGGCCAGCAGCCCGCCCCCGCAGCGCCCCTGCACCGCGACGGCCATCTTCCATGCCGCTTCATGGTCGCAATGCGGATCGCCCCGCCACGGGGCCAGCACCACGCCACACCCATGATCCCTGCATATCTGCGCAATCTGTCGCACGCCCTGCTCAAACACCGGCCCTGCATGCGGCACCGCCGTATCGGGCAGGTCGAGGAAAAACAGCCGTCCCGCCGCAAGGCCAAGGCTGGACACGGCCCGCAGCGCCTCGTGCCGCCGTTGTGCCCGCAGGCGCGGTGCGGGCCATGTAGGGGAACGGGGATGGGAGCCCACGCCATCACTGAGGATCACCACGACCGGCGGACGGCCCGCCGCACAGCACGCGGCAATCAGTCCGCCACAGCCAAGGCTCTCATCATCGGCATGCGGGGCGAGGATCAGGGCCGTGCCCGGCACGATCGCCGATAGCGGGGCCACGGGCAGGCTGCGCAATATCCCATGCAGGACAGCGGCCTTCACGACATGTCCTCCAGCCGGGGCAGGTCGCGATGGGTGAACCATGACGCAGCCTCGCACAGGGTTTCATCCGGCGCAGGCTGGCGCAGGTAGGTCGCAAGGTCACGGGTCAGGCGTTCGACCACATTCGTCCGGGTAAATGCCGACAGCCCAAGGCCACGCTGGACCAGTTCGATTACATCCAGCCCGGCCCGTTCCACCGCGATGCGCGCCAGATTGACGGTGGCCGCGACCTCGCCCGCGTCGTGCCGGTCCTGAATGGCGGCAATCAGCGCGGCTTTCCGCGTCCACAGATACGCGCTTTCCGTGGCAATCAGCGCCATGCCGATGCGCGCCTGCTGGGCCGGGCTGCCCGCCCGGTCACGTTCGGACAACTGCTGGCGCAACAGGGTGGTCAACCGTTCGATCCCGCCCAGCGCCACGGCCATGCCACGCCATGCGCCCGCGCAGAATTCCGGCTGGCGCAGGTAATCCCCCGCCTGCCCGATCATCGCATCTGGCGGCAGGCCCAGCGTGCCGAAATCACACCGCCCCGTCCCTGCCCCACGCATGCCCGCAAGGCCACCGGATATGGATGATACGGTGCACGCGCCCTCCAGCGCGACCAGCAGCATATGCGTCATGCCGCCCCGCGTGCGCGCGGTTGCAAGGGCACGGGTGACATGGTGTGCGCCAGAGGCATAGGCCTTCTCCCCCTGCAGCATGATGCCCCCATCAAGGAATTCCATGCGCAACGGCACGACGCCATCCGTGACCCAGACACCAAACAGGGCCCCGTCATGCACATCCGTTGCGGCACGGGCCAACTGCGCCGCCGTGCCATAGCACGCGATCAGGCGAATGGCGTTGATATGCCCCTCCACGAGACGGCCAAGCGCCATGCTCCCCTGCCCCACCAACCGCAGCAGATGCAGCAACCCGATGCCACCCTGACGCCCGGTGCCAAAGCCCTGTCCCCCCAGTGTTTCAGGCAACGCGGCCGACAGGACACCCAGCTTTCGCAGGCGGGCCATCCCTTCGACCGGGAACGCGGCCTGCGGATCATTGGCGCTCGCCTCCTCCTCCAGATCCGCGCGGCAGGCCGACAGGGCTTCAAGGGAAAATGTCATGGCTGCGCTGCCCTCTCTTGCGGGACACCCCGCGACCAACAGGCAGGAGGAAACATGTCCTTCCTCACCTGCCGGAAGAAACAGCGACCATGTGGATTTGGTTCCCCGCCAAAGGGCAATCAGCATCCGGACAGTCGCCCATGGGAAACAGGACGCACCCTGTCCTGCCGAGGGCGCATGAGGCCCCGAGGGAAACTTCAAAAAAAAGGATGCCGCCCCGTGAAAAGGCGACATCCAAAATCCTTTTTAATTATCATTTATTATCTGAAATCATCATGCAGGGTAATCCGGTTCCCAAAATATCAGGGGAAACCATCCGTGTCCGTCATGCCTCAGAAATCGAGCGATGTCTTGACGTAATACAGTCCGCCATTGAACCCATAGGGGGAATAGGACGCATATTTCGCAAGACCCTGCTGCGAATTGGCAATCGCACTTGAAATACGGGTCGGGTATTTATTGCCAAGGTTATTGGCACCCACCCCGATCGTCCAGCGCGGTATGGGTTTGTAATCAACTTCGAGGTTGGTGATGAATGCCGGGTTCTGTTCAAACGGCACGGCACCAGCACCCGTGGGCGCGGCCATGTAGGTGATCGAACCGTAACGCATTTCCTGAAGGAATACCGACCACTTCTTGTATTGCCAGTTCACGCTGATCTGTTCACGGTTTTTCGGCGCGGAATGCAGCACCATTTCCTTGGTATATTCATTCACCAGATTGTTGCGGGCGGAACGGATCTCGTTATCGGAGAAGTTGATGCCCATGGCAAAGCGGAATTTGCCAAACCTGTTCGTATGCAGGGTGTAGTCGGCGCTGAGGTCCCCACCAAATGTCTGGGTGTTGTAAAGGTTTGCGTAATATGAAAGCGATGTCGCGCTCGAAATGTTGGCGGCCGAGAGGAGATCCTTCAGCACGGTGTCATTCTGGTTGACCGTATAGGACTGCGTGCTGCCCAGACGGTCATTGATCGCAATGTAATACAGGTTGCCGGTAATATGGAAATTATCCACCGGCGTCGCATCCAGCCCGATCGTATAGCTGCGCGAATACTCCCCTTTCATGTTGCCTGCACCAAGGTATTTTGCAATCGCGCTGTTGGCCGGCACCTGGTCCACGGTATAGCCGGGATAGGGGGCGGAGTAGAAATAGGACATCTCGCCCAGCGTCGGCGGGCGATAGCCGGAATTGATATTTGCCCGCAGCGCCCAGCGCTTGTTGAAATTGTAACGCGTGCCCACGGACCCGGTCGCGACAGTGGCAAGGTTATTGTAGCTGTCGACGCGACCGCCCAGCGTCCATTCCCATTTCTTCGTCAGATAGAAATCAAGGTTGATGAAACCTTCATACACGTCACGGTTCTGGTTCGTGACCGCCATGGGCACGTTGCCCGGATGGTCGGTCGCCCCCTGCCCGCCCCATGACGCGGTCTCGCCTTCGGTCATCTGGAACGTGTCGTGACGGTATTCCGCGCCGAATTTCAGGTTGATGTCCCGGGGCAGCAGGCCGGTATGGAACGAACGTGACGCCTTCAGTCCCGCCGTCAGTTCCGAGGAGATCGACTGCCCGTCATAGAAGGATGTCTGCGTCGGGTCATAGACATATTCGCCACCCGACATCGTGGCGTTTTCGGAATCCTTGGTGCCATATTTCTGCTGGTCACGCCCATAGGTGACATAGGCGTCCCACGCGAAACCGAATTTACGGGCGCGGATTCCGTTATCCGTTTCGAAATCGTACTGGTCCATGGTGATGTAGGGCTGGTCACCATTGGGATAAAGCGTCGGGTTGAGCCAGATATCCGAACCCGAATTGGCACGGAATGTTTCCGGCACGTTGGCGCGACGGTGGGAGAAGGTGGATGTGCTGTAGAAACTGAACCCGTGCGCCACGGGAATGGACATGTTTTCGCTCAGGGTCTCAAGCGTGCTCTTGGGCAGGCCGAGCCCACGCTGCACGTCACGGTCCGCTGTGGCGTTGCGGGTGGGATCGGCGAACATGGTGCCATAGAAATCACCGCCACGGGTCGTCGGCAGTTGGTGGGTGACCTGCGCCGCGAGGTCGAGGTAGCCGCCCCTGTTCCCCAGCGCCATGGCATAGTTGGCCGACCCGTCCAGCCCCTGCCCGTCACCCGCGTAATAGCCGCTGTTCTTGAAATTGACGGTGCCCCCATGCGTATCGCGCTTGAGCACGATATTGACCGCGCCCGCGATGGCGTCCTGGCCATACAGCGCCGAAGCCCCTTCGGTGATGACTTCGATATGGTCGATCGCCGTGATGGGAATGAGCGAGATGTCGGCCGGCTCGCTCCCCCAGTTGGTGCCCGCGTTCGAATTGAAGTTGGCGCCGATATGGCGGCGATGGCCATTGACCAGGATCAGCGTATCATCAGGTGACTGCCCGCGCAGCTGCATGGTCTGGACAAACGAACTCGCGCCGCCCCCCGGCAGGGCGGCCGTGGTGATCGCGGGATTGGCCTGCGCCAGGGCGGACAGGACGTTGGTCTGGCCGGTCTTGAGCAGTTCGGCGCCGGTTACGACCGTCACCTGCGTCGTGCTGTGCTGTGCCGTGGCGGGGGAGAAGACGGAATTGGTCGCATGTCCCCCGACATGGATCACTTCCGGCTGCGTGGAGGCACGCACCGACGTGGGCACGACATGGGGAGGCGTGGATGCCTTCTTGTGCGTATCGACCTTGTAATGTTTTCCAGGGGATGAGACAGTTGCCGTCGCGGCGTCTCCCATAGCCGGCACGAACGTACCGAACGCAACCCCAGCCACCAGATATAACTTCCGCTTTGATAGGCGTGCCATCTGAATTCCCCTGCAACTCGACCCGACGTTTCGCAACGAACATGTGCAGGTTTATGATGCGCATCCGTTATGATTTGGCGTCATATGGATTATTGATATGTTGCACAACAGGGCGGATTCTTATTCATCCAGAATGAATTATACTGTTGAAAATAATACATGTTTTGGAAGCTCCCCATTTTTGCTGCCACAACAAGCATCCCGCTGCCTGTCGCGGCCCCGCACGATGCAACGCAATGCAGGCGCGCAGGACCGGACGCGCCAGTGCCCGGACCGGAGCGCACCGACACCAGCAACAGATTGACAATTCCAGAAATATCCTTATTATCAATACAATAAAGCCACACGCCCATAACACTTATGGAGTTCCAGTTGGATATACGACGACTGCAGGCTTTTGTTAAAATCATCGATCTTGGCAGCATTTCCCGTGCGGCTGACCTGCTCAACATCGCCCAGCCCGCATTGAGCCAGCAGTTGGCGACACTTGAAAATGCCTTCCGCCAGAAACTCGTCATCCGCAGCAAGAGCGGCGTGACGCCCACCACGGCCGGGCGGGAACTCTACCGGCATGCCCAGACCCTGACCAAGCAGTTCGACCGGGCCATGGTTGAAATCAGCCGTGGCGCCGGTCCCCTCGTTGGCAAGGTGTCGGTCGGCCTGTCCCCCTACAGCGCGGGCTCCACCCTTTCGGTCAAGCTGCTGCAGCGCGTGCGTGAACACCTGCCCGACATCACGCTGCACCTGACCGAAAGCTTTGATGACATCTACAGCGAACTGATCATGACCGGGCGGCTGGACATGGCGGTCATCCACGGCGCGGGGCCGATCAAGGGCGTCATTTTCACGCCCATGATGAAGGAGGAGTTCTTCCTGCTCGCCCCCGACGGGCTGGCGTTCCCGCAGGATGAAACGGGCGCCGTGCAACTGGCTGATATTGCCGACATTCCCCTGCTGCTGCCGCCCAAGCACAATTTTGTCCGCAAGAGCGTGGACATGGCCTTCATGCGCAGGCAGCTTGAACCGTGCATTGTCGCTGAAATCGAGGCCCTGATCACCCTGCAGGGCGCAATAGAAGAAGGCATCGGCAGCACCATCCTGCCATGGTCCGTCGCCAGCCGGATTGTCGTGCCGGGCAGGTCGCGCATCTATCCGCTGCGCAATCCGGTCATACAGGAAGATGTCTCGCTGTGTGTTCCTGAAATCATTCCGGAAACGGAAGCCTCTGTCGCGGTGCGCGAACTGCTGATCGAACTGGCCCAGGCGATGGCGGCCGCGCAAAGCTGGCCCGGAACCCAGCCTTTCGGCTGATGGATCAGGCCGGCGCACGTCCGACATTGGGGCGGGTCAGCGCATCGGGGGCGAGCAGGGCGTCAAGCTGCCGGGCATCGAGCAGCCCTTCCTCGACAATCAGGTCCGTCACCTTGCGGTTTTCCGACAGCGCACGTTTGGCGATGGCCGAACAGATGTCATATCCCAGCACCGGCACCAGCGCCGTGATGACACCGATATTGACCCCGGAAAGGTACTGGCAGCGCGCCCGGTCCACCGAAATGCCGTTGATGCACCGCGTGGTCAGGGTTTCGACCGCCGCGCGCAATATCCTGATGGACGTGAACAGGCAGTAGCCTATCATCGGCTCGAACGGGTTGAGCTGCAACTGCCCCCCATCCGCACACATGGTAATGGTCAGGTCATGCCCGGCAACCAGATAGGCCACCTGGTTGACGGCCTCCGGGATGACCGGATTGACCTTGCCCGGCATGATGGAAGACCCGGCCTGCACCGCAGGCAGCACGATTTCACCCAGCCCGGTCCTTGGGCCACTCGACAGCAGGCGCAGGTCGCTCGACATCTTGGAGAGTTTCAGCGCCAGGCGCTTGAGCACGCCGGAAAACCCGACAAAGGCCCCCACATCCGATGTCGCCTCGATCAGGTCTGGCGCACTGGTCATGGGCCGTCCCGTCAGGGCGCGCAGTTGCGCCATCACAATGGGGACATAACGCGGATCGGTATTCAGCCCCGTCCCGATGGCCGTCCCCCCCAGATTGACCTGCTCAAAGGCGGTGGCCTGTTCCCTTATGTTTCTGATTTCCGCGGCGACAGCCGTGCAAAAGGCCGCAAATTCCTGCCCCACCGTCATGGGCACGGCATCGCGCAACTGCGTGCGGCCGACCTTCAGGACCGTCCCGAACGCCCGCGCCTTTTCATCGAGCGCCGCATGCAGCCCCTCCAGCGCCGCAACAAGCGGGTCCACCGCCAGCAGCAACCCCAGCCGCAGTGCGGTTGGATAGACATCGTTGGTGGACTGCGCCATGTTGACATGGTCATTGGGATGCAGCACCGAATATGTCCCCGGCCTTTCCCCCAGCACCCCAAGGGCGACGTTGGCAATCACCTCGTTGGCATTCATGTTCGTGGACGTGCCCGCACCGCCCTGCATGGCATCCACGACAAACTGCCGGTGATAGGCCGGATTTTCCAGTATCCGCCGGCATGCGGCATCAATGGCCCCGGCACGCAGCGCGTCCAGGTGGCCCAGCGCAAGGTTGGCCCCTGCCGCCGCCTGCTTGACCCTGACCAGTCCCTGCACCAGTTCCCCGAACGCGCCGACCGTCGTGCCACTGATGGGAAAGTTCTCGACCGCGCGCCATGTATGCACCCCCCACAGGGCACCGGGCGGGAGTGTGACCTCGCCCAGCAGGTCGCGCTCGACACGGCTGCCGGGCGATCCTTCCGCCTGTCGCACGCCATCTGACAACAGGCCCGCAGGCACATGGGAACCAGCATCATGTGCCGGAAGGGGCATATCGGTCATTTCGGTGCCTCCACATCAGGAAGAATGTCACGGGACAGGCACCAGACCGCGCCTGCGGCCTGAACACATCCGCACATTGTCCGCACTCTGCGGGATAAAAGCCGGGGCCGCGCAGGCGGCACGCCCCCGATTGGCTGCCGTCAGTCGGGGCGAATACGCATGACCGCCGCGCCATACCCCACCAGCGCGCCAGACTGTCCGATGACTTCCGTCACCGTCCCCGCCACCGGCGCGACAACGGGGAGCAGCAGGCTTTCAAGCGCCAGAAGCGCGACGACCTCTCCCTGCGCCACCTTTGTCCCCACCGGGGCAAGGGGAACGTCACGCGACGGATGGGCCAGGCACAGGCGTCCGAAATACGCCGTCGTGACCGTCACGGCCTGCGCCCCGGCGGCGGACGACGCAACCGCGCCCGAAGGGGCCGCAGGTGCCGTGCCGCTGTCGGCCTGCCCCACGCAAAGGCGCAGCCGCAACCCGGCGGCCTCATTCACCAGTTCCAGGCTTTGCAATCCCGCCTGAGCCAGCCATGTCGCCATCTGCACGATCTGTTCGGGTTCAGGCAGCCGGTCGAAATGGGGCACCAACTGTTCGGGGCGGTTGTTCATGGGGCCGTCCTGTGTGCAAGCCAGCGTTCAAGGTAATGGATATCCACCCCTCCGCGTTCAAAGGCCGGGTCCGCGAGCAGGTCCTGATGCAGGGCGATATTGGTGGCAACGCCTTCCACCTTCATTTCCGCCAGCGCGACGCGCATGCGCGCGATGGCCTGCGCCCGGGTTGCGCCATGGCTGATGATCTTGCCGATCAGGGAGTCATAATAGGGCTGCACCGTATAGCCCGCGACCACATGCGTATCGACACGGATCCCCGGGCCGCCGGGCAGGTCCCAGCGCGTGATGGTGCCCGGCGAGGGCATGAAGGTGAACGGGTCCTCCGCATTGAGGCGACATTCGATGGCATGTCCCTGCAATGCGATGTCGGACTGCGCGATATCCAGCGTCTCGCCCTGTGCGATGCGCAACTGCTGCGCCACGATGTCAATGCCGGTCGTGTCCTCGGTAACGGGATGTTCGACCTGCACGCGGGTATTCATCTCGATAAAGGCGAAAACCCCGTCCTCATACAGGAATTCGAACGTGCCCGCGCCACGATAGCCGATGCGCCGGCAGGCTTCGGCACAGCGTTCGCCAATCCGGGCGATCATCTCCGGCGCGATACCGGGGGCGGACGCCTCCTCCAGCACCTTCTGGTGACGGCGCTGCAGTGAACAGTCGCGCGCGCCCAGCCACAGCGCCGTGCCATGCGTATCACACAGGACCTGGATTTCGATATGGCGCGGCTTCTGCATGAAGCGTTCAAGATACAGGGTCGGGTTGCCAAAGGCCTGCTGCGCCTCCTTGGCCGTCAGCATGACCGCCTGCGCCAGGTCGGCCTCGCGCTCGACCACCCGCATGCCGCGCCCGCCCCCGCCGCCCGACGCCTTGACGATCACGGGAAAGCCCACCTCCAGCGCAATGGCCTTCACCGCGTCCATGTCAGCGGGCAGCGGGCCGTCCGATCCGGGAACGCAGGGGACCCCGGCCTCGCGCATTGCGCGCTTGGCGGTGATCTTGTCGCCCATCATGCGGATGGACGCGCCCGTCGGGCCGATGAAGGTCAGGCCCGCGGCCTCCACCGCATCGGCGAAATCCGCATTCTCCGACAGGAAGCCATAGCCGGGATGGATGGCCTGCGCCCCGGTCAGTCGCGCCGCCAGCAGCAGCCCGTCAGGATCGAGGTAGCTGCGCGCCGCCGCCGCAGGGCCGATGCACAGGCTGACATCCGCCTCGTGCACATGGCGGCTGTCCGCGTCGGCTTCGGAATGCACGGCCACCGTCTCCAGCCCAAGCTGGCGGCAGGCGCGCTGGATGCGCAGGGCGATCTCGCCCCGATTGGCGATCAGCACCCTGCTGAAACGTCCATGCCCACTCATGCCAGGCGGAACAGGGGGGTGCCTGCCTCCACTTCGGCGCCGTCATCCACAAGGACGGCGGCGATTTCGCCCGCCTGTGTCGCGCGGACGGCATTGAATACCTTCATGGCCTCGACCAGTCCCACTTCCTGTCCAGCCTGCACCGCGTCCCCCACCGCGACATAAGGCGCGGCGCCGGGGGAAGGTGAAAGGTGGAACACCCCATAAGACGGGGCCGTAATGACACGATCCGCCACATGCGGCGCGACCGGGGATGCAGCCGGGGCATCCGCCCCGGACGCGGCGGGCGCATCCACGATGGCGGCAGGCGGCGCCGCGGCCTGCATCCGCCCATCCCCACGGGTGATGCGGATGCGGCAGCCGCCTTCCTCCACCTCAAGCTCCGTCACCGGGGCATGGGCCAGAAGCTCGATCAGCCGCCTGACATGGGAAAGATCCACCGCGCTTACGCCGCGCCGGATGTCTTCTTGGCGAAGTTCAGGCCGCCTACCACCTGCATGGTCGGCAGCACTTCCATGAAGCTGACATTCATGCGCTGCGGCGCCATGACGGCAAAGGCCACGGAATTGGCGATATCTTCGGGCAGCAGCGAATCATATTCATCAAAGAAACGCTTCTTCGCCTCTTCCATATTGCCGATCAGGCGGCCGAAGACCTCGGTCTCGACCCGCGCGGGGGAGACTTCGGTCACGCGGATGTGGCGGCCGAACAGGTCACAGCGCAGCTGCTGCGACAGCGAATGCACGCCGGCCTTGGTGGCATGATAGACCGTGTTCCCACCAGCAAAGGCATAATGCCCGGCGATCGAGGTGATGTTGACGATATGCCCGCGATCACGCGCGATCATGCCCGCCACCACCAGCCGCGTCAGTTGCAGCACCGCGCGCAGGTTCACATCCACCAGCGCGTCGATATCCTCCGGCGTGGTGCTGGTGATGTTCCCGGTGCGCGACTGCCCCGCATTGTTGACCAGGATGTCGATTTCCAGCCCCTTGACCAGCGCCTCGATCCCGGCCTGGTCGGAGACACTGACCGCATGGGGGATGCACCCGGTTTCCTTCGCCAGCGTTTCCAGCCGCGCCGCATCACGCGCCACGGCATGCACCTCGATCCCTTCCGCCGCGAGGCGACGGACGATTGCCGCCCCGATGCCAGAGGATGCGCCAGTGACGAGGGCGGTACGATACGGCTGGTTGCTCATTGGTAAAAAACCCGATCCAGAACAGACGGACTGACACGACCCGGCCCCACAACGGCTGCCGGATGCTCAGCCATTCATGCCATGCTACCGGCCGGGCGCGACATGCGCCAAGAAGACTTCGTTCTCACGCCATAACATAATCTGATGGCACCGCCGCGCGCCTGAACCATAAGATTATCCAATGGCCTCACAACCAGAATTGCACTGGCCATCATTACGGAAAACGCCATAGTTTCGGCCCTGGCACATGAGGCTGCGGAACCTGTACCGGCATGGTTCCGGACCGGGCCGTGGCCTTTATTTCGGGATGTGGCCCCGCTGTCGCGGGCACTGTTGCGGGGACTGTGTAGCTTGAGCACGGATATGAGGCACGATATGGCGCACGATGCAGGTGCGCGCCCCGTCACCAGCATGATCGGCACGCGCGCCATGCTGTTCGAGGCACCGGGCGCGTTCACCATGGCGCACCAGCGCCGGATCTGGGCGCTGATGGATGCGGCGCAGGCCCGTCCAGACGTGTGCGAACTCATCCCCGGTGTCACCAACCTCATGCTGGTCTTCGCCGCGCCGCCCGCCGATCCGCAGGCCGTGGCCGAATGGCTGTGCCATGCGTGGGAAACCCTGCCCGAACGGCATATCGAGGGACGCCTGTTTGAAATCGGCGTACGCTATGGCGGCGAACTGGGCGAGGACCTGGCCGCCGTCAGCGCCCATTATGGCCTGCCGCCCGAAGAAGTCATCGCCATCCATCACGCCAATGACTACACGGTCTGCGCCATCGGCAGCGCGCCGGGCTTTGGTTACCTGCATGGACTGGACCCGCGCATCGCCACCCCGCGCAAGACCGTGCCGTCGCTGAACATGCAGGCGGGCACTGTCATCATCGGTGGCATGCAGGCGGGCATTTCCGCGCTGACGGGGCCGAATGGGTGGAATTCCATCGGCTATGCCGACCTGCGCCTGTTTGATCCGTACAGGCAGCCCCCTGCCCTGTTCGCCGTGGGCGACCGCATCCGTTTCCATCCGGAAAGCATAGAGCTGTGATCACGATCCTTGAAACATCGCCCCTCAATACGGTGCAGGATCTGGGGCGGCCCGGCTACCGTGACCTTGGCGTCGGCACGTCCGGCGTGATGGACCCGATCGCCCTGCGGGTGGGCAACATCCTGCTGGGCAACAATGACGATGATGCCTGCATCGAACTTCAGACCTATCCGTTCGTCCTGCGCTTTGACGCGGCGGCGACGTTTGTGGTGGGCGGCATTGACGCCGCACTCGAACTCGATGGCCGCCCTGTGCTGCCATGGATGGTCGAGACCGCAGCCGCCGGGCAGGTCCTGCGTATCGGCCCACCCAGCAAGGGCGCACGTGGTTACGTCTGCATCGCGGGGGGCATCGACGTGCCCGTCGTGCTGGGGTCACGCAGCACGCAGTTGCGCGGGGGATTTGGCGGACTGGACGGCCGGCCGCTGGAGGTGGGCGATACGCTGGAGACCACGGGCGCCACGCTGGACATTTCGGGTTATGGCGCCCTGCCCCCTTCCGCCGTGCTGGGCAACCCTGCCGGGGAAGAGGACGGCAGGACCATCAACCTGCGCGCCATGCCCGCAACCGATTACGGGCTGTTCACCCCCGATGCGCAGCAGAGGCTGTGGGCGACGCCATGGCGCATCACCCCGCAGAGCAACCGCGTGGGCTACCGCCTGTCGGGCGCGCCGCTGGAACTGCGCCACCGGGTTGAACTGCGCTCCTACGGTGTCATTGCCGGGATCGTGCAGGTCCCCCCTGCGGGGGAGCCGATCGTGCAGTTGTCCGACGCCAATACCGTAGGGGGATATCCCCGCATCGCCACGGTGATCGAAGCCGACCTGTGGCGACTGGGGCAGGCGCGGATCGGCACGCGCATCCGCCTGCATGAATGCAGCTTCGCCGAGGGTGTCGCCGCCATGCGGCCGGTGGTCGCCTATCTGGATGACCTGCGCATGATGGTGGGTCGCTACCGGCAGTCCGCGCGCTGCCGCACGGGTGTGAAATCTGGAGACAGGGCATGAAGATCGACCTCAATTCCGACATGGGCGAAGGGTTCGGCCGCTGGCGCATCGCTGATGACGATGGCCTGATGGATACCGTTTCGTCGGCCAATATCGCCTGTGGTTTCCATGCCGGTGACTACGCCATCATGGATCGCACCGTGCGACTGGCAAAGGAAAAGGGCGTAGGGATTGGCGCGCATCCCGGCCTGCCGGACCTGATCGGCTTCGGGCGGCGTGCGATGGCCGTCTCCGATGCGGAGATGGAAGCCATGATGTGCTACCAGATCGGCGCGCTGCAGGGCATCGCCGCACGGCATGGCCATCGCGTCACCCATGTCAGCTACCACGCCGCCTTCGGCAACATGGCCAACGCGGATGAAGCGCTTGCCCTGCGCCTGACCCGTGCCATTGCGGCCATGGACCGTGATCTGGCGGTATTCTGCATGCCCGGCCAGGCGACGGAACGCGCGGCGGAAAAAGCGGGGCTGCGTCCCCATACCCTGTTCCTGGCGGACCGTGCCTATACGGCGGCAGGCACACTGGTTCCGCGCGGCCAGCAGGGCGCGGTCATCCATGACCTGGCGGACGTGCGCGCGCGCGTAAGGCAGTTCCTGCATGACGGGTCCGTCACCACCATCGATGGCGTGCGCCTGCCGGTCCGGGCACGCTCCATCCTGGTGCATAGCGATACGCCCGGTTCACTGGAACTCGCCCGCGCCATCCGTGCGGAGATCGAGGCCAGTGGCGGCATCCTGACGCCTGCGTGCCGGGTCATGGACTGAGGCACCGCCCAGCCATAAGAATTTATTATTCCGCAGAAACGAATGCCTATGACCCGGAATGCGCCCACTGCGTTACGGTGACGTAACGTGAAGCAGTCCGGGGCATTGAAAAATTGATCCTTCAAGACGCACACCTTCGTTCATGTCGTGCATCGGGGTACGGATACAATGAAGCATGACCTGAAACGTGGGGCATTGCTTCTGGCATCGGCCACGTTCTTTACCGCAGCACTCAATGCGTTGCAGAAACTGACGGGATCGACCCTTCCCGCGCTTGAAATCACCTTCTTCCGCAACCTGTTTTCCCTGCCATTCGTGCTGCTGATCGCATCACGCACGGGCATCGTACTGAAAACGCATCATTTCGGCGGACATGTCCTGCGCTCGGTCGTGGGGCTGATCAGCATGATCATGGTGGTGATTACCGTAACCCGCCTGCCACTGGCGGAACAGCAGGTCCTGTCCTACACGCAGCCGCTGTTCCTGGTGCTGCTGTCCATTCCCCTCCTGCATGAACGCCCGTCCTTCCAGCGCTGGATTGCGGTGCTGATCGGGTTTTCCGGCGTGGTCGTCGTCGCCCTGGGCAAGGGACTGCTGCACGGCGCCGACAGCGCGGTGCCCGCCTGGGCCTATTTCGTGGCGCTGGCGCAGGGCGGCGTGGGCGCACTGACCACCATGCAGATCCGCCAGCTTTCGGCCACGGAATCCAGCACCACCATCGCCCTGTGGCAGGCCATCCTGATGACGTCGATGACCGCGCTGCCGCTGCCGTTCATCTGGACCACGCCCGACCTAACCGACGCGCTGTGCCTTGTCGCCGTGGGGGCCTTCGCTGGTATCGCGCAGGTGCTCCAGACCGAGGCCTTTGCATCGGCGCAGGTGTCCGCCATCGGGCCCTTTGCCTATTCCGGGCTGCTGTGGGCCGCGCTGATCGGGTGGTTCGGGTTTGGGGAAATCCCCGGCGTGGCCATGGTCATTGGCGGATTGCTGATTATTGGCTCTGGCGTGTGGATGCTGCGCCATGACCGCCCGGCCCGGCAGAAAGCCGTGGCCGAGGGCACGATGGACGCCGCCACGGGCACCCCGCCATGACCCCCGCCCAACGCCTGCCGCCCTGCTGCTTCATCCCAAATCCACGCCACACCGGGAGTCCTGTCGCGTGACAACAGGTGAAATCACGACCAAAGCAAAAGTCAGACGTGCAATCCCCGCCCGCCATGTCTTCTTTTTCCTTGTTTTCCTGATGTACGCCATCAGCTATGGCGACCGTGCCGCGCTGTCCATCGCCCTGCCGACGATGGGCAGGGAATTTTCCCTCACCCCGGTGCAGATGGGCTGGGTGTCCTCAAGCTTCCTGTGGTCGTATTTCCTGCTCAACCTGCCTTCGACCATCGTGCTCGACATGGTGGGGGCGCGGGTGATCGGCAGCCTTGCGGTGGGCATCTGGTCCTTTGCCATGCTGCTGGGCGGCATGGCGCAGAACATCACGCAGTTCCTGCTGACGCGCATGCTGCTGGGGGTGGGCGAAGCCCCGACCTTTGGCGTTGGAGCCACGGTCGTGCGCAACTGGGCGCTGCCGCAGGAACGCGGGTCGGTCATGACCATACTCCTGACCGGCATGCAGCTTGGCCTGGCGGGCGGCACGATCGCGGGGGCCTATCTCATCACGTTCTTTGGCTGGCGCTGTGAATTCATGGCGCTGGGGGGCATTGGCATCGCGTGGGCGGCGGTGTGGTGGCTGGTCTACCGCAACCCGAAGGAAAAGTCCGACGCACCACGCCGGAAACCCATTTCATTACGGGAAATACGCAACCTGTTCCGCTCTTCTTCCTTCCTTGGGATACTGGTGGTGCAGTGTACGCAGAATTACCTCAATTTCCTGGTCATGTCGTGGATGCCGCTCTACCTCATCCATGAATTACATATCGACACAACCGGCACGGGCAACAGCACGGCCCTGTGTTACCTGAGTGCGGCGGTCGGCGCGGTCATCATCGGGCGGGTCCTGGAACAGCTGGTCTTTCGCAATGGCATCCACCCGCCCTACCGGCGTTTCGTTGTCGCCACCTGCCTGACGGGGGCCGCCACGATCGGACTTCTGCCGCAATTCCATACCATGCTGCCCATCCTGCTGGTCCTTTCCGGCGCGCTGGCCTGCCTGATGGCGGCCAATGGCGCCAATACCGCCCTGCTGACCGACATGGTCGAAGATGGTGGGAAAATGGGGGCGGTGACGGGCGTCACGCTGACATGCAGCAACGCGCTGGGGCTGCTTTCGCCCATCCTGACCGGGTATATCGTCGCCTGGACCGGCAGTTTCGACATGGCGTGGTACATGTGCGCCATCGCCCTGATCATTGCGGCCATGCTGTCGCTGTCGATGGTACGCAACCCGATCCGGATGGATGGACGGGACGGTTGATCGCGCCCCATAGGATTGTTGTATGGGGCCAGACGGTTTTCGTCGGTATCGGCCCAGTCGTGAAACCATCTACGATATATTGCAGGCATGTATTGTGTTGCATGAGCAGAAGTGGAGAAAGCGTCTGATGCCCGGGTTTGCGGATCGACTGAATGGAATTGGGATTTCGGCTTCCGCCGCGATGACCGACAAGGCGTCGGTGCTGAAGGCGGAAGGGATGAAGATTATCAGCCTCTCGTCTGGCGAACCGGACTTCCCCACGCCGGAGCATGTTGTGGAGGCGGCCTTTGCAGCGGCCCGTGCCGGAGATACCAAATATCCGCCGCAGGATGGCAAGCCCGCACTAAAAAAAGCGGTGCAGGCCAAATTCCAGCGCGAAAACCATCTTGATTACGCACTGGGCGAAATCCTGGTGGCCAATGGCGCCAAGCAGATCATCTATGACGCCATGATGGCCACCATCAACCCCGGTGACGAGGTGGTCCTGCCCACGCCAAGCTGGATCAGCTATGCCGACATCGCCCGCCTGGCCGGTGCGAATATCGTCCCCGTTCCCTGCCCCGCCGAAAGCGGCTTCCGCCTGTCGGCTACGGCCCTTGACGCCGCCATCACCCCCAAGACGAAGTGGCTGGTGCTGAATTTCCCCGGCAATCCGACCGGCGCATGCTGCCCGCGCGCGGACATGGAAGCCATCGCCGCCGTCATGCTGAAGCATCCGCAGGTCTGGATCCTGACCGATGACATCTATGAACACCTGATCTATGACGGTTTCACCTTCTGCACGATTGCCGAAGTGGAGCCACGCCTGAAAGATCGCGTCCTGACCGTCAATGGCGTGTCCAAGGCCTATGCCATGACGGGCTGGCGCGTGGGCTATTGCGGTGGCCCCCGCGCGCTGATTGCGGCAATGAACAACATGCAGGGCCAGACGACAAGCGGCATCAACACGCTGGCGCAGGCGGCAGCCGTCGCGGCGCTGAATGGCCCGCAGGACTTCCTTCAGGCCCGCGCGGCCGAATACCAGGCACGGCGTGACCTTGTGGTCGGCCTGCTCAACGCCATTCCCGGCGTGCAGTGCCACACGCCGCAGGGCGCGTTCTATGTCTATCCCGACATCAGCGGATGCATGGGCAAGACATCGGCAGGCGGCCGCCTGATCGCAACCGACGCCGATTTTGTCATGGCCCTGCTTGAAGAACAGCAGGTGGCCTCCGTGCAGGGCGCGGCCTATGGCATGAGCCCCTTCTTCCGCATTTCCTATGCAACCGATACCGCAACCCTGCGCGAAGGCTGCCGCCGTATCGCAGCCTTTGTCGACGGCCTGAAGTAAGCAGGGCCTTCCCCACGACACGGAGCCGGGATATCGCAGGATGTCCCGGCTTTTTTATGGCCCGCGGCAGGACACGGACACTCCCCTACCCACAGGAAATCACACAAACCATTCAAACGTTTTTGGTGACGCTTTTTTCAACAGGCCTCGAAAAATACCCTTTCCATTCCATCAATCATTTCTTTCCCATGACCGCTTCGACAAGCTCCAACGCATTCCGCGTGGCGGCGCCATAGGTGGTATTATCGAAAATCGTCCAGACTTCCGTGCCGCGCGCATTCAGCGCCGCAATGCGCCCTGCCTGCTCCGCAATGGCATCTTTCCCATAAGGCGACACATAGATGCGCGGGGAGCCATGCAGCCGGAAATAGGCAAGGCCGTCCCATCCCCCGGGCTGCGCCGCAGATGATGATGGTCGCGCCGGATCCGCCGCGACCCGCGATACCTGCTGTCGCTGTAGCATGCGTTCAACCTCCGGCTGGAACCAACTGGCATGCCTTGGTTCCAGAACGACAGGCCCGGCGATGATGGCCTTCAGATCCGTGATGAAACGTTCTGCGGCCTCACCGGGATAGGCGAAGCCCGGCGGCAGTTGAACCAGGATGGGACCACGTTTTGCACCCAGCCCCTCGGTTTCCTCGGCAAACCGTTCCATAAGCGCCCCGCAACCGACCAGGCGACGTTCATGTGTGATGGTCCGGGGCAGCTTTACGGAAAACCGGAACCCGGACGGCACGCCCGCTGCCCAACGTTCATAAGTCGTGCGCCGGTGCGGGCGATAGAAGCTGCTGTTGATCTCGACAGCCAGCAGACGCCCTGCATAGCGTTCAAGATGCGTGCCAACCGAAGGAAACTCCGCGGCCAGCGCAGCGGGGATCGACCAGCCAGCAACACCGATGCGTATGGACATGAAGGGCTGCCTTTCCATGGCGGAGCGATGATGACCCGTGGCGTCCGGCAGTGTCCGCAGACACGTCACATGACAGGTTATTGGGTGCTGCCCTGCCTCTGCGCGTGACTGGCCAGTTGGAAACATCTCCGGCCCTGTCTGAGGCTAAGCCATCACATCACGCAATATCAAGCATCCTTCCGGTCCGCCAACTTACACCGGTTCGTACCCGTGACCGTCGGGACCTCTGCATTCTCGAACCGGCTCCATTCTTTCCGTCATGCATATGGGAACATGCCATGGGGCATCCCCCAACGTCTTTTTGTTGCCTCCGCCATCCGGGTTCGTCATGAAAATGTCGGTTAATACCATTCGTTCCTTTCAATTAACAAAACCCCTCCCCCTTAACCAAGGGCTAATACGACCGAATCATTTTGGAATTGACACAATCTGTCTTGAACTGGAATATTTTGAAACGAACCAAGTAGTCATGATGGGAACCCGATCATGCGCCTGCCATATAGATATATACGGCATGATATCTTCCATCGGTACAGGCATTGTGTTCGTATCGTTTCGGGCGCGTCTCCGGCTTCCGCCTGCCTTGTGTTCCCCTACCTGAAAAATACAGGCATCAGGGATATGGGAAGTGTTCGCAATGACGATCACGCGGCTCTACTGCCCATAATCCTGCATCCCCCATGACAAAGTGGAAGATATGCAGAAATAAAACCTGTTTCGTTACAGTCATGTGCTGCGAAATAATCTTCGCTTCTCAAAACATGACTTCATGACCAACAATTTTCGCAGGCCAAGGTTATCGTGCGCATGACATTCAGGATTCTGTTTGGAAAATTCGTTACGGTTGTGATTAATTTACAACTAAAAAATGAATTCATCAGAATTACTTGATGATTTTCGTACCTTTTTCATTTTGTCAGGCGTAATACCAATACGTCGAATTCAACATATCGTTCCGGTCCCCTTAAACAAAAGTTATGCACGAACAACTTTTTTGAAATTGACGATATTACATTCCGGAACCGATACATTATACCGCTCGATATGATGTGTTTCCGAATAAATACATAGGGCACAACAAGGAAGGAGCATTAACCGATGTCATTCCGCATAAGTCGTTATACGACTTGCCTTTCTATACTGACTACTCCTGGCCTGTGTATCCTCGGCACCGCAGCGGGCGAATTACTTTCGAGTAAATCCGCACATGCGCAGATCATTTCCCTGCCGGGGACGACGTCGGGACAGGTCATCCCGGCAAAGAAAAGCAAGAAAACACAAACAAAGGTTTATCAAAAGAAAGGAAGCGACAATAGCGAAAACATAATGGTCGTCGGCACCCATCTGGGCGCCCGCGAAACGGAACAGATACAGCCTGTCGCCCTCATCACGTCGGACCAGATCCAGCAATCGTCCGCCATGACGATGGGTGAAGTATTTTCACGCATTCCGTCCATGAACTTCTCCGGCAATTCCTACAGCAATTTCGGCGGTTCATGCATCAATATCCGTAATCTGGGCACGGCGCGCACCCTTGTCCTGGTCGATGGGCACCGCATGGTCGAAGGACCCGGCGGCTGCGTGGATATGAATGCGATCGCACCGGCCATGGTTGACCGCGTTGAAATCCTCAAGGACGGATCCTCCACCACCTATGGCTCCGATGCCATCGCGGGTGTCATCAATATTACCCTGAAAAAGGACTACACGGGCACGACCCTGACCGCCAATGGCGGCATCAGCGATTCAGGAGATGCCGAGACCAGCGCACTGACCGCCACGCATGGATGGGATATCATGCACGGGCGCGGTAATTTCATCCTGAGTGGCTCCTACAACTATCAGGCGCCCGTGGATGCCAATGCCCGCAAATGGGCCATGCACGACCGTGCAGGGTGGGACAATTCACCCGGGGCACCACAGTATTACGGCTCGACCTATACGCCCAACGGTTATTTCGTGGCAGCCAATGGTGGCGCGCCCCTGACATCCCAGCCGGGACAGCTGGGCAATTATTCCGTAACCCCCAATGGCAACGGGGGCTTCAGCCCGTTTGGCTATGCCAACGACTATGACTATTCACAGGGCAACCAGATGCTTGCCCAGCAGAGCATCCAGACTGTTGCGGGCAGCGGACATTTCGACATCACCAAGAATGTCCAGTTCTACATTGATGGAAACTGGACGCACACGGCGGGCTGGTCCAAGGGCGTGCCGATGTTCATTGGCACCCCGGCAACGACACTGACGGGCAATTCGGGGGAAATGATCATTCCGTCGGGCAACCCCTATAACCCGTTCGGTGAAGACGTTGCCATGTACAAACGCATGATGGGACTTGGCGAACGCTACAGCGACCTGCAGAACGACCAGTATCAGGCCACCGTCGGCCTGCGTGGGTCCATCCCACATTCAGGCGGGTGGACATATGATGCCTTCTATTCCTTCGGTAAATCCGTTGGTGAAGAAAGCCAGAATGGCCAGATCAACTGGGTCAAGATGGAAAACGCCCTGGGCTTTCACCAGACGGGTGGCGGTGGCTCGACAACGGGATATTATGATCCTTCCGTCTGCACAAGCCAGCCAGGCTGTGTCCTGATCAACCCATTTTCGCAGACGCTCTCGCCTGCCGCGAAAAAATACATCGGCGTCACGGACGATTATCCGTCGGGCTATGAACTTCGCGACGTGCAGGTCACGTTCGCCAACAAGCATATCGCCCGCCTGCCCTATGGGCCGTTGGGTATCGCCGTAGGCGTCGAACATCGTGGACTGGACGGCTACTCCTACGCCAGTGACTTCGCTTCGAGCGGACAGGCATCGAATTACTATTACACCAGCACATCGGGTGGATATAACGTCACCGAAGTCTTCGGCGAACTCAGTATCCCCCTGCTGAAGAACCTGCCTGCGGCCAAAAGCCTGAGCGCCCAGGTTTCAGGACGTTTTTCCAACTACAACACCTTTGGCCAGACATATAACTGGCATGCGGGCCTGATCTACGCGCCGACGGACAGCATCCGCTTCCGTGCCAACCTTGCAACCGGTTTCCGTGCCCCACAGATCGGTGACCTGTATGCGGGCCAGACAATCAGCCTGAGTGGCGCGCATGATCCGTGCGGGCAGATTTCCGAATATGGTGCGCTGGCAGGCATTGTTGCCGCCAACTGTCGTGCACAGGGCCTCAATCCCTCGACCTTCAAGCAGGTCAACAACGCCATGAAATATATCAGTGGCGGCAATCCGAGCCTCCAGCCTGAGGAGTCAAGAACCTATACGATCGGCACCATCCTCTCGCCGACCTTCCTGCCCGGCTTCTCCGCGACGATTGATTATTTCCACACCTCCATCACGCACGCGCTGAGCACCCCGTCCCTTCAGACCGAACTGGATGGCTGCTATGAAAGCGCCAACATGTCCAGCGCCTACTGTAACGTCATCCATGGACGCGATGTGTCGGGGCAGCTCAACCCCGTTTCCAACTATGAAGAAAATGTCGGCGCTTTCAAGGAAGACGGTCTCGATATCTCGGCGCAGTACAACTACGACATCGACTATGCCAACTCGCTGCATTTCGGCGCGGACATTCAGGATGTCATGGCATACAAGGAGCAGAATACGCCCAGCACGCCGTTTGTAAGCTACCTCGGGTCGGTTGGCACCCCGAAATGGCTGGCCAACGGCACCGCCACCTTCACCCATGGACGGTGGAGCTTCACCTATATGCTGCGCTTCATCGACGGCATGTATTACTTCCCCTCGTCCGATTATAATGCCAGCTTCACGCAGTGGTACAAGATCAATCAGACCTTCTATCACGATGTGGCCATCACCTATCGCGGCAACAAGTTCACCGTGACCGGTGGCGTGCGCAACATTGGCGGCAAGCAGCCCCAGTTCGATGCCCTGGGAGATTACAACACCGATCCCGGCATGTATGACTGGCAGGGACGCTATATGTATCTCAAGGCGCAGGTCAATTTCTGATGGGGTCTTGTTTCGAAAGATAACTTCCCGTGGAGTGCGAATTGCCTCGGCCTTCAAGACGGGGCAATTCTGCCGACACACGGAACACAAGTATATTCGATAACGGCTGAAATGGGCATATCCGCGACAATAGTCCCGGATATGCCCATCCCGAACAAACCGAACCCGGCTTATATGCGGTTCCGTCAATGTGCCGGACAGGAAAGCCGGGATCCCCTGCTGGACATGCATTACACATTCAGTGTGTGACCAAGAATATGATCGGTTGCACGATCATCTGCCCTCCTGTTCAGCATGGGATATGCTCATGGCAGGAAATGCGAGAGAGGGAATATCACCCTGTCCGTATTTTGCGATGGATCGTCAGGCATGCGTGCGGTTTCCCATACGCCATACCCCGTCGGGAAACGCTGCTACCGGTCCGCTACACCGCATCTCTGCCAACCGCACCAGACCGTATGGCAGGCGATCCGATTACGTTGACGGCTCCACCCAAATTTTACCTTGGCTCATGCCCAAGGGCAGGCCTCATATCGCCATCTGTCAAGACGTGTGATGACCAGATTTCATTTTCAGTCACTTACGATTGATCAGCTGCGATCTATCATTGAATATATGGACTTTTATTGCTCCGCAGATCCCGACTGCTCAATAACAACCCGCATGCCCCATGTTTTCCCACCGTCATTCGTTGTCAGAACGACCTGATACGTTCCATTATTTGGAATTATCACATGATCGAGTGGCGTATCCGTTGTTGGCCAAGTGATATTACTGTCATCATAATGTTTCAAGGACACCGTCATCGGCATGACAGGGGTCGAAGTGATCCCGCTTATGATCGCAGCTTTCTGAATATCCTTAGGAAGCAGGGTTTCGAGAGACCTGACATCCACGTCGCCACCACGATTGGAAGGGATACTCAGGATGGCTGAAATGCACGTCTCATATTCTTTATAACTATTGCTGGTGCAGGGCGTCTGGACGGTGACGCTCGCCAGCGTCCCATCCGGAAGCTTCACATCTGTTGCATATGCATGGGTGGCCATCATGAGTGCTGGAACAAGGAAAAGAAAACTTTTTCTCATGGCAAGAGATACCTTACGGGAAATTAAGACAAACTCGCAGTCGGATTTGATACCTTATGTTTTTCCCCTTTGCACAGGACGCGATGAACCAGCAGTGATCAGTTAACATATTCTCCTACAATAACATATTCCCCTTGAAAATTGTGCTCATGCGCCGTGCAGGCAGCCAAGGCCTACGGCCTGTGCAAAGCGGAGGGAAAACGTGGATGTTCCCCATATCCCACAAATTTCATGTGATCCTGTTCCGTCACCGGAGCGGGCTGTGGAACTGAAAGATTGCCCAATGCGTCAATGATGACATGGAGATTCGCCCCAACCCTGCTGCCCTGCATCCTCATGGCCTTTTAGGGCACCGCTTCTGAAATTGGGGCATGGCGTTCAGTTATCAATGACGCTCCTGCATAAATTCAGCCTCGGGGAATCCAGCCATTCTGGCCTGAAATGCCGATCAGACACCAAGCGACCATCCATCGCGGCATCTACCGATAAGTCACCTCCCCTGATGCCTCATCTTCACAATGGATCACAGTCCATTGAACGCTGTTCTCAGATCCTGCTGTCGTGGATCGACATTGTCCGGCGATAAGGTCTGACATGGCCGACTGGAAGGCTTTTCGTATCATTCATGAAAAATAACAAGGAATGAGCAGGCTTGATAATAGCTGTATTTTTGAAGAGTATAGTGGAATGGTGATGGATCAGATAAAATTCAATGTAGATACAATTTAAGAAACACGCATGCTATCATGACATCCAGCAACTGGATCAGTTCATGAAGACAAACGCGCCACCGTCACCCCAAAAGTCTAAATACAAGATAATACGCCATATTCAGGGATGCAGAGTTACACTTTTATGAAAAAATTTACAGTGATTTCGCTCGCCTTCTTGTTGAGCGGCTGTTATGGCGTTGGCTCCCAAAGACTGGACCATGATCAGCTTGATTACTCCCAGGCATTAATCGGATCTTCCAAGCAACAGACACTCCTCAATGTTGTCCGTTTGCGATATGCTGATACCCCTGGTTTTCTGGATACGACCCAACTTATCTCCGGTTACCAGTTGCAACGTAATATTTCCATCGGGGTTGGATCGGACTCCAATCCCCTCAGGCCTGCGGGAGCCATCGGGGCGCAGATACAGGAAAGCCCGACCTTTACGTTCCAACCCGTTACGGGCGACGCCTATGCCCAGAGCTTCCTCCGCCCGTTGCCTCCGGGCAGCCTCCTGCCTCTGGCCATGGGCGGCCTGCCCATAGATATTTTGTTCCGCCTGTCGGTTCAGGCGGTTAACCTCATCAATAACGTGGGGGCCATAGGTGGCGATGTGGGGAGAGGGTCCCCGGAATTTTTTGAGCTCATCTACGATCTCCGCCGATTGCAGATTGCTGGCCTGCTTGGCATACAGCTTGAACATAGCGAGGAAATACCAGGAAAAACCCCGGCTTTCGACCGGGTATTCCTGACGGTATCGTCGACCACTGATCCGATTTTATCCAAAATTGTACAGGCGACACGTCGTTTCTTTGAAATGGGACCGAAAGACGAGCGTGTAGAAGTCATCTACGGGGCCGGAAGACCGCAGCATGGCCAGATCAGGCTCCTGACCCGCACAATGCTTGGCGTTTTAGGGCAGATTGCGTATCAGATCGACGTTCCACAAGAAGATATTGATTCAGGGCGCACGCTTCCCAAAGTCATCCTGATTGGCAGAAATACAAAGCCAACTGTTTTTGTTCATGTAAGCGATGAACGTCCACGCTCTTCTTTTGTTGAGATAAAATATAACAAAAAGTTCTATTATATCTCCGATACGGATTTTTCCAGCAAGCTTGGATTTACAATGCTGCAGATCCTTATGGAACTCTCAAAAACGACCAAGAACCCTGGCGCGGTTCTGACAATACCTGTGAATGGATAAAGAGATATATGTGTTGTAACCATCTGCATCTCTTTTCGTAGCATCGCATAAGGCAACTGGACAGTTGCGTCGCTACCTTTGAAATCCATTTACGGACTATCACCGCCCAACCCCAACGAACCGCATCACGAGACTGACTGACCGTGACAGGATGATGCCTGCCATCAAGGCTTGCTGACATTCCGCGCCGACAAGTTCCGCAAGCCGGTCCGGTATCAGGCATACCGAACTGTTCCGGTCCCCGGCTACCGGTCAGACTTCCTCAAATGCGCGCAGTGACACATCACAGAACACTCTGACCGGATGGCTGGCCCTCCCCCCGACCTTCAGTGCCAACGTCTTGACAATCTGCCCTTCCGCCACACCCACTGCCCGGGCGGCTTCCGCAACCGTTGCCGTACTGTCCGCCAGCACCACAGGTTCGATATCGAGGGCGTAGATTTCCCAAATATGCCCGCACGGATTCGGGCCGCAAGCCACGGGCGCAATCACGCGGATGCAGCCCGTTTTTTGCACATGTCCCTGCCCGTTACAGGCCCAGCGTCCGCTTCAGGCCGGCGCAGTAGGCCTCCATGAAACGGCGCGACAACTCCGCATCAGGCACGAACATATCGAAGACATGATAGGCACCCGGAACCACAGAAACCTCCGTCGGGACGCCGGACGCCATCAGGCGACGGGCATATTCCAGATCCTCGCACAGAAACAGGTCCATGGATCCCACCCCGATGAACGTGGGCGGAATCCCGGACAGATCCTTTGCACGCGCGGCAGAGGCATAGGCTGGCGTATCGGCCCCGCCTGCGGCCGCCCCCAGATAGGCCTCCCATGCGAATTTGTTGGCGGAACGCGTCCAGACATATTCACCGAAATCCGGGGCCGGATCCACTTTCGTGGCCGTCCGGTCATCAAGCATCGGATAGATCAGCAACTGGTAGGCAAGCCTGTACTCCTTGCGGTCGCGTGCCATCAGAGACAGCGCAGCGCTCAGTCCGCCACCCGCGCTTTCGCCTGCGACAACCACCTTGTCGCGGTTGATGCCCAGTGTCGCCGCATTCTCATGCACCCATTTCAGCACGGCGTAACAGTCCTCGATCGCGCCGGGATATTTGACCTCCGGCGCCAGGCGGTAATCGACGGACACGACGACAAAGCCCATCTTGCTGGCCAGGACCTGACATTTGGGATCGTCAACTTCGGGATGGCCGGAGACAAGGCCACCCCCATGGATATAGACCATGGCAGGCGCATTGGGCCGACGTTCGCGCGGCCGGTAAATCAGCACGCGCACGTCGGGCGCCCCAGCCGGACCGGGCACATATTCTTCCTGCGTTTCAACATCTGGCAGGGGGCGTCCCTCGATCAGGCGCACTGCCGTCATGAAAATTTCGCGCACTTCCGGCAACGACCGATCCGACAGTCCGTCAAAGGAAGGCAGAGGTGGTCCCCATTTTTCGGACAGGGCGATAAGCTATCATCTGGCCTGAACGAGGACGGGTTTTATGGGCAAGGTTACGCGGAAACGGTATGCGGCAGAGTTCAAGTCACGGGTTGCGCTGGAGGCGATCCGTGGGGAACTGACGCTGGCGGAACTGGCTTCGAAACATGGCGTGCATCAGACGATGATCGCCCAATGGAAGCGCCAGGCGATCGAAGGCATGGCAAGCCTTTTTTCTGGTAAGTCAGTAACGGAACCTTCAGTCAGCCCTGCTGATGTAGAGAAACTGCACGCCAAGATCGGCCAGTTGCTGGTGGAACGGGATTTTTTGCGGGATGCCTCTGCTCGGTTGGGCGTGATCAGAGGCGGCAGATGATTGACCCGAAGAGAGCATGCCTGCCGATAATCCGGCAATGCACGCTGCTGCAACTCAACCGGTCGGGCGTCTACTATCGGCCTGT
>NZ_POTC01000019.1 GCF_002906255.1 Novacetimonas maltaceti | reverse complement strand
CGCCTGTCCCGCCCGTTGCCGAACAGGCACCGCCGCCCGCCGCGCCGGATCCGGCGTCCGTGCCGTATGCGAACATGATCCCGGCCGCCGCCCCCGCGCAGGTTCCCCCGCCGGTGCAGCCGCGTCCGGACACGACCCGCATGGTCGAGCCTTTCTCCCGCCCGCCGGCGCGACCGGCGCCGGTGGCTTCACGTGTTCCTTCGCTTTCAAAGAACCCTTCCCCCCGACCTTCGGTATCGCCCATAAGTGGGAACCCGATGGACAGGGGTGTCGTCGATGATTGGAGTCCTGTTCCAAAGGCGCGCCTCAGCCCGCGGGAGCGTCCACGTCCCGGCGACCTGAGCTTTTTCTTTCAGGGTATCCGCGATACCCGTGCCGAAAGGAAATTCTTTCCCGTGGCGTCCACGCGACCAGTTCGTAGCAATGTTTCCAGGGTGACCAGCATGACCAAGACCGACACGAATTCCACACAGGCTTCCCCGTCCAGCAACCCGCTCGCATCGCCCGACGGTTCGCCCACCATGACGGAAGTGTTCATGACGCTTGGTGGCCGCGCGACGGAACTGCTCAACCCGCGGCCCACGCTGCGTGAGGCGCTGCTGCGTCGCCGCGAGAGCGAAGAAGCTTCCTGAGTTCAGCGCATTCAGGAGATCGCCATCCCCTTGCCGGCCCCATGGACGGCGGCCGCGGGGGATGGCAGGTCTCCGCATCGGCTCGACGATTCGTTCTGTCTTTGGCCCTGGTGATCTTCATGTCGCCCGGGCGGGCCCACTTTTCCCCGACGTGACCGCAGAGGGTCGGGGGCAGGTTTTTTTGACGTAATCTTTCTGTTTTACAGCATTTCGGACGAGTTGTTTATGCCAGAGGTTCGGTCGTCAACGCAGTCAGAGTCAGGAATGTCCCGCTGGATGGGGAAAATTCTTTCCATTCGTGGTGCGGGACTGCTTATCGGTGTTTTTGGCTTGTGTGCGCTGATTGCGGCTACGTCCGTGACCCTGCCGCCAGAACAGCAGCTGATTGTGGCATTTGTATGTGTCGTGATCTTTTTCGTTGTTGGTCACAAGCCCAGTCGCCGGGCACAGATTTTCCTCGAGGTGCTGTCAGGGCTCGTGTCGCTGCGTTACCTGACGTGGCGTCTGACGGAAACGCTTTCATTTGATACATGGTTGCAGGGCCTGCTTGGGACAATGCTGCTCCTGGCGGAACTTTACGCCCTGATGATGCTGTTCCTCAGTTATTTCCAGACGATTGCGCCGCTGCATCGCGCGCCGCTGCCGCTGCCGGCGAATATCGATGAGTGGCCGACGGTCGACATCTTCGTCCCGACCTATAACGAGGAACTGAGCATCGTTCGCCTGACGGTCCTCGGTTCGCTTGGCATTGACTGGCCGCCCGAAAAGGTGCGGGTCCATATCCTCGATGACGGCCGGCGCCCCGAATTCGCCGAGTTCGCCAAGGCCTGTGGCGCGAACTACATCGCCCGACCCAGCAACGAGCATGCGAAGGCTGGCAACCTCAACTATGCCATTGACCATACCGATGGCGATTACATCCTGATCTTTGACTGCGACCACGTCCCGACCCGCGCCTTCCTTCAGTTGACGATGGGCTGGATGGTCGACGACCCGAAGATCGCGCTGATGCAGACGCCGCATCACTTCTACTCCCCCGACCCGTTCCAGCGGAACCTGTCCGCCGGTTACCGCACGCCCCCCGAAGGCAACCTGTTCTATGGCGTGGTGCAGGACGGCAACGATTTCTGGGATGCGACCTTCTTCTGCGGATCGTGTGCGATCCTGCGTCGCACCGCGATCGAGCAGATCGGCGGCTTTGCAACCCAGACCGTGACCGAGGATGCGCATACCGCGCTCAAGATGCAGCGTCTGGGCTGGTCCACGGCCTACCTGCGCATCCCGCTTGCCGGTGGCCTCGCGACGGAACGCCTGATCCTGCATATCGGCCAGCGCGTGCGCTGGGCGCGTGGCATGCTGCAGATCTTCCGTATCGACAACCCGCTGCTCGGCAAGGGACTGTCATGGGGGCAGCGGCTCTGTTACCTGTCGGCCATGACGTCGTTCCTGTTCGCGGTGCCGCGCGTCATCTTCCTCAGTTCCCCGCTGGCGTTCCTGTTCCTGGGGCAGAACATCATCGCGGCCTCGCCGCTCGCGCTGCTGGCCTACGCCATTCCGCATATGTTCCATGCCGTCGGCACGGCGTCGAAGATCAACAAGGGCTGGCGCTACTCCTTCTGGAGCGAGGTCTATGAAACCACGATGGCGCTGTTCCTGGTGCGCGTGACGATCGTAACCCTGCTCAGCCCCTCGCGTGGCAAGTTCAACGTGACGGACAAGGGCGGGTTGCTTGAAAAAGGATATTTCGACCTTGGCGCCGTCTATCCGAACGTCATCCTTGGCATCATCATGTTTGGCGGCCTGGCGCGCGGCATCTATGAACTGTCCTTCGGCCATCTCGACCAGATCGCGGAACGCGCTTACCTGCTGAACTCCGCATGGGCGCTGCTCAGCCTCATCATCATCCTCGCGGCCATTGCCGTGGGACGTGAAACCCAGCAGAAGCGCAACAGCCACCGTATCCCTGCCGTCATCCCGGTGGAGGTTTCCAGCGCGGATGGTTCCATCGTCGTGACCGGCCAGACCGAGGACCTGTCCATGGGTGGCGCGGCGGTGAAGATGTCGTGGCCGGGCAAGGTCGCAGGCCCCACGCCCGTCTATATCCGCACCGTCCTTGACGGGGAGGAGCTGAACCTTCCGGCACGGCTCATCCGCAGTTCCAACGGGCGTAGCGTCTTCATCTGGACCATCGAGAACCTGCAGCAGGAATTCGCGGTTGTCCGCCTGGTGTTCGGCCGCGCCGATGCGTGGGTCGACTGGGGCAACTACAAGCCGGACCGCCCGCTGCTCAGCCTTCTGGACATGGTCCTCAGCGTCAAGGGGCTGTTCCGTTCAAGCGGCGACATCGTCCATACCAAGGGCCCGAGCCGGGGCGGGGAAGTCAACCAGGGCAACTCCCTGCCGGATAGCAGCAACAGGCCGGACCGTCAGGAGCGCGTGCTGAAGGGAACCGTGAAGATGGTTTCGCTTCTGGCCCTGCTGACATTCGCCTCCTCCGCGCAGGCCGCGCCGGCAGCTTCGAAGGCGGTCGCCACGAAGGCGCCAGTCCAGCAGCCCGAAGCCTCCGACCTGCCGCCGCTGCCCGCCCTGCTGCCGGCCAATGGCCCGGGCCAGCCCGCTTCCGCACCCGCTGCCGCCGGTGCCCCCACGGGGCAGCCGCTTGCGGCGGACAGTGCGGATGCAATGGTGGACAACGCGGAAAATACGCCCGATACGGCGACGGTCCATAATTATACGCTCAAGGACCTTGGCGCTGCGGGATCCATCACGATGCGTGGCCTTGCGCCGCTGCAGGGGATCGAGTTCGGCATCCCTGCCGACCAGCTTGTGACCTCGGCGCGGCTTGTGCTGTCGGGTTCGATGTCACCGAACCTGCGTCCGGAAACCAATTCCGTGACCATGACCCTGAACGAGCAGTTCATCGGCACGCTACGCCCGGACCCGGCGCACCCGACGTTCGGGCCCATCTCGTTCGAGATCAACCCGATCTTTTTCGTCAGCGGAAACCGCCTGAACTTCAACTTCGCCTCCGGGTCGAAGGGATGTTCGGACCTTACGAATGACACGATGTGGGCGACGATTTCGGAGAATTCGCAGCTCCAGATCACGACCATCGCCCTGCCGCCGCGGCGTCTGCTGTCGCGCCTGCCGCAGCCGTTCTATGACAAGAACGTACACCAGCACGTCACGGTTCCCATGGTCCTGGCGCAGACCTATGACCCGCAGATCCTCAAGGCCGCCGGCATACTCGCCTCATGGTTTGGCAAGCAGACCGACTTCCTTGGCGTGAACTTCCCGGTTTCCTCCACCATCCCGCAGACCGGTAACGCCATCCTGATCGGCGTGGCGGACGAACTGCCGACCAGCCTCGGGCAGCCGCAGGTGACCGGCCCGACGATCCTTGAACTGCCGAACCCGTCGGATTCGAATGCGACGATCCTGGTGGTGACCGGTCGTGACCGCGACGAGGTCATTACGGCGAGCAAGGGCATTGCCTTCAGTTCTTCGCCCCTGCCGGCCGACAGCCACATGAACGTGGCGCCGGTGGATGTCGCCCCCAGCAAGCCGGATGATGCGCCGTCCTTCATCGCGATGGACCATCCGGTGCGTTTCGCCGACCTTGTCACGCCCGAGAAGCTGCAGGAGACGGGCTTCACGTCCGGCGTGCTGTCGGTTCCGTTCCGTATCCCGCCCGACCTGTATACGTGGCGCGACCGCCCGTACAAGATGCAGGTGCGTTTCCGTTCGCCGGCAGGCACGGACAAGGAGGTCGAGAAGGCCCGCCTGGATGTCGGCATCAACGATGTCTACCTGCATTCCTATGGCCTGAGGGAGCCGAACGGCTTCCTGCAGAATATCGGCCTGGTCCACCCTTCGGCCGGCATGCAGGTGCATGACCTCGACGTGCCGCCCTGGACCGTGTTCGGACAGGACCAGCTGCATTTCTACTTCAATGCACTGTCCATGGCCCATGGTGTCTGTCAGGGCAGCGCGGCAAGCAATGCCTTCCATATCGGGATCGATCCGGACTCCACCATCGATTTCTCCCGCGCCTATCACATCGCCCAGATGCCCAACCTTGCCTACATGGCGACGGTCGGCTTCCCCTTCACGACCTATGCGGACCTGTCGCATACGGCGGTCGTGCTGCCGGAACACCCGAACGCGGCCGTGGTCGGCGCCTATCTTGACCTGATGGGCTTCATGGGGGCGGCGACATGGTATCCGGTCGCGGGCGTGGACATCGTGTCGGCCGACCATGTCAGCGACGTGGCCGACCGCAACCTGCTGGTCATCTCGACCCTGGCCTCCAGTGCCGAGATCGCACCGCTGCTGTCGCGCTCGTCCTACGAGATTTCGGACGGCCACCTGCGCACGGCATTGCATACTTCGACGCTGGACACTGTCCTGAAGGCGATTGATGACCCGCTGACGGCGTATCGCGAACGCAACAGCAAGCCGCAGGATGTCGACAGCGCGCTGACGGGTGGTGTCGGCGCGATGATCGAGGCGGAATCCCCCCTGACATCAGGCCGTACGGTGCTGGCGCTGCTGTCCGCCGACGGGGCCGGGCTGAGCAATCTTCTCCAGCTGATGGGAGAGCGCAAGCAGCAGGCCAAGATCCAGGGGGATCTGGTTCTCGCACACGGTGAGGAGCTGTCCTCCTTCCGTAATTCGCCGGTCTATACGATCGGTTCCCTCCCGGTCTGGCTGTGGCCCGACTGGTATATGCACAACAGGCCGGTTCGTGTGCTGCTTGTCGGCCTGTTGGGATGTGTTCTGATTGTCAGTGTCCTTGCACGGGCCCTGGCGCGGCATGCTGCCCGGCGTTTCAAGCAGCTCGAGGATGAGAGGCGCAAGTCGTGACCCATAAACGATATGCTTCGTCCCTGTCCGCCGGTCTTCTCGCAACGACCTGCACTGCAGGCCTGTTGCTGCAGGCGAACGGTGCACGGGCACAGCAGGCAGCGGTGCAGGCACCTGCCAATACCACCATGACGCAGGCGGATTCCGTGGCGCCAGCCCAGAGCGGGCAGGCCGCGGTGGTGCAGCGTCTGGTGCAGCAGGCACGCTTCTGGATGCAGCAGCACCAGTATGACAATGCACGCCAGTCGCTGCAGAGTGCCGCGCGCCTTGCGCCGGATTCGATCGACGTGCTGGAAGCGCAGGGCGAATACCAGTCGCGGATCGGCAATCGCGATGCCGCCCTCGATACGCAGCGCCGCCTGCATCAGGCAGCGCCCGGCAGTGCGTATGAAAGCCAGCTGAACGACCTGCTGCATGAACAGGCGATCTCGCAGCCTGACCTTGCGCATGCACGCTCGCTTGCGGCCTCGGGCCATAGCGAGCAGGCGGTGGAAGCCTACCAGCACCTGTTCAACGGTCCCACGCCGACGCCCTCGCTGGCGGTGGAATACTACCAGACGCTGGCTGGGGTTTCAGGGCAGGCGAATACCGCGCGCGACGGGCTTGTCCGCCTGGTCAAGACCAACCCTTCGGATTTCCGTGCGCAGCTTGCGCTGGCGCAGGTGCTGACCTACCAGCCCGCCACCCGGATGGAGGGGCTGCAGCGTCTGCAGGCGCTGGAGAAATACCGTTCCTCCGCCCCGGTCGAGGCGGCGACGGCGGAAAAGTCATATCGCCAGACCCTGTCATGGCTGCCGGTCACGCCGGAGACGCTGCCGCTGATGCAGCAGTGGCTGGATGCGCATCCGTCCGATACCGCGCTGCGGACCCATATGACGGAACCGGCCGGCGGCCCGCCTGACAAGGGCGCGCTGGCGCGGCAGGACGGGTTCAAGGCGCTGAATGCCGGGCGGCTGTCCGCAGCGCAGACGGCGTTCCAGAGCGCGCTGAACCTGAACGCGAAGGATGCCGATGCGCTCGGCGGCCTTGGCCTTGTCGCCATGCGCGCGGGCCATAACGAGGAGGCGCACCGCTACTTTGAGGAGGCGATCGCCGCCGATCCGAAGAATGCGGGCCACTGGCGCCCGGCCCTTGCCGGCATGGCGGTGGGCGAGGAATATGGCACCGTGCGCCGACTGATCGCGAGCGGGCAGACGCAGGAGGCCGAGCAGCGCCTGATGTCGCTGGCGCGCCAGCCCGGACAGTCCGAGGGCGCGACGCTGATGCTTGCGGACCTGCAGCGCACGACGGGCCAGACGGGCGAGGCGGAACGCAATTACCGTGCGGTCCTGGCGCGCAATGGCGACAATCCCATTGCACTGATGGGACTGGCCCGTGTCCTGATGGGCGAGGGGCAGGAGAGTGAGGCCAATGCCCTGCTGTCGCGCCTTGGCGGCCGTTACAGCGCGCAGGTGCAGCAGATCGAGGTTTCGGGCATCATGGCCGAAGCCGCCCGCACCACCGATTCCGCGCAGAAGGTCAGCCTGCTGCGGCAGGCCATGGCCAAGGACCCCGATGATCCGTGGCTGCGCATCAACCTTGCCAACGCGCTGCAGCAGCAGGGCGACAGTGCCGAAGCGTCGAACGTCATGCGTCCGCTCCTGACGAGTCCGCGCACCCCGGACGATTACCAGGCGGCGATCCTGTATGCGTCGGGCAATGGCAACGATACCCTGACGCGGCGCCTGCTGGCGGGGCTGTCGCCGGATGAGTATTCACCGGCCATCCGTACGATCGCCGATGAAATGGCGATCAAGGCCGACCTGGCCGCCCGCCTGTCGATGGTGTCGAACCCCACCCCGCTGGTGCGCGAGGCGCTGGCCGTGCCGGACCCGACGGGCGCGCGTGGCGTGGCCGTGGCCGACCTGTTCCGCCAGCGGGGCGACATGCTGCACGCGCACATGGCGCTGCGCATCGCCTCCACGCACACGGCCGACCTGACGACCGAGCAGCGTCTGGCCTATGCCACCGAATACATGAAGATCAGCAACCCCGTCGCGGCCGCGCGTCTTCTCGCCCCGCTTGGCGATGGCAGCGGGACCGCGACCGGTTCGGCGATGTCGCCCGACCAGCGCCAGACGCTGGTTCAGTTGCGGATGGGGATTTCGGTCGCGCAGTCTGACCTGCTGAACCAGCGTGGCGACCAGGCGGCGGCCTATGACCACCTTGCCCCCGCGCTGCAGGCCGACCCGGAAGCCACGTCGCCCAAGCTCGCACTCGCGCGGCTGTATAACGGGCGCGGCAAGTACGGGCATGCGCTGGATATCGACCTGTCGGTCCTTCGCCATAACCCGCAGGACCTCGATGCGCGGCAGGCCGCCGTGCAGGCCGCGGCGAACGACAACAAGGACGGCCTGGCCATGCAGCTGGCCCAGGATGGGGTCCAGCAGTCGCCGATGGATGCGCGCAGCTGGCTTGCCATGGCGGTTGCCGACCGTGCCGCCGGCCATGGCGAGCGGACGCTTGCCGACCTGCGCCGTGCCTATGAACTGCGCCTCCAGCAGCTCAAGATCAGCCGTGGGGAAGCCACCGCCAGCGATGAAACGCAGGCGACCGCCCCGCCGACGGCCAACCCGTTCCGCCGTGATGCGTATGGCCATGCGTTGCAGCTTGGCGCGCCTCCGGGCGAAAATGGCTACACCACGGCAGGCAGCGTGCCGGAGATTTCGGACCAGATGCTGTCCTCCATCAACGGGCAGATCCACACCCTGTCGGAAGACCTTGCGCCGTCCGTCGATGCCGGGCTTGGCTTCCGCGTCCGTTCGGGCACGCGCGGCATGGGCGCGCTGACCGAGGCTTCGGTGCCGATCGTCGGGCGTATCCCGCTGCAGGCTGGCACGTCGGCGCTGACCTTCACCGCCACGCCGACCTTCCTGACCTCCGGGCACCTGCCGCAGACCGGGTATGACATCCCGCGTTTCGGCACCAACCTGTTCGCGCTGGAACGGAACCTGCAGAACCAGAACAACAGCATGGAGCATCGCCTCAACACCGATACGATCGGGCGCGAGGCGGGTGTGGCGCCTGACGTGCGCTTCGCCAATAACTGGGTCAGCGCCGATGTCGGGGCCTCCCCGCTGGGCTTTACGCTGCCGAACGTGATCGGTGGTGTCGAATTCGCCCCGCGTGTCGGGCCGGTCACCTTCCGCGTCAGCGGGGAGCGCCGCTCCATCACCAACAGCGTCCTGTCCTATGGCGGCATGACGGATGCCCTGACCGGCAAGAAGTGGGGTGGTGTCGTCACCAACCACTTCCATGGGCAGGTCGAGGCCACGCTGGGCAATACGATCCTGTATGGCGGTGGTGGCTATGCCATCCAGACCGGCCATCATGTCCAGAGCAATACCGAAGTGGAAGGCGGGCTTGGGGCCAATACCCTTGTCTATCGCAACCGCAAGCATGAAGTGCGCGTGGGCGTGAACCTGACCTATTTCGGGTACAAGCATAACGAGGATTTCTATACCTACGGGCAGGGTGGCTACTTCTCGCCGCAGTCCTATTTCGCGGCGACGGTGCCCGTGCGCTATTCCGGCCACAGTGGCCTGTTCGACTGGGATATCACCGGGTCCATCGGCTATCAGCTGTTTCATGAGCATAGTTCCGCCTTCTTCCCGACCAATCCTGTCTATCAGGCCCTTGCGAACGGGCTGGCGGGTGTATCTACTGCTGAACTATCCTTGGAATCGGCCCGGTATCCCGGCGATGATGTCGGAAGCCTTGTTGGTGGTTTCGATGGCCGGGTGGGGTATCGCGTCAGCCATTCGCTGCGTCTTGACCTGTCCGGTCGTTTCCAGAAGGCTGGCAACTGGGATGAGGGCGGCGCCATGATCTCGGCTCACTATCTTATTATGGACCAGTAATGACAATTTATGAGAAAAAACCGGACTTCACCCTGTTTCTTCAGACCCTGTCCTGGGAAATTGACGATCAGGTCGGGATCGAGGTCAGGAATGAACTCCTGCGTGAGGTTGGACGGGGCATGGGCACGCGCATCATGCCGCCGCCGTGCCAGACCGTGGACAAGCTGCAGATCGAACTGAACGCGCTTCTGGCCATGATCGGCTGGGGCACCGTGACGCTCGAACTCCTGCCCGAGGACCAGTCGCTGCGCATCGTGCATGAAAACCTGCCGCAGGTCGGCAGCGCGGGCGAGCCGTCGGGCACGTGGCTGGCCCCGGTGCTGGAAGGGCTGTATGGCCGCTGGGTCACGTCGCAGGCGGGTGCGTTTGGCGATTACGTCGTGACGCGCGATGTCGATGCCGAAGACCTCAACGCCGTCCCGCGCCAGACGATCATCATGTACATGCGCGTGCGCAGCTCCGCGAACTGAGGTGTGACAACGGCGGTCTGGTCCGCCGCTGTTTCCCACGCACAGGCCCTTGCGGTCGCGCGGGATGCGCAAGCATCCGGCGTGCTGGCAGGCAGCCAGTCATGGCGGCCCGGTCGTCCCTTATGGGGTGGCCGGGCTTTTTGCTGTCTGCAGGGGGAAGGGGCCTGCCTGCCGGCATGATGGCGCCCCGTTTGTTGATTTTTCCCGACCGACATTGCGATATGTCATGCACTTTTGGTGGGTGGGGGGTCATCCTCGGGGTCAAATGGGGGCGGCATGCCGATTGCCGGTGTCGGCTTCCTTGAGATTCTGCAATGGGTATGGGGAGGATGATCGACACATGACGATGTCTCGGAAACTGGTCTTGCTGTCTGCCGTGGCGCTTGGCGGGCTGGTGGCGCTGTCCCCCGGCGCGCAGGCGCGGCATGGGCATGATGCCCCGGCCACCGCCGATACCCGCGCGCGCGACATGCTGTCGCACATGTCGCTTCAGGACAGGCTGTCGATGGTTTTCACCATTGATGGCGGCGGCACGATGGGCAATGCGCCCGTTCCCCCCGGTGGCCTGGGATCGGCGGCCTACCTGAAGTCGCCGGCGGGGCTGCCGCCGCTGCAGATCAGCGATGCGGGCCTTGGCCTGCGCAACCCGTCGCATGTGCGTCCCCATGGGCAGGCGGTCGGGCTGCCGTCCGGCCTTGCAACGGCCAGCACATGGGACCCGGACATGGCCCGGCAGGGCGGGGCGATGATCGGTGGGGAAGCCTGGCGGCAGGGGTTCAATGTCCTGCTGGCGGGCGGCGCCGACCTGACGCGCGACCCACGGGGCGGGCGTAATTTCGAATATGCGGGCGAGGACCCGCTGCTGACGGGCCGGGTGGTGGGTGCGACCATCGCGGGCATCCAGTCGCAGCATGTGATCTCGACGCTGAAGCATTTCGCGATGAACGACCTCGAGACCTCGCGCATGACCATGAGCGCGGATATCGACAATGCGGCGATGCGTGAAAGCGACCTGCTCGGCTTCGAGATCGCGCTGGAGGTCGGCCATCCCGGTTCGGTCATGTGTTCGTACAATCGCGTCAATGATGTCTATGCCTGCGAAAACCCGTACCTGCTGACGAAGGTGCTCAAGCAGGACTGGAAATATCCCGGCTTTGTCATGTCCGACTGGGGGGCGACCCATTCCTCCGCCCGGGCCGCGCTGGCGGGGCTGGACCAGGAATCGTCGGGAGACGATGCCGACGCGCGTCCCTATTTCCGCGAGATCCTGGCGCGTGACGTCAAGGAAGGCCGCGTTCCCGCCGCCCGCGTGGGCGACATGGCGCAGCGGATCATCCGCAGCATGTATGACGTGGGGCTGGTGGACCACCCGCCCGTCATGCAGCCGCTTGACGTCGTCACCGATACGCTCGCCGCCCAGCGGGACGAGGAGGAAGGCGCGGTCCTGCTGAAGAACGACGCGAACCTGCTGCCGCTGTCGCCCACCGCGCGGGTGGCCGTGATTGGCGGCCATGCCGATGTGGGCGTGATTTCCGGGGGCGGGTCCAGCCAGGTCGATCCCATCGGTGCGCCCGCGATCGGCGTGGTCAAGGGACCGGGCAAGAAGGACTGGCCCGGCGATCCCGTCTATTTCCCGTCCGCGCCGTATCGCATGATGCAGGCGGAAGCACCGGGCGCGCGCCTGACCTATACCTCCGGCGCGGATATCGCGCGTGCGGCGGAAGCGGCGCGCAGGGCGGATGTGGCCGTCGTGTTCGTGACGCAGTTTTCGTATGAAGGCATGGATACCGCCAATGCCATGACGCTGGATGGCAACCAGGATGCGCTGGTGGCGGCGGTCGCGCGCGCCAATCCGCGCACGGTGGTGGTGATGGAGACGGGCAACCCGGTCATGATGCCGTGGCTGGGCAATGTCGGCGCGGTGATGGAAGCATGGTATCCCGGTTCGGGCGGTGGCGCCGCGATTGCCCGCCTGCTGTATGGCAAGGTCGCCCCGGCCGGCCACCTGCCGATGACATTCCCCGCGTCGCCCGCGCAACTGGCCCATCCCGACATTGCGGGCGTGACGGCCACCAACGTGTTCGAGATGCAGTTCCACACCGATCAGGAACTGGTCTATGACGAAGGCAGCGAGGTCGGCTATCGCTGGTTCGACCGGACGCAGGCGAAACCGCTGTTCCCGTTCGGTTATGGCCTGACCTATACCAGCTTCGCCCATGAAGGACTGCGTGTCCGCCACCATGGGAATGACGTCATCGCCACCTTTACGGTGCGCAACACCGGCACCCGTCCGGGCGTTGACGTGCCGCAGGTCTATGTCCGCCTGCCCGGTGGTGGCGGGCGTCGGCTGGCGGGATGGCAGCGCGTGACGCTGGCGCCGGGCGAAAGCCGCGAACTGTCGGTGACGCTGGAGCGGCGCGTGCTGGCGCATTTCGACGAGAAGCATGACCGCTGGAGCCAGCCCGCAGGGGAATACCGGGTCTGGCTGGGATCGTCCGCCACGGATGAGTCGCAGCAGGCGACGCTCCATCTGGGTAGCCGCACCATGGCGCCCTGAGGATGGGAAGGGGAATCGGGTCAGGCGGGATATCCCGTTACGGCCGGTTATGGCTGTCCCTGCCGACGGCCCTCCTTGCCGCGGCGCTGCTGGTGGATGGGGGAGGGAGGGCCATGGCTGCGGACTGGCCTGATACGCCCATGGCGCGGATGCGGATGCAGGCTGAAATCCGCACCCTGCAGGTCGCCCTGCTGACGCAGCCGAGTGCCACCGTCACGCTGGAGGACTGGTGCGCCCGTCACGCCATGGCCCCGTCCGCGCATGTGCTGGCGCGCAGGCTGCCTGAAACGCGGATGGCCATCCCGGCACAGGTGCGCGCGGACCTTGGCGTGGGGGCCGATGAACCCCTGCGCCATCGCCGGGTTGCCCTGTCGTGCGGGTCGCATGTCCTTTCGCTTGCGGACAACTGGTATGTGCCCGCGCGCCTGACCCCGGCGATGAACGCACGGCTGGACCAGACGGATGTGCCGTTTGGCCATGTCGTCGCGGATCTGGGCTTTACCCGGCGCACGCTGGATTCGACCCTGCTGTGGTCGCCCCTGCCCGCCGGGTGGGAAATGCAGGCGCCACCGCCCGCATCGGCAGGCACGATTGCGGTGCCGGGTGAAATCCTGCGCAATCGCGCGGTCCTGTCACGTCACGATGGCCTGGCGTTCAGCGAGGTGGTGGAAACCTATACCGGCGCGATACTGGAATTCACGCCGCCTGCGTGAAGGCACGGCAAAGTCATGGTTTCCAAAGGGCAGGGCCCTTGGGGAACATCACCCGCATTCAATGGCAATCAGGGCTGTCCCCACACGACGGGCCTGCCTTGCCGCCTGCCGTCCGCTCAGGCACGGTTGCGCGTCGTTCCCCCCATTCAGGCAGATGAGGTATCATCATGACCGAAACTCCCCCCAAGGACAGTCCGGTGCTGGACCTGCGCGATCCGGGACTGGACGCGGCGCGGGTGCGTGCCGCCCTGTCGCTGGCCCCGCATCCCGAAGGCGGCAGCTATCGCGAGATCTGGCGGGAGGGACGGGCCGATGGCGGGCGCGGCAGCGTCAGCACGATCGAATTCCTCCTTGCCGAGGGGGAACGCTCCCACTGGCACCGTGTCGATGCGGCGGAAATCTGGTGCTGGCAGGCGGGCGGGCCGCTGCGCCTGCGTATCGCGGTCGAGGGGCAGGCCGAACAGGCCATCACCATCGGCCCGCGTCCCGGCAGGGGCGAGGTGCTGCAGGCCGTCGTTCCCGCAGGCGCATGGCAGGCGGCCGAGAGCATGGGCGCATGGTCGCTGGTGGCGTGCATCGTTGCCCCGGCCTTCCTGTTCGAACGGTTTGAACTTGCCCCGCCCGGCTGGTCCCCCGCAGCGACCCGGACGGGAGAGGCATGATGAAGGACACACTGATGACGGATGAACCGCAATGGCTGGTCCTGGCGCGCGAACTGCAGGCCATCGCGCAGAGCGGCCTTGCCTATGCCGATGGCAGCCCCTTCGACCGGGAGCGTTACGAGGCGGTGCGTGACATCGCGTCAAGGATGATGGCGATGGGCAGTGACGAACCCGCCCCCCGGATTGCGGACCTGTTTGCGGGGCAGCGCGGTTACGCCACGCCGAAGGCCACGGTGCGCGCTGCGGTGTTCGATGCGCAGGGGCGTATCCTGCTGGTGCGCGAAGTGCTGGACCATGGGCGCTGGACCCTGCCGGGGGGATGGGCGGACGTGAACCTGTCCCCGGTGGAAAACACCATCAAGGAAGTGCGGGAGGAAAGCGGCTATCTCGTCCGCGTCACGCGCCTTGCCGCAGTATGGGACCGCGCCCGCCACCCGCATCCGCCGGGACCGTTTTCTTGCTACACGCTGTGTTTCATCTGTGAACTGCTCGGTGGCGCACCGGCCACGAGCGCGGAGACATCTGAAATCGGCTGGTTCGCGCGTGATGAAATCCCCGCGGACCTGTCGCTGGGCCGCGTGCTGCCCGCGCAGATCGACGCCATGTTCGAACATGCCGCCAACCCGGCCCTGCCGACATGGTGCGACTGAACGCACGCGCGCCGCATCATGGCGCGGCGATAGCCCATTGAAATCGGGCGCAAAGATTTCCATATCCATTCACAAGATATTTCGGCCGTTACTGAAGCTGGAGAACAGGTAAAAAGATGACAGAACAGACAGCCGCGCCCGCCGCCGCCGGGGGCGAACAGCATGAATTCAGCGCCGAGGTCGGGCGCCTTCTCGACCTTGTGGTGCATGCACTTTATTCCGAGCGGGAAATCTTCCTGCGCGAACTCGTCGCCAACGCCGCCGACGCCACTGACAAGCGCCGCTTCGAGGCGCTGACCGATGGCGCGCGCGCCCTGCCGGACGATGCGAAGATCCGCATCAATCCCGACAAGGATGCGCGCCTGCTGACCATCAGCGATGATGGTGCGGGCATGAGCAAGGAAGAACTGGCCCACAACCTTGGCACCATTGCGCGTTCGGGCACCCGTGCGTTTGGCGAGGAGCTGCAGAAGGCCAAGCCGGAAGAAAAGCCGAGCCTGATCGGGCAGTTCGGCGTCGGCTTCTATGCCGCGTTCATGGTGGCGGACCGCGTGGACGTGATCTCGCGCCGCGCCGGCAGCGACGAGGCCTGGTGCTGGTCCTCCACCGGCAAGGGCAACTACACCATCTCCCCCGCCACGCGGGAGAAGGCGGGCACGGACATCATCCTGCACATCAAGGAAGATGCCGACGATTTCCTTGATTCGTTCCAGCTCGAGACGATCGTGCGCAAGTGGGCGGACCATATCTCGTGGCCGATCAGCATCGTCAAGGATGGCGAGGAAAGCACCGCCAACAAGGGCACGGCGCTGTGGCGCAAGGGCCGTGGCGAGATTGACGAGGAACAGCTCAACGAGTTCTACCGTCACGTCAGCCACAACTTCGACACGCCATGGGCGACGCTGCACTGGCATGCCGAAGGGACGCTGGAATTCTCCGCCCTGCTGTTCATCCCGGGCAGCAAGCCGTTCGAATTCGGCGAACCCGTGCGTGAAAGCCAGATCCGCCTGCATGTGCGGCGCATGTTCATCACGGACGAGGCCGGACTGCTGCCGCCGTGGCTGCGCTTCGTGACCGGCGTTGTCGATACGGAGGACCTGCCGCTCAACGTCTCGCGTGAGATGCTGCAGGCGACCCCGGTTCTGGCGCGCATCCGCAAGGCCGTGACCAACCGCGTGATCTCCGAACTCAAGACCCGTTCCAAGGACGAGGCGGATTTCGAGAAGTTCTGGGACAATTTCGGCCCGACTTTCAAGGAAGGCATCTGGGACGACGCCGAACACCGCACCGAACTTGCGACCATCGCGCGTTTCCGTTCCAGCACGCAGGAAGGCTGGACGACGCTCGATGCGTATCTGGAGCGCAAGAAGCCGGAGCAGGAGGCGATCTACTACCTGACGGGGGATCGCACGGAAATGCTGCCGTCCTCGCCGCAGCTTGAGGGTTTCCGCGCGCGCGGGATCGAGGTGCTGCTGCTGTCGGATGCGGTCGATTCCTTCTGGCCCGACCGGCTTGGCGTCTACAAGGACACGCCGCTGCGTAACATCAGCCAGTTCCACGCCGACCTTGAGAAGTTCGGCGCGCCGGAAGAAACGGCTGAGGAAAAGAGCGACCTTGAATCCGTCCTGCCCGCGCTGAAGGAAGCGCTTGGCGATGCAGTGTCGGACGTGAAGGCGACGAATCGCCTTGTCGACAGCGCGGTCGTGCTGGGTGCCGCCGAAAACGGCCCCGACCTGCAGATGATCCGCCTGATGCGGCGCAGCGGGCAGGAAGTGCCCAATACCGCGCCCGTCCTGCAGGTCAACCCGCGCCATGTGCTGATCCATGAACTCGCGCAGCGCGTGAAGGCAGGGGAGTCGATCACCGACCTCGCCCTGATCCTGATGGACATGGCCCGCATCCAGGACGGCGAAAGCCCGAAGGACCCGACCGGCTTTGCCCAGCGCCTGACGACGCTGCTGTCGAAGGTGGCCGTCAAGGCCGGCTGACGCGCCCTTTTCGGCCCGTCATTGCGATATCCCGCCATGCCGTCGCGCATGGCGGGATATTTTTTGTCCCGCAGGGTCGGGATGATATATTCAGGAAGCAGAAGTTTCCGGGGACCGCCGTTTTCAGAAAGGCGGCGTCCCGTGAGGCTTTTTGAAAAAAGCCCCGTCGGGAAACTTCTTCATGATTCCCGCCGTGCCCGATGGGCGGTATCATGGTAATCAGGCCGCAGGCGTGGCGTGCACGCGCGATCCGGGGCGATCGGCCTGATCGGGACTTGAATACATCTCCTGTGGATGCTTCCTTGCACGCCCCTGATGAATGGTAAGTTCCTGATTTTGACAACGGCAAACGACGCATGAAAATCAACGATGTCTCGTATCGCAGCGTTTGGGTTGACCCCGAGGACGGATGGTCGGTGCGGATATTTGACCAGACCCGGCTTCCGTGGGCGCTGGATATCCTGCGCCTGACACACTGCGATCAGGTCGCCCATGCCATCCGTACCATGCAGGTGCGTGGCGCGCCGCTGATTGGCGCGGTCGCGGCCTACGGGCTGGCGCTGGCGCTGCGGGTGGATGCTTCGGACGCGGCGATGGAACGTGACGCGGCGATGCTGGCGGCCACGCGGCCCACGGCGGTCAACCTTGGCTGGGCCATCGGGCGGATGCTGACGCGCCTGCGCCCGCTTGCGCCTGCCGACCGCGTTGCCGCCGCCTATGACGAGGCCGGGCGCATCTGCGATGAGGACGTGATCCAGAACGAGGCCATCGGCCGCCTCGGCCTCGAACTGATCGAGGAAATCCGCGCCCAGCGTGGTGACGCGGCGGGACCGATCAATATCCTGACCCACTGCAACGCCGGGTGGATCGCGACCGTGGACTGGGGCACGGCGCTGGCGCCCATCTACATGGCGCATGACCGGGGCATCGACGTGCATGTGTGGGTGGACGAAACCCGCCCGCGCAACCAGGGCGCATCGCTGACGGCATGGGAACTGGGCAGCCATGGCGTGCCGCATACGGTCATTGCCGACAATGCGGGCGGCCACCTGATGCAGCATGGCCGGGTGGACCTCGTGATCGTGGGCACCGACCGCGTGACGCGCACCGGCGATGTCGCGAACAAGATCGGCACCTACCTCAAGGCGCTGGCGGCGGCGGACAATGGCGTGCCGTTCTGGGTCGCGCTGCCGTCAACCACCATCGACTGGAGCATTTCCGACGGCGTGCGCGAAATCCCCATCGAGGAACGCGCGAGTGCGGAAGTCACGCACATCTCCGGCCTGACGGGGGCGGGGCAGGTGGAAACGGTGCAGTTGACGCCCAAGGGCAGCCATGCCGCCAATCCCGCGTTCGACGTGACGCCCGCGCGCCTTGTGACCGGGCTGATTACCGAACGCGGCCGCTGCAGCGCCACGGCGGACGGGTTGTGCGACCTGTTCCCCGAATATGTGTAAATGAAAAAAAGCGCCCGTGCGGCGTTACAGGGGTGTCCGAACTTGACAGCGCGGGGCCAGATTGGCTTTGTCGCGCCTGCGGGAACGGACGGCTGTAACGGTTGCCCGGAACCCTGAAACAGGTTGGACAGGACGAGATCATGCATCCCTATCGTACCCATAGCTGTGCGGCCCTGCGGGCCAGCGACGCCGGGCAGACGGCCCGCCTTTCCGGATGGGTACACAGCAAGCGGGACCACGGTGGCCTGCTGTTCATCGATCTGCGTGACCATTTCGGCCTGACCCAGATCGTGATTCCCGCCGGCTCCCCGGTGCTGGAACTGGCGGAGAAGGTCCGCGTCGAAAGCGTCCTGACCGTGACGGGCGAGGTCGTGCTGCGTGATGCCGCGACGAAGAACCCGAACCTGCCGACTGGCGATATCGAGGTCCGCGCGCAGCAGATCGACGTGCAGTCCGCCGCCGACGTGCTGCCGTTCCAGGTCGCGGGGAACGAGAACTACCCCGAGGACCTGCGCCTGACCTACCGCTATATCGACCTGCGGCGCGAGAAGGTGCATCGCAACATCATGCTGCGCGCGCAGGTGATCGCAAGCCTGCGCCGGCGGATGACGGACCTTGGCTTCGTCGAATTCCAGACGCCGATCCTGACCGCGTCCTCGCCCGAGGGCGCGCGCGACTTCCTCGTGCCCGCGCGGATGCACCCGGGCAAGTTCTATGCCCTGCCGCAGGCCCCGCAGCAGTTCAAGCAGCTGGCGATGGTCGCGGGTTTCGACCGCTATTTCCAGATCGCGCCATGCTTCCGCGACGAAGCCGCGCGTGCCGACCGTTCGCCGGGCGAGTTCTACCAGCTTGACTTTGAAATGGCGTTCGCGACGCAGGAAGACGTGTTCGCGACGCTGGAGCCGGTGATGGAAGGGGTGTTTCGCGAATTCGGCAATGGCCGCACCGTCAGCAAGGCCCCGTTCGAGCGCATCCCCTATGCCACCGCCATGGAAGTCTATGGCAGCGACAAGCCCGACCTGCGCAACCCGCTGAAGATTTCCGATGTCACGGAGTCCTTTGCGGAGTCCGGGTTCGGACTGTTCGCGCGCATCGTCGCCGATGGCGGGCAGGTGCGCGCCATCCCCGCGCCGGGGGCAGGGGACAAGCCGCGTGCGTTCTTCGACAAGCTCAATGCCTGGGCGCGTGAAGCCGGTGCCGGTGGCCTTGGCTACATCATCTTTGCCGAAGATGGCGGCAAGGGGCCGATCGCCAAGAACCTGGAGCCCGAACGTGTCGCCGCCATCCGTGACAAGACGGGCCTGAAGGCGGGCGACGCGGTCTTCTTCGCCGCGGGCAAGGGGGACGAGGTCGCCAAGTTCTCCGGCCTCGTGCGCACGCGCGTTGCGACCGAGCTTGACCTGATCGAGGAAAATTCCTTCCGTTTCTGCTGGATCACGGATTTCCCGATGTTCGAGCGCAACGAGGACACGGGGCAGATCGACTTCTCCCACAACCCGTTCTCCATGCCGCAGGGGGGCATGGAAGCGCTGGAGAAGCAGGACCCGCTGACGATCAAGGCGTACCAGTACGACATCGTGTGCAACGGCATCGAACTGTCGTCGGGCGCGATCCGCAACCATCGTCCCGACGTGATGATCCGCGCGTTCGAGATCGCGGGCTATCCCGAAAGCGAGGTCGAGGCCCGCTTTGGTGGGATGCTCAACGCCTTCCGTTACGGCGCGCCGCCGCATGGCGGGTCCGCGCCGGGGGTGGACCGTATCGTCATGCTGCTGGCCGATGAACCCAACATCCGCGAGGTCATCCTCTTCCCGCTCAACCAGCAGGGCGAGGACCTGATGATGGGCGCCCCCGCCCCGGTGGAGGCCGCGCGCCTGAAGGAACTGTCGCTGGCGCTCGACCTGCCCAAGCCGAAGCCTGCGGTGGTGAAGGCCGCCGCCACCCCGAAGAAAGACTGAGCCCATGCGCCCCGCCATCCGTGCCTGCGTCATGAACGCGCCACGCTGGCGGGGCCTGTGCATGGGCGCGCTCCTGCTGGCCACGGGTGCGCCCATGGCCCGGGCGGACGCCCCGACGCCGCTTGCGCCGCATCGCGCGGTGTATGACCTGACGTTGGAATCCGTCAGCGGCGGGCAGGTCGTCTCCGCCAGTGGCAGCATGACCTATGTGCTGTCCGATGCGTGTTCCGCGTGGTCCACGCAGCAGGAACTCAACCTGCAGACCGCCACCCGCAGTGGCGCGCAGACGGAAATCCGCACCGATTACGCTGTGCTGGAGGACAAGGACGGCGGCCACATGGTCTTTCGTACCCACCAGTATGGCAGTGGCGTGACGGAGCAGAAGATCAGCGGGGAGGCGACGATGGCCGCCACCGGCGGGCAGGTGCATTATACCCAGCCCGGCGTGAGCGTCGTCCCGCTGGCGGCAGGCACGCTGTTTCCCGTGGCGCATACCAGGGCAATCATTGCCGCCGGCCGCGCGGGACAGGCCACGATCGAACCCGCCCTGTTCGATGGCACGACCGAAAAGGGCGCGATCGACACCTTCATCGTCCTGATGGGATGGAAGCCACCGCCCACGCAGACGGATATCCCCGCGCTGGTGCATCTGGGGTCGGTCGGGACGCATGTGGCCTATTACGACCATGCGACGCACGACATGCCGCCGGATTTCGATATCGGCATGCGGTATTTTGAAAATGGTGTGTCCGACCAACTGGACATGAATTTCGGGGAGTTCCGCATGCGTGGCACGCTGCGCACCTTCACCCCGCTGCCCGCGCCGCGCCATTGCTCTGTCATGGTGACGCCGCATGCTCCGTAAGGAAACGCATGCTCAGGGGCTTTGCCCCCGAACCCTCACCAAAGGGCGCGACCCTTTGGAAACCATGACTTCATAAACAGATCAGGGTGCAGGGATCGGGATCCCTGCCGGGTCCGGGCAGCGCCCGGATGTTTCATGCACGCGACGGCCTTGCCCATTCAGGGGCTTTGCCCCCCGAACCCCCACCAAAGGGCGTGGCCCTTTGGAAACCATGACTTCATAAACAGATCAGGGTGCAGGGATCTGGATCCCTGCCGGGTCCGGGCAGCGCCCGGATGTTTCATGTACGCGACGGCCTTGCCCATTCAGGGGCTTTGCCCCCGAACCCCCACCAAAGGGCGCGGCCCTTTGGAAACCATGACTTCATAAACGGATCAGGGTGCAGGGATCGGGATCCCTGCCGGGTCCGGGCAGCGCCCGGGTGTTTCATGCACGCGATGGCCTTGCACGCTCGAAAACCGTTCAGGCGGCCCCATCGCGCAATGTGACGATCAACGGCACATGGTCGGAGGGTTGCTTCATGTTCCGCTCCTCCCGGTCGGGCACGGCGCTCACCAACCGTTCGGCCAGGCGGGGGGAGAGCAGGGCATGGTCGATGCGCAACCCGCTGTCGCGCTGCCACGCCCCGGCCTGATAATCCCAGAAGGTGTAGAAACGCCCCACCGGATGCAGCGCGCGCAGGGCGTCGGTCAGCCCCAGCCACAGCAGCGTGCGAAAGGCCGCGCGCGACGCCGGGCGCACCAGCGCGTCATCTGGCGGCAGCGCGCCGGGGGCAAGGTCCTCGTCCGTGGGGCAGACATTGTAATCCCCCGCCAGCACGAAATCCGTGCCCGCGCGCAGCAGGGCGCGGGCGTGCTGCGCCAGCGCGGCCATGAAGGCGAGTTTGTTGGCGTAGCCCGCATCCCCACCCGAATTGCCGTTGGGCAGGTAGAGGTTGCCGAATGTCAGCGCCCCGGTCCGCACCTCGACATAGCGCGCCTGCGGCGGGTCGCACTCCCATCCCGGCAGCGTGCGGTGCGTGAGCGTGAACGGAACGCGCGAAAGGATGGCGACGCCGTTATAGCTTTTCTGCCCGACGACCACGCTTTCATACCCGGCCTTGCGAAACACGTCGGCGGGGAACTGGTCCTCGGTGCACTTGATTTCCTGCAGGCCAAGCAGGTCGGGCTGTTCCCGCTCCAGCCATTGCAGGACAAGGTCCTGCCGCTGGCGGATGGAATTGACGTTCCAGGTGGCGAATTTCATTGCGCGTCAGTCAACCGAAAAACTGGTGCCACACCCGCACGAGGATGTAGCCTGCGGGTTATGGATGGTGAAATGCGCGCCCATCAGGCTGTCCTTGAAATCGAGTTCCCCGCCGTCGAGCAGGTCGAGGCTGGCGGGATCGACGATCACGTGCGTCTCCCCCGCCGGGATCAGGATGTCATCGGGGGCGATGTCGGTCTCAAGCGCGAATTTGTACTGGAACCCGTTACAGCCCCCCGCGAGGACGGAAACCCGCAGCCCCGGCGGCGTGGGGGTGGGATCGCCCTGTTCCTCAATGATCTCGCGCAGGCGCCTGACCGCACCGTCGGAGACGCGGAAGCGGGTGGAAGTGGGGTGGTCGGCGGTCTTGTCCATCGGGTATCACCATCGTGTGACGAAACCGGCGGACGCGGCAGCATGGTGGCCATCGCGTCCGGGGCAGGTTATCGGACAAAGGACGGATGCGCGGCCATCGCGCCCGGCCTTCATGCGGGATAGAGGTATATATGAGTGTCGCTTCCTATGCTGTCCAGATCGCGACCGCGCGCGGCCGCCTCCATCCGGAGGCCGAAGCCCCCACGCGCACGCCATGGCAACGCGATCGTGACCGGATCGTCCATTCGGCCGCCTTTCGCACCCTGCAGTACAAGACGCAGGTCTTCCTCAACCACGAAGGCGATTTCTTCCGCACCCGCCTGACACATTCGCTGGAGGTCGCGCAGATCGCGCGCTCCATCGCCCGCAGGCTCAATCTGGACGAGGACCTGACCGAAGGGCTGGCGCTGGCGCACGATGTCGGCCACACGCCGTTCGGCCATGCGGGGGAGGAGGCGCTGTCGGCGGCGATGCGGCCATGGGGCGGGTTCGACCACAACACGCAGTCCCTGCGGCTGGTGACGACGCTGGAGCGGCACTATTTCGCCTTTGACGGGCTGAACCTGACATGGGAACTGCTGGAGGGACTGGCCAAGCATAACGGGCCGGTGGACCATCCCACGGCCTATGTCGCGGAATATGCCGCGCGCCATGGGCTGGAACTCGACAGCTTCGCCTCGGCGGAGGCGCAGGTCGCGGCGCAGTCGGACGATATCGCCTATCACGCCCATGACCTTGATGACGGGTTGCGCGCGGGGCTTTTGCACCTGCCCGACCTCGAGGACCTGCCCGTGGTGGGGGAGGCGCTGGCCCAGGCGCGGCAGGTGCAGCGCGAAGTCGGGGCCGGGCGGTGCGGCGGCGCGGATGACCCGCGCCTGCGGCATGAGACGATCCGCCGTGTGATCAACGTGCTGGCCACCGACCTTACGGCGCAGACGCAGCGCAACCTTGAACGCCTCTCCCCCACCTGCGCCGATGACATCCGCCACGCGCCTTGGCCCGTGGTGGAATACAGCGATGCCATGCGTGCCGCGAACCTTGAGATCCGCAAGTTCCTGTATGCACGGCTGTATCGCCACTGGCGGGTGAACCGCATGACGCGCAAGGCGCGGCTGACGGTCGAATCGATTTTCACCATCCTGTCGGAAAACATGGGGCTGCTGCCCGATGGCTGGCGTGAGCAGGCGTTGGCCGCGCGGAGCGCCGAAAAGTTGGCCGATGCGCACCGCGTCGTGGCGGATTATATAGCCGGGATGACCGACCGCCTCGCCATGGAGGAATATCGGCGGTTGACGGACCTGTCCTCGCCGGGGTGAAACAGCATGGCATCATGCCGCCATGTCCCATTCCGGGATGTGGCCACTCTGCCGCGTTGTGTTGTCCGGGCCTGTGGCCCCGGGTGTCAATTTTGGGAAACCGCACCACATGTCTGACAGTCTGTTCGTCCGCTATCTTTCGCATGTGCGCGAGGCACTGGGCCAGGTCGTGCCCGACCTGCCCCCCGCCATCGTGGCGCGGGTGGAGGTCACGCCCACGCGCGATCCGTCGCATGGGGACCTTGCGACGAATGCAGCGCTGCTGGTGGCGAAGGTCGCGCGGCGCAAACCCGCAGACATCGCGGCGGACCTTGCCCGTGTGCTCGAATCCGTGCCCGGCGTGGCCTCCGCGCAGGCGGCGGGGCCGGGATTCGTGAACCTGAAGCTTGCGCCGTCGGTCCTGCAGGAAGTCGCGGCACAGGTGCTGCGCGCGGGCGAATCCTATGGCGACAGCCAGGTGGGCGCGGGCACCACGGTCAATGTCGAATATGTCTCCGCCAACCCCACGGGGCCGATGCATGTCGGGCACTGCCGTGGCGCGGTGGTGGGCGACGCGCTGGCGAACCTGCTGTCGAAGGCGGGTTATGGCGTGACGAAGGAATATTATATCAACGATGCCGGCGCGCAGGTCACGGCGCTGGCATGGGCGGCGTACTGGCGCTACCTGCAGGCGATCGGCACGCCCCTGACGCAGGATGAATTCGCGGCCCTCGTCCCCGGCGGGATCCAGTATGGCGGCGACTACCTCGTGCCGGTGGGCGAGGAACTGGCACAGCGCCACGGCACGTCGCTTGCGGCCGAAGGCGGCCGTCCCGCGCCGGTGGATGTGTGGATGAAGACCGTGCGGACGGAGACGGTCGCCCGCATGATGGCCATGATCCGCGAGGACCTCGAAGCCCTTGGCGTGCATCACGACGTCTTTACCAGCGAGGCGAAGATCCTTGCCGATGGGGAGACCGACCGCGCCATCGACCGGCTGGCGGCGAAGGGCCTGATCTATGAAGGCGTGCTGGAGCCGCCCAAGGGCAAGCTGCCCGAGGACTGGGAGGCGCGGCCGCAGACGCTGTTCCGCTCCACCGAATTTGGCGACGACGTGGACCGCCCCCTGCGCAAGTCCGACGGGTCGAACACCTATTTCGCCAACGATATCGGCTACCATGCGGACAAGATCGCGCGTGGGGCGGATGTGCTGATCGACGTGTGGGGCGCGGACCATGGCGGCTATGTCACGCGCATGAAGGCCGCGGTTGCGGCGCTGGGGCAGGACGGGAAGCCCGAACTTGATGTCCTGCTGTGCCAGATCGTGCGCATCGTGCGCGACGGGCAGCCGGTGCGCATGTCCAAGCGCGCGGGCACCTTCGTCACCCTGCGCGACCTGATTGACGAGGTCGGGCGCGATGCCGTGCGCTTTACCATGCTGACGCGCAAGGCCGACGCGCAGATGGAATTCGACCTCGACCAGGTCGTGGCGCAGAGCCGCGACAACCCGGTCTTCTACGTGCAGTACGCCCATGCGCGCTGCTGTTCCGTGCTGCGCGGGGCCGCTGAACTGGCGCAGGCGGGCAGGCTTGAGGGCGACCTGTCGGTGGAGGCCCTGTCCACGCTGGACCTGTCGGGGCTGTCATCGGATGCGGAACTCGCGCTGCTGGGGCGCATGGCGCAGTGGCCGCGCGTGGTCGAAAGCGCCGCCATCGCGCATGAACCGCACCGCATCGCGTTCTACCTGCAGGAACTGGCGGCGGATTTCCATGCGTTGTGGAACCGTGGGCGTGACGACGCCACCCTGCGTTTCCTGCATGAGGATGATGCCGAACTGACGCGTACGAAACTGGCACTGGTCGAAGCCACGGCAAGCGTGATCCGTTCGGGTCTGCGCGTCCTTGGTGTCGAGCCGGTCAAGGAGATGCGATGAGCGCAGCAGACCCCACCGACCGGACCCCGCCCGACGACCGGCTGAACCGCCAGCGCGAACGGATGATCCGCGATTATGACGAGGACGACGATACCGGCGCACGCACCCCGATGGAACCCACCGACGCCGGCGGGTCCAGGGGACGTGGGATCCTGTCCACCCTGACGCGTACGCTGGGGTCGGGCCTGCTGGGCGGCAACGACCCCATGACGCGCAAGCTGCTGCTTGGGGCGGCGGGGCTTGGTGGGCTCCTGATCGTGTTCGTCGGGGGATGGTCGCTGTTTGGCCATCACCAGAACGGCATTCCCGTGATCGGGCCGCCGCCGGGGGCGCTGCGGGTCAAACCGACCGACCCGGGCGGGATGCAGGTGCTGGGCGCTGACGGGCCGGGTGCGGGCGATGGCGGCGATGGCGCGCACATGGCCCCCGGCCCGGAACAGCCGCGACCCGACGCCATGGCCCGCCAGTACGGGCAGGCCGACACACCCGCCCCGGCGGCGGGCGACGCGGCCGCCCCCGCGCAGGCCGGGCCTGCCGCGCCGGGCGTGCAGGCGCAGCCGCTGGCCTCGGCCCAGACGGATGCAGGTCCGGCACCCGCCCCGCCGCCTCAGGCCGCCCCCGCGCCACAGGCCGGGGCTACGCAGGAAGAAGCATCCCCTGATGCGGAGGAACGCGCCCCGGCCCCGGCGCCTGCCGCCCACCATGCCGCGGCCAGCCATGCGGCGGGCGGGCAGTACGGCGTGCAGCTGGCTGCCCTCGACAGCGAGGCGGCGGCCCAGAAAAGCTGGGCGCGCCTGCAGCACCAGTACGCCTCTCTGTTCGGTGACCGGCAGCCCGCCATTGTCCGTGCCGAACATAACGGGACAGTGTTCTATCGCCTGCGGGTCAGGGGGTTTGCCTCCACCGCGCAGGCTTCCGCCTTCTGCCAGCAGGTCAAGGCGCACGGACTGGCCTGTAACCCGGTCCGGTTCTGAGCCCCGGGCCATGACCGTTTTCCATGCCGGTGGCCAGGGGCGCGCGCATGTCCGCTGAGGACGCAGGCAGCGCACAGGCGCATGCCCCGTCCGTCATGGCCCCGATCCTGCATCTCGACGGGTTCGACGGGCCGATGGACCTGCTGTTGGAACTTGCACGCGCGCAGAAGGTGGACCTTGCGCGCATTTCCATCCTCCAGCTTGTGGAACAGTACCTGGCCGTCGTCGATTCCGTGCGGAACCTGCGGCTGGAACTTGCGGCGGACTGGCTGGTCATGGCCGCATGGCTGGCATGGCTGAAATCGCGCCTGCTGCTGCCCGCGCATGACGAGGACGCGCTGGATGCGGAGGAAGCGGCGGGCGCGTTGCAGGCGCGTCTGGTGGAACTGGAACGGGTCGGGCTGCTGGCGCGCTGGCTTGCGGCGCAGCCCTGCCTTGGCCATGACGTGTTCGAGCGCGGGGAGGCCGAGGACCTGGTGGAGATCGACCGCTCCGGCCTTGCGGTGGACATCGCGCAGTTGATGCGCGGCTACATGACGGCCATGCGGCGGCATGCGCGCAAACGCGCCTATCGCCCGCGGCAGTTTCATTTCTGGACGGTGCAGGACGCGCTGCGCCGCCTGCGCGACCTGCTGGGCGCGGACATGGTGCCCGACTGGTGCAGCCTTGACGCCTTCCTGCCAGATGTGGGCGAGACGGGGCGCATGGATGCGGCGCGGGAGGACGAGCGCCGTGCGCAGCGGCGCGCGGCGGTGGCGGGCACCTTGCTCGCCTCGCTGGAAATGGCCAAGAGCGGCGTCATAGAATTGCGTCAGGATGAGGAATTCGGCCGCATCGAACTGCGCCGCAACCCGCAGGCCGAAACAGTGGAGACAGGAGTGCAGACGGCATGACGACAATCCCGCCCGACGGGGACCACGCCCCCCAACTGTCCCTGCCCGATGTGGCGCCGTCCGACGCCGCGCCGGCCGATGCCCACCGTGGCGTCCCGGCGGACATGGAGGTGTCGGACATGTCCGTGCGCCTGGTCGAGGCGCTGATTTTCGCGCGCGCCGAACCCGTCAGCGAACGCGCGATCGCGGAGCTTCTGGAAACGCAGGGGGAGATCCCGGCCGGCGTGGACGACCTTGGCGCCTATACCCGCGCGACGCTTGGGCGGTTGCTGGCGCTGTATGAAGGGCGCGGCGTGATGCCGGTGGAGGTCGCGGGCGGGTGGCAGTTCCGCACCACGCCCGACCTTGCGCCGCGCCTGACGCGGGTGCTGCGCCGCCCGCGCAGGCTGGCGCGCTCCACCATGGAAACGCTGGCGATCATTGCCTATCACCAGCCCTGCACCCGTGCGGAGATCGAGGGGATACGCGGCGTCTCGCTCAGCCAGCAGGTGCTCGATACCCTGCTGGAAGCCGAACTCGTGGTGCCGCTTGGCCGCAAGGAGGTGCCGGGACGGCCGATCCTGTGGGGGACATCGGCCGGGTTCCTGCGGCATTTCGGGCTGCGTGACCTGCGCGACCTGCCACGGCGGGAGGAACTGCTGGTCGATGTGCCCGACCTCAAGCCCGCAGCGCAGGAGGAGCAGCCGGGACAGGACATGTTCGACGCCCCGCCCGACGATGCGGCGGAAGGGGAAGGCGCGCGGCAGGAGGCCGATGATGCGGTTTGCGCCCCGCCCGATGCGTGATAGGTCTGCGGACAGGTTTTTCGCGCTATGCGACGGGTTGGTGGAATGCTGGTCCCGGCGGGCGGTCGTGCCGCGTGCGGGGGCAGGAGAGGGCAGGGTGTCATGTTCGATTTCGCGTGGTCTGAATTCGCCCTGATCGGGGCCGTGGGCCTGTTGCTGATCGGGCCGAAGGACATGCCGGTGGCGATCCGCACGGTAACCGGCCTGATCAAGAAGGCGCGCAAGATGGCCGCCGAATTCCAGACCCATGTCGATGAAATGGTGCGTGAGGCCGACCTGACGGAAGCGCGCGACCAGCTTGGGCAATTGCGCCGGATGAACGTGCGTGACCAGATCATGCGCGCGGTCGATAATGATGGCAGCCTGCGCCGGGCGCTTGATGAGCGTCCGCTTGATGCCGGCACGGCGCTGTCGCCCCCCACCATCACCCCGCCGCCACCCGCGGGCGGCGCAACGCAGCCCCCGATGGACGAGGTGGCGATGCCGTCGCGTTATCGCGGCGCGCCGACGATCCCGTCGCTGCATGATGAACCCGTCACATGGCCCCCGATGGCCGGGCCGCCCGCGCCGGATTTCGTGCCGCCACAGGTCGCGCGCCGGATTGCCGATGAACGTGCGCGCCTGCACCCGCCGGCGTTCCTGCCGCCGGTGCGCGTGATCCATGCAGGCCGCCGCGTCGCCCCGGCGCGTGCGACCGATATACCCAGTTCCTGAATGTCTGGCCCATGCCGGGGGATACGACGCTGAACGACGATACGCTTGATGACCAGCCCATGCCACTGCTTGAGCATCTGGTGGAGCTCAGACGCCGGCTTCTGTGGTCGGTCGTGACCTTCGCGGCCTGTTTCGCGATCTGTTATTATTATTCGACCCAGATCTACATGTTCCTTGCCCGGCCGCTTGCCGACATCATGCGCCAGCAGGGGGAACAGCCGCACCTGATCTATACCGCGCTGGCCGAGGCGTTCTTCACCTACATGAAGGTGGCGTTCTTTGGCGCGGCGTGCCTGTCCTTCCCCATGGTCGCCATCCAGGCGTGGATCTTCATCGCGCCGGGCCTGTACCGCAGTGAAAAGCGCGCCTTTGCCCCGTTCCTAGTGGCGACGCCGGTGATGTTCGCGCTGGGCGCGTCGCTGGCGTATTATTTCGTCTTCCCCGCCGCGTGGAAGTTCTTCCTTTCCTTCCAGAGCACGGGCGGCCACGGGGCCGATGGCATCCAGATCGAACTGCAGGCCAAGGTGTCGGAATACCTGTCGCTGGTGATGAAGCTGATCCTGGCGTTTGGCACCGCGTTCGAACTGCCGGTCGTGCTGACGCTGATGGCGCGCGTGGGGCTGGTGACGGCCGAAGGACTGGCGCGGGTGCGGCGTTACGCCTATGTCGGGGCATTCGTGATCGCCGCGATCCTGACGCCGCCCGACGTGATTACCCAGACCGGTCTGGCCGTGCCGATGATCGGGCTTTATGAAATTTCCATCGTCTGCGCGCGCATGGTCGCCCCCCGCCGCGTGGACGGGACCGAGGAGGATTCCTGATGCACGACCTGCGCGCCCTTCGCGCCGATCCCGACGCGTTCGACGCCGACCTGAAGCGCCGGGGCGAACCGCCCGTTGCCGCCGCCATCCTGGGGCTGGATCGCGAACGGCGTGCCGCCGAAACCGCGTTGCAGGAATGCCAGGCCCAGCGCAAGGCGCTGTCGAAGGAAGTGGGCGCCCTGCGCCGCACGGGTGCCGACAGTTCGGCGGTGGAGGAAAAATCCGCCGCCCTGCGCGCGCGGATGGAAGAACTGTCCACGCAGGTGGCCGACCTCGATACGCAGCTGCGCGGGACGCTGGAATGCCTGCCCAACCGGCTTGCGGCGGACGTGCCCGACGGGCGTGACGAAAGCGGCAATGTCGTATGCCACACATGGGGTGACGTGCCGGAAAAGGGCTTCCCCGTGAAGGAGCATTTCGAACTGGGCGAGGCGCTGGGCCTGATGGATTTCGAAATCGCATCACGCCTGTCGGGTGCGCGGTTCGTGGTCCTGCGCGGTGCGCTGGCGCGGATGGAGCGCGCGCTGGGGCAGTTCATGCTGGACCTGCATGTGCGCGAAAACGGGTATGACGAAACCTCCGTCCCCGTGCTGGTCAATGACGCGGCGATGTACGGCACCGACAAGCTGCCGAAATTCGCGGACCAGTCCTTCCGCACCACCGATGGCCGCTGGCTGGTCCCCACGGCGGAGGTGCCGCTGACGGCCTCGGTCGCGGGGGAAATCCTTGCCGCCGACACGCTGCCGCGTCGCATGGTGGCCCTGTCCTCGTGCTTCCGCAGCGAGGCCGGGGCGGCAGGGCGCGATACGCGCGGCATGCTGCGCCAGCACCAGTTCCAGAAGGTGGAGATGGTGTCCGTCACCGCGCCGGAAGACAGCGAGGCGGAGCATGAACGCATGACCCGCTGCGCGGAGATGGTGCTTGAACGCCTTGGCGTGCCCTATCGCCGGATGCTGCTGTGCGCGGGCGATACCGGGTTCGGCGCGGCCCGCACCTTTGACCTTGAGGCATGGCTGCCGGGACAGAAGGCATGGCGGGAGATCTCCTCGTGCTCCACCACCCGCGATTTCCAGGCCCGTCGCATGAACGCCCGCTACCGCGCGGCGGACGGTAAGCCCGCCTTCGTCCATACGCTCAACGGGTCGGGGCTTGCGGTCGGGCGTACCCTGATCGCGGTGATGGAAAATGGGCAGAACGAGGATGGCTCCATCACCGTGCCGGAGGTGCTGCGGCCCTATATGGGCGGGACGGACGTCATCAGGGCTGGCGCGAAGTAGGCGGCGGCTATGTTCAGGGGCTTTGCCCCCGAACCCCCACCAAAGGGCATTGCCCTTTGGAAACCATGATTTCTAAACGAATCAGGGTGCAGGGATCGTGATCCCTGCCGGGTCCGGGCAGAGCCCGGATGCTCCATGCGCTGACTGTCTCAGGGGCGTTGCCCCCGAACCCCCACCAAAGGGCATTGCCCTTTGGAAACCATGACTTCTGAACGAATCAGGGTGCAGGGATCGTGATCCCTGCCGGGTCCGGGCAGAGCCCGGATGTTGCATGCGCCGATGGCGTGACGCAGTGACGCTCATTTCCTGCGTCGGGGCCTGCCACGCGGCCGGTCGTCGGTGCGGGAATTGCGATCCATGCGGTCATGGTTGCGGCGGCGCGGGGACATCTGCGGCATTTCGGCGCGCGTGCGTGTGCTCTGCTGGCGCAGGACGTCCTCGATCCAGTCATTGAGGCGCGTGGTCGCGATTTCCGCATTCTCGCGGTCGGGATAGGCATCGGGGAAGCGCAGCGCCAGCCACCGCCATGCCACCAGTCGCTTGTGCCGTTTTTCCGCGCGTTCCAGTTCGCTGCGTTCCGCCCGTTCGGCAGGCGGCAGGCGGCCGGTGCCCGGCGGCGGCACGGCATGGCCCGCCGCATGGTCGGCGGCCCAGCCCACCAGGCGCTGTATGCCATTGTCGCGGTCATCGACCGGGCACATGGCATAGACCCAGCGCTGTGCCAGCGTCAGCCCTTCCACCCCTTCAAGAGCAGTCGCGATGGCGAAGGCCTGTTCCATGTTGGCCAGCCGGTAATTCGGGTCATCACGGCGCAGCACGGCGCGGCGGATGCGCACCAGCACGCCGAACAGGCTGTCGGAGCCGATTTCGGCGGCCACCGCCTGCACGATGTCCGCGTCGGGCTGCACCTGCGGGCGCAGGTCGTCCAGGCGGGCGGGAGGGGCGGCGAGCATCGCATGGATGAAGGATGGGCTGCCCACGCCTTCGAGCACTGCGACGACACCCTTTTCATGCTTGCCGAAGCGTCCGGCGCGACCGCCGATCTGCTTGACTTCCTGCGCATTGAGGTCGCGCGTCTGCGTGCCGTCGAACTTGCGCAGGGCGGCGAAGATCACGCGGCGGATGGTCAGGTTCAGGCCCATGCCGATCGCGTCCGTCGCGATCAGGATATCGGCCTCGCCCCGGTTGAAGCGCTGGGCCTCCGCCCGGCGGACTTCGGGGCTGAGCGCGCCATAGACGACAGCCACCCGCTTGCCATGCGCCAGCAGCAGCGCGCGCAGGTCCAGCACCTCGCGCCGGGAAAATGCAATCAGCGCGTCATGCGGCTGCAGGTCCTGGATGCGCACGGGCGTGTCGGCGGCGACCAGCGGGCTTTTGCGCTCCAGATGTATCTCGTCCACCGGGTCGCCGCACAGTTCGGCGATGCGCCGGACCATGGGGATGCAGTCCGGCGCGCCAAGTATGAACAGGTGACGCGCGGGCGCTCCCATGATCGCCGCCGTCCATGCCGCCCCACGGTCGGGATCGGTCAGCATCTGGGCCTCGTCGATGATGGCGACATCGACGGGGTTGTTCAGCGGGCACATCTCCACCGTGGCGGCAAGGTGGCGGCTGCCGGGGACGTCGATCCGTTCCTCCCCCGTGGCGAGGGAGGTGGGCACGCCGCGCGCGGTCAGGGATTCGCGGAATTCATGCGCCAGCAGCCGCAGCGGGGCGAGCGCCAGCCCGCTTTCGGCCCGTGCCAGCGCATCAAGCGCGGTGTGCGACTTGCCGCTGTTGGTCGGGCCGGTGACCAGCGTGATGCGGCGCTTGAGCGCGCGGGCGGTGGTGAAATGCGCGGCATAGCGGTCAAGCGCTGCGACCTGCGCGATCACGGCATTGCCCACGCGCCGGTCGCCCATGTCGGGGGCAAGCGGCACGGGCGTGCCGCGGTCTGGGCGTTCCTGCCGCCATGCCTGCACCTGCGGGCGCAGGGAAATCAGTTCGGCGGGGTCGAATTCCCAGCGTTCCTGCCCATCCTTCTGCGGCACGCGGCGTGCGACCGGCAGGCGTTTTTCCGCGATCCAGCGCAGCGCCTCGCGGTGGGAGCAGCGCAGCAGGCCCGGTACCTCGGCAAAGGGGACAAGCTTCGTCTCCCACTCCCGCAGGCGCTGGACCTCTTCCTTGCGGCGGGCGCGGGCGGTCTGCTCGATTTCCTCGCGCCGGTTGCGGGTGCGGCTGTCGGCGTCCTCCACCTGCCGGGCAAAGGCCTCGGCATCGGGCAGGTCGAACGCATCCGCCGCCGCAAGGGCAAGCGTGCGCAACTCGGCCGCCGCCAGTACGCGGCCCGTCCCGTCGAACAGGTCGGTGCGCACATTGTCCACCGCCGCCTGCGCGCTGTCGCCCTGTTCGCGCAGGCGCGCGCGGATCACCGGGCGCAGCGCCGCCAGCAGGCGGGCATCGTCGGGTTCGGGATCGTCCAGCGTCGTGGCGGCGCTTTCGGCATCCGCGCGGGTGATCCAGACCTGTCCCGCCCGGCGGGTCATGTCCATCAGGCGCGACCCCCATGGCTTGCGCCGCAGCGTGCACAGCGCCGCGCGGAACGTGGCCGCGTCGATATGTTCCGCACCCGGCTGCAGCAGGCGCGCGATGATGCGCTCCAGCTTCTGGCGTTCGCGGGTTTCCACATTCAGGCCGGTGGCCGCGATGGCCGCATCCATGGCGATCAGGGCAGGCGCCGCACGGGCGGGAAGATCAGATGTCATGTCTGCCTATGTGCGTCATTCGCACGCGCACGACAATGTCGCGCACGCGCAACATGGCCGCGAATTCGTGCCCCGGCCCGTATGATGGCGCGGGAATTCCACACCATACGGGCACATCCGGGTCGCATCAGACGCAATTCTGCCTCCTGCGGTGCGATTTATGCAGGTTTATGCTGGAATACCACGCGCCAGATGCCTAAACATTCCCGCCTTGGAAAAATTGTCGCCGGACGCATATGTCAGGGGAACCTGGCGCGCGTCCGCGTCAGTCGGGAGAATAATGACCTTATGTCGGATACGTTGATCACGCCCGCCGCTGATGCAGTCCCGTCCGGTCTGGCGCCGGTGGAGGGGCAGCCGGGGGTTTACCACCTTGCCCCGCCGGTCAAGGAATATGGCCACCTGAACGCGGAAACGGTGCTGACGGTCCATCACTGGACCGATCGCCTGTTTTCCTTCACCACAACGCGTGACCCCGCGCTTCGTTTCGAGAACGGGCAGTTCACGATGATCGGCATCGAGGTCGAGGGCAAGCCGCTGCTGCGTGCCTACAGCATCGCCAGCGCGAATTACGAGGACAACCTCGAATTCCTGTCCATCGCCGTGCCTGATGGCCCGCTGACCTCGCGCCTGCGCCATGTGAAGGTGGGCGACAAGGTCCTGATCGGGCGCAAGCCGGTGGGCACCCTGCTGCTTGATAACCTGCGTCCGGGCCGCAACCTGTATTTCCTGTCCACGGGCACGGGCCTTGCCCCGTTCATGAGCCTGATCAAGGACCCGGAATGCTATGAACGCTATGACCATGTGATCCTGAGCCACACGGTCCGCATTTCCGGCGAACTGGCCTATTCCAACCACATTCGCCACGAACTGCCGCACCATGAGTTCCTGGGCGAGGACGTGTCGGGCAAGCTGCTCTACTACCCCGCCGTGACGCGTGAGCCGTTCGCCGTGACCGACCGCATCACCAAGCTGATCGAGACGGGCAAGATCTTCAAGGATCTCAACATCCCTGAACTCGACCCCGAGCATGACCGTGTCATGATCTGCGGTTCGCCGGAGATGCTGGCCGATACGGAAAAGATGCTCCAGGCGCGTGGCTTTGACGAGGGCAACAATTCCAGGCCCGGTGCCTATGTCGTTGAAAAGGCGTTCGCGGAGCGCTGATTGAATGGTGGCCGCGACCTACTCTTCCGGTGCGTGGGGGAGGCGGTTGCGGCCTGTCGGATGTGCTGATGTTGCGCATCCGGCCATAAGAGACTGTTTTTGAACAGTCTCTTGATAAAAATAAAAGTTTTTTTGGTGTCGCCTTTTGATCGAAAAAGGCGACGTCTTTCGAAGCTTTTTGAAAAAAGCTTCACCAAAAACTTTTTCACGTTTCTTGCACGGCCTTTTTCCAGCAGGGTGCAGCACTTCCATGGCATATGATTTTGATCTGTTTGTGATTGGCGCAGGCTCCGGCGGGGTGCGGTGCGCGCGTGTCGCGGCGTCGCATGGCGCGCGTGTCGGCGTGGCCGAAAGCAGCCATTGGGGCGGCACCTGCGTCAACCTTGGCTGCGTGCCCAAGAAGCTGATGGTGCAGGCCAGCGAATATGGCGCCGACGTCGATGACAGCCACGGCTTTGGCTGGGACACGCAGCGCGGGCACCATGACTGGGCCGCGCTGATCGCCGCCAAGGACCGCGAGATCTCGCGCCTCAACGGCATCTATGTCTCCATGCTGGAAAAGGCCGGGGTGCGGCTGTTTACCGGCCATGCCCGGCTGGAGGACGCGCACACCCTGTCCATCGGGCCATCGGCCCTGGACCCGCAGGCCGCGCCCCGCCGCGTCACGGCCCGGCGGATCGTGATCGCCGTCGGATCGACGCCCTTCGTGCCCGATATCCCCGGCATCGAACATGCCATCACGTCCGATCAGGCGTTCCACCTGCCGCAGCGGCCCGAACGGGTCTGCATCGTTGGCGGCGGGTATATCGGTGTGGAATTCGCGGGGATCTTCGCGGGGCTTGGCTCCACGGTTGACCTTGTCTACCGCCCGCACCAGCCGCTGCGCGGTTTCGATGCCGACCTGCGCGCCGCCCTGCATGAAGCGATCGACCTGCGGGGCATCCGCCAGCATCGTGGCACCACGCCCACCGCGATCGAGCGCAGGCAGGATGGCAGTTTTGTCGTGACCCTCAACCATGGGGAACCGGTCGAGACGGACTGCGTCTTCTTCGCCACCGGGCGGCGTCCGAAAATCGCCCAGCTCGGGCTTGAGGAAGTGGGCGTGAAAACGGTCTCTGGCGGGCGAATCGCCGTGGACCGCCACAGCCAGACCTCGGTGGAGGGGATCTATGCCATCGGGGACGTGACCAACCGGCTCAACCTGACGCCAGTCGCCATCGCGGAAGGGCATATCCTTGCCGATTACCTGTTCGCGGACCATGTGCGCGAATGGTCGTTCGCCACGACACCCAAGGCCGTGTTCTTCTCCCCGCCCGTCTCCAGCGTGGGCCTGACGGAGGAGGAGGCCGCCCGTCAGGGCGCGGTGGATGTCTATCTCAGCAGGTTTCGTCCCATGCGCAACACGCTGGGCGGCAGCCCGCAGCGCACGGTGATGAAGCTGGTGGTGGACCAGGCCAGCCAGAAGGTGCTGGGCGCGCACATGCTGGGTGATGACGCGCCGGAAATCATGCAGGGACTGGCAATCGCGGTGACGGCTGGCCTGACGAAGCAGGACTGGGACCGCACGATCGGCATCCACCCGACCTCGGCCGAGGAATTCGTGACCATGCGCACCCGCACGCGCGAAACGCCGCAGACCCCGGCGGAATAAGAAAAAAGAATAAAAGTTTTTGGGTGCTGCCTTTTTTAAAAAGGCAGCGTTTTTCGAAGCTTTTTGGAAAAAGCTTCACCAGAAACTTCTGAAACGAGTTTCCCGGTGGCGTCAGGGCGCTCTTTTTCAGGTTCCCCAAGTCCGTCCGGCCCCGATGGCCTGACGGACAGGGAAGAAAAAATCAGCGCGGCGCGACCCAGCCATTGCCGGTGGAATCGCCAAGCTGTCCGTCGCCATTGATGCCGCTGGCCTGATAGGACGAGCCAAAGCGCGACAGGTCGGTGCCGGTCACGGAATCGCGGTGGACATGTTCGGCATGGTCGGGATCGGGACCATGGTTCAGTTCCATTGACGGCGCATCCTGGTAACCGGGGGGCAGGCGGTTGCGCTGACCATGGACGGTCATGCGGTCCTCGCTGTTATCCGAACCTGAATCCTGGTCCGATGAGCCCGGGGGGGCAGCGTTGGCGCTGACGCTGAACAGGCACAGCCCCGCGGCGAGTGCTGTCATGAGTTTTCCACGCGACATGAGCATGGTTCGGTTTCCTTCCGCTTACGGCCTTCTACAATGCCAATTCCCGCCACGCGGCGTAAGGCGCATGGCAGCAGGCCATCCATGTTGATGTGTCATATGGAACGAACCGGGCGATAATGCGACCGCCAATGCTGCATTGGGCCGCCTGCTGTGGCGCTCCGGCAACGCCATGCGGGACATATAATAACAGCGAATGTGCCCCCGGCATAACAAGATGCTTTGCCAGCGGGGGTTTTTTCGACATAAAGGCAACCCCCTCGTGGGCAGGAAGGCGGATGGCAGGTCCGCGCCCGGGGGTGAATATCGTTTTGACCAGAGGACACAGGACACGACCCATGAGTGCGACGCACATGAAAAACAGCTCCGCGCGGCAGAACTGGACGCCCGGAAGCTGGCGGTCGTTTCCCATCAGGCAGGTGCCGACCTATCCCGATCCCGCAGCGGTGGAGGCGGTGGAGGAACGGCTGCGCCGCTATCCGCCGCTGGTGTTCGCGGGGGAGGCACGGCGCCTGAAATCCCATCTGGCGCAGGCCGCGCGGGGCGGGGCGTTCGTGCTGCAGGGCGGCGCATGCGCCGAAAGCTTCAGCGAATTCACGGCCGACATCGTGCGCGACACCTTCCGCGTGCTGCTGCAGATGGCCGTCGTGCTGACGTTCGGTGCCAAGGTGCCGGTCATCAAGCTTGGCCGCATGGCCGGGCAGTATGCCAAGCCGCGCTCCTCCGACACGGAAACGCGTGATGGCGTGACGCTGCCGTCCTATCGCGGCGACAACATCAACGGCGCGGCCTTCACCGCCGAATCGCGCGTGCCCGACCCGCTGCGCATGGAAACCGGCTATTTCCAGTCGGCCGGCACCATGAACCTGCTGCGCGCGTTCGCGGGCGGCGGCTATGCCAACCTGCATGAGGTGCATCGCTGGAACCTCGGCTTCGTCGAACGCTCCGCCATGGCGCAGCGCTATGGCCTGCTGGCCGAACGCATTGGCGAGACGCTGGACTTCATGGCGGCCTGTGGCCTGACGACCGCCTCCACGCCGCAACTGGACGAGACGGAGTTCTACACCTCGCACGAGGCGCTGCTGCTGGGATACGAGCAGGCGATGACGCGCATCGATTCGACATCGGGGGAATGGTACGACTGTTCCGCGCATTTCGTGTGGATCGGCGATCGCACGCGCCAGCCCGATGGCGCGCATGTGGAATTCCTGCGTGGCGTGCGCAACCCGATCGGCATCAAGGTCGGCCCCACCACGACCATCGAGGACCTTGAGCGGCTGCTCGACATCCTCAACCCCACGGACGAGGCCGGGCGCATCTCGCTCATTTCGCGCATGGGGGCGACGAAGGTGCGCGACCACCTGCCGCAGCTGCTGCGCAAGGTGCAGGGCACGGGCCGGACGGTCACATGGCTGTGCGATCCCATGCACGGCAATACCAGTTCGACCACGAATGGGGTAAAGACCCGCTCGTTCGACGCGATCCTTGCGGAAGTGAAGGGCTTTTTCGACGTGTTCGAGGCCGAGGGCGGTTTCCCTGGCGGCGTGCATTTCGAAATGACCGGGCAGAACGTGACGGAGTGCATCGGCGGCGCGCAGTGCCTGACCGAGGATGACCTGGGCGAGCGGTACGAGACCTTCTGCGACCCGCGCCTGAATGCCGAGCAGTCGCTGGAAATGGCGTTCCGCCTGGCGGAGGAACTCAAGACCCGCAAGCACCACGTACCCGGCGGGGAAAAGTAGGTCCGTCGCCAGAGACGGGCGGTAGTGACGGAGGAAACATGTCCAGACCCGACCATGATGCGTCTTCACCGGGGCAGGCCCACGCGGAGGAAGGCGACCTGACGGGCGGGGCATGTTCTTCCCCCCTTTACGGGGTGCCCGACGATGCGGCCATCGCGGCGCGCACCGATGCCTATTTCAACCGCACCTGTGAAATCGTCACTCATTTCGGGGACTGCACGGTCACCTATGCGCTGTTCCTGCGCCGGCCGGTCGTCTCCGCCCCGCGCCTGATGGTCGACTGGCTGGCGCGGGTGGCGCAGGCACGTGGCATCAGCGTGACATGCGACGTGATGTTCCCCGAAGGGACGTGGGTGGGGGCGGGTGAACCGCTGGCCTATGTCACGGGGTCGTTCGCCCACCTTGCGGACCTTGAGACCCTGCTGCTGCAGCAGTTGGGGCCGGTCTGCGTGGCCGCGCACAATGCGTACCAGATGGCGCTGGCGCTGCCGAACGTGCGCTTCATGGCGATGGAGGCGCGGCATTGCGCCGGATATGAAATGCAGGTCCAGATGGCCTATGGCGCGTCGGTCGGCAGTCGCGCGGCACAGGCCGAAGGGGCGGTGGGCTTCATCGGGGGCGCCAATGACGCAACGGCGCCGTATTTCGACACCGCCTTCGGCCTTGGCACCATGCCGCATGCGCTGATCGGCTATGCCGGGTCCACCCTGCGCGCGGCGGAGATGTTCCACACCGTCTATCCCGATTCGGACCTTGTGGTGCTGGTGGATTACTTCGGCCGCGAACTGACGGACGCGCTGGAGGTATGCCGCCGCTTCCCCGACCTTGCGGCGGAGGGACGGCTGAGCGTGCGTCTCGACACGCATGGCGGGCGTTTCCTGGAGGGGCTGGACCCGCAGGGGTCGTATGCCGCGCTGGAACGCAACACGCCGGGCACGATCCGCCGCTACCGCTCGGACAAGGAACTGCGCTACCTTGTCGGCACAGGGGTGTCGGCCGCCGCGATCTGGCGCATGCGCGAGGTGCTGGATGCCGCAGGATTCCCGCGTGTGCGCATTGTCGCCTCCTCGGGCTTCAGCGTGGAAAAATGCCTCAGCATGGCGGATGCGCACGCGCCGGTGGATGTGATCGGCACGGGGTCGTTCATTCCCGACCGCTGGTCCGAAACCTATGCCACGGCGGATATCGTCGCCTATGACGGGGAGCCACGGGTCAAGGTCGGGCGGGAATTCCTGCTGCGCCATGCTCGCGGGCGCGATACGGTGCGCCATTCCTGACCGGCGGGCCGGGACCACATGGCGTCCCGGCATTGCCGTTCACACCAACGAAAGGGCCGATCGTGTCGGAAACTCTATTTGCTCCCGAAGGGGGCTGGCGTGTGCGTATCATCGACCTGTCCGGTGGCGCCGAAGACAATATCGTGGAGGATATCGGCGGTTTCCCCGACCTGATCCACGCCAACGCTTTTGCCCGCGCCTATGTCCGTGACAGCATCGAACGCTGCCGCAGCGCGGGCCTGTCGCCTAAGGAAGTGCTGCAGGCATGGTTCGCCTATGGCGAGGATGCCGAGGTGCTTGAAGCGGGGGAGAATGGCTGGCGCTCGGCCAATGAACTCGACGATTTCGCCGCCCACCGCGCCTCCGAAATGGAGCGGGACTGGCGCGCGCTCGACCCGCGCCGGGCGGAGGATGAGGACGCGGAGGACTGAGCCTGCCGCCATGGATGCGACGGTGCATCTGGTGACTGGTTTTTCCCACGCGATCCCCGCATAAAGGGCGCATGAAACTCCGTTTTGCGCCCAGTCCGACCGGACTGATCCATGTTGGCAACGCCCGGCAGGCCATCGCCAACGCCCTGTATGCCCGCCATTATGGCGGACGCTTCCTCCTGCGTATCGATGATACCGACGTGGCACGTTCCAGGGAGGAATATGTCACGGCCCTGCAGGCGGACCTGCAGTGGCTGGGCATCGAATGGGATGAATTCGTGCGGCAGTCGGACCGGCTGGATCGCTATGCGCTGGCGATCGAACATCTCAAGGCCACGGGGCGGCTGTATCCCTGTTTCGAGAGCGAGCAGGAGCTTGCCTCCAAGCGCGAGGCGCGGATTCGCGCGCGCAAGCCGCCGATCTATGACCGCGCGATGCTGAAGCTGACGCCGCAGCAGCGCGCGCAGGCCGAAGCCAATGGCAAGGTGCCGTACTGGCGCTTCCGCCTGTCGGACCGCATGGTGCGCTGGGACGACATGGTGATGGGCGAAAGCCGGGTGAAGCTGCCGTCGATTTCCGACCCCGTGCTGGTGCGCGCGGACGGGACGGTGCTGTATACGCTGGCCTCCGTCGTCGATGACATCGAAACCGGCATCACCCATGTGGTGCGCGGCGAGGACCATGTGACCAATACCGGCGTGCAGATCGACATTGCCGTGGCGCTGGGTGTTGCGGCGGACCATTTCCGTTTCGCGCACCTGCCGCTGCTGCTTGACGAGGGCGGCGGCAAGCTGTCGAAGCGGTTCGACGGCCTGTCGCTGCGTTCGCTCCGGCAGGACGGGATCGAGCCTTCGGCCATCGTCTCCTACCTCGCCCGTCTGGGCAGCGCGGATGACCCTGAGCCGATGTCCTTTGCCGAACAGGCGGCCAGTTACGATCTGTCGCGTGTCTCGCGCTCTGCCGCGCGGTTCGACATGCGCCAGCTTCTGGGGCTGAACCGCCGCATCATGCACACCATGTCGTTCGAGGAGGTGCGCCCGCGCCTGCCCGAAGGCGCGACGGAAGCCTTCTGGCTGGCGGTGCGGGGCAACGTGGACATGATTGGCGAACTGCGCCACTGGTGGGATGTGGTGGCTGGCTCCATCGTGCCGCCTGTCATGGAGGCGCAGGAGCGCGATTACCTGCTGAAAGCCGTGGACCTGCTGCCTGCGGAGCCGTGGGGGCCAGAGACGTGGAAAACGTGGACCACTGCCCTGAAGGAAGCAACGGGACGCACGGGCAAGGCCCTGTTCCACCCGCTGCGCCTTTCCCTGACGGGGGAGGAAAAGGGGCCGGAGATGCGCGACCTGCTGCCGCTGATGGGATATGACCGCGTGGCAGGGCGACTGCGGATCGCGGCACGGTAAGGGGATCAGGGCGCTGCCCTGAAACCCGGCAAAGGGCATTGCCCTTTGCAAACCAGCTGTTTTTCGAGTTTTGGAAAACAGATCAAAAGTTTTTGGTGAAGCTTTTTCAAAAAGCTTCAAAGAACACCGCCTTTTTCGATCAAAAGGCGGCACCCAAAAACTTTTAATACTTCTGTCTACTGCTGCCGTGCCTTGCGTCCGCGCGCCAGTTCCGTCACCACCCCGTGCAGCGTGCGCAGTTCCTGTTCCGTCACCTCGCCACGCAGGAAGAAATGCCGCAGGTTGCGCACCATGCCGGGGCGTTTCTGCTCATTACGCAGGAACCCGCAATCATCAAGGTCACCGATCAGGTGGCGCATGAAATTGTCCAGCTCCCCCTTGGTCGCGACATGGGTTTCGTTGGTCATCAGGGTGCGTGGCGGGGTGTCATCCTCCGTCATCCACCACTCATAGGCCATGATCATCACCGCCTGCGCCAGGTTCAGCGACATGAACGCGGGATTGAGCGGATAGCGGATCAGCGCATCGGCACGGGCCATGTCCTCGTTATCGAGGCCCGCGCGTTCCGGCCCGAACAGAAGCCCCGTGCGCAGCCCCCGGCGCGAGATCGCGCGCAGTTCGGCGGCCCCGCCACGCGCGGTCATCACCGGCTTGACGATATGGCGTGGGCGCGGGCAGGTGGCAAAGACATGGTGCAGGTCGGCCACCGCGTCATCGACGGTATCGAACACGGTCGCGGATTCAAGGATCCGGTCCGCGCCGGAGGCCGCCCGCCATGCCCGTTCCTGCGGCCATCCGTCGCGCGGGGCGACCAGGCGCATGTGGAACAGCCCGCCATTGGCCATCGCGCGCGCGGTGGTGCCGATGTTTTCGGCCATCTGCGGGCGGACAAGGATGACAACCGGGGCATTGCCGATGGGGCCGATATCCGCCCCGCCGTCGCGCCCGGTCATGCCTTCCTCCACGTCGTACCGCCCGGCCCGTCTTCCAGCACGATGCCCTGTTGCGCCAGTTCGTCGCGGATGGCGTCGGCACGGGCGAAATCACGCGCCTTGCGCGCCGCGAGGCGTTCGTCGATCAGGGCCTGTATCCGGCCTCCGTCCACCTGCGCATCGCCACGGAACCAGAGGTCAGGCGTGCTGCCGAGCAGCCCGATCAGATGTCCCGCCGCCCGCAGGTCACGCGCGCCCTGCGCGTCGCCCGCAAGCGCCCGGTCCGCCATCGCGTGCATTTCCGCAAGGGCGGCGGGGGTATTGAGATCCTCGCACAATGCGCGCACGAAGGCATCCGGTGGCGGGGTCGTGTCAGTAGCCCCGTCGTTGGGCAGCGTCGCAAGCGCGCGATAGAACCGGTCGAGCGTCTGGCGCGCGTCATCCAGCCCGTCGCGCGTGAAGTTCAGGACGGAGCGGTACTGCGCGCGCAGCAGCAGAAGGCGCAGCGCCTCTGCCGGGGTGTCGCGCAGCACGTCGCGCACCGTCAGGAAGTTGCCGAGGGATTTCGACATCTTCTCCCCATCCACCAGCAGCATCGCATTATGCACCCAGTGGTTGGCGAAACGCCCGTGCGGGTGGCAGCACATGCTCTGCGCGCGTTCGTTTTCATGGTGGGGGAACAGGAGGTCCGACCCGCCGCCGTGGATATCGAAGCTCTCGCCCAGATAATGGTACGACATGGCGGAACATTCGATGTGCCAGCCCGGACGTCCCCGGCCCCACGGACTGTCCCAGCCCGGCGTGTCCGCGTCAGAGGGCTTCCACAGCACGAAATCGCCCGGTGCGCGCTTGTAATCCGCGACCTCCACCCGGGCGCCTGCCATCAGGTCATCCGCGCTGCGGCCCGACAGTTCGCCATATTCGGGATAATCCGCGACGGAAAACAGGACATGGCCCTGTGCCTCATACGCATGCCCATTGTCGATCAGTTCGCGGATCATGCGCTGCATCTGTTCGATATGGTGGGTGGCGCGGGGTTCGATGTCGGGCGGCAGGATGGCGACGGCGGCCAGGTCCTCGTGGAAGTCACGGATGGTCCGCGCCGTCAGGGCGGCGATCGGTTCGTTGTTTTCGTGCGCGCGGGCGTTGATCTTGTCATCCACGTCCGTGATGTTGCGGACATAGGTGACGCGCGGATACAGGTGGCGCAGCAGGCGCACCAGCACGTCCGCCGTGACCATCGCGCGCAGGTTGCCGATATGCGCAAGGTCATAGACGGTCGGCCCGCAGTAATAGACGCGGACATTTTCAGGGTCGAGCGGCGTGAACGCAACCGTCTTGCGGCTTTTGCTGTCATGCAGGCTCAGGCGGGGCATTGTGTCGGACATGATGCGCCTAGATGCGCCAGACAGCGGGCCTGACGCAATACTCTTGTGGGTGGGACGGCAGGCGGGGTTGCGTGGTGTCAGCCGATCTCCTGGCCGATCTGCTTGATGTCATGGAAGGCAAGTTCGGGCTGCCCTTCTGCCGTGCGCCGCATCATGAACGCGGAAGACGCAAGGAAGACCGGGTCGCCATCGATATCGTCGGCCATGGCGCTGCGGTTGACGCTACAGAACGTCTCCAGCTTCTCACGCGGGCCGGTGACCCAGCGCGCAAGGTTGTAGGGCGTCGATTCGAAGCCGATCGACACGCCATATTCCCCTTTCAGCCGCGACTGCAGCACGTCCAGCTGCAGCGTGCCGACCACGCCGACGATCGGCGGCGAGCCGTCCTGCGGGCGGAACAGCTGCACCACCCCTTCTTCCGCCAGTTCGGTCAGCGCCTGGCGCAGCTTCTTGGCCTTCATCGCGTCGTCAAGGCGCACGCGGCGCAGGATTTCCGGCGCGAAGTAGGGCACGCCGGTAAAGCGCAGGTCCTCGCCTTCCGTCAGGGTATCGCCAATGCGCAGGGTGCCGTGGTTGGGGATGCCCACCACGTCGCCGGCAAAGGCTTCCTCCGCCAGCTGGCGGTCGCGTGCGAAGAAGAACTGCGGCGTGTGCAGGGCGAACTGCTTGCCGATGCGCACATGCTTGAGCCGCATGCCGCGCTGCAGTCTGCCCGAGCAGATGCGCGCGAACGCCATGCGGTCGCGGTGGTTGGGGTCCATGTTCGCCTGGATCTTGAACACCAGCGCGGTCATCGCTTCCTCGTCCGCATGGACGCTGCGTGTTTCGGTCGCCTGGTCGCGCGGCGGCGGCCCGAACGACGCCAGCGCGTCGAGCAGGTCGGTCACGCCGATTTCCTTCATGGCGCTACCGAAGAACACGGGGGTGAGGTGGCCCGCGTTGAAGCTTTCGAGGTCGAATTCCGGCAGCGCCGCCTCGGCGAGTTCCAGCTCCTCGGACAGCTGGACCATGCGCGGGTCCGACTGTTCCAGCGGTTCGGTCGTGTGCAGTTCGCGGCGGTACAGGTCATAGGTGCCGACGAATTTCGCAGCCCTTCCCACCGGCCATGTCGCGGGCGAGGTATCGAGCGCCAGCGAGGACGAGATTTCGTCAAGCAGCGCGAACGGGTCCTGAGCCTCGCGGTCCATCTTGTTGATGAAGGTGACGATGGGGATGTCACGCAGACGGCATATCTCGAACAGCTTGCGCGTGCGCGCCTCGATCCCCTTGGCGGCGTCGATCACCATCACCGCCGCGTCCACCGCCGTCAGCGTGCGGTAGGTATCTTCGGAGAAGTCCTCATGGCCCGGCGTGTCGAGCAGGTTGAAGATGCAGTCGCCATATTCGAATGTCATGACCGAGGTCACGACCGAAATGCCACGGTCACGCTCGATCCCCATCCAGTCCGAACGCGTGCGCCGCCGTTCCCCCTTGGCCCGCACGTTGCCCGCCATCTGGATCGCGCCGCCCGCACGCAGGATGCGTTCGGTCAGCGTGGTCTTGCCCGCGTCAGGGTGGGAGATGATGGCGAATGTCCGCCGCCGCGCGATCTCGTGCGCGATGGTGCCGGGCGCGGCCGGTGCGTCGGTGGTGGCGTCTGGTGTGGTGTCGGGGGGGGCGGCGGCGTTCATGGGCATATACCTTCGTGCGTCGCGCCATGCGCCGGCACGACAGGGGCGCGCGCCACGGGGGCACGCACGACAGGCCACAGGATACCGGGGCAGGGTGCGGGCCACAAAACAAAAGCCCACAAACACGTACGCCGGACGTGGAGGCAATGCCCCACGCCCGGCGCCATGACAGCCCGGTTCCGGGTGTGGATCAGCGAGAGTAGAATTCGATGACCAGGTTCGGTTCCATCTGGACCGGATAGGGAACGTCCGACAGCTTCGCCGTGCGCAGGAAGGTGCCCTTCATCTGGCGATGGTCGACTTCCATGTATTCCGGCACGTCGCGTTCGCCGCTCTGCGCCGCGTCGAGCACGATCGCCAGCTGCTTCGACTTCTCACGCACCTCGATCACGTCGCCATCACGCACCAGGTAGGACGGGATGTTGACCTTGCGGCCGTTGACCGTGATGTGGCCGTGGCTGATGAACTGGCGTGCCGCGAACGGGGTGATCGCGAACTTCATGCGGTACACGACCGCGTCCAGGCGACGTTCCAGCAGGTCGATCAGGTTTTCGGACGTATCGCCCTTGCGACGGACGGCTTCGTCATAATACTTGCGGAACTGCTTTTCGCCGATGTTGCCGTAGTAGCCCTTGAGCTTCTGCTTCGCCATCAGCTGGATGGAGAAGTCGGACGGCTTCTGCTTGCGGCGCTGGCCATGCTGGCCGGGGCCGTATTCGCGCTTGTTGACCGGGGACTTCGCACGGCCCCACAGGTTGACGCCAAGGCGACGGTTGATCTTGTACTTGCTCTCAAGGCGCTTGCTCATTGCGCGCTCTCTTTCTTCATCTGCATGGCGTGAACGTGGGCGCAAGGCCCGATAATGTCACGCCACGATGTGGCACCGGTAGGTCCTGTTCCCCATGAACAGGACGGGCGCGTCCCGCATTAACCGGCGCCGGGGGAGCAATCACCCCTGATTACAGGCACCGGCCGGTCCGTCCACGTTCCCGGCAGTCGGGCGCGTATAGGAGTACGGCGTTGCAATGTCAATTCCCGCGCGCCAGCGGTGGTATAAAAGCCGGTATCGTCATCATGGCCTTGCCTGTTATATCGGTGCCAGCCGTCCGGTGCGGGCGGCCGATCCGCATGATGCGTTCATAAAGCCGGGGGATTTTCACGATGGACACGCCATTTACGCAGCGCTGGGGCCTGTTTTGCGGGCTTGGGGTGGTGCTGGTTCTGCTGGGATTCGTGGCGTGGGTCGATGCCATCACGGTGACGATGGCCAGCACGATCCTGCTGGGCCTGCTGCTGTTCCTGGCCGGGACGATGCAGCTTGTGCATGCCTTTGTCGTGCGTGACTGGAGCGGGCGGCTGATGTCGATCCTAGGGGGCGCGCTGTATATCCTTGGCGGAACGCTGATGATGGAGGAACCGGCCACCGGGTCCATGGCCATCACCATCTTCCTGTCCGCCTGCCTTGTCGTCTCCGGCATCGGGCGGATCATCATGGCGATCCAGCAGCGCGGGCTGAACGGGTGGCAACTCATCCTTGCCGGTGGCGTCATCAGCCTGCTGGTCGGGGTTGTCCTTTACATCACCCTGCCTTGGTCGGGCCTGTGGCTGATCGGGACGTTCATTGCCGTCGAACTGATAGCGGCGGGCATCGGCTGGGTGCAGTTCGGGCTGGCGCTGCGCCAGGCGGCCTACCTGCCGCCAGGCGGCGATCTGTAGAAACGCTTCCTGCCGCCATGCGCGGCCCTGCGTGATGCGAAGCCCCGTCCGGTGACCCGGCGGGGCTTTTTTCATGGGCGGGGTACACGGATTCGTCACTCTCTCGTAACGGAATGTGGACAGGCGGCGGATGCGTGGCGTATCATGACGTACTCCGCATGACTGGCGACATGGGGTGGAAAGACCACCGGGAAGTGCGGATGGGTTCGTGCGCCGTTCGCCTGGGCATCCTCCCGCCATGATCGGAGCGTCTGCATGTCCGTAACATCCGGCCCGGCCGCCGGTCCCGCACCGGGCATGTCCCGACTGCTGGGGATCGGCCTTCTGGCGGCGGCGCTGTTTTCCATCACGTTCGTCCTGAACCGCGCCATGAGCCTGGGCGGCGGGCACTGGGTCTGGAGTGCGTCGCTGCGCTATTTCGACATGGCGCTGCTGCTGGCTGCGTGGCTGCTTGTGCGGCGTGGCCCGCACTATCTGGGGGCGGTCCTGCGCCTCTTTCGCGACCGGCCGGGGTTCTGGCTGCTGGCGGGCGGGGTCGGGTTTGGCGTGTTCTATGCCTGCTGCTGCTTTGCCGCCGACCATGCGCCGGGATGGATTGTCGCCGCGACGTGGCAGTTGACGATCCTTGCCACCCCGTTCGTGCTGCGGGCGTTCGGCATCCGCGTCCCGCTCCGTGGCCTTGTCTTTCTGGGGCTTATCTTCCTCGGCGTCCTGACGCTGAACCTGCAGCGTGCCGCCTCTGGCGTGGGGATGGCGCAGATACTGGCCGGTGTCGTCCCCGTCATGGTGGCGGCGGTGGCCTATCCGGTGGGGAACCAGTTGCTCAACCGTGCGAAACATGCGGGGGATGAGGCATCCGTGCTGCTGGCGGATCCCGTGGCGGGCGTGCTGCTGCTGACGCTGGGTGCGCTGCCGGTCTTCATCGGTCTGGTCCTGTTCGTCCGGCCCCCGCCGCCGGATGCCGCGCAGGTGGGGGCGACCGCCCTGATCGCGCTTGTCGCCGGGTGCCTTGCGACCACGCTGTTCCTTTACGCGCGCAACCTGTCGAACGACCCGCTGCGCATTGCGGCAGTGGATGCGACGCAGGCGGCGGAGGTCGCGTTTGCCCTGCTGGGCGAGATGTTCGTGCTTGGCGCGGCCCCGCCCGACCTGCCCGCCTGGCTCGGGCTGGTTGCGGTCATGGGCGGCCTGATCGGTTTCACGTTCCAGGAACGGGCGTAGGGACCGCTACCCGTTGCGCTGGTCCGTCGCGGCGGGCAGGTTCAGGATCTCGCGCAGGTGGGTGGCGGTGGTCGCGGCCTCGAACGCCGGGCCACCGGGCTGGAATTCCCGCGCGGTGGATAGCGGGCCGACGATCACCGGGTCCATGCCCGCGTCCCAGACCAGTCCCTGCGCCGTTTCCAGCGCCGCGCGGGAATCGCCCGCCAGCGGGATTCCCAGCCGTGGCGGCCTGCGCCATGCCTGCGCGGCGATGGTGGTCATGTCTTCCGAATTGAGGCCCCGCACCACCGCGCTGTTGGGGAACAGGTCGCGCGTGGTGATGCCCGCGCCCTGCTGCATCGCCAGCCGCGCGATGCCCCCGTCGCGCCATGAATAGGGATTGGTGGCGTCGAGGATGATCTTGTCCTCGGTATTGCGGCCGAGCGCCTGCGCCAGTTCCGGCAGCACGCCATAGGGCACGGCCAGCACGATCACATCGCCAAACAGCGCGGAATCGGCAGGGTTCCCGGCCCTGGCAAGGGGGTGGAACTTCCGTGCGAGGCGCTTTGCCCCGTCCATCCCCCTGGCGGAGAACATGATCTGGTGGCCCGCATGCGTCCACAACTGTCCCAGCGTCTCCCCCACATGGCCCGAGCCGATCATCCCGATCCGCAGCGGGGCGATGGCGCGGCCATGGCGCACGCGCAGCAGTGGCGACAGCGCGGCCCCGGCAATCGTTCCAAGGGCCATGCGGCGGGTCAGCGGGCAAGAAGACATGCGGAACGGGTACCTGGTCCTGTGGGATGAAAAGGGGATGGGGCTGTGCCGGTCGCCAATGGGACACGGGCAGAGTATGCGATGCCCGCGCGGCCTTTGAAACGAAAAAATCATGTCCCCATGGCCGCGTGGATGCAGTTGGTGCTTTGGCGTGGGTCGGCTATATTACATTGACGATTCCACGTGTCATGGCCCGCAGGAGAGACGCAGATGCCCGACGCCGACAGCCATGCGGATCATCCGCTGTCCGCCAGTCCACAGTCCGTCGCCGCCGATATCGCGCATGACCAGGCGGCCTCGACCGATGTGCCTGACCCCGGTCCCGTGCCGGGGGCGCAGCCGCTTGCCCCCGAAACCCGTGACGCCGCGGGCGATGCCGCCGATGCCGCCGCCGTGGCGACAGGGGGGAGTGCCGCCGTCGCCACCGCCGTCCCGCCGGAGTTGATGCCGTTCAAGGAACTGCTGCAACTGATGGGGGCGATCATTTTCGTGATGGTCCTGCTTGCGATTGGCTGGGCCGGTGCCCATGCGTCCGGTGTCTGGCCCGAATAAGGGGCCGTAATCGCGCGCGGCCCCGCCGTCAGGGCCGCGATGCGTCCAGCAGTGCGCCCAGCCCCTCGAATTCCGCCGGGGTCAGGGCGCGCGCCATCGCCACATTTTCGCTGACCTGCCGCGCGCTGGTCGCCCCCGCGATGACCGATCCGACGATGTCGTGCGACAGCAGCCAGCCGAAGGCGAGTTCGCCCAGGCTGCGGCCATGTTCCTTGCCAAAAGCCTCCAGCCGTTCCAGCAGCGCCCAGTTCGTCTCCGTCAGGTACCGTTCGCGCAGGTAGGTCCATGCCCCCAGTCGGCTTCCGGCCGGGGGCGGGGCATTGCGGGTGTATTTGCCCGTCAGCACGCCACTCGCCAGTGGGAAGTAGGGCAGCAGGCCCAGCCCGAAATGCCGCATCGCGGGGATGAGGTCACGCGCGGCCGCGCGGGCAAGCAGCGAGAATTCGTCCTGGCAACTGATGAACCCGCCGATACCCGCCGCGCGCGCCGTATGCTGCGCGTCGGCCACCTGCCATGCGGGCAGGTTGGAACACCCGGCATAGAGGATCTTCCCCTCCCGCGTCAGGTCATCGAGCGCGCGCAGCGTTTCCTCGATCGGGGTGTCGGGATCGGGGGCATGAAGCTGGTAGAGGTCGATGTAGTCCGTGCGCAGGCGACGCAGGCTGTCTTCGACCGCGCGGCGGATATAGCGGCGCGATGCCCCCTGCAGGTGGCCGTCGGGGTCCATGCGCATGCCGAATTTCGTCGCCAGCACGATGTCCCGGCGGCGCGGGCCAAGGATCGCGCCCAGTGCCTCCTCCGATGCGCCGGCATGGGCGTCGCGGCGACCATAGACATCGGCCACGTCAAACAGCGTGATCCCGCATTCCAGCGCCTGGTGCACGACCGCGCGGGAGGTGTCGAGGTCGATGCGCCCGCCAAGGTTGTTGCATCCCAGTCCGATGGCTGAAACCCGCAGGCCCGATCGGCCCAGATGACGCATCTGCATGGTCTGTTTCCCTTTGGGATATGGTTGATGGGAATGGAAGTTTTTGGTGAAGCTTTTTTCAAAAAGCTTCGAAAGACGCCACCTTTTTGGAAAAATGCGGCACCCAGAAACTTTTGTTTTCTAAAGAATTTTTAAAAACAGCTGGTTATGGCATGTCCAGTCCGACGGAAACCGGGCAATGGTCCGACAGGCGGGACTGTAGCGCGGGATCGTCCTCACGATACAGCATGACGCGCAGGCTGTCGGGCCGCAGCCATTGCCGCGCCTGATCGCCCAGCACGATGTGGTCGATGAAATAGGCCCCGCCCCAGCATGGGCTGGCCACCCCCACCGTCGGCGCCAGCAGCGGGCCGTTTTCGGACAGCATCGGCAGCATCACATCCCCCGGCCCCAGCATGTGATTGAAATCGCCCATGATGGCGAAAGGTTCGCCTTCGTCCTGCCGTTCCATGATCCAGTCCGTCAGGGCGGCCACCTGCCGGTACAGGGTGCGGCAGGCGGGGCGTCGGTCATCGGGGCCGCCATCGCGGCACCCGGCCTTCAGGTGGACCACCAGCACACGCAGGCTGGCGCGGCCATCACCCACCGTCACGTCCAGTCCGCTGCGCAGGTGACGGGGCGCATCGGGGGGATAGACATCCAGCGCACGCACATCCGGATGACGTGTTACGATCAGTCCGGCCCGCACGGCGAGCGCGGTTTTCTGCACCACGTCATCGCCGGATATGAGGATGCGGTAGCCGGGGGCAGGGAACAGGCGCGTGGCAAGTTCCGGCGTATCGACTTCCTCCAGCGCCGCGATGTCGGGGTGCAGGCGTGCCGCATATCGGGCCAGTCGCGCGATGTCCGTCCCGTCGCGCGGATGCACGTCGTCAGGCAGGGCACGGTCCCCTGCCGGGCGCGTGGTCAGCCAGTCGAGGTTCCACGTCGACAGCCGCAGCGTCGTGGCATGGGCCGTCCCGGCGGACAGGCACCCGCCACCGAACAGCAGCATCAGTGGAAATACGAACGGGCGCGGCAGGCGGGACATGCCCGACCTTACCGCGCCCGTTGTCACAAGGCAGCAGGGAAGGGAGGAAAAAGCCTCAGGCGGGCTGCGCCTGTGCCGCGGCAGCCGCCGTCGCGGCGCGCAGGGTCTCAATCGCGTCATGCACGCTGACGAAATGGCGCGAGGCCTCGTCAAGGATCACGACTTCGCCGCTGGGAATGTCATAGAACCAGCCCTGCAGCGTCAGCGTGTTGCGCGCCAGTCCCGCCGCCACCGCCGGGTGCGTGCGCAGGTGCGAGATCTGCAGCAGCACGTTCTGTTCCGCCAGGCTGCGCACGGAGGCCGGCCCCGCGTCGGAGACTTCGAGCACCGCACGCGCCGCTTCCGCGTTGCGCAGCCACGAGGCGACGGTCGGCATCTTCGCCAGCTTGGACGGGTCGGGGTCGAGCAGCGCCTTCATCGCGCCGCAGTCCGAATGACCGCAGACAATGATGTGCGAGACCTTGAGTGCGAGGACCGCATATTCGATGGCCGACGACACACCACCCAGCATCTCCCCATAAGCCGGGACGATGTTGCCAATGTTGCGCAGGACAAACAGTTCGCCGGGCTTCGTCTGCGTGATCAGGCTGGGGTTCACGCGGCTGTCGGCGCAGGCGATGAACAGGGTGCCGGGGGACTGCTGGTCCGCAAGGCTTGCGAACAGTTCGCGGTTCTTCGGGAAGACCTCGGTATTGAAACGTTCCACGCCATGCAGAAGGTCAATCAGAGTTTCACGGGCATTCGTATCGGTCATGTCGGCACTCCTGTCACGTTATGTCCGGAACGGTAACACCCAATCATGAACAGGGGTTCTGATAGGAAGTGTCATTCCTGTTTTCTATACAGTTTAATGCGTAAAGTAAACAAGCGTTCCCTTATGAAGTCATTCAGAAATACTATGTAAATGTAATTAAAAAATGTTCATGTTTGTACAGGGTTTTGTTAATAAATGCGTATATTCATGGTTATATTATACTGAAACAGGGCATCATTTCAGGGATATTGCAAAAAAAAAGGCGGAGCCACCGGCCCCGCCCTTGATGAAGATACCCGGCCCATGGGGCCGCGCTGTCAGCCCTTGAGCATGTCGGGCAGGGCCTTGCGGATCGCGTCCAGCGCCGCCTGTGCCTTGCTGATGTCCGGGCCACCGGCCTGCGCCATGTCGCGGCGGCCACCACCACCCTTGCCGCCCATCGCCGCACTGGCGAGGCGCACGAGGGCCACGGCATCCACCTGTTCCGCGCGGTCGGTGGTGACGGCGACGACAATGCTGCCCTTGCCATCGGCGGTGGAGACGAGCGCCACCACGCCGGAGCCGATTTCCTTGCGCAGCGAATCCGCCAGCGGCTTGAGCTCCTTGGGCGGCAGGTCACCGACATTGCGCGCGACAAGGCTGGTCCCGGCCACCTCCTCGACCTTCGGCGTGCCGTCGCCACCGGCGGCAAGCTTGCGCTGAAGGTCGGACAACTGGCGTTCCATGACCTTGCGTTCCTCCAGCAGAACCGCAAGGCGCTCTGGCGCTTCGGCCGGGGTGACGCGCATCATCGCGGCCATCTGGAACAGGCGCTGTTCCGTGGTGACGGCGGCTTCTTCCGCCGCCTTGCCGGTCACGGCCTCGATCCGGCGCACGCCGGAGGAGACGCCGTTTTCCGCCGTGATGCGGAACAGGCCGATATCGCCCGTGCGCCGCACATGCGTGCCCCCGCACAGTTCGATCGACCATGCGGCGCGCCCGTCTTCCGGCGCGCCCATCGACACGACGCGGACCTCATCGCCGTATTTTTCGCCAAACAGGGCCATCGCCCCCTGTTCGATCGCCTCTTCGGGCGTCATGTGACGGGTCGTGACCTCGGTATTCTCGCGGATGCGGGCATTCACCTCGGCCTCGATATCCGCCAGTTCCTCCGGCGTGATCGGGCGCGGCTGGCTGACGTCAAAGCGCAGGCGGTCCGGGGCGTTCAGGCTGCCTTTCTGCGTGACATGCGCGCCAAGGCGGCGGCGCAGCGCCTCGTGCAGCAGGTGAGTCGCGGAGTGGTGCGCGCGGATCGCGCTGCGGCGTTCATGGTCAACGCGCGCGGTGACGGCCTCACCGGGATGGACGGTCCCCTCGATCACGGTGCCGGTATGCACCAGCAGGTCGCCCAGCTTCTTCTGCGTGTCGGTCACGGCGATCTGCAGGCCCTTGGCCGTGATCATGCCGGTATCGCCCACCTGGCCGCCGCTTTCGCCATAGAAGGGCGTCTGGTTCAGCAGGATTTCCACCTTCGTGCCGGGGCCTGCCGCATCGACGCTGACGCCATCGACGACGACCGCCTGCACTTCGGCATCGGAGACCTCGGTCGTGTAGCCAAGGAATTCGGAGGCGCCGAATTTGTCACGCGCCTCGAACCACACGGTCTCCGTTGCGCTGTCGCCCGACCCGCTCCATGCCGCGCGCGCACGCTGGCGCTGGACTTCCATCGCCTCGTCAAAGCCCGCGACATCCACCTCATGATGGCTGTTGCGCAGCGCGTCCTGCGTCAGGTCAAGTGGGAAGCCGAACGTGTCATATAGCTTGAACGCCACCGCCCCCGGCAGGGGCGCGCCCGGGGCAAGGTGGGAGGTTTCGTCCTCCAGCAGCGCAAGGCCACGATCCAGCATCGCCTTGAAGCGCTCTTCCTCCCCGCGCATCGTCTCCTCGATCAGGGCGCGCGCCTGCACCAGTTCGGGATAGGCACTGCCCATCTGCCGGATCAGGGCGGGCACCAGCCTGTAGAAGGTGGGCTCGGTCGTGCCCATCATGTGCAGGTGGCGCATCGCGCGGCGCATGATGCGGCGCAGGACATAGCCGCGCCCGTCCTTGGACGGCAGGACGCCATCGGCGATCAGGAAGGAGGTGGAGCGCAGGTGATCGGCCACCACGCGGTGGCTGGCGTTGAACGGCCCGTCCGGGTCCTGTCCCGTGACCTCGGCCGAGGCGAGGATCAGGGCGCGGAACGTGTCGATGTCATAATTGTCGCGCTTGCCCTGCAGGATCGCGGCAAAGCGTTCCAGCCCCAGTCCGGTGTCGATCGACGGGCGGGGCAGGGGGGAGCGCACGCCCGGCGGGTTTTCGAAATACTGCATGAACACGAGGTTCCAGATCTCGGTAAACCGGTCCCCGTCCTCGTCCGGGGAACCCGGAGGTCCGCCCGCGACTTCCGGCCCGTGGTCGTAGAAGATTTCCGAACACGGACCGCACGGCCCCGTGTCGCCCATGCGCCAGAAATTGTCGGTGGTGGGGATGCGGATGATGCGGCTGTCGGGCAGGCCCGCGATCTTGCGCCACAGGGCCGCGGCTTCCTCGTCCTCGGAATAGACGGTGGTCAGCAGCCGGTCCTTGGGCAGGCCGAACGTGCCGGTCACCAGTTTCCATGCCAGTTCGATCGCCTCGGCCTTGAAATAGTCGCCGAAGGAGAAATTCCCCATCATTTCGAAGAAGGTATGGTGGCGCGCGGTATAGCCGACATTGTCGAGGTCGTTATGCTTTCCGCCCGCGCGCACGACCTTCTGCGCCGTGGTGGCGCGGGAGTAGGGGCGGGTTTCCTGGCCGGTAAAGACATTCTTGAACTGGACCATGCCTGCATTGGTGAACAGCAACGTCGGGTCGTTGTTGGGAACCAGTGACGAGGATGGAACGATCTGGTGTCCGTTCGCGGCGAAATAGTCCAGAAAAGTGGCGCGAATGTCATTTGTTGTTGGCATGGCGGAAAACAGACGATCCTGTGGTGAAAGAAATTGCGATCTTGGTTCCCTTCACCTAGCGCACGCGCAACGCCACAGGAAGGGTACACATGACCCGGCCCGTCACATGATGTCGTGTGCCGGGATCGACTGTGCAATGTAGCCGCGTACGAAGACGAGGAAAATGGACATGACATGGCATGCACAACGCGACTGGCCCCTTCTGGAATCGGGCCTTGCGGGACGGTTGCGTCGCGACAGCATGGAGGACTGGGAACGCTTCATCCACCATCCCTTTGTGAAGGGACTGGCGGATGGGACGCTGCCGCAGGAGGAATTCAGGCGGTTCCTGATCCAGGATTACCTCTACCTGATCCAGTACACCCGCGCCTGTGCGCTGTCGGTCCATAAATCGACCACGGTGGAGGACATGCGCGCGGCCGCCGCGCTGGTGTCGGGTATCCTTGATACCGAACTGCCGCTGCATGTGGGGTACTGCAGGGGGTGGGGCATTGACGAGGACATGTTGCGCCGCGCGCCGGAATCGCTCGAATTGCTGGCCTACAGTCGCTTCATCCTTGACCGCGCGCAGACGGGCGACCTGCTGGACCTGCAGGTGACGCTTGCCCCGTGCATGATCGGGTATGGGGAGATCGGCGCACGGCTGCATGCCGATCCTGCTACCCTGCGGGAAGGAAATCCCTACTGGTCATGGATCGCGCTGTATGGCGGGCAGGAATTCACGGATCTGGTGGAGGGCGGAATCCATCGCCTGAACATGCTGGGAACACAGTATGGGGCCGAGGCCCGCTATCCCATGCTGCTTGCGGAGTTCAGCACGGCGGTCCGTCTGGAAGCCGCGTTCTGGGAAGCAGGGCGCAGCCTGGGCCTGTGAGGCAGGGCTGTTGCCGATGCCGGCTACATGGACTCCGGCAAGCGACGTTCTGGGCGCCTTTTCCTGAACGGTGGCGGCGTCTGAAGCTTTTTGAAAAAAGCTTCACCAAGAACTTTTATACTTCCTGAGTATTGTACAGCAAAAAGGGAGTGCCGAGGCACTCCCTTCTGCTGAAACCAGTCTGTCTGACCGTGTGATCAGTGCAGGATGATTTCGACGCGACGGTTCTGGGGTTCGCGCGTATCCGGGCCGGTCGGGACCAGCGGGTGCGCTTCGCCATAGCCGTGGATGTCGATGGCGTTGGCAGGCACGCCGTCACGGATCAGTTCAGCCTTCACGCTGTCGGCGCGACGCATGGACAGGCCCATGTTGTACTTCTCGCCACGCGGGCCGGGATGGGCTGCCGAGTTATCGGTGTAGCCATTGACCTCGATGCGGGTGGTCTGGACGTGGGTGGACGCCTGAGCGGCTTCGGCCACGATCTCACGCGCACGGCCGGTGAGGGCTG
>NZ_POTC01000018.1 GCF_002906255.1 Novacetimonas maltaceti | reverse complement strand
CGCCACCGCCGCCACGGAAACCGCCACCCCCGCCGCCACGGGCATCGGCGGGCGCGGGACCACCAATGACCATACCCCCGGCCAGGGCCAGTGCTACGCCAGCCAGAAGAAAGCGTTTCATTCCCAGTTCCTCCCTCGCCAGGGGCACCATGCCCCGCAAATGCGCCCCGATACGGCACAGGATCCTATCGATATGTTACATTCCGTCCCATGCGCGCGACGCACGGGGACCGCATGCGTATCCGCATCAATATGGGAGAATACGCCCCCCTGCGCGAGGGGGCACATATCCAATAATTTCAGGCATGATTTTCTGGCGGGAAATATCGCCCGAAGGCGGCGCCTCTATAAGGCGTCCTGACCAGTCCGCTGTAAAAACAGGGCTGGTCGGAGTGAGAGGATTCGAACCTCCGGCCCCTGCGTCCCGAACACAGTGCTCTACCAAGCTGAGCTACACTCCGTCTGGAGGCGGCTATACAGGGGTCTGGCGCGTTCCGCAAGGGGGAGAGGCGTCTTTTCAGAAATGATCGACGTTGACGTTGCCGCCATCGGGGGTAGCCGCGCCATGCAGCGCGCGCATCAGGGCAGGTACATCATCGACCACATGGAACAGGCGACGCACGCTCGGCGATGCGAATCCATTTTCGATCGCGGATTCGATCATGGCCAGCAGCGGCCCCGCCCAACCCGCGATGTTGACGATGAAGATCGGCTTGTCATGCTGTTTCAACTGACGCCACGTCATGATCTCGATCGTCTCGTCAAAGGTGCCAAGGCCGCCGGGCATCACCACGAAGACATCGGATTTCGAGAACATCAGCGCCTTGCGTTCATGCATGGAGGTCGTGACCGTCAGGTCCGTCACCCCTTCATGCATGACTTCGCGGTCATGCAGGAATGCGGGGATGATCCCCGTCACCCGTCCCCCGGCCTTCAGCGTCGCGTCGGCCACGGCCCCCATCAGGCCGACATGCCCCCCGCCATAGACCAGGCGGATCCCCGCCTGGCCAAGGCATGCGCCAAGTTCCGTGGCGGCGTCGTGGAATTCAGGCCGCACGCCAAAGCGCGATCCACAGAATACAGCGGCCGAGGAAATGGACATATCAGAGCAGTCTCCCACAAATCATGGCGATGGATATCAGGGCCGCGCCCTCATGCACGCGCCTGGCGCTGCAGGAGGATCGTGGTCCCGACACCCGCCAGCGTAAACAGTGCGGACACCATGAACAACGCGCCATATCCCATCGTCTGGATGACAAGGCCAAGCAGAGGCCCCGACAGGCCCACCGCGATATCAAGGAACACCGAAAACGCGCCAAGGGCCGCGCCACGGTTTTCCGGCCCGACCCGTGCGACCGCCAGCACGCCCAGTGCCGGGAACACGAGCGAGAATCCCGCCCCCGTCAGGGCCGCGCCCACATCGGCCATGAACACGCCAGAACAGCGCCACAGCACCAGCAGGCCGATCGTCTCCACAATCAGGGAAATCAGCGCCACGATCAGCCCGCCGCGACGGTCGATCTGCCGCGCGAAGACAAAGCGCACCAGCACGAACACGATCCCGAACGCCGCCAGCGCGATAGCGGCACCATTCCAGTTCTGGTGCGCGAAAAACAGCGCAAGGCATGACGAGATGGTGCCGAACCCGACCGACCCGCACGCCAGCACCACCCCATGCGGCAGCACCCGCCAGAAAACGGTGCGAAACGGCGTGGGCGGCCCCTTGTGCACGACGGGAGCCACGGGTTCGTAGCCCAGCGCCATCAGGAACCCGATGAAGGGCAGCAGCGCCGACAAAAGCCCCACCAGCACCAGCCCGCCATAAGGCAGCGGCAGCCCCGAAAGCATCTGCCCGATCGGCGCGCCAAGCGCGATCCCGCCATAGGAGGTCACACCATTCCATGAAATCACCTGCGCGGTGCGCGTGGCCCCCACGCGGCCGATGTTCCACATGATCGCGCCGGTAGCGGTCCAGCTTTCCCCCACGCCAAGGAAGACGCGGCTGAAGATCAGCATCAAGGCCGACAGCGCGGCATAGTGGCGCAACAGGCCCGATGTCATCAGCATCACGCCCGACAGCGTGCAGACCACAAGGCCGATCACCACGGCCGGTTTCGCCCCGCGCCGGTCCGCCGCCTGCCCCGCCGACGCGCGAGAGGCAAAGGTCGCGAGATATTGCAGCGATACGGCGAAACCCGCGATGACCGTGTTGTATCCCAGCACCTGGTGCACAAAGACCGGGATGACCGCCATCGGCAGCCCGATATCGATGTAACACAGCAGGTTGAACAGGACGACGGCCAGAATCCGCCGTGTTGGTGACGCCGTGGACGTCTGCGGCAGGGTCATGATGCGATCGAAACTCCGACTGGGGATATGCGGGACAGGGGCCAGTGCGATACAGGCCACGCCTGCGCGCCCGCATGGACGGACACGATGGCGACACCGTGACGCAATACCAGTAACGGGCATGACGCAGGCAAAACAAGCGCGTGACCCATGCACATAACGCGGTGCGCGTCATGGTTGGCAGGACAGGTACGTAACATATAACCTGTCCCGACGTCATCCCGCCAACAGGACAGCAGGCCCGCACGCCATCATGACCGACACGCCCCATGACCCCACGCCCGACGCGGGCGGCTTCGTCACCGTATCAAGCCGCCTTGCCTATGAAAACCCGTGGACACGCCTGCGGGAGGACATCATCATCCGTCCCAATGGCCGCAAGGGACTGTATGGCGTGGTCGAACGCGGGGATTTCGTCGTCATCCTGCCCCTGTGGGAAGAAGACGGCAGACGCTTCGTCACGCTGATCCAGCAATACCGCTACCCCATCAAGCAGCGGATGTGGGAACTGCCGATGGGCATGTGGGAAACCCGCCCCGACGCCAGCGCCGAAGACGTGGCGCGCGGCGAACTGCGCGAGGAGACGGGCCTTCTGGCCGAAACCATGCGCGACGCCGGCCTGATGTACCAGGGCGCGGGATACACCACGCAGAAAGGCCGCGCCTACCTTGCCACCGGACTGACGCAGGGGCCGAGCGCGCGCGAGGACACGGAAGAAGACATCACCTGCCACAAGGTCGCGCTGGAGGAGATGGAGGCGATGATCCGCGACGGGCGCATCACCTGCATGGTCACCATCGCCGCCTTCGGCCTGATCCGCACGCAGGGCTGGATCTGACACCTGCCACGTCTGGTGCGGCAAGAAGCCGCAGGCCATACGAGCCAGAGGTTATTGGAGAAGATTGAAAGTTTTTGGTGAAGCTTTTTTCAAAAAGCTTCAAAGAACGCCGCCTTTTAAAAAAAGGCGGCACCCAAAAACTTTTATCACTTATCCTTTTCAGACGTCACACAGCGGCACGAGATACCGCTGCAGGTTCACCCGCAGCGGCATGAGGTAGACATTCCCCCCCTGCGCGCGCACCGCGTGCATCATCTGCCGGGCGAAGGCGATGTTCGCCTCCATCGTCGGTTCGAAATCATGGGGGAAGATGACATGGTTCGTCGTCTCCCAGTAGGAACGCGAACGCGGGCCGACCACCGGGGAGATCCCCCAGAACACATTTTCCCCATGCAGCCAGTTCATGCACAGGTCCAGCATGCGCATGTCAAAGATCGGCTGCGTGAAGAACCCGGCGGCCCCGGCCTCCTTCTTGCGCGCGATCGCCTCCATTTCCTCATACGGCGCGCGGCGGTACGGGTCGAACGCGGCATAGACCGACAGGTGCGGGGCCTCCGCACGGTAACGGCGGATGATGCTTTCGGTCGTGTTGGGATAGGTCAGGTGCCGCAGGTCCGATGGCGGATCGCCCTGCACCACCAGCACCGCCTCCAGCCCCTCCTGCCCCACGCCCGGCAGGGGCGCGTCGGGGGCAATGTCGATGGCCCGGATGTGCGGGATCACATTGGGGAAATGCGGGCGGACCAGCGCCGCCGCGTCCCAACTGCGCAGGGGAAAGCGCAGCAGGTCGGGAATGTTGATCATGTCCGCAAGGGGGAAGCACGACCGGACCTCCGCCGCGTCACGCAGCAGCGTTTCGGTATCGCGGGGGATCAGTTCAACGGAAACATGCATCACACGTCCCCCCGCACGCCTTCGACCAGTTCACGCGCCGCCTGCATCGTGTTGCGCAGCAGGCAGGCGATCGTCATCGGGCCGACACCACCGGGAACCGGGGTGATCTGCCCCGCGATGTGACGGGCTTCGTCAAACACCACGTCACCGACCAGCCGCGTCTTTCCATTGTCCAGCCGCACGCGGGAAATGCCGACATCGATCACGGTCGCGCCGGGCTTGATCCATTCCCCCGTCACCAGTCCGCTGCACCCGGTCGCGACCACCAGGATGTCTGCCTGCCGCGCCAGCGCCTGCGGGTTGCGCGTATCGATATGCGCGACGGTCACGGTGCAGCCTTCACGCAGCAGCAGTTGCGCCATGGGACGACCGACAAGGTTCGACGCCCCGACCACCATGGCGTTGAGGCCCCGCAGGTCCCCGACATAGGATTTCAGCAGAAGCAGGCAACCCAGCGGCGTGCACGGCACGATCCCCGGCAGGCCCAGCGCAAGGCGGCCCGCATTGACCACACCCAGCCCGTCCACATCCTTGCGCGGGTCGATGGCGTTGGTCACCGCCACGGGATCAAGATCGCCCGGCAGCGGCAACTGCACGAGGATGCCATGGATTTCGGGATCGGCATTCAACCGCCCGATCAGGGCGAGCAGTTCCTCCTGCGATGTCGTCTCCGGCAGCATGTGCATGAACGAACGCATGCCCGCGCGATGGGTCTGCAGCGCCTTGTTGCGGACATAGACCTCGCTTGCGGGATCATTGCCAACCAGCACCACCGCAAGGCCGGGCGTAACCTGATGGCGGGCATAGAATGCGCGCACATCCTCCGCGATCTCCTGCGTCAGGCGGTTGGCGAACCCCTTGCCATCAATCAGGCGGGCTTCTCCCGGTGTGGGCGCCCCGGATACGGACACCTGTGGATCGGATGATACTGGACCGGTCATAACCCCTCCGCGACTTGCAACACGACGCACAGCAGATACGCAAGAAGTCAGGCCGCGACAATCACCTTTGGGGATTGTTTCAAAAAACCGCCGATAAACATAATAAAAGTTTTTGGGTGCCGCCTTTTTTCAAAAAGGCGGCGTCTTCCGAAGCTTTTTGAAAAAAGCTTCACCAAAAACTTTTGGACGATTGGCGTAAAAAAACCGGGGGACATGCCCCCGGTTTCCTTTAGCTGGAAATGTTATCGCACCTGATGGTGGGATACGGCTTACTGGTCGTCGTCGTCATCGCCGCCATTGTCATTGTCATCGCTGCCCGGCGTCACCGCGACAAAGATGCTCTGCCCATTACGCACGACCCGCAGCAGGACGGAATGGTTGATCTCCAGCGCCTGGCGGATGGCGGACACCGTGGCGCGGGGATTTTCCACCGGCTTGTTGCCCACGGCCTGGATCACGTCACCCGCATGGATGCCCGCCTGCTCCGCCGAGGAGCCGGGCTGCACATCGCTGACGACAACACCATGGACATTCTCGTCAAGGCCAAGCTGCTGGCGCGCATCAGGCGTCAGCGGCGCGAGCGAGACGCCAAGGCGCGGTCCCTTGTCCTCGGAATGGTCATCGCCGATCGTGCCATCGGCCGAACCGCCCTTGCCAAGGTTGGCGATGGTCACGCTCGCCGTCTGGGGCTTGTTGTTGCGCAGGTAGCCGACCGTCACCTTGGTCCCCGGCACGACGGAGGCCACCTTGACCGCCAGCGTATGGGGCGTGTCGATCTTCTGCCCGTTCAGGTCGGTCACGACGTCACCCGCCTTGATCCCGGCCTTCTCCGCCGGGCTGCCGGCGCTGACGCTGGCGACAAGGGCACCCGCCGCCGGCGCGCCATTGACGGATTTCAGGCCCAGCGCCGTGGCCATGGACGGCGTGATCGCCTGCGCCGTGACGCCAAGGTAGCCGCGCGTGACATGGCCGGTCTTCTCCAGCTGTTCCACCACGTTCTTGACCGTGTCGGACGGAATGGCGAAGCCGATGCCGATCGACCCGCCAGACGGCGACAGGATGGCGGTGTTCACGCCCACGACCTTGCCGTCCTGCGTGAACAGCGGGCCGCCGGAATTGCCACGGTTGATCGGGGCGTCGATCTGGATGAAGGAATCATACGGGCCATCGCCGATGTCGCGCCCGCGCGCGGAGACGATGCCCGCCGTCACCGTGCCGCCCAGACCATAGGGATTGCCGACCGCGACCACCCATTCACCCGGTTCCACCTTGTCGGAATCACCCAGTTCGATGAAACGCAGCTTGCCCGAGGGCGTGACCTTGAGCAGTGCGATGTCGGTCTTGGAATCCCGGCCGACGATCTTGGCCGGCAGGCTGGTGCCGTCATCGAGCGTCACCGTCACCTTCGTCGCGCCCTTCACGACATGGTTGTTGGTCACGACATATCCGTCAGGGGAGATGATGAAGCCCGAGCCGCGCGCCTCCACGTCATGGTGCTGCTGCGGCATCATCTGGAACGGGAAAGGGAACGGAAAGCCGCCGGGCATGCCGCCGCCCATTTCCTCGCCCGTGTCGGCATTGTGGATCTTGGCCGTGATGGAAACGACGGCGGGTTTCACCTGCTTGACGAGGCTGACGAAGTTCGGAAGCTGCTGCACCTGCGTATCAGGCCGGATGACGCCGCTGTCATCCGCGCGGGCGCAGGGCGCACCGGCCACCATGCCGCCAAGCAGGCTGCTGGCAAGCAACGTGGCGAGGAGTGCCCCGCGCGCCGGGCGGGGGAAAAGGGTTTTCGGCTTTACTGCGTCTGACATGGCATCCCTGAACATCTTGGTCTGATCTCGCTTGCGTCGGGCTGGGCCGTCCCGACCGGGGTTACAGTCCCATCGCCCGCACTGTGACGCAAGAGAACCAACCCCTCTTATACCACCGCATGAAAGATACGTTAGATTACACGGCCATGGCGCCTCCCCCCCCGGCGCATGCACGATGCGCCGTTCAGGGCGTGCGGCGGTCGCCAAAGAAGGCCCGCAGCATGGCCTGCGCCTCCTGCTCACGCAGGCCGCCGATGGTCTCCGGCCGGTGCAGGCAGCCGGGGCGGGCGAACAGGCGCGGCCCATGGTCCACCCCGCCGCCCTTGGGGTCATAGGCCCCGAACAGGATGCGCCCGATGCGGAAATGCACCGCCGCCCCCGCGCACATCGGACAGGGTTCGAGCGTGACATACAGCGCACAGTCCGCAAGGCGCCGCCCACCGCGCACGCGCACCGCCTCACGCAGGGCCAGCATCTCCGCATGGGCGGAGGGGTCGTGCAACTCCTCCGTCCGGTTGCCCGCGCGCGCAAGGACAATGCCACCGGGGCCGACCACCACCGCGCCCACCGGCACCTCCCCGCGCAGGGCGGCGGCGCGCGCCTCGGCAAAGGCAAGGGACATCGGGTCGCGCGTGCGCCGTGGGGGCATGTCCGGCGCGGCATCGGGGGCGGAAGGGTGCGGCATCACGTCATGATAGCGCGCCTGCAACCCTGCGGGCCATCATGACGTTGCCGGCATGGAACGTGACGGGGCAGGGCACCGCACCAGTCCGTTACCGTGCGAAAACACAACAACAGTGCAAATTCGTGTCAGGAAACCGCAATTTTCATGGACATTTCATGATTCGGGCTGCCATCCTGCCTTGTATGCCGTCATGTTCTGTAACATTCTGTAATCAGGGATCTGGACTCACCCGCGCGTCACTTTCCGGCGGCATCTTCCGCCCCCTGCGGCGGATCGCACGGCACCGGCGCGCATCACAGCACACGGGAGAAAGGGCATGCATACGCTTACGCTGATTCTGACCACTGCCGCGATCGTCGCAGGCATGGCCATCGCGGACGCACCCCGTGGCATCCGCCGCTCCGAAGCCTGCCCCGTCGCGTGCAGCCTCTCCCCCGTGGGGCAGCAGTAGCACGACGGCGGCAGGCGACACCTGCCGGGACCGGTTGGGGCGGGGCGGGCGCATTTCCTTTCCTTGCGAATTCTTCTAGGGAAACGGAATGGATACGTCCCCTCCCCTGATCGGCGTGACACTGGACTGCGAACCGCCCTGCCCCCCGCAGCGCGGTGGCTACTCGCGCTATCCATGGTACGCGCTGCGCTGCAACTACATGGATGCCGTCACGGCGGCGGGGGGACTGCCGGTCGGCCTGCCCCATGACGCGGCGCAGGCGGCGGCCCTCATGGTGCGACTCGATGGCCTGATCGTCACGGGCGGCGCGTTCGACATTTCGCCCGACCTGTATGACGGGGGCGACACACACCCCAGCGTCACCACGAAATCCGCGCGCACCACCGCCGAACTGGCGCTGGTGGAGGCCGCGCTGCGCATGGGGCGGCCAATCCTTGGCATATGTGGCGGGGAACAGTTGCTCGCGGTTGCGCTGGGCGGCACACTGATACAGCATATCCCCGACACCATCACGGCCCCCCTGCCCCATGAACAGCCCAACCCACGGCACGAGGCCGGGCACGAGGTCACCATCGTCCCCGGCACACGCCTTGCGCACATCACGCGCGCCACCCGCATGGCGGTCAATTCGGCCCACCACCAGGCTGTCGCCACCCCCGGCCGGGCCATCGTCAGCGCCGTCGCCCCCGATGGCGTGATCGAGGCCGTGGAACTGCCGGGCCATCCCTTCTGCATCGGGGTGCAATGGCATCCCGAATACGGCATATCGTCAGGCGACCGCCACCTGTTCGATGCCCTGATCGACGCTTCGAGACATACAGAATGACAAAAGACGCCTCTCCCGCCCCTTCCGCCCCGCATGGCGACCGCATCGCCAAGTGGCTGGGCCGCTCCGGTGTCGCCAGCAGGCGTGACGCCGAACGCATGATCGAGGAAGGGCGCGTGCGCCTCAATGGTGACATCGTGCGCCATCCCGCCACCTTCGTCAGCGATGGCGACATCGTGCAGGTGGATGAAAAGGTCATCGCCGCCCCCGACCGCACCCGGCTGTGGCGCTATCACAAGCCCGACGGGCTGGTGACGACACACCGCGACCCCGATGGCCGCCCCACGGTGTTCGCCTCCCTGCCCGAAGGGATGCCGCGCGTCATCAGCGTCGGGCGCCTCGACCTCAACAGCGAGGGGCTGCTGCTGCTGACCAATGACGGTGAACTCGCCCGCCGCCTGGAACTGCCGAGCAACGGCTGGATCCGCCGCTATCGCGTGCGTGTCTTCGGCGTGGTGAACGAAGACCGCCTCGCCGACCTTGCGCAGGGCAGCGTGTTCGAGGGCGTGCGCTATGGCCCCATCGAGGCGGCGCTGGATTCCAGCCGGGGCGACAATGCGTGGCTGACCGTCTCCCTGCGCGAAGGCAAGAACCGCGAGATCCGCAAGGTCATGCGCGGGCTGAACCTGCATGTCAGCCGCCTGATCCGCACCTCCTACGGGCCGTTCCAGCTTGGCACGCTGGAGCGTGAGGAGCTTGAGGAAGTCACCGGCAAGGTCCTGCGCGAACAGGTGCCCGGGCTTGCCAGCCCGCGCCGCAACGGCCGGGCGTGACGGTCCGCCCATGAGGATTGTCGCCGGACGTTTCCGTGGCCGCGCCCTGCGCGCGCCACCGGGCCGCGTGACGCGCCCAACCGCCGACCGGGTGCGCCAGGCCCTGTTCGACATGCTGATGCACGCGCCATGGGCCGGGCGCGGCCGGGTCGAGGGCGCACAGGTGATCGACGGCTTCGCGGGCACCGGCGGCCTGGGGCTGGAGGCCCTGTCGCGCGGGGCGGCGGGCGCGCTGTTCATCGAAAGCGACCGCAACGCGCTGTCGGCCCTGCGCGACAACATCGCGGCCTGCGGGGCGCAGGCCATGGCGCAGGTACGGGCATGGAACATGACGCGCCTGCCGCCCCGTGGCGCGGCGTCCCCTGCGGATCTGGTGTTCCTCGACCCGCCCTATGGCCGCGACCTGCCGGCCGCAGCCCTCGCCACGCTCGAACGTGGCGGGTGGATCGCGCCCGATGCGCTGGTCATCGTGGAAACCGCCGCTGACGAGGCCCCGCCCCTCGCCCCCGAACACCTGCTGGCGCAGCGCGAACATGGGGCGGCGCGCCTGTCGGTCTGGCGGCACGGGGACGGCCGGGCACGATAATTTCGTCCATAAAAGACGCAACCGCCCTTCTTTCACGCGCCATCGCCGCGTTATAGTCCCCTTCACGCAGGCGCGCGCGGGTTCACGCCCGCCTTGTCCCGCCCGGATTTTTCATGACGGCCACACCCCGGCAGCCTGCATGCCGCGATTCCATGGCCATGCAAGCAGGATACGGATTTTTGGCGATCCCCGGCCGTTTCATCCCCGAGTCCCTTACCTCCGGCCCCACGCGGATCCGGCTGGTGCGGCGCCTTGCCGAAACGGGCGGGGTCGCGCTGTGGATGCTCGCCCTCGCGCTGATGGCGGCACTGTGGAGCTATGACCCGCGCGATTCCTCGGCCAATACCTCCAGCGCGCAGGCGCCGACCAACCTGCTTGGCACGGTCGGGGCCTATGTCTCGGATTTCCTGCTGCAGAACATGGGCGCCACCTGCGCGCTGGTCATCCTTGCCCTGATCGCATGGGGGTGGCGCATCATCCGCCATAATGGCGTGGGATCGGGGCTGCTCCGCGTCACCGCGCTGCTTGCGGCGATGCCGGTCGTCTCCGCGCTGCTCGCGGCGCTGCCGATCATGCTCCCCTCCTTTCCCAACCCGCAATGGCCCGCCGATTCCGGGCTGGGGGGCGCGGTCGGGCTGTCCATCGCGCACATGGCGCTGCAGGCGGGCGTCAGCCTGATGGGGCCATGGGGACGGCCCGTCATGTGGCTGCTCGGCCTTGTGCTGGCTCTGCTGCTGATCCCGCTGGCAATGGCGCTGTCGCTGTCGGAATGGCGGGCGATCGGGCGCGCGCTGCGCACGGTGGGACGCCAGCCCGCCCGCCTTGCCGCGGGCACGCAGGCGCTGGCGAACAGCATACGCGCCCGCACATCCCCCCCGGCCGCCCCGGTGGATACGCCCCCGCGCATGCGCGACAGCCTTGCCGATGCGCTGCCGGAAGAGGAACTGCCCCCCCGCCGCATGACACCCGACAGGCCGCCCGCAGCCCCCGACCCGACCCTGCCGGTAACGGAATACCCGGCGGTGGAGGCCACGGCCGACGCGCCCTCACGCGCCATGACCCCGCCGCCGCCAGTGCCGCCGCCTGCGACCTCACGCTCGCTGAGCGTGCGCGAATCCGCACACCCCCCGCTGCCGCCCGCACGCGATGTGGCCGCGCCGCCCGCCGCTGCCGCCAGCCTGCCCGCCGCCGCCCGGCAGGGGCGCGTGTCGATCGGCACGAACTGGGTGCACCCGCCGGGCATGGAAGAGGATATCCCGCCGCCGCTTCTGGAAACGCAGGCCGGGTCGCAGGATGTCGCCCCATGGCATGAGGCCCCGCCGCCACCGGCGACGACATTTACCCCCCCGGCCGCGCCGCAGCCAGAACGCCCGACGCTGCTGGGACGCCTGTTCAGCACGGGTGGTGCCACGCGCCCGCCCGCACCTTCGGCCCCCGTGGTGGAAGACCCGCCACCGCCCGCCCCGCATGCGGCCAGCGTCCCTGCCGAAGAACAGTATGACGCGCCGCAGCAGCATGCATGGCAGCTGCCGCCGCTCTCCCTCCTGCATCCGCCGCCATCGCATGCGACGACCGGCCCGACGGAAGAACTGCTCAGGGCCAATGCCGCGCACCTTGTCACCGTCCTGTCGGAATACGGGGTGCAGGGGGAGATCAACACCTATCACGCCGGGCCGGTCGTAACCCTGTTCGAACTGATGCCCGCACCGGGTATCCGCGCCGCGCGTGTCATCGGGCTGGCCGACGATGTCGCGCGCTCGCTTTCGGTGCTGAGCGTGCGCATCGCCACGGTGCCGGGGCGCAATGTCATCGGCATCGAGGTGCCCAACACGCGCCGCGACACGGTCTATTTCTCCGAACTGCTGCATGACGAGCGCTGGGTGCATGCGCGCGCGCGCCTGAATCTCGCGCTGGGCAAGGACATCGCGGGGGAGCCGGTCTACAGCGACCTCGGCTCCATGCCGCACCTGATGATCGCGGGCACCACCGGGTCAGGCAAGTCGGTGGGCGTGAACGCCATGATCCTGTCGCTGCTGTACCGGCTGTCGCCGGACCAGTGCCGCCTGATCCTGATTGACCCCAAGATCCTTGAATTCTCGATCTATGAGGGCATTCCCCACCTGATGACGCCGGTGGTGACCGAACCGGCCAAGGCGGTCGCGGCGCTGAAATGGACCGTGCGCGAGATGGACCGCCGGTATCGCGCCATGGCCCACCTGCAGGTGCGCAACATCGCCAGCTACAACGAACGCGTGGCCGAGGCCCGCGCCCGGGGCGAAATCGTCACCCGGCGCGTACAGACCGGATACGACCCCGAAACTGGCAAGCCGACATTCGAGGAACAGCAGCTTGCGCTTGATGCGCTGCCCTATATCGTCGTCATCGTCGACGAGATGGCTGACCTGATGATCGTGGCGGGCAAGGAGATCGAGGCCCTGCTGCAACGCCTGGCGCAGAAGGCGCGCGCGGCGGGCATCCACCTGATCATCGCGACACAGCGCCCGTCGGTCGATGTCATCACCGGCACCATCAAGGCGAACTTCCCGACCCGCATCTCCTTTCAGGTCATCAGCAAGTTCGACAGCCGCACCATCCTTGGCGAACAGGGCGCGGAACAGTTGCTTGGCCGGGGCGACATGCTGTTCATGCAGGCGGGCGGGCGCATCACCCGCGTCCACGGACCGTTTGTCGAGGACAGCGAGGTCGAGGCCGTGGTCGCCTTCCTGCGCGCGCAGGGCGAGCCGATCTATGACGACGATGTCATCTCCGCGCAGGACGAGGATGGCGGCGGCCGCGCGATCGGTGGTGGCGGGGGCGAGGAAGACAGCCTGTTCGGGCAGGCGGTGGAGCTTGTCGCGCGCGAAGGCAAGGCCTCGACCTCCTTCATCCAGCGCCATCTCTCGATCGGCTACAACCGCGCGGCCAAGATCATCGAGCAGATGGAGAAGGAAGGCCTTGTCAGCGAGGCCAACCATGTCGGCCGCCGCGAGGTGCTGATGCGCAAGACCGCCGAGGACGAATGAAGCGCCGGGCCGGACCATCCCCCCGCCGTGACATCCCGACCGCAGGCGGGGGGAACCTTCCCTTTCCCGTCCTGTTTCAGGACCGGCATTTCATCGTGATCGACAAGCCTGCGGGCCTGCCCGCCCATCCGGGCCGCGCGGGCGGGCCGAGCGTGGAGGACGCGTTCGGCCTGATGTCACGTCATCGCAACGGGCCGTGGCTGGCCCACCGGCTGGATCGTGACACGTCGGGCTGCCTGCTGATCGCATTGCGCAAGCAGGCACTTCTTGCGGCACAGGAATGCCTTGGCAATGGGCGGGCAACCAAGCTGTACTGGGCGATCACCCATGGCCATCCCCCCGCCGGCCACGGTGTGGTCGATGCGCCGCTGCTGCGTCGGGCCGACCACACGGGATGGCGGATCGAGGCCGCGCCGGGCGGGCAGGACGCACGCACGGCATGGCGCTGCCTTGCACGCGGGCACATGCCCGACGGCAGCCCGGCAAGCTGGCTGGAACTGCGGCTGGAGACGGGGCGCACCCATCAGGCACGGGTGCATTGCGCGACGCTGGGTTGCCCGGTGATGGGGGATGGTCAATATGGTCGGGCGGATGGAAAACTGCTGCACCTGATGAGTCGTGAACTGTACCTGCCACTTGACCTGCCCATCCATGCCATCGCCCCCCCACCGGCCCACATGCGGCTGACCGCCCGGCAGGCGGGCTGGACGCTGGGGGAAACATGTCCGCCGGCCCACCCGGCGACCGAGCCGCCAGCGGATGGTGCGGCCATGCGGACCCATCCCCGCACACGCCGCCGCAGCCACGGCGTGGCCGCCCCGACATCCTGACGCGCCCCATTACGGAGAACCCCGTGCTTGCCCAACAGCTCACCGAAGGCCTGATCCGCGTCCTTGAACGTCCCGACCTGCGCGTCATCGCGGGGACGCGGCGCATCAGCCTGTCGCCTGACCTGCCCGAACCGTTCCGCGTCACGGACAGGGGGGATGTCCTGCTGGGATCGGCATGCCTGGGAAATGGGACGCACAGCGCGTTCTACCTGCGCCATGCGCTGGAACTTGCGCACCTGCTCGACATCGCCCCCCACCAGCCCGTTATGGCGGCATTGTGCGCGGCCCGCACGGCGGCGCTGTTCCATGGGCTTGATGTCACCTGCGATGCGGCACCGGACGGCGTGGTGGCCGTGGCAGCCACGCCTGCGGCGCTACCGACATGGATCGACATCATGGCGGCGGACCATCTGCCCCCGCCCGATCGCCTGCATGATGTCTGGCAGGCCATTGCCCCATGCCAGCCCGCCCCCGCAACGCTGCCCGACATCCATGACGTGCATGCGCGCCTTGGCCCGCTATGGGCGTGGACCGGCCCGACCGAGACGCTGATGGCAATGGGCGGGGATGCGCGGCTGAGCATCGATCCCACCACCGGCCTGAACCATTACGGATGTTCGCATCGCCCGCGCCCGTGGGCGGTGACGTTCGCGTCCTCCACCGCGTCATCACTGTCCGAACGGGGGTTCGCCGGGGCGGAGGCCGCGCGCCTGCGCCTGATCGCCGCCGCCCTGTCAGACCCGCAGACCGATGTGCCCGCCACCCTGACGGCGGAAATCCATGACGGGATCGGCCGCCATTTCGGCCTGCGCGGGGATGAAGGCATCATCCTCGCCCCCTCCGGCACGGATTGCGAGCTTTACGCCCTTGCGCTGGCCGCCCTTGCGCCGGGGGGGCGTGCGGTCAGTAACATCCTGATCGCGCCGGAAGAAACCGGCAGCGGCGTGCCGCTGGCCGCGCGGGGGTGCCATTTCGCCAACGACACCGCACTGGGCCACATGGTGCCAAAGGGGCACCTGATCGCCGGGTTCCCCGATGATACGCAGGTGATCGACCTGCCGATGCGCGACGCGCGCGGGCAGCAGATCCCGCTGGCGCAGGTCGATGCGGACTGCCTGCGCGTGGCCCGGGCGGAACTGGCGCGCGGACGACATATCCTTCTGCATCGTCTCGACCTGTCGAAGACCGGGCTGCTCGCCCCGCAGATGGAGACACTCGACACCCTCGTCGCCACCGCGCCCGCAGGTCAGGTGGATGTAGTGGTGGATGCCTGCCAGACGCGCCTCGACCCCATGCGGGTGCGCGACTACCTCGACCGGGGGTGGATGGTGATGGTCACGGGGTCCAAATTCTTTACCGGTCCCCCCTTCTGCGGGGCGGTCCTGCTGCCTGCGCCGGTCATGGCGCGCCTGTCGGGTCGCCTGCCGGCGGGCCTTGCGCAATACACCCATCAGGCGGCGTGGCCCGTGGGACAGGCGCGCACGGTGCTGCCTGCGGGGCACAATATCGGGCTGCTCCTGCGCTGGCATGCGGCGCTGGCGGAAATGGCGGCACTGGCCGACGTGCCACGCGCCACCGTGACGCAGCGCCTGCGCACGTTCCTGTCGGCGGCGCGCGACGCGATCACGCATAATCCCGACCTGTGCCTGCTGCCGCCCTACGCCCCCCGGCGGCGGCCGCTGGCGGATGCGTGGGACGACGCGGCAACGATCCTGTCCTTTTTCGTGCGCGCCCATGACGCGGGCGACACGTTCCGCCCGCTGGCGCTGGCACAGGCGCGCAGGCTGTATGCGTGGCTCAATACCGACCTTTCCACCGTCATTCCCGCCCGTGACGCGGACGAACGCCGCCTTGCCGCCCTGCTGTGCCATGTGGGACAGCCCGTGCCGCTGGCGCATCCGGCGCTGGATGGGGCGCTGGCCGGGGCGCTGCGTATTTCGGCGGGCGCGCGCCTCGTCTCGGGCGAGCCATCGCATGACGGGATGGACAGCCGCCGCCGGATGGAACGCGAAACCCGCGATGTCCGCCGCGTGGTGGACAAGATCAGCCTGATCCTGCGCCACTGGCCCACCATCGCCGCCCATGACCCGCACCCGACCTACATGCCCCATCACCTGGAACAGGGTTGATGTCTTAAAAAATAAAAGTTTTTGGGTGTCGCCTTTTTTCAAAAAGGCGACGTTTTTCGAAGCTTTTTGAAAAAAGCTTCACCAAAAACTTTTGAATTTCGGCTTCGCCCTGAAGCTGGGCAAACGCGAACAAACGCCTATGGAGACCCCTGCTCCCATGCCGCAAAACCACGGTAATTTCCTCGATACCCCGCAGTTGCAGAAAGGCGTCACGCGGTTCTGGCTGATCCGCCACGCTCTTGTCGAACAGAACGCGCGCCGACACCTGTATGGCGCGATGGACGTGCCGCTGTGTCCCGACAGCCTTGTGGCCCAACGCCCCATGTATGAAGTGCTGGCCCGCCGCCTGCCGCATCCGGCGCTGTGGTTCACCTCCCCCCTTGGCCGCGCGCAGCAGACAGCGCAGGCGATACAGCAGGCCGGATATGGCATGCAGGCCAGCCGGATCGAACCCGGCTTTACCGAACAGTCGATGGGCGAATGGCACGGAACGACACATGACCGCCTGCCCGAAAAGCTGGCGGTGCCTGCCCACCCGTTCTGGTCCGTCGGCGCCACGGAACAGCCACCCGGCGGCGAAAGCATGGTGCAGGTCTGCGCGCGCGTCGGCGCGACACTCGATCGCATGTCGCGCGAACATGCGGGGCAGGACATGGTGATCGTCAGCCATGGCGGGGCGATCCGCGCGGCACTGGCGCATGCGCTGCATGTCCACGCGCACACGGCGCTGCATTTTTCCATCCAGAACCTGTCGCTCAGCGTGATCGAGCACCTGCGCGAGGGCTGGCGCATCGTCAATGTGAACGAACTGCCGCTGGTCTGATACGTTGGATATGCGGCATGCTCGGGCGTTGGCAAGGACGACCCGTTGCCCCCTTTCCCCTGCCGGAGACCGCACACGATGACCCATCCCACGTCCCGTTCCATTCCCCGGGGGGCGGCGCTGCTGAACGACCCCGCCGCCAACAAGGGAACCGCCTTCAGCGCGGAGGAACGACGGGCGCTGGACCTCGAAGGGCTGCTGCCACCACAGATCGAGACGCTGGAACGCCAGGCGGAGCGCGTGTTCCGTCACCTCGACGCCAAGCCGAACGACCTTGAACGCTATATCTACCTCTCCGGCCTTGGCGACCGGAACGAGACCCTGTTCTACAAGGTCATCATGTCCGACCCGGCACGATTCGTGCCCATCGTCTATGCGCCGACGCTTGGCGCAGTGTGCAAGGCGTTCAGCCACCTGTACCGCCGCCCGCGCGGCATGTATATCAGCCTGGAGCACAAGGGACGCATCGCCTCCGTCCTGCGCAACTGGCCCGAACGCAATGTCCGCTTCATCTGCGTGACGACTGGCGGACGCATCCTCGGGCTGGGCGATATCGGCGCCAACGGCATGGGCATCCCGATCGGCAAGCTGCAACTCTATACCGCCTGCGGGGCGGTGCCCCCGCACACGACGCTGCCGATCCAGCTGGATATCGGCACGACCAACGCGGCGCTGCGGGCGGATCCGCTCTATCTCGGGCTGCGGCGCGAACCGCCGGAGCAGGACGAACTCGACGCGTTCGTGGAGGAATTCGTCGAGGCGGTGCAGGAGGTCTTTCCCCCCTGCTGCATCCATTTCGAGGACTGGAAGGGTACCGACGCCATCCGCTACCTCGCGCGCTATCGCGACCGGGTGCTGTGCTACAATGACGATATCCAGGGCACGGCGGCCGTGACCCTTGCGGGACTGACCACGGCGCTGCAGATCATCGACGCGCCACTGTCCGAGCAGAAGATCGTGTTTTTCGGGGCCGGGTCATCGGGGTTGGGCATCGCCGACCTGCTGGTGCGCGCCATGCAGCGCGAGGGCCTGTCCGAAAGTGACGCCCGTGCGCGGATCACCATGATGGATAAGGATGGCCTGCTGGTCGCCTCGCGCACCGACCTGTCGGAACAGCAGCGCCCCTATGCCCGTGATGAAGCGCCCGCGACAGACCTGCTGGACGTGGTCGACCGGGTTCGTCCGTCCATCCTGATCGGGGTTTCCACAGCGGGCGGTACCTTCACGCAGGCCGTGGTCGAACGCATGAGTGCGATCAACAACCGCCCCATCATCTTCGCCCTGTCGATTCCCAATGCCGAATGTACGGCGGAACAGGCCTATACCTGGTCAAAGGGACAGGCGCTGTATGCCGCCGGCATCCAGTATCCGGTAGTCCAGATGGGAGAACGGGAGTTCCATCCGGGACAGGCCAACAATTTCTATATCTTCCCCGGCCTCGGCCTTGCCACCTACGCCACCTGCCCGCGCCACATCACCGATGATATCATCATCGAGGCAGCGCATGCGCTGGCCGATCAGGTGGACCTTGCGACGCGGACGCGCGGACGCCTGTTCCCGCCGCAGGACCAGATCGTCGAAGTCGAGATCACCTCGGCATGCCGGCTTGCGGAATATATCTTCGACCATGACATGGCCCATGTCGAACGCCCCGACGACATCCGCAAATGGATCGAGGGCATGATCTATACGCCCGCCTATAAACCGATCGTGCTGGACTGATACCGTCTGCGATCCGGGAGCCGCCTTCCATTGGAAAGGCGGCATTTTTTTGGATACTGGCTGAACAGGCGCTACGGAACACCAGCTCTTGCAGGATGTCCAGTGGGACAGCTTTTCATCATGCCATCAAGGTAAAAAAAGAAGCTGCCATAAATAATGGCATCCCTTTCCATGCTGCGGCCATCATGATCATTTCGACGCCGTATTTCATGGAATCCATTTGGGATGAAATTCCTATACCTGAGATTCCGGTTCTGAAAGAATTATGAACTGGCCAGTATCACTCTTGCAGAACATAATATTCAGATTTTTTTCCGCCTTTCCAAGCTGTGTTATTTTTTGTATGTTTCTTTATGTAATCACATCCGTTACCAAGGCAATAAAATGGCCAATTTACCTTCAAATATCACAAAAAATGTAAGAAACATTACAAAAAACGTAAAAAAAGCTCTCGAAACCTTTCAGGACAAGAATAAAAAAACCACGGAATCATTCAATCCTGGAATGTCTGATGAGGCATTTGTCAATGCACTCTACAGCGTCATCCTGGGTCGTCCGGCAGATGCCGCAGGGCTTTCCAATCATCTCCAGGCTTTGAAAAACGGGAAAGCCAGAAAAGACCTTATTCGTGATTTTACGGTTTCCACGGAATTCTGTGGCAGTCACTATCCCGAACCCGAAAACAAATGGAAGGAATACTCCAAGGAAGACGTTGATTTCCTTGCGTCCTGGGAACTGAAACACCAGCAGCCAACCCCCGGATTTGTCACGGATTTCATCGGACAGAAAACGCGCATCTCTTCGATGTGGAAAGAATGCGCGCCACTGGACAATGTCGTTCTGGGCCTTCCCGTCCCTGGCGACTATCGCTCGGGCGCGGGAGAATGGATTGGTACCCTGCGCGCGGTTGCCGCCGCCAAAGGCGACCAGTTCTCCGCCATGGAACTGGGCGCGGGCAATGGTCCGTGGATCACGGCTTCCGGCAAGGCAGCAGAACTTCGCGGGATCAAAAAGATCTATCTGCTTGGCGTGGAAGGCGATCCGAACCGGTTTGCCACCATGGAGCAGCATATCAAGGATAACGGCCTTGATAAATACTCGGTCAAACTGATCCAGGGTGCCGTCGGCGTCGAAAACGGCATGGCCCGCTGGCCCGTCCTGCCTGACCCGAATAACCAATCCGGCGCACGACCGCTGCAGAATGACAATTCGGAAGATGAAAAGTACCTCAGCTTTTCATTCGACATCAACAAGACCATCGATGTCAAAATCTTCTCTTTCTCAAGCCTGCTGGCAAAGCGTCCCTTATGGGATCTGATCCATATCGATATTCAGGGCGGGGAATACGATATCTGCAGTGCAACCATTTCCACCCTGAATGAAAAAGCCCGTTACATTGTCATCGGGACGCATTCAAGGAAGCTGGATGGGGACCTGATGGATCTTTTCTTCCGCAATGGATGGGATCTGGAAAACGAACATCCCACGGTCATCGATTACGACCGTAACCGTCCCTCCCTCCTCTCTTCCACGACAGGCGATGGCCTGCAGGTCTGGCGCAATCCGCGTCTGTAATGATGTAGCGGAGAAGGCCAAAATCACCTCTGGCCTTCAGGGGTGGTCACAACCTCTCAACTGTCGCACGGCCATTGGGAGACCGATGGTGACAGGGTTTCATGACGGCAACCGGTCGTCATGTCTTCCCTGCCGGGGCCAAAACCCCGGCTATGCGCTGCGGGGATGAAGCAGGATGATCCCTGCCCCGACAAGGCAGATCGCAGCGCCAAGGATTTCCCAACGTGTTGGGGTATATCCCTCCACCACGCGCATCCATGTCAGGGATGCCAGGATGTAGATCCCGCCATAGGCCGCATAGGCCTGCCCCGCCGTATCGGTGTCGATACGCGTCAGGAGCCATGCAAAGGACACCAGCGACGCCATGCCGGGAATCAGGCAGGCCATGGACCGACCGAGCCGCAGCCACGCCCAGAACGCAAAACACCCGCCGATTTCACAGAACCCGGCCACCATGTAAATGGCAAGGGACAGGATGTACTGGTTCACGGGCGACGTATCCTCTCCTGATATCCGATCCTGTCATGGACCATATCCGCAGGGGAATTACCATCCCTCTACACGACAGCTGATCACCGCATATGGTCTGAGTTCATAAAGAGTTTCTTGGATGATGCCTTTTGAAAAAGGCGACGTTCTTCGAAGCTTTTTGAAAAAAGCTTCACCAAAAACTTCTGTCATTTTTGTCAGGGGGACTGGGCAGGCACTATTCCGTTGCTGTCCGGCCACAAAAAATCCCGGCATCAGATGATACCGGGATTTTTCAGAAGCTGTCGGCGTTACGCCGGAATCCTGTGGTGGGCGCACAAGGGCTCGAACCTTGGACCCGCTGATTAAGAGTCAGCTGCTCTACCAACTGAGCTATGCGCCCACAGGGTTTTCCCTTTCGGGTGAGGGGCTTTTACCAAGGCAGGGCCATCAGGACAAGGGGATTTTTCAATATTTTTTCCCCTGCATGATATCTGGCCCCGAAATCCCCCTATTCCCTTGCTCCGCCACAAATGTTCATTGTTTGTTTCCAAATCACCCGGCAGACAGGCGCCATACAACCAGAAGTTTTTTGGTTCTTTTTTCCAAAAAAGAACCCCTTCCCTTACGCCTGCAACAGCTTCAGCAACCCGTCGAACTGATCAAGGGAGCGGTAATCAACCCGCAGCGTCCCGCCCTTGCCGTCAAACGTGATATGGACCTTCAGCCCCAGCTTCGCCGTCAGTTCGCGTTCCAGCGCACCGATCTCCGGGTTTTCGTGGTTCTTTTCATCCTGCTTTGCCGCGACCTGACGTTTGGCCACCGTCTTTTTCGCCAGCGCCTCGGTCTGGCGGACATTCAGCCCCTGTTTCAGCACGACCTTCAGCGCCGCAACCGGATCGGGATGCGCCAGCAGCGCGCGCGCATGGCCCGCCGACAGCTCCTTCTCCCGCACGGCGTCGCGCACCGGCGAGGGTAACTGCAACAGGCGCACCATGTTGGCGACATGGGGCCGTGACTTGCCGATCGCACCCGCCAGTTCTTCCTGCGTCAGGCGATAATCATCCAGCAGACGCTGAAGCCCCTCGGCTTCTTCGATGGCATTGAGGTCAGCACGTTGCAGGTTTTCCACCAGCGCCGCCGCCATCGCATCCCCATCGTCGAGCGCACGGATGTGGACCGGGACCTCATGCAGGGTGGCAAGCTGCGCCGCGCGCCAGCGCCGCTCCCCCGCGATGATCTGGAACACGTTGGGACGGTCGGGATGCGGACGGACCAGAATCGGTTGCAGGATGCCACGCGTGCGGATGGACTCCGCCAGTTCCTCCAGCGCCTCGGGCGCCATGTGCTGACGTGGCTGGAACGGGCCGGGTTCAAGGACATCCACCGGCAGGACCGATCCACTATCCATGGGCTTGCGCGGCTCCAGCCCCGGCGCGGGATTGAGCATGTTCACCTGATCGCCCAGCAATGCGGCCAGCCCCCGGCCCAGTCGCGGACGGGCGGCGTCCTTCTTCGGTTTCATCCCTGCTTCTTCCCTTTCCTGCCTGCCTTGAGCGCAAGACGTGCGATCACTTCCTCCGACAGCGCCTTGTAGGCCTGGCTGCCGGAAGAGCGGGCATCGTAGAACATCACTGCCTGACCGTGGCTCTGCGCCTCGGAAATGCGGATGTTGCGCGGGATGACCGTTTCCATCACACGATCGCCAAAGAACCCGCGTGCGTCGGCAGCGACAAGTTCCGACAGATTGTTGCGCCGGTCATACATCGTCAGCACGATCCCCTCCAGCTTCAGCGCCGTGTTCAGGGACTTGCACAGGCTGTTGATCGTGCGCACCAACTGGCTGATCCCCTCCAGCGCGAAGAACTCGCACTGCAACGGCACGATGACCGCCTGCGCCGCCACCAGCGCATTGAGCGTCAGCAGGCCGAGGCTGGGCGGGCAGTCGATCAGGATGACATCATACTCCCCCCCGATCCGCGCAATGGCGTCACGCAGGCGGAATTCGCGTCGGTCAGACATGACCAGTTCCAGTTCGGCCCCCGCCAGTTCCGTATCCGCCGCGATGACCGACAGGCCGGGAATGGAGGTTTCCTGTATCAGGTCCGCCGCCGGTGCGTCCTCCCCGATCAGGGCATAGGTCCCGCGACGCCGGTTTTCGTAACCGATCCCCAACCCGGTGGAGGCATTGCCCTGTGGGTCGATATCGATCAGCAGGACGCGGAATCCCTGCGTCGCAAGACCGGCGGCAAGATTGATGGCTGTTGTTGTTTTCCCCACACCGCCCTTCTGGTTCGCAAGGGCGATGATGCGGGGGGTATGCGCGGCCTTATCGACCGGCTGCATGGTTGTGGTCTGTGACACGCCTTATATCGCTCAATCTGAGAATGACACCATCCGCATCGGTGCGGCTTGGAATTCGGGTCACCGCCATGCGCCAGTCGGCATGGGCGGCGTTGAGTTCTTCATCTGCGTTCTTGCCCTTCAGGAACAGGCAAAATCCTTCCTTGTCCAGAAACCGCACGCCCCATTGCAGAAGCTGCGGCAGAGGGGCCAGCGCGCGTGCGCTTACCACGTCGACGGGTCCGGCATCTGCCGCCTCGATCCGGCTGGCAATAACACGGGTGCGCACCCCCGCCACGCGCGATGCCTCCCGCAGGAACGCGGCCTTGCGCTGGTCCGATTCGATCAGCGTGACATGCGCATCGGTCGCCATCGCGATGACCAGTCCGGGGAATCCCCCGCCCGACCCCATGTCCACCACACGCGCACCCGCCGGGATCAGGGTGGCGAGTTGCAGGCTGTCGGCAATATGGCGGGGCCATAACTGCGCCAGATCAGGGCGGGAGACAAGGTTGATGCGCGCGTTCCAGCGCACCAGCAGGTCGGCATAGGCCGTCAGGCGTTCGCCTGTTTCACGTGAAACATGTCCAAGGATCGCGTCCTGCATCGTCATGTCGCGTGCCATGCCTCAGGCCACCTGCCGCACATGCGACAGCACCGCCACCAGTGCCGAGGGCGTGATGCCGGGGATGCGCTGTGCCGCGCCAAACGTCACCGGCCGCGCCTGCGACAGGCGTTCCTGCATTTCGGTGCTGAGGCCACCGATCGCACGGTAATCAAGGTCATGCGGCAGGGTGATGCGCCCGTCACTGGCAAGCTGCCGGATCTCGCGCTCCTGCCGGGACAGGTATCCGCTATAGCGGGCTTCGGTCGCGACATGCTGGCGCACCCGTGGCGACAGGTCAGCCAGCCATGGGGCGATCTTCTCCACCGCCTCCATCGCCGCCCCCGTCGCCATGACATCGAGCAGCGAACGCGCGCGCCCATCGGCGGAGACCGCAATCCCCTCCCGCCGCAGGGCTTCGGGGGGATAGGTTTCGGTGCGGGCACGTTCCATGGCAGTGTCGATCGAGGCGCGCTCCGCCTCGAACCGCTGTCGGCGCGCGGGGCCAACACAGCCCCATTCCATGCCTAGCGGCGTCAGGCGCAGGTCGGCATTGTCGGCACGCAGCGTCAGGCGATATTCCGCGCGCGACGTGAACATGCGATAGGGTTCGGACACGCCCTGCGTCGTCAGGTCATCAATCATGACGCCGATATAGGCCGTGCCACGATCCAGCGTCACCGTCCCCTCGCCCGCCGCGCGACGTGCCGCGTTAACCCCGGCAAGGATGCCCTGTGCGCCCGCTTCCTCATACCCCGTGGTGCCGTTGATCTGCCCCGCAAGGAACAGGCCGTGCAGGGATTTGAGCTCCAGCGCCGGGGTCAGTTCGCGCGGATCGACATAGTCATATTCCACCGCATAGCCGGGACGCACGATGCGGCAGCGTTCCAGACCGGGGATTGAATGCAGCATCTGTTCCTGCACATCCGCAGGCAGGCTGGTGGAGATCCCGTTGGGATAGACCAGGTCGCCCCCCGGATTGCCCGGCAGGGCTTCGGGTTCAAGGAAGATCTGATGGCTGTCGCGCTGCGCGAAGCGGACGACCTTGTCCTCGATGGAGGGGCAGTAGCGCGGCCCCCGCCCCGAAATCGCCCCACCATAGATGGCCGACAGGTGCAGGTGTTCGCGGATGATTTCATGCGTGCGCGGGGTCGTCGCGGTGATGCGGCACGACACCTGCGGGTTCGTGATCGTATCCGTCATGCGGCTGAACGGTTCGGGGACCGCATCGCCCCGATCCTCCGCCAGTGTGTCCCAGTCGATGCTGTCGCGCGCGATGCGGGCGGGCGTGCCGGTCTTCAGCCGCCCCATCCGCAGGCCCAGCGCCTGCAACCGTTCGCCCAGTTTGCGGGCCGGCGCCTCCCCCACGCGGCCCGCAGGCTGGCTGTCATGGCCGACATGGATGACACCGCGCAGGAACGTGCCCGCCGTCAACACCACCGCCCCGGCATGGAATACACGCCCATCCTCGCACACCACGCCACGGACCGTATGGTCGTCATCGACCACAAGGTCGCCCGCAGCGCCCTCGACAATTTCCAGCCCTTCGGTTTGTGCCAGCAGGTCCATGATCGCCTGCTGGTACAGGAACCGGTCCGCCTGCGCACGTGGCCCATGGACGGCTGGCCCCTTGGAGCGGTTGAGCAGCTTGAAATGAATCCCGGCCCGGTCGGCGGCCCTGCCCATCAGGCCGTCGAGCGCGTCGATCTCGCGCACCAGATGTCCCTTGCCAATCCCACCAATCGCCGGGTTGCACGACATCACCCCCACCGTCACGCGATGGTGGGTCAGCAGCATGGTCCGCGCACCACATCGGGCGGCGGCGGCGGCGGCCTCGCACCCGGCATGGCCGCCGCCGATCACGATCACATCGTAAGTGGCGTTCACCTTATCCTTGCTCCCGCTTCATCCCTACTTGCCGATACAGAACTGCCCGAACACCGTGTCCAGCAGTGCCTCCACATCCACAGCCCCGGTCAGGCGCCCCAGCGCGCGCATCGCCAGGCGCATCTCCTCGCCCCGCACCTCTGGCCACGCATCGTCGGCGGCACGGGCCAGGTGGCGGGCCGTCTCCTCGATCGCGGCGCGATGGCGCGCGCGTGTCAGGGGGGCGGCCGCACGTCCCTGCGTCAGGTCCCGCGCCCGCTGCGCCAGCACGTCACGCAGGGTTTCCATCCCCTCCCCGCTGCGCACGCTGATGCCCGTGATGCCCGGCGGGGCGGCGACTTCGTCAATCTTGTTGCAGACCATGATGCTGTCGGGGCCGACCTTATCCGGTACCGCCGCACCTGAAAACACATGTATCACGCAATCAGCCTGTTTCACGTGAAACAATGCCCGCCGCACGCCTTCGGCCTCGATCTCGTCCTCGGTTTCACGCAGGCCCGCCGTATCCACCAGTGTCACCGGCGCATCGCCCAGCACGACACGCACCTCGATCGCATCGCGCGTGGTCCCGGCGCGCGATGACACGATGGCGGCGTCACGCTGCGCCAGTGCGTTCAGCAGGCTCGACTTCCCCACGTTGGGTTCGCCGACAATCGCAAAAACCAGCCCCCGGCGCAGGCGCTCGCCCTGGCTGCCATCGTCAAGATAGGCCTGCATTTCATCACGTAGGCCCGCAATCGTGCCGAGCAGTTCGTCCTCCACCTCCGGCGGCAGGTCCTCGTCGGGGAAGTCGATCAGCGCCTCCTGATGCGCAAGCGCGGTGCGCAGGCGCGCGGCCCAGTCCTCATACAGGCGGCTTTGTGCGCCATCGGCCTGTGCCAGCGCCTGCCGCCGCTGGGCCTCGGTCTCCGCATCAATCAGGTCGGCGATACCCTCCGCCTGCACAAGGTCGAGCCGTCCGCTGGCAAAGGCGCGACGCGTGAACTCCCCCGGTTCGGCCGGACGCGCGCCCAGCGCCACGAGCGCATCGGCCACGCCGGAAATCACCGCAGGCCCGGCATGCAGGTGCAGTTCCGCGCTGTCCTCGCCAGTATAGCTGTTGGGTCCGGGAAACCACAGCACGACGGCCCGGTCGAGCAGCACGCCCTGCCCCCCATCCGCATCGCGCCGCCAGATCCCGCGCAGCGACGCGCGGCGCGGTTCGGGCAGGCCACCGCACAGGCTGCGCAGGATCGCGTCACTCCCCGCGCCACTGATGCGCATGACGGCAATGGCGGCGCGCCCCGCGCCGGTGGCAAGGGCGAAGATGACGGGGGCCGCACCGTCGCCGTGCCGCCCTGCTGGAACCTCGGTTGCCGCTGTCATTCGGGTCGTTCCCATTTCCTCTGTGACGGGAACGGGTTATCGTTCACGTCCCTGTCGTGATCAAGGTGACACATGCCACAACTCTCCCTGCACTCCCCTATCGGCCCCCTGACCGTCTCGGCCGAGGACGACATGATCGTAGCGCTCGACTGGGGCTGGGGCCGCGACCAGGAGGAAACGCCCCTGCTGCGCCGCGCGTGTGACTGGCTCGATTCCTATTTCGACGGTGACACCACACCCTGCACCCTGCCGCTGGCCCCTTATGGCACACCGCAGCAGGTTGCGGCATGGACATTCATCCGCACCATCCCGATGGGACAGACCATGCCCTGTGCCGAGGTCGCGCGTCAGGCCGGCGTGGACGTGGCGGACGTGGTGGCCGCATGCAGTGAAAACCCGATCCCCATCCTGATCCCCTGCCACCGGGTGGATATGGACGGATGCGCGGAGTACGACGCGGACACCTACCCCGGCGATAACGGGGCGATGGACCGCACCTTCCTGCGTGAGATGGAAACCGGCACGCCCGACACGGATTGAACCCAACGCTCACGAGCACGAGGAACCCCCGCCATGAACACAGTCATCCGCATCCATGAATATGGTGGCCCCGACGTCCTGCGCGCCGAAGACCTGCCGATCCCTACACCGGGCGAAGGCGAGATCCTGATCCGGCAGGCAGCGATGGGCGTCAATTTCATCGACACCTATTACCGCAGCGGCCTGTACAAATTTCCCTCCCTACCCGCAACGCCGGGCATGGAAGGCGCGGGCGTGGTCGAGGCGGTCGGCCCCGGTGTGCGTGACCTCGCGGTGGGGGCACGCGTGGCCTATCCCATCATGCTGGGCGGATACGCGCAGTACCGCATCATCGCGGCAGACCGGGTGGTGGCGCTGCCCGCCGAAATCCCGTTCGAGACGGCGGCGGGCATCATGCTGCGTGGCCTGTCGGTGCATATGCTGCTGCGGCAGGTACATGACGTGCGCAAGGGGGAGAACATCCTCGTCTACGCAGCGGCAGGCGGGGTCGGGCTGCTGATGTGCCAGTGGGCGCGGCATCTGGGCGCGCGTGTCATCGGCGTCGTCTCGACCGAGGAAAAGGCCGAACTGGCACGCGCCAACGGGGCGGCGGATGTGCTGGTCGGCACGCACGACATCCCCGCACGGGTCCGTGCCCTGACCGATGGCGCGATGGTGCCCGTCGTCTATGACAGCATCGGCCACGCCACGTTCGAGGACAGCCTGAACTGCCTCGCACCGCGCGGACTGATGGTCAGCTATGGCAACGCGTCCGGCGCGGTAACAGGGGTCGCGGTCGGCACGCTGGCCAGCCATGGCAGCCTGTACCTGACACGCCCGTCGCTAGGCACCTATATCGCGAAGCGCGATGAACTGATGGCGGGGGCTGCGGAACTGTTCCGGCTGGTGGAAAAGGGCGTCCTCACCCCGCGCATCGGGCAGAGTTTTGCCCTGAAGGACGCAGCACAGGCGCATGTCGCGCTGGAATCGCGCAAGACCACGGGCAGCACGATCCTGCTGCCCTGAACCGGGAGGAAGCGCGCATCCCGACCTGCCAGCACGATCAGGGATGCGCCGCCTGGTAAAGCCGCACGAAATCGTGGATCGCGTCTTCGAGTTTCATGCCCGGCCGGTCATATCCGGCGGCGCGAAGGCGCGTGTTATCGGCCTGCGTGAAATACTGGTACCGCTGGCGCAGGACCTCCGGCATCTCGACAAAGCGGATGCGGTGCTCCAGCCCCAGCGTGTCAAAGATCGCCCCCACAAGGTCGAGGAAGCTGCGGGCCTGTCCGCTGCCGCAATTATACAGGGCCACGCCCTGTGACTGTTCCAGCAGCCACAGGATGACAGCCGTAATGTCGGCGACATAGACAAAGTCGCGCAACTGCTCGCCATCGCGGTAAGCAGGGTTGTACGAACGGAACAGGTCAATCGTCTCGCCGTTGCGGATCCTGCCGATATATTTCGAGGCCAGGCTCATCATCGCGCCCTTGTGGCCCTCGTTCATGCCAAAGACATTGAAGAACTTCAGCCCGATACACAAAGGCGGCAGTGCCTGTCCGCTTTCCCTGCGGCTTGCCACGACCTGGTCGAACAGCTGCTTGCTCCACCCGTACAGGTTCAGGGGCCGCAACCGGCGCAGATAGGCCAGCGACAGGTCGTCCTCAAAACCATGGGCGCCATCGCCATAGGTCGCCGCCGAGGACGCATAAATGAACCTGACCTGCCGTTTCGTGCACCAGTCGAGCAGGGCGAGGGAGAAGCGGAAATTGCTTTCCATCACCTCGTCCCCATCCTGTGCCATCGTGGAGGAATTGGCCCCCATATGGATGATCGCCTCGACCTCCCCCTGCCGGTCCAGCCATGCCAGCAGTTCATGTGGCGGGACGATGTCCTGCACGACGCACTGGCGCAGGTTCTGCCATTTCCCGTCACGGCCCAGCCGGTCACATACGGCCACGTCCATGCGCCCGGCTTCATTAAGGGCAGCGACGATATTGGACCCGATGAATCCTGCCCCGCCCGTCACAACGATCACTGAGATTTTCCTCCCGCAGCAGAGGTGAAAAGAGAAGAGCCCCGTCCCATCAGGATGCCATCATGGCGCGATGCGCGACAGTAATGGCCGACGTCAGGTGATAGAGGCTGGATGCCGGCACCGGGTCATTCCCCCACGCCCCGTTCGCAAGGCGGCGTTCGCGCCACAGGCCGGCAGGCGTCAGATAACTTTCGAGGACACGGTACGCCTCCCCGATCCGCGCCTCCGTCGGATCAGGGCGCAGGATTTCGGCCTTCAGCCATTCCGTCTGCGGCCACAGGCGCTGGCTGCGCGAACGAACGGTGCCATCGCCCATGACCTCGTCAAACAGCGCCCCCGTCACCGGGTCCTTGCCATACAGGTCGACAAAGCGCATCAGCCCCCGCAGGGCGTCCTGCATCCCCGGAACGGGCGCACGCCCCGCCCTGGCACGAGAACGGGCATGCCATGAAAGCAGCCAGACCCATTCGGCATGATGCCCCGGTTCCACCACGAATCCCGCTTCCTCCCTCTGGAGAGGACGAAGCTCCTCATCGAAATATTCCGGCAGCAGCCCGGCCCCGGGCAGCCAGAGATGATCGAGGAACAGTCGGGCGATTTCATCGGCGCGGTCAAGGAAAGGATCGTCACCAAAGCTTTCGGCCGCCGCAAGATATGCCTCCAGCAGGTGCATGTGCGGATTCTGCCGGCGCGGCAGCGCATGCGGCAGGCTTTCATGATATCCCGCGACAGGATGGCGCAATACCCGCTGCAGGTAGGCATCAAGGGCCAGCGCCTCCGCCTTCAGCCTGTCGGCCGGACAGGCACGCATCGCGCTCGACAGCGCCAGCAGCACGAAGGCGTGGTCGTAAAGGTCGCGCCGTGCGTCGATGACCCGCCCATCAAGGTCGAACCGCCAGCAATACCCGCCCGAGGGATGAAGCGCATACCGCCGCAGGTAATCGATCCCGTTCTGCACCGCCACGGCGGCCTGTTCCATCCCCTGCACCACGGCTTCGCTGAAGACATAGATCTGGCGCGTCACGACCCGCAGCCTGCGGAAATCGGCGCTGCAGTGGTAGGTGCCGTGGGAAAGATGCTCATGAAAACCGCGAAACCGCGCCCCGGAGTCATGGTCCAGACCACGCGCCAGCCACAGGGGCCATGCGACATCACGCAACCAGCCAAACAGTCTGTCATCGATTGCGCGCAGGGATGATGAAGGCACCATCACCCGACATTCCCCATCATGGCGCATGCGCCGCCGCACCGAAGATGCCGCACGTCAGGGCACAAATCCATTTCCTGCCCTTCCGGCTGCCATCTTACCCATACCGCCCTGAAACCATGTTCCTATTGCCGGGGCACGACGCTGCCCGTGCCGATCCCGCCGGGATCGTCCGCGTCAATCATGCCCATGCGGCGTATCATCGCGGTCGTGCTGGTGTCAGGCAGGTAGTCGATCAGTTCGACCCGCCCGCCATAGGATTCGACAAGGTCACGTCCCACCACCGTTTCCAGTCGATAATCCCCGCCCTTGAACAGCACATTGGGGCGGAGCTGCGATATGAGTTCAAGCGGCGTATCTTCCCCAAACAGGATGACGGCGTCTATCATCTCCAGTGCGGCGGCGACAGTCAAGCGCGCCGCCTCGTCCTGCACGGGGCGGTTTTCGCCTTTCAGGCGGCGGACGGACTGGTCGGAATTCAGGGCAAGGACAAGCCGGTCAACACGGTTGCGCGCTTCGGTCAGGGTATGGATATGGCCGGGATGCAGCAGGTCGAAACAGCCATTGGTGAAGCCGACCACGAAACCCGCGTCCTGCCAGTGCGCCACCTGCTGGCGCAGGCGTGGCACGCTGGTGAAGATCTTGGGGCTGATGCGGTGCACGCGCCGGTGCAAAAGCAGGTCCCCAAGCTCCGCCACATCGGCGGACGCCGTTCCCGGCTTTGACACCGCGATGCCTGCCGCCGCGTTGGCGATACGTGTCGCCCCCACCAGGTCGGCCCCGGCCGCCATCGCCATGCCAAGCGCCGCCACCAGCGTGTCGCCCGCCCCGGATACGTCCACGACCCGCCGCGCCAGCGTGGGAAAGCGCGCCCGCGTCACACCACCTTCGACCAGTTGCACGCCACATTCGCTGCGCTTGACACAGATGGCCGCCCCACCCGCCAGCCGCGACAGATGGGTGGCCGCCTGCTCCACCGCCCTGTCATCCTGCGCGATCGCATGGTTCAGCACCACGCCTGCTTCATGCAGGTTCGGGGCGATGACCGTGGCCCCGCGATAACGGGCGAAATCACGCCCCTTGGGATCGACAACAACCGGGATGCCCAGTGAAGCTGCCGCCCCGGTCACGGCATGGATCAGGGAGGACTGGAGCACGCCTTTCATATAATCGGAAAGGATGACGACATCCGTGCCGGGAAGGGCGGCAAGGGCGCGGTGCGTGATCTCGTCCAGCACCTCCCCGGTCGCAGGCATGGAATGTTCCCAGTCCAGCCGCAGCAGGTGCGTATTATGATGCGGGTTGATGAAACGGGTCTTGAGCGTCGTGGACCGGGCAGGATCGGTGACAAGGTTGGCCGTGATGGCAGGGAACCGCGCGATTTCCGCCCGCAGTTCAGCTGCAATCGCATCTGCGCCGCAGACGCCGAACAGATGGCATTCCCCGCCCAGCGCCACGATATTGACGGCCACGTTGCCAGCACCACCCAGCATCTGTTCCTGGCTGCGCGCGGCAAGGATCAGGGTCGGCGCTTCCGGCGAAACCCGGTTCGTATCGCCATAGACGAAGCGGTCAAGCATGACGTCGCCCACGACCATGATGCGACGACCGGCCATGTGGCGCAGGATTTCAGCAATGGGCGTTGCAATCATGCGCGATATCCTGACCAGGGCATATATGGGTGTCGCATAATGGATGGTCCAGCCACGGGGCGGGAAGGGTGGGGCCGCTCCCCGTTTAACATCATAGCAGGCTTTATTAAACCTGCATGCCGCGCGTCGCGACATTTGCCAGCACCCGGGCATGCAAGCCATATTCCGCCCGCCCCGACTGCCGCGCCGGCATGCTGGCGACAGGAAAGGACGGCCACGCATACTGCCATTGCATGACAGGAAATCCGCGCCTCCTGCTCTGCTTGACGGGGTTGCTCCCTTCTGTACCTCTTTGGTGGCATATGACCCGGATTCTGCAGGCCATGCAGGACATTTCAGCCTAAAGTGAGGATAACTTGCCCCAGAATACGCTGCCAACCGTATGGTTAGACATCTCGGATTTCCTGGAATACGCCAGGGGGGGCAATATTACGGTCAGCGGCATCCAGCGTGTCACTGCCAATCTTGTCACGCTCAGGGGGCAGTCGAAGTATAATGTGACGCCAGTCGTCGCGAAAGATGACGACGCGGTCTTATACGCCGCCAATATCGAACTGTTCCAGAAACTGGTCGATGGCCTGCAGTCTGGTCGGCATGATTCCAAGCATATACAGAAGCTGGAAAAGAAGGTCCGCAAGAACCTTGCCCCGGCCCGGACGTCTGCGGGTGACATCTTTGTCATTGCCGGGGCTTTCTGGGCGTACCAGGATTTCCAGTTCCTCAAGGACCTGCGGGAACGTGGCCTGAAAATCGGCGTGCTCATCCATGACCTGATCCCGATCAGGAACCTGCAATATGTCGCTCCTGCGCTGACAAGGAGCTTTGAGGACGCATTCCTTGACGTCCTGTCGGAAGTGACGCTTGTCCTTACGATTTCCAATTATGTCCGCGATGACCTGAAGGATTACATGCAGGGCAGGCTTGGCCTGGACATCCCTGTCGAAACGATTACGGAACCGACCGAACTTCCTGCAGTTTCCTACACGTATGAGAATATCCGTGACGAGGTGAAGGCCGCGGCGAAACAGGATTACGTCCTGTTTGTCTCCACGATCGAGGTCAGGAAAAACCATACGCTCCTGATGAAGGCATGGGAACGGCTGCGTCTGGACCGCAATCTCAATGTCCCGAACCTTGTCTTTGTCGGGAAATGGGGATGGGGCAGCGAGAAAATCCGCGAATACCTCGACAAAACCGGCGGAGTTGGCAAATGGATCTTCCTGCTGAGCAGCCTGTCAGATGAAGAGCTGAGCTACCTGTACAGGCACTGCGTGATGACCTCTTTCCCCAGCCTTGCGGAAGGGTGGGGCCTGCCGGTTGGGGAAAGCCTTGCGCATGGCAAGATGTGCATCGCCTCCAACGCCACATCCATTCCCGAAGTCGGCGGCGACCTGGTCGATTATATCGACCCTTACAATGTGGACCGGGCCTGCGAAACCTTCCGTTCCTTCTTCCGCGATCATGACAGGATCCGGCAGCGCGAAAAGGACATCCGCGAAAACTTCAGGGTCAAGACGTGGGATGCCTACTGCAAGGAATTCTACAAAAACATAGACCAGCACATAGAAGACAAGAACGCCCTCTCCAGGGAGGGAAACTATGTCTACTCCCCCGGGGAAATCTATTTCTACGGGTCGGATGACGTATCCGAACAGAATGAAAAGGGCGGCCTGCTGGTCACGGCCCGCATGACCCGGGTGTCGGGATGGAACAGGCTTGAGAAATGGGGATGCTGGGCGGCCAACAACCGTGCCGTCATCGACCTGCCGACCTCCCTGCCTGCCGGGCGGAAGGTCCGCGTCTTCATCCGGGTGAAGGCCCCCGTGTCACAGGAAAGGATGTGGCTCTCATGCCAGGCGGGCGGCGAGGATTTCGCCTATGGCAATGTCTCCCCCGTGGCGGCCTTCATCAATTTTGACGGCGTCATCGGACAGGACGGCAACCTTCGCGTCGTCCTGAACTCGACCGGCGTCCCCGCCCCCGACAGTTCCTACCCGACGGTTCATGTCGGCATCAGCGCCATCGGGTTCGTGCCCGCGGACGATGCCGCGGCCTGCCTCGGCTTCCTTGAAAAGGTCCTGAACGAAACCCCCAAGACGCTTGGCGACGCCATCGGGACAATGCCACGGGGACAGGCGAGCGCCACAGGTCCGGGCATGGGCAGTCCGTTCCTGTCCCGACTGCTCCTCGGCAAGGCGGAAAACCCCAAGCCCATACTGGGGACCGTGGAAAAGATGTCCGACAGGCTCTCCCTGTTCCGCGCACGCAGGTCCGCACGGAAACAGAAATGGGGAGAGGCGGAAAAATACTATGCCGCCATGCTGCGGCGATACATCAACCGTCCCCGCATCCTGGTGCAGTATGGCCACATGCTCAAGGAACAGGGATTCTACGCACCCGCCGCCGAGGCCTATCGGCAGGCCGCGAAAATCGATCCCTCCGACAAGGAAATCCGCAAACACCTCGCCGCTGTCGAGCATATGGTAAACAACTGACGCCAAGGCCTGCTGTCCCATGGGCAATCCCCTGACAAACGCGGGGGATTGCCCGGCAGGCAGTGCTGGACAGCGTCAGGAGACGGCACAACAAACCTTCCCGGTTTCGCAAAATCCCGTCCGGCCAGTATCCGGCCGGACAGACAGAAGGGAGCGCCCCCCTCTGCTTGACGGGGTTGCTCCCTTCTGTATCTATTTGATGGTATATTTACCCCCTGCTCTGCAGGCCATGCAGGACATCTCAGTCTCAAAGTGAGGATAACTTGCCCCAGAATACGCTGCCAACCGTATGGCTAGAGATTTCGGATTTCATGGAATACGCCAGGGGGGGCAATATTACGGTCAGCGGCATCCAGCGTGTCACCGCCAATCTTGTCACGCTGCGGGGGGAGTCGAAGTATAATGTAATGCCCGTCATCGCGGAAGATGATGACACGGTCTTATATGCTGTCGATATCGAGCTTTTCCAGAAACTGGTCGATGGCCTGCAGTCGGGCCTGCATGATTCCAAATATATACAGAAGCTGGAAAAGAAAGTCCGCGAGAACCTTGTCCCGGCCCGGACGTCTGCGGGTGATATCTTTGTCATTGCCGGGGCTTTCTGGATCTACCAGGATTTCCAGTTCCTGAAGAACCTGCGGGAACGTGGCCTGAAAATCGGCGTGCTCGTTTATGACCTGATCGCCATCAGGAAACCATATTTTGTCATTCCCATACTGACACGGATATTCGAAGATGCGTTACTTGATGTCCTGTCGGAAGTAACCCTTGTCCTTACGATTTCCGACCATGTCCGCGATGACCTGAAGGATTACATACAGACCAGGCTTGGTCTGGACATCCCTGTCGAATCCGTGACAATGCCGACCGAACTTCCTGAAGTTTCCTACACATATGAAAATATCCGTTCCGAGGTAAAGGCCGTTGCGAAACAGGATTACGTCCTGTTTGTCTCCACGATCGAGATGCGCAAGAACCATGCCCTGCTGGTCAATGTGTGGGAGCGGCTGCGTCAGGACCGAAATCTCAATGTCCCGAACCTTGTCTTTGTCGGGAAATGGGGATGGGAAGTTGAAGACCTGAAAAACGATATCAACAGGTCCGGTGGCTCCGGCAAATGGCTCTTCATACTGAACAACATGTCAGATGAAGAACTAAACTATCTTTACAGGAACTGCCTGCTGACGGCCTATCCCAGTTTTGCGGAAGGGTGGGGCCTGCCGGTTGGGGAAAGCCTGGCGCATGGCAAGATGTGCATCGCCTCCAACGCCACATCCATTCCCGAAGTCGGCGGCGACCTGGTCGATTACATCGACCCTTACAATGTGGACCGGGCCTGCGAAACCTTCCGCTCCTTCTTCCGCGATCATGACAGGATCCGGCAGCGCGAAAAGGACATCCGCGAAAACTTCAGGGTCAAGACGTGGGATGCCTACTGCAAGGAATTCTACAAAAACATAGACCAGCACATAGAAGACAAGAACGCCCTCTCCAGGGAGGGGAACTATGTCTACTCCCCCGGGGAAATCTATTTCTACGGTTCGGATGACGTATCCGAACAGAATGAAAAGGGCGGCCTGCTGGTCACGGCCCGCATGACCCGGGTGTCGGGATGGAACAGGCTTGAGAAATGGGGATGCTGGGCGGCCAACAACCGTGCTGTCATCGACCTGCCCACCTCCCTGCCTGCCGGGCGGAAGGTCCGCGTCTTCATCCGGGTGAAGGCCCCCGTGTCACAGGAAAGGATGTGGCTCTCATGCCAGGCGGGCGGCGAGGATTTCGCCTATGGCAATGTCTCCCCCGTGGCGGCCTTCATCAATTTTGACGGTGTCATCGGACAGGACGGCAACCTTCGCGTCGTCCTGAACTCGACCGGCGTCCCCGCCCCCGACAGTTCCTACCCGACGGTTCATGTCGGCATCAGCGCCATCGGGTTCGTGCCCGCGGACGATGCCGCGGCCTGCCTCGGCTTCCTTGAAAAGATCCTGAACGAAACCCCCAAGACGCTTGGCGACGCCATCGGGACAATGCCACGGGGACAGGCGAACGCCACAGGTCCGGGCATGGGCAGTCCGTTCCTGTCCCGACTGCTCCTAGGCAAGGCGGAAAACCCCAACCCCATACTGGGGACCGTGGAAAAGATGTCCGACAGGCTCTCCCTGTTCCGCGCACGCAGGTCCGCACGGAAACAGAAATGGGGAGAGGCGGAAAAATACTATGCCGCCATGCTGCGGCGATACATCAACCGTCCCCGCATCCTGGTGCAGTATGGCCACATGCTCAAGGAGCAGGGATTCTACGCACCCGCCGCCGAGGCCTATCGGCAGGCCGCGAAAATCGATCCCTCCGACAAGGAAATCCGCAAACACCTCGCCGCTGTCGAGCATATGGTAAACAGCTGACGCCAAGGCCTGCTGGCCCATGGGCAATCCCCTGACAAAAGCGGGGGGATTGCCCGGCAGGCAGCAGGCATGCGCGCGGGATGTTTGCAGGGGCGTATTTTCCTGCCGCCTGCAAGGATTTCAGGATGTCGCCTTTTCCGGGACAGGCGACATCCTCAATTCTGTCGTTTCCATAAGGTGCTTACTGTCAGACCGGCTTTGAAACGGCCTGTATGCTTTCAATATCTGCTGACGATATCGGCATACATGTCTTTGACACGGTTCGTGTAGGCATCCATGGAAAATTTTTCCGCCTGGGCCGGGCCTTCAAGCTTCAGCTTTTCAATCAGGCCAGCATCCTGATCCATGCTGTTGATTCCCTCGGTAATGGATGCCACGTCATAGGCGTCCACCATGACGGCGGCCTCCCCCACCACTTCGGGCAGTCCCCCTTCGTGCGATGTCAGGACCGGCGTGCCCAGCGACATCGCCTCCAGCACCGGAAGGCCGAACCCTTCGGTCAGCGACGGAAACAGCAGCGCGCGGGCATGCCGCACCAGTGCGTTCAGGCTTGCCTGCGGCAGGTAATCGATCAGCATGATGCGTCCCTCATCAATGCCGCGCTGCAGGAAGCGGAGTTCATTTTCATTCTTCCATGCCATGGCGCCCACGATCACCAACCGGCGCTCTGTCTGGCTGCTCAGGAAAGCGGAAATGATACGGCCGATATTCTTCTTCGGTTCCAGGGAACCATAGAACAGGAAGTAACTTTCCGGTTCCAGCCCGAACATGCCCCGCACTTCATCGCGCGTTTCTTCGTCACTCCTCCTGAGGAAGGTCGGGTTGGGGAGGAAAGACTGGTACGGGTTATAGATATGTGGCGCCATTTCCGGAAAGAAGGACACGATATCCTTGCGTGAGGCCTCTGACACCGTGCAGATCGGCCTCCTGAGATCACGCAGCGTTTCCATCAGCCTGAACTGATACGCCTTGTTGTCCAGCGTGGTCTGGGGGAAGCGCAGGGGAACAAGGTCATGGACCGTATAGAGGTTGATGGCCCCTTCCACCTGCACCGGCACCGGATAGGTCCAGTGCATGATGCGCGGCGCATCCGGCAGGCGCAGCGTCAGGAGACGGCCGGTATTGCGGAAATACCTGTAGGCCCGCGCAAACAGGTTCCGCGAATTCACAACCCGGTCATAGGCAGGCAGTCGGTTGAGGAAGCTGCGCTGCTCCACCCGGCCGGTCAGGCTGATCTCAAAAGGATGGTTTTTCGCAAAGGACGAAATCTGGCTCCTGACCCATCTGGAGACCTTTCCCTGCGCGGGGGGCGAGCCATTGTTGCCTGCGAGGATATTGAAAAACGTGACTTCCTGTAACTCTGGCGAGATCCTGTGCGAGATGTCCATGCCATAGACAACATCCACGGGATGACCGAGCGCCTTGACGACATGACTCAGGGTACGGGCATAGGTCGCAATGCCGGTCCCTTTCGGGATCGCGAGATTGTATCCGTCAATGCCGACACGATACGTCACAGGTTCAGACAAGCTATTCAATGTTTCACATTCCCCTGTGTGGATACCTGTTGAAGACTGGCTCGGGCCACTCGTCCATGAAATGGCGCATGACATGGGTCATGTTCATGCGCCCCAGTCGTAGCATGATTGGCGCAGGGTATCACAACCCGTCCCCACGGATATCATGCGGAGACATCCGGCACGCCGGGGCGATGCACAACCGGAAAATGGGAGACCCGTGGCGGTTGTCCCACCACGGGCCGCCAGCAACGTGCCGTTGACGGCGCTACGCGATGCTCCTGCTCAGGTCGCGCGCCATCCGTCCTGCTGCAACGCCACGCCCGCCAGGTACAGGCTGCCACAGACCACTACCCGCGCGGCCGGTTGGGGGGGCATATCGCGGGACAGGTGTTCCAGCGCCGCCCTGATGGTCGGGCCTGCGGTTACACGTCCCTGCCCCGCCGCGATGATATCGGCCACCGGCAGGGCAAGGTGCTGCTCCGGTTCGGCCACGGCCTGCACGCTTGCGGCATGGGGCAGCAGGGGGGCGAGGAAACCGGAAGCATCCTTGGTCTGCTTCATGCCGACAATCAGGTGCACGGGACGGTCCGACCATCCCTGCATCACGCGGGCCAGCGCCTCTCCCGCGCCGGGATTATGGCCACCATCGAGCCATAGCTCCCACCCGTCGGGCAGAAGGTGCGCCAGCGCCCCATGCAGTTGTTGCAGCCGCGCGGGCCAGTGTGCATCCGCAAGCCCCGCCCACGCCTGCGCAGGCAACGACAGGCCACTTGAACGCAGGGTGGCAACCGCAAGCCCCGCATTATCCACCTGATGCGGCCCCGGCAGGCCGGGATGCGGCAGTTCCAGCATCCCCTCCCCGTCGCGATAGATCAGGCGCGTGCCATCGGGTGACGGGGTGATGGACCATTCATGGCCTCGCCGCCACAAAGGCGCGTCATGTTCCGCCGCCACGCGGGCGATCACGCCCATCACGTCCGTCGGGTGACGACCCGTGGCAACCGGCACGAAATCCTTGATGATGCCCGCCTTCTCCAGTGCGATCTTTTCCAGCGTATCGCCAAGGAACGCCTCATGATCCATGGAGATGGAGGCAATCGCACACGCCGCGGGCCGCGCCAGTACGTTGGTCGCGTCGTAACGCCCGCCCAGTCCGACCTCGACGATCATCAGTTCGGCGGGATGGCGCGCGCCTAGCACGAAGCCTGCGGCGGTCAGCACCTCGAACACGGTGATCGGCGCGCCATCATTGGCACGCTCGACCTCCTCCAGCACTTCGGCCAGTTCGGATTCGGTGACGATCTTCCCCGCGATGCGGAAGCGTTCGGTCACATGCACCAGATGCGGCGACGTCATGACATGAACGCGCCACCCCGCCGCCTCCGCAATGGCGCGGATCAGGGCGCAGGTGCTGCCCTTGCCATTGGTGCCCGCAACATGGATCACCGGCGGCAGGTGGCGTTCGGGATGGCCCAGGCGCGCCAGCAGATGTTCCAGACGCCCCAGCGACAGGTCGATCAGGGCCGGGTAAAGCCGGTTGAGCCGTTCGAGGATCGCGCCGGTACGCCCGGCGAATTCAGGACCCAGACCGGACACAGGCGATGCGTTCATGATGGACCGTACAGGTTACGCCGCAGGGGGCGTGATGTGGGCATGGTTGAGTTGCCCGATCAGGGTGCCAAGGATGGCCGGCAGTTCCGGGCGCGCAACCACCATGTCGAGCATGCCATGGTCGAGCAGGTATTCCGCGCGCTGGAACCCTTCGGGCAGCTTCTCGCGCACGGTGTCCTCGATCACGCGCTGTCCGGCGAAACCGATCAGGGCGTTCGGTTCCGCGATCTGGATATCGCCCAGCATCGCAAACGAAGCCGAAACCCCGCCCGTCGTCGGGTTGGTCATGACCACGATGTAAGGCAGCTTCGCCTCACGCAGCATTTCCACCGCGATGGTCGTGCGCGGCATCTGCATCAGGCTGAGCATCCCTTCCTGCATGCGCGCACCGCCCGAGGCGGTAAAGACGATCAGCGGGGCCTGCTGCAGGATCGCAAGGCGGGCGGCGGCGAGGAAGGCCTCGCCCAATGCCGCGCCCATCGTGCCGGCAATGAACTCGAACGCCATGACCGCGACAACCGCGTCATGCCCACCAATGCGGCCATGCGCGACCGCCATCGATTCCTCAAGCTGGGACTTCGCGCGCTCATCCTTCAGGCGGTCGGTGTAGCGCTTGCGGTCGCGAAACGACAGGGGATCGACCGGGGCCTTGGGCAGTTCGATGCGGGTGAACTCCCCGTTGTCGAACGTCCATTCCAGCCGCTGCTGCACCGTGGCGCGCATGTGGTGGCCGCAATGCGGACAGACATTCATCGCCCGCCGCAGGTCCTTGACCAGAATCATCTGCTCACAGGACTCGCAGTTGGTCCAAAGATTGTCCGGCACTTCCCGCTTGAGCAGGCCACGGATCTTGGGCCGGACATATTCGGTCAGCCAGCTCATGTTAACTCTCCCTGACGTACATCTATCCGCCTGCTCCATACAGGCAGATCGCGTGTGATGCCAGATTCACGTTTATTTCCGGGCCGCACGGACCGCATCGGCCAGTTCCCGCAGTTGCTCCAGCACGCTGCTGACGGTCGTGGCCGTGGCATGGCCATCCGCATCCAGCGTCCCCTCCAGCGTGTTGAGCAGTGCCGAGGCCACGACGGCGGCATCGGCGGCACGCACCGCGTTGGCGGCCTGTTCGGGCGTGCGGATGCCAAAACCGATGGCGATCGGCAGGTCGGTGGCAGCCCGCAGGCGCGGGATGGCCGCCGACAGTTCATCGCTGCTGGCGGTGCGGGTACCCGTCACCCCGGTGATGCTGACATAATACAGGAAGCCCGACGCCCCATCGAGCACGATGGGCAGGCGCGCATCCGGCGTGGTCGGCGCGACAAGGCGGATGATATCCAGACCGTTCGCCGCAGCAGGCGCGCGCAGCAGGTCGCCTTCCTCCGGTGGGACATCGACGATGATCAGCCCATCCACGCCCGCGCGCGCGGCATCGGCGCAGAAGCGGTCATGTCCATACGCCTCGATCGGGTTGACGTAGCCCATCAGGATGATCGGCGTCTCGTTATCGTCACGACGGAACGCCGTGATCATCTCCAGCACGCGCTTCATGCTGGCCCCGCCACGCAGGCCGCGCAGCGCCGCCTTCTGGATGGTCGGGCCATCGGCGCTGGGGTCGCTGAAGGGCATGCCGACCTCGATCAGGTCGGCACCCGCCCCCGGCATCCCCCGGAGCAGCGCGAGCGAGGTTTCGTAATCGGGATCACACGCCTCCACATACGGGATCAGGGCGCCGCGCCCCTGCTGCTTCAGGGCGGCGAATCGGCTGGCAATACGGCTCACAACGACACTCCCAGATGCGCGGCGACGGTGAAGATGTCCTTGTCCCCCCGGCCCGATACGTTCAGTACGATGATCTGATCCGGCGACATGGTGGGCGCCAGCTTCGCGACATAGGCCAGCGCGTGGGCACATTCCAGCGCGGGGATGATCCCCTCCGTCCGGGTGCAGAGCTGGAACGCGGCCAGGGCCTCGTCATCGGTGGCGCCGACATATTCGGCACGGCCGATATCATGCAGCCATGAATGTTCCGGCCCGATGCCGGGGTAATCGAGGCCCGCGCTGATGGAATGCGCCTCCGCGATCTGCCCGTCTGCATCCTGCAGCAGGTAGGTACGGTTGCCATGCAGCACGCCGGGGCGTCCACGTTCGATGGAGGCTGCGGTCTCCCCGCTGTCGAGGCCGCGCCCGGCGGCTTCCACGCCGATCAGGCGCACGGACGCATCATCAAGGAACGGGTGGAAGATCCCCATCGCGTTCGATCCGCCACCGATGGCCGCCACAATGGCGTCGGGCAGGCGACCTTCGGCCGCGAGGATCTGCTGCTTCGTCTCCACGCCGATGATCGACTGGAAATCGCGCACCATCTCCGGATAGGGATGCGGGCCCGCCACCGTGCCGACAAGGAAGTAGGTGTCGCGCACATTGGTGACCCAGTCGCGCATCGCCTCGTTCATCGCGTCCTTCAGCGTGCCGGCTCCGGCGGTGACGGGAATGACCTCCGCCCCCAGCAGGCGCATGCGGAACACGTTGGGCTTCTGCCGCTCCACATCGGTCGCGCCCATATAAATGCAGCATTTCATGCCGAACAGGGCGCAGACCGTGGCGGTCGCAACGCCATGCTGCCCCGCGCCGGTTTCGGCGACGATGCGCGTGCGGCCCATGCGACGGGCAAGCAGGATCTGCCCCATCACGTTGTTCAGCTTGTGCGAGCCTGTGTGGTTGAGCTCCTCGCGCTTCATGTAGACGCGCGCGCCGCCCAGTTCCTCCGTCAGGCGACGGGCGAACCACAGCGGGCTGGGGCGGCCGACATAATCCTTGAGGTAATAGTCCAGTTCACGATGGAATTCGGGGTCCGCCTTCGCTTCCCTGTAGGCTTCGGTCAGTTCGAGGACCAGCGGCATCAGGGTTTCGGCAACAAAGCGGCCACCAAAGATACCGAACCGCCCGTGTTCGTCCGGGCCGGTGCGCAGGCTGTTCGCGCGGGACGGCGGGGCCGGGGATTGTGCTGCGCTCAACTTTGCTCTCCACAGGGAATAAAATTCATGCGGGTGTCGATGATGGTATATCGCACGTGCCCGCGCGATGATACGCCTACGGCGTTCTGGACCCGATGGCGCAAAAACACCACCCCCCTGCCCCTTGAGCCCTTGGCCTGACTGTCACGATTTGACATAAAGCCGGTTGTCCCGATGATAGGCCGCGACAGGATACGAAAAGAGGATCACTTATGTTTCTTGCGCACAGGCCCGGCTCGCCCGCCCGGACGATCACGAGCGAGGCCGATGCACAAGAGGTCAAGGATGTGCCCTGGCTGGACCTGCTGGATCCGACCGAGGACGAACAGACCCTGGCCGCCCACATCACGGGGCAGCGCATCCCCACCCGCGCCGACCTGGACGAAATCGAAAGTTCGTCGCGCCTGTTCATGGAAGATGACGCGGTGTACCTGTCCACGCCGCTGGTGCGCCAGATCGGGGATGACTTCTTCGTCTCCCCCGTCGGCTTCATCCTGATGCGCGACCGGCTGCTGACGATCCGCTTTACCGGCTTTACCGCGTTCGACGTGGTGGCGCGGCAGGTGGCGGGGCAGTCCACGCGCCTGTCTGGCGATGAGTGCGTGACCCTGCTGCTCGAAGCGGTCGTGGACCGGCTGGCCGATATCCTTGAACATCTGGGGCAGTCGCTCGACGGCATGTCGAAGGATGTGTTCCAGTCCGAACATGGCGGGATGCGGCGCATGGACGGTCTGCTGCGCAGCATGCTCAGCCGCGTGGGACGTTCGGGTGATCTGACATCATCGGTGCGCGACAGCCTGCTGGGCCTGGAACGCATCACCATCTTCGTGACCGAGAACAAGAAGCGCGACCTGTCCGACAAGCTGCAGGGGCGGCTGGCGACGGTGGAGCGCGACATCAAGTCGCTCAATGACTTCGTCTCGCAGACATCGAACAAGGTGCAGTTCCTGCTCGACGCCACTCTGGGCTTCATCAGTATTGAACAGAATAACGGGATGAAGATCCTGACGGTGGTCAGCTTCATCGGTGTGGCGCCCACTCTGGTTGCCGGGATATATGGGATGAATTTCCATGATATCCCCGAACTGAACTGGAAATATGGATACTGGTACTCGCTGGCTCTGATGGCCGCGACCGTGGTGCTGCCGCTGCTGTGGTTCTGGCGCAAGGGATGGCTGGGAAAGTAATCACAATCCGCCATTGACTTTTGCCTCACTTTGGGATACCTGACACCCTATGTGCTGGCGGTCGCCCGATCGCCACGCCTTATCCTCTGATGAATGTAATATCCACGTCGCATTTCTGACTTCGTCTGCAGATGCTGGGATGTGACAACACGCCTGTTCCTGTCACACCGGATATTATCCATTCCCTCCCCCTGAACTGCCAGTCCAAGGCAACGCTTGCATGCATCTCGCCGAACTCAAGGCCAAAACACCAGCAGACCTTCTGGCTTATGCCGAAAGTCTGAATATTGAAAACGCATCGTCCCTGCGCAAGCAGGAACTGATGTTCACCATCCTCAAGACGCTGGCTGAAAATGACCAGGCAATTTACGGGGATGGGACACTTGAAATCCTGTCGGACGGCTTCGGCTTCCTCCGCTCGCCAGAGGCGAACTACCTGCCCGGCCCCGACGACATCTACATCTCCCCCAGCCAGGTGCGGCGCTTTGGCCTGCGCACCGGCGACACGGTGGAGGGGCAGATCCGCGCCCCGCGCGATGGGGAGCGTTATTTCGCGCTGCTCAAGGTCGATACGATCAATTTCGAACCGCCCGAGGCCGTGCGCCAGCGGATCAATTTCGACAACCTGACGCCGCTGTATCCCGAACGCCGCCTGCAGATGGAAGTCGAGAACACCGCCGTGGGGCCGGCCGAAAGCACCGCCAAGGGGAAGGGCAAGGGCCAGACCCGCGACTTTACCCCGCGTGTGATCGACCTTGTCTCCCCCATCGGGATGGGGCAGCGCGCGCTGATCGTCGCCCCCCCGCGCACCGGCAAGACGGTGATGCTGCAGAGCATCGCGTCCTCCATTTCCGCGAACCACCCCGAAGTGTTCCTGATCGTGCTGCTGATCGACGAACGCCCCGAGGAAGTGACCGACATGGCCCGCTCCGTTCGGGGGGAGGTCGTGTCCTCCACCTTCGACGAACCGGCAACGCGCCATGTGCAGGTGACCGAAATGGTGCTGGAAAAGGCCAAGCGCCTGGTCGAGCACAAGCGCGATGTGGTCATCCTGCTGGATTCGATCACCCGCCTGGCGCGCGCCTACAACACGGTCGTGCCGTCATCGGGCAAGGTGCTGACCGGTGGTGTGGACGCCAATGCGCTGCAGCGGCCCAAGCGTTTCTTTGGCGCCGCGCGTAATATCGAGGAAGGCGGGTCGCTGACGATCATTGCCACCGCCCTGATCGATACCGGCAGCCGCATGGACGAGGTGATCTTTGAAGAGTTCAAGGGCACCGGCAACTCCGAACTGATCCTTGACCGCAAGCTGGCGGACAAGCGCACGTTCCCGGCCATCGACATCACCAAGAGTGGCACCCGCAAGGAAGAGCTGCTGGTGGATCGCGCCGACCTGTCGAAGATGTGGGTCCTGCGCCGTATCCTGGCGCCGATGGGCACGATGGATGCGATGGACTTCCTGCTCGACAAGCTGAAATACAGCAAGACGAACAAGGATTTCTTCGACGCGATGAATACGTAAGGTCCCGTGCCATCCGGCCAGTGACTGATGACCCCTCCTGTGTGCCGCAGGAGGGGTTTTCTTTTGTCCGTACTACGGCAGAAAAACAGAAAGAAGTTTTTGGTGAAGCTTTTTTCAAAAAGCTTCAAAAATACGCCGCCTTTTAAAAAAAAGGCAGCACCCAAAAAACTTTTATTTTTTACCTACATCGCCATCAGGCAAGGATCCGGTCCCGCAACTGTGGGTTTTCATCCATTTCCTGCCCGAATGCCCGCGCGATGGAAAACGAACAGTCCAGCACCAGTTTGATGCATTTGGCCTTGTAGTCCGTTTCCTCGGTATATCTGAGGTCTCCGCCATCATACTTCATCATGTCCATGGTATAATGACTGTTGGGCGTCCTTTCGAAAAACCCTTTGTCATTGAGAATCCTGTTGGGGTCATCCATCAGTATCCGCAGGGGTTCGACATAATGCGACCCTGTGCCCTTTTCCACTTCCCGCTGGCCTGCCGCCGTGATCTTCAGACGCATGATGATCCACTTGTAGATATCCTGCCAGCCAGACCTTCTGGGGTAATGCGCGATGCACAGGTTGCTGCCACCAAAGGCCCGCAATTCAACACCATCACGATAGGCGGTATGATTGCCTTCACTGATCTGGATGTGACCTGGAATCCTTCCCCTGACCGCAACTTTCAGGACACCGATATTTTCGATCGTGCGCCATACCATCCTGTGGGGGACGACCAGCTCTTCCTTTTTGTCAAATACCGTATCCATATAGTTTCTGATGGGAAGCAGGATGGATTCAAATTCAGGGGGAACCGTTTTGATGAAATTCAGAAAACCTTCGACCCTGCCACGCATGTCGATGAATTCATCTGCATCTATGAAAAACACCCAGTCCGCGTCGAAATCCGTGCAGGCAATATTGTATAGAAACGTATTCCTTTCGCGTTCACTGGACACGATGCATGGTTTTTTTATGAGAGTGATTGCCAGGCCTTCGTCAATCATCTTCTCGATGATGTCCAATGTCCTGTCCGCGCTGCCGTCATCCAGAATAATGATGCGGTTAAAATGCGCCAGATGATGTCTTATATTTGCTTCTATAACATCATCTTCGTTAAGAAGCCTCATCACTGCAACCACGTTCATTTTATGTTCCTTTCCCTGATTGCATGATTTTATATACGCTTCATAAACAGAAAATAAATCATATGCCGGGCCGGTCTGAAAAACGTACCATATCCCCGGTCATGTTCCTGTCAGACCGGGGATATGCCGCGTCCTGCGGATCAGGTGGGACCAGCGTCAGGTTCAAAATCATAGATACTTGCGCTCAATCGGCTTTTTCGTTTTCGATTGCATATCTGTCGCAGATATTCATGATCTCTGTCGCCATTTTCAGATAGACTTCACGGGAGAAATGGACCCCGTGATCATCTAGCGATGCAAGATCTTCTACGGATTGAACATATTTTCCATAATCCACCAGATCAAACCCATATATTTTCGACAGGGGGACAACGATCCGGTTGATGTTGCCATAAACGGATTTGATCCAGTCATCTGATCCCACCCGTTCATTCAGGACAAGAATGATGACCTTTTTGCCTTTCAGTTTCTCGAACAGTTTGCAGACATCCGCCATGAACATCCCGATGTCATGATGTGCGAAGAATTCAAATTCCTGCTGCATGAATTCCCATTCGCTTTCGGAAAAGCCGGGATCACGACCAAAATTCCTGACCAGTGTTTCATAGGACGTTTCACTGAAATCCCGCCCTGCCAGGAAATCGTTACACAGCGAAACCGTGACCCCTGTGGAACGGGACCTGTATAAATGCGCGGCATATTCGACAGAAAACGAAAGCACATAAATATCAGCATCCCCGCTGATGACTGCAGAGTCCAGATAGTTGTCCGGAAAGATGCTTGTGCGCGACAGAAGTTCACGGCCCTGTGGCGTCTGCAGGGCATCGGTTGCGGCAATCGTCCTTACCCACGGGCTGAACGCCCATGATTTATAGGCCAGCGGGAATTCACCCAGAACATTGTACCGGGCACGGAAATAATGTTCCATTGACGTGAAATCGCAGGCTCCCCTCAGGCAGACCTTGAGGTTTTTTGCGTAATCATGAATGAAGTTGTTTGAATCATCATCGACATCATCAACAATCGTAATCCAGTTGACGTCACCATCCAGTGACGAGATGACATCACCGACAACATGGACATGCGGGCGCATCAGATGGTTCCAGCAGAACTGCTCGACCCCCATGCTCATGATACGGCATGAGAACAGAAAATGCGTCGCCCTGCGCTCCCCGATCAGAAAAAAACCGCAGATCCCATAATTTCCGTATTTGTCAGAGACTTTTATATATCCAGAAGTCGCGGGGAATCTTTCTGAAAACTCTTTCTGGAACACGTCCCATGCTGCCTCCCGGTTCTCCGGCCAGCGATTCTTGGTGAAATTCAGCTGATTGGTTCTGTTGACCAGTTCATGTATGCGGTCGAATTCTTTTTCGATATCATAATGAAAACTGATCCTGATATCACTCTGCCGCAGGAAGTCTATGTTATCCCCCTGCATCCCTGTCCTGTCCTTGTGCTTTTCCTCCAGCACCTTATAGCGCGCGAGGCGCTCCATCCCCGTATCCGGCTTTCCCTGAAACCTGTCATCTTCAGGTATAGTCTCAATAATCGATGGATCAGCAACCTGCATGCCCTCATAAAAGAACAGGGCTTCATTGAGATTCATCGGATTATCATCAATGAACATCATCGTCTCCGGGCGCAGGTTGGTTGCCTCGACGATTTCCCGGATCATTGGTCCCTTGGGCGCAAAGGCGATCTGTGGGAAAATGAAATACTCCCAGACACCCATTTTTTTCAGTTCGCGTTCAGCATCCGCAAAATTGTTTTTTGAACATATGGAATTGACGATACCCCTTTCAGACAGGGTCTTTAGCAAAGCCATGTTCCGTGCGACGGGCTGTATGCCGCCTTCACTCAATGTGCCGTTCCAGAATGTCTCATCCAGATCCCAAATGACCAACCGGACGGGTTCCATTATATTTTCCTCTTAAATGTTATTTATCAGCATATTGGCTCCTTATGTTATAAGGTTTCTGTTAATATATGCTTCACGGTGCCCCACAGTTTGCGGGCGTACGCTGTCCCATCCGGCATGAAGGGCAGTTTCAAAACGCCCCTTCATGAGATTGACAAAAGTTCTCGGGTGCTGATTTTTTCAAAAATGTATCGTTTCCTGAAGCTTTTTGAAAAAAGCTTCACCAAAAACTTCTTTGCGATTTGGCCTGCGTTTTATGGACGGCCTGTTTTCAGTTGTTGAAATTCAGGATGTCCTGCAACCGTCTGCTGTAATCATCAGGACGGTTTTCAAGGAAGATCCGGTGCAGGGCATTACGACGGATCCGGGTCCACAGGTTTTCATCCGTATAGACCTGTTGCATTGCCCCCGCGAATGCCAGCGGCTGGGTTTCCGGCGCGCTGGCAATATCCGCCCCAGCTTCCCACCCGACCTGCCTGACAAGAAGGTCCGTTGCGACAATGGGCAGGCCATGGGCCGCAGCTTCATGGACCTTGTACGGGATACCGGCAGCAAAACGCGTAGGGGCAATGAAGACACGATGTGCCTCATACAGGGGAGCAAGGTCTTCGACAGCCCCCAGCAGTTCAAACCGGGGATGCGTCAATATGGTGGACAGGTCGATATCCCCGCCAACATACCCGGCCATCCTGATACGGACGTCATCGGGCAGCAAACTGTCGAGATACGGCACGACATGATCGTTCAGCCATGAAAGCGCATCCCAGTTGGGGGATTCCAGGTTCTGGATCGCCCCGACAAACAGGAAATGCCTGCGTTCCCCAAACGGACGACCCTGCGGGGTTGGAGTTTTCACATGGCCCAGAACATGGACATCCTGTTTCACGACCCCGCTGACAAGGGTGGCCTCTTCACTGCTGACTGTCACGAACCGGTCGATGAAATCCGTATTCCGCAGTTCATAACACAGCATGCCATTCAGGTCGGGCAGGTCCGTCTGGCCCATGATCCGCATCCTGCCATGCTGGCGCAATGTAGCGATGGCCTCCGTATCCAGCACGACCCGGCATCCCGCCAGCGCCTCGCCACATGCCGCAAGAACAGGCTTCAGGCGATCCGCGTTATGGGTCCTGCCGATCCATATGACGTCATAATACCCGGCACGACCATGCAGGAAGGTTTCAAGATCACCAATCCCGCGATCCCACATGACCTCCGCCCTGTCAGGGAAGTTCCGGTATCGTGTCACAGGCGCACGGCGTGGCGGAAAGATGGGATAGACCGTGACATGCAACCCCAGTGCCTCCACCATCGTACGCACGATGTCATTGGAACGGGGAAAGCCCGCCCCGATTTCAGGCTGTGGCAGGTAGTCCTCGATGAACAGGACACGCCTGCTGCCAGCATCGGCAAAGCGTGCCTTCAGCACATTGGCTTCATCCCGCGAATATTTCCCTTCCACATATTCGCGGTTCTTGTGAAAGAACTTTCCGATGTTCCGTCCCAGGTATGATGCAATTTCGCCGGACTTCCCGCTGCCGAATTCGTAATGCAGGACGACCACGTCAGGATCATATACGATGTCAAAACCACGCTGGCGGATCTGCACGCACAGGTCGGTTTCTTCATAATAGGCCGGTGCGAACAGGGGATCGAAGCCATCGAGCGCCTTGACGATGTCCGTCCGCGCCATGAGGAACGCACCGGAGCAGAAATCAACCGAACGTACGAAATTTGCTTCTGGCAGCAACGGAGACGCATCGCGCAGGTAACCGGATGTCGTGCCATCGTTCCAGACAATGCTTCCCGCTTCCTGCAACTCTCCGTTCGTGCGGACCAGTTTCGCCCCCACCGCCCCTGTGCCTTCCTCCCGACGCAGCCGGTCCAATGCCGTATCCACGGCACCGGCCATCAACTCCACATCGTTATTGAGGAACAGGACATAGGGTGCCACCGCCCTGGCCAAGCCAAGGTTCGATCCGGCAAGAAAGCCGACATTTTCCGACAAGCGGATGACCTCGATCCCTGCGACATGACGCTCGATCACGGAAGTTGCGTCTGTCGAAGCCCCATCGACAAGAATCACCTGAATCGTCCCGCGACAGGTCGCACGCAACGAGGACAGTGCTGTCATGGTAAAGGCGAACTGGTCATGGACCACCATCACGACGCTCAGTTCCGGCAGGTCACAGGAAAAATCCAGTCCCTGCTGCAGAACCGTCGCGGCCCGGACCTCCGCCATCCGGCGATAGGCGCGTTTGCAGAGGATTTCAGGCTCCTGCCGCCCGCCATCCGCATCGGGGGTTTTCCCATACAGCACGGCATAGGCCCCGAACGGCGTCGGGTATTCCCCTTTCTCCACGGCGTCGGAGACACTCGGGTCGCGCGCATACTCCGCAAGATTCACGTTCGCGCATGGACGTCGGTATTCATATTGTCCATAGCGCAGAAAATGCTCATAGGCGTTGCGAAAAGCCCCCCCGGCCACCACCGTTGCGACATCAGGATTTGTCTGGGCATAGAACCGTTCGCTGAAGAACGGATTGGGGTCAAACGCGCTGGGGGCCGGATTGCCCAGATAATGCCGTAACGGATGCTGCCATTCGCTTATATGTTCGGCAACATCAGGATAGGCCCGCATATACCATTCAGGATCGAAACAGGCGGATGTGCGACACGTGACAATCGCCGGATCCATGAAATTTTCAAGGAAGGACACAAACGCGCCCTTGCGCCGGTCATAAAGGAAATCCGGATTTTCCCTCAGAAACAGTTTCATGGAAAAGAACAGCGACGCGTCACGTCCTTCCCGCGCGCCATAGATCAGGTAGTGGTCGTACCCGTTGCGCAACCCATGGGCCTCAAGCTGCTGGGTGGACATGCAGACCTGCGTCCGGCAATAGAATTCTTCGTCAAAGAAGCAGTTGGGATTACGCTGCGCAAAGCCGCCAGCACAATAATGCGCGAACCCGGACGCGATCTCCCCGGCCTCGATCAGCGGCAGGATATCGGGATAGGACGTCCTGTACCATTCCTCGTCAAAAAACACGTTCGGGGAATGGGCCAGATTGACCCCGAACTCCTCATAGAACTGCGTGATGCTTTCATCATCATGCAGCCCGAACGTATCGAGGATGACATGGTAATGCCGTTTGTACCATGACGCGTCGAAACAGGCCCAGTCAGGTTTCGTGCCCAAACCTTCAGCCGACATCACGATATTCCCTGTCCTGACCGCCATACATCACCGTGACATGAACCGTGCGGGATTCAGCAGGACACTGGCCACGGAAGCCACGGGAAGGTGCAGCGGAATGACGAGCCCCCCGCCTGCGGTCCTGATGCGTTCGGCAGGGGCACCGATGTCGAACGTCACGACGGGAAAATCATGCCGCCAGAATTCCGTCAGCACATAGGACCATGTCTCCGGCCATACCGCAGGCAGGAAGCCCCAGTCACATTTCTGCATCCGGATCAGCGATGTCAGTTCATTTTCGGCATAACGTCCGGTGATTTCAACAACCCCTGTTTCCAGCAGTCGTGAATCATCGCATGTGAACCCCACGATGGAAAACCGCAGCGGCAGTCCGGATGCCGCCACATGCCGCGCAAGCCTGAGCAGCAGGTCATATCCTTTTTCAATGCCGATCGCCCCGATCAGCAGGATACGCCTGACATCCGTGGGATCCCTGGGGGTAAAGACGATGTCCTGCGTCGGGACCGGGGCCTCCCACTGTTCCAGAACCACGGGCACATCGATATGCCGGCGATACCGTGTGGCCACGTCATGGCAGGACGCAATCACCGCCCGGGCGCGCCGGAAGATATCCGTTCCCAGTTCCCGCAGCAGCGGCAGCGCCGTGTCATCCCCCGTTGCATGGCCACGGTCCATGACGCAGGTCTGGCAGGCCGAAAGCTCCGGCTCCCCACAATAGAGGCTGTTATGGGAGACCAGCGTAATCTGCGGGCAGAACCATGAGTAGTCATGGAGATAGACATCATAGTCGAACCCGAAGAGCGAAACCCAGTGGATGTCCTTGATTCCTGCACCAATATAGCTGTGGATTTCCATTTTCCCGCAATGAAGGGACAGCAGGAGTTCACGCAGGCCCGGCCCACGGCGCGACAGGATGATATTGGGATACTCATCCGCCAGGCAGGGTGCGACTTCCCACTGGGGATAGTCGCCTTCCCCCTCTGCCGCACATGGGGAAATGACAAGAGGTACACATCCATTTTCAAGGATGGAAGCCGCGCGTTCGCGTACGAAACGATGCACGCCCCCTTCACGGTCATGCGTCATGAGGGCGACGGTCTGGCGGTTTCCGATGGCATGTGACAGGCGGCGGATATCGAGGTCACGCCGGAACCGCTGCAGGGGATTGCGCTCCTGCCATTCATGGACAAGACGGTCATAGCCGGGATGCAGTCCGTTCAGCAGGGCAAGGTTGCGCCGGATCAGGTCGCCTTTGAACGCGCTGAAGGACTGCCCTTCGGCATGGCCGACATAGGTGCCAAGGCACACGACATGCCGCCACCCCAGCGACGCGGCCCGCCGGCTGAAATCATTTTCCTCGCCATAGCCCTGGGCGAAGACATCCTCGCGCAGTACGCCCGTCTGGTGCAGGCACTCCGCCCGGATATACATGCAAAAGCCATGCCCGGTCGGAACCTCGATGATCTCCCTGCTGTCAATTTCCGCCAGCAGGGAGGAAAGCTCCCTCACCTCGTCAAGGGAGGGGATCGGATTGTTCCCATCCTTGCGGGGATAGCTGAAGATTGTCGCAGCGTTGGAAAGTGGCGTCGCCGTGCCGATATCCGGCGCGCGATAGACGGCCTGTTGCAGCTTCGTGATCCAGTCGGGCGGCGGGATGGTATCGCTGTTGAGCAGGACCGCATCTTCATCCTGCCCGACTTCACGCAATCCACGATTGGCCGAACAGGTAAAGCCGCGATTGCGCTCGTTATGCACGACCGTGATGCCCTCCCTGTCCGCAACCCCTTCAAGGAAGCTGACAATGCGCGGATCGGGCGAGAAATCGTTGATGACGACCAGGCGATCATCCGGCCCACGCCATTGCAGGGCAAGTTCGATACATTCCCTGGTTACTTCATACCCTTTGTAGACCGGGATGATAATGGCAACAGGACGCCCAACCCTGCCGGAACCCGCCTCCTGATGCACGCCCTCCCTGAATTGAGGGGAGTACAGGGCCGGGAAAGGCTGGTTGGAATCCGGCATGGAGGATTTGGAACAGGCGGTGGGGAACGTCCGCGCCACCCATTGCGCCTGTGCGCGGGCGTACCGCGCGCCCGCAAGGGGATCGAGCGGGCTGCCATAGAATTCCTGCGCGAAACGGTCCGTGACCCGGACGGCGGGCGTTTCCACCCCGTCCAGGTCGCTCCACGGGATCAGGAATGGCGTACGCGCTTTTTCCGCGACAAGAAGGTCGGAGCATCCGTCTCCCACCTCGTCGTCGAACAGTAGCCTGTCATCCTCCATCGCGCGGACCCGCACATGTTCATCCGCCCCAAGGTTGTTGGGATAACGGAACCACCCTGTCAGGCCTTCGGCGCACCCTTCGACAAACCCTTCGCAACGCCAGATGGTGCGTGGTTCAAGCGCACTGCCCAGCATGTCACGGCCATCATGGCGCACATGGATGACGGGAAGGCTGGCGGGAAGTTCGAAATTGGTGATTTCATATACACCAAACCCGGCGAAGGACCCCAGTGACGCCAGTTCCGCCCGATGTTCCATGTCATCATGATGCCATGTGACATCACCATCTTTCCCATCCGCAAGGCCCACGGCGATACGCCCGTCTGGCCACATGGCGCACCACCCGTCACAGCGATGCACGGCCGAGAGGGTGCTGAAGACCTCGAACGCGACATCATCAAAGACAATGGCGGTTTCACGCAGGAAGGAGCGCAACTCACCAAAGGTGCGGTCATGCGCGCCGAATTTCAGGCGTGTCAGCAGCAGGAAAAACCGCGCAACAGGGGAAAGCACATGCCCGGAGAGATATTCGAAGGGTTCCGAAGCCCGCGGTTCGCCCATCGCCAGGCGGCACAGGCCAATCCCGAGCATGATGTCACGTGCGCTGGGATGTGCCCGCTGGAGATATTCCAGCCGCCCGAGCACAGACGACAGGTCTTCCGGGACCTCGGGAAGCCCATCATGGCGGGCGGCAAGGGACGCAATATAACGGTGGGCCGAGTCCGCTATGAAATCGTCCATATTACCACCCATATATTCCGAACTCCCTGCAACACATCCTGAAATTTCTATATTCCGTTCTTATTTATACTTGCTGTCCAGCAGGAACTGACGCCACGTATCATACAATGGCACCAGTGCCCGGCAGGGCGCGCGCAGCTCGGCACGCCCCATGGCCAGCCAGTGTTCCTTGCCCGTCGTCCAGTCACCGCGCCGGACGGATGCCACGACGTCGGGATTGTTCTTCAGGTACCATTTTTCATCGAACTCGCTGCTGCCTGTCTCACGGCCTTCGAAAAAGCCCGTGTACAGGAAATGCTCCCTGCCGCTTTCCATCTCCCCCCGATGGACCGCAGCATCGACATCGGGATTTGTTTCCAGATAGGCCTTTTCATCGAATGGAAGGGATTTCAGGTATTCCGACAACAGGAACCGGAACAGCGTCTTGGATATGATTACATGTGCACCGCTTTCTTCAGCCAGCGGTGAAAGAACAGAATACGGAATCATGTCAGGATCAACCTTTTAAAATAGGCCATTCAGAACAATATAAAATACATGCGTATTATAGTCAACTATTAATAAGTAATTAAAGATTCATTACTTGTTAATTTATTATCGTTATCAATCAGGGCATGGTTATTTTTATTTCGTTAATTTTCAATTAATTACACTGCGGATACCGCCATGTCCCATCAAGCATTTTCCACAAGAGACGGATCAGCACGAAGACACGCCCCACACACGTCATTTCCATTATTCATATATATTTACAGCACATGCCTGAAACATATCCTGACGGCTTCCCTTTGCATCGGCATCGCACAGAGCGTTGCGCAGGCGGCCCCTGCGGATCATCCACGACATCTGGCAGATATCGCAGGAAGCTTTGACGGGGACGCCAGTCGGGCGCACGCGCAGGCAGCGGCGGGCACGACATCACGTACACTGGCGCAGCATTTCAACGATACGTTGTCCCCGCTGGATTTCGGGGGGAAGTTCGATGGGAGCGACGAGAGCCTTTCCCTTGACGCCTATCGGGGAAGTTTTCCCTCCATGGCACTGCTACACATGCCAGCAGGATCCTTCACATACCGGACCCCGCCGGTTTCGGGCTATCGGGGTACACAGATCTGGATTTCAGACGGGGCAAGGGATGCGGCCTCCGGTAACAGTTTCCGCATCTTCCCCACGCCTACTGCCGATACGGTCATCTCCAACTATGCCGGCACCCTCAACATTGCCAAGAACGGCAATCACGCCGGGGACGGGGCGGTGGTCAGCGTGGATTACAATATCAATACGCCTGCGAAAAACTGGAACACACCGGAAAATCCTGTCTACAACGCCCATTTTGGCATCACTGAAAACTGCGAGGAAGCCAATATCGAAAACAGGGGGCAGGTCTATTGCCTCAGCAGCCAGCTAACTGCGGCCTCCTATAACGGCGCGATCAAGACGGATGCGAACCTTTTTGCAATCCGTCCCGCCATTACGGACAGCCACGGTCCGCGAAGCCAGATTTCTGGCATCAATACAGGCGTGATCGACCAGACCGGTTTGCCGTCCTCAAAAGCCGGGGGGATCGAATCCGCGGAAATAGACCTTTATGCCAGCGGTGCCGATGACGGGCATGACAGGGTTGCCCTGATCGTCGGATCACAGCAGCAGAAAGACGACAGCCATAACAATCTGGAGGTCGGAAACGGCATCCTGCTCCGGGCCGGGGCCTATACCTTTTACGACAGCGCCTTTCAGATCATGGGCGCTTACAAGGACGCTGCCATTGACCTGCGTTACGCCAATACCGGATGTCCGGGCGACATCTGTGCGCCCGCGCTCTGGCTTGGCGAACTTGGCCCGATTTCCTTTGGCCATTCAGATCCCAACCGGGTCAAGATATTTGGCGATTATCAGGGGAACCTGCATTTTGTAACCCGTTATGCGGACGCGCTGGAACTGACCGGGTCTGGTGATACCGCGATCTCTGGCCGACTGATCGCACGACAGGGACTTCAGATCGGTGCCAGATCCTATCCCGCGATCACAGACGACGAATATGGAACCCTCAACTTCGTCGTTCCCGGACCGGGCAGGGATATGACACGCTCCCTCAACGCGCTTTCGATTTCTCCCGATGGGGAAGTGACATTCAACAGTAATGTGCATGTCGGCCGGGACGTGGAATTCGCGGGAAATGTCATACTGGATAAGGCCATCAGCACAAGACAGGGCATCGTTCTTCCCACCATGACCGAAAAACAGATCAGACACATGACGGCACCTGCCGAAGGCCAGATCGTCAACGATCAGGAAACCCATGCCCCGGTGATTTTTGAACAGGGGCATTGGTATCATATTCCCCTTGGGAAAGAGCTTTAGCAGCCTGTCGGGTTGGGGTACCCTGTGAAGAGGTGAAGTTGTAAGGTGGTGAGATGAGCAGCTTCATCCCGTTTGACCGGTCTCAGCCGTATCTTCTGCCGCCTGATCTGAAGTCGTGGCTT